>NZ_JBWKYR010000012.1:0-176067 GCF_059423865.1 Acidovorax sp. GW458-11-26-14-TSB4
TCTTTGCCTTCTTTCTTTTGGCGACGCAAAAGAAAGAAGGTGCGCCGCCGGGCGCACATCCCGGCCTCCGCCCTCAAACCAAGCACCGAAGAACGAAGAGCAGCAAGCCATCACCGCCCCAAATAAACCTCAATCACCCGCTCATCCGCCTGCACCTGGTCCAAGGTCCCCTGCGCCAGAACAGCCCCATCGCACAAGACAGTCACGATCTCCGAGATCGTGCGAATGAACCCCATGTCATGCTCCACCACCATGAGGGAGTGCTTGCCTTTCAGAGTCAAGAACAGCTCGGCCGTCCGCGCCGTCTCATCGTCGGTCATGCCAGCGACAGGCTCGTCCAGCAACAACAGCTTCGGATCCTGCATCAGCAGCATCCCGATCTCCAGCCACTGCTTTTGCCCATGGCTCAGATTGCCCGCCATGCGCGTCACGCTGCCCGCCAGGTGAATCGTGTGCAGCACCTCGGCCAGTCGGTCGGACTGGCCCGAATCCAGGCGGAAGAACATGCTGGACTTCACGCCCTTGTGGGTCTTCAAGGCCAGCTCCAGGTTCTCGAACACCGTGAGCTGCTCGAACACCGTGGGCTTCTGGAACTTGCGGCCTATCCCTAAGCTGGCGATCTCGGGCTCGTTGTGGCGCAACAGGTCGATGGTGCTGCCGAAGAACACGGTGCCGCTGTCGGGGCGGGTCTTGCCGGTGATGATGTCCATCATCGTCGTCTTGCCCGCGCCATTGGGGCCGATGATGCAGCGCAGCTCGCCGGGGGCGATATCCAGGCTCAGGTTGTTGATGGCCTTGAAACCGTCGAAACTCACGTTCACGTCTTCGAGGTAGAGAATGCGGCCGTGGGCCACATCCACCTCGCCGGGCGTGGCGATGCGCGAGAAGCCGGCGGCGCGCCCGCCCGATTCGGTCTGGCCCGGAGCCGCCGGGGCGGCCTTGGCCGCAATGCGGCGCGCGCCCTCTTCCATCAGGTCCGGGGTCATTGCGTGCCTCCCTTCTTGTCGTCGTTGTTCTTCTTGCTGCCGAAACCGAACTTCTTCACCAGGCCCACCACGCCGTTGGGCAGGAACAGCGTGACCGCGATGAACAGCGCGCCCAGGAAATACAGCCAGAACTCGGGCGCCGTCACGGTGAGCCAGCTCTTGGCGCCGTTGACGATGAAGGCGCCCACGATGGGACCGATCAGCGTGGCACGGCCGCCCACGGCTGCCCAGACGGCGATCTCGATGGAGTTGGCGGCGCTCATCTCGCCGGGGTTGATGATGCCGACCTGGGGCACGTACAGCGCGCCGGCCACGCCGCACATCATGGCGCTGATGGTCCAGATGGTGAGCTTGTAGGGCAGCGGCGAGTAGCCCGAGAACATGACACGGGTTTCGGCATCGCGCACGGCCTGCAGCACACGGCCGAACTTGCTGCGCACCAGCCAGCGCGCCAGCAGGAAAAAGCCCAGCAGCGCCACACCCGTCATCACGAACAGCAGCATGCGCATGTTCTGCGTGGCGATGGGCTGTCCCAGGATGCGCTTGAAGTCGGTGAAGCCGTTGTTGCCGCCGAAGCCCGTCTCGTTGCGGAAGAACAGCAGCATGGCCGCGTACGTCATGGCCTGGGTGATGATGGAAAAGTACACGCCCTTGATGCGCGAGCGGAAGGCGAAGTAGCCGAACACGAAGGCCACGATGCCGGGCACGGCCACCACCAGGATGAGCGTGGCCACAAAACTGTCGGACAGCATCCAGTGCCAGGGCAGCTCCTTCCAGTCGAGGAAGACCATGAAGTCGGGCAGGTCGCTCTTGTAGTTGCCGTCGCGGCCGATCTGGCGCATGAGGTACATGCCCATCACGTAGCCGCCGAGCGCGAAGAACAGGCCATGGCCCAGGCTCAGGATGCCGGTGTAGCCCCAGATCAGGTCCATGGCCAGCGCGCAGATGGCGTAGCACATGATCTTGCCGAGCAGGGCCACGGCATAGTCGGACAGGTGCAGCGGGCTGCCGGCCGGCACCCACAGATTGAGCACAGGTGCCACGGCGCACACCACGATGAGCGCCACGATGAAGGCCGACCAGCCGCCGCGCGTGAGCAGCGGCGCGGGTGCGGGCAATTGGATGGAGGAGGAAGGCGTAGTCGTCGTCATGTTCTGTCTCGATCCGCTCAGTCAGCGGTACGCCCTTTGACCGCGAAGATGCCCTGCGGCCGCTTCTGGATGAAGATGATGATGAACACCAGCACGGCGATCTTGGCCAGCACGGCGCCCGTCCAGCCTTCGAGGAACTTGTTGAGCACGCCCAGGCCGAGCGCGGCATACACGGTGCCGGCCAGTTGGCCCACGCCGCCGAGCACCACCACCATGAACGAGTCGACGATGTAGCCCTGGCCCAGGTCGGGGCCCACATTGCCCACCTGGCTGAGGGCGCAGCCCGCGAGGCCTGCGATGCCCGAGCCCAGCGCGAAAGCATAGGTGTCCACGCGGGCGGTGTTCACGCCCATGCACGAGGCGATGGGGCGGTTCTGCGTGACGCCGCGCACGAACAGGCCCAGGCGCGTGCGGCTGATGAGGAAGGCCACGCCCCCGAGCACCGCCAGCGCGAAGGCGACGATGATCACCCGATTCCAGGGCAGCTGCAGGTTTTCCATGAGCTGCACGCCGCCGCTCATCCACGAGGGGTTTTCCACGCCCACGTTCTGCGCGCCGAACACACTGCGCACCAGTTGCTGCAGCATGAGGCTGATGCCCCAGGTGGCCAGCAGCGTCTCCAGCGGGCGGCCGTAGAGGAAGCGGATCACGCCGCGCTCGAGCACCGCGCCCATGAGCGCCGAAGCCATGAAGGCGGCGGGCACGGCCGCCACCAGGTACCAGTCGAACGCGCCGGGGAAGTAGCGCTGGAACACGCCCTGCATGACGTAGGTGGCGTAGGCGCCGATCATCATCAGCTCGCCGTGGGCCATGTTGATCACGCCCATGAGGCCGTAGGTGATGGCCAGGCCCAGCGCCACCAGCAGCAGGATGGAGCCCAGGCTGATGCCCGAGAACATGGCGGCCAGGCGCTCGCCCCACTGCAGGCGCTCTTCCACGGCCTTGAGGGCCGTCTGCAGGGCGGCCTTGACCTTGGGATCCTCTTCGCTGCGCAACTGCTCCAGCAGCACGGTGCGCGTGGCGGGGTTGGCGCTGGCAGCCAGCAGTTGGGTGGCCTCCAGGCGCTTGGCGGTGTCGCTGCTGCTGATGAGGATGCGTGCGCGGATACCTTCCAGGCGCACCTTGAGGCCGGCGTCCTGCTCGGCGGCCAGGGCCTTTTCGATCAGCGGCAGGCGGGCTTCGTCGGTCTCTTCGCGCAGGGCGTCGATGGCCTTGCGGCGCTGCGCGATGTCGGCGGACATGAGCTGCAGCGAGGCGAGCGCGGTGTCGAACTCGCCGCGCATGCGGTTGTTGTTGACGATATCTTCTGCATCGTCGGGCACGGGCACCTCGGCGCCGGTCACGGGGTCGGTGCCCTTGCCGTCCTTGATGACGATGGCCTTGTCGCCGGCGATCTTGACCGCGTCGTCGCCCATGGCGCGGATGAAGGCGATGGTGGCCTCGTCGGGCGTGGCGATGGCGGCCTGCAGCGCTGCGATGCGCTCATCGGTGTCGCCAGCCGCCATGGCGCGCGCGGATTGCGCCGTGAGCGCGTGCGCCTGCACGGCTGCGCACAGCAGCAGGCAGGCGAACAAGCGGTGAAAGAGGGATGAAAGCATAGCGGCCAGTGGCGTCAGGAGAATGCGGCGGTGCGCTGGCGTCGCCCCTGGCTTCCATGCGGACCACGCAAGCCAGGGGGAAAGAAAGGAGGCGCATTGCGCCTCCCGGAACCGGCAACGATCAGAGCTTGCTCTTGCCGTCCGGCTCGTCCTTCTTCTTGTCGTTGCCTTCGATGTAGGGCGACCATGGCTTGGCCTTGACGGGGCCAGGCGTCTTCCACACCACGTTGAACTGGCCATCGGCCTTGATCTCGCCGATGAACA
The DNA here is from genome assembly GCF_059423865.1 of Acidovorax sp. GW458-11-26-14-TSB4. Taxonomy (NCBI): domain Bacteria; kingdom Pseudomonadati; phylum Pseudomonadota; class Betaproteobacteria; order Burkholderiales; family Comamonadaceae; genus Acidovorax; species Acidovorax sp. GW458-11-26-14-TSB4. Next base: position 4,000 of record NZ_JBWKYR010000012.1, read on the forward strand.
CGCTCTTGTGCAGGTGGTGGTTCTTCTCGTCCATCTTGGAGACGATGCCCGACGGTGCCTTGAAGGTCTGGCCGGCCATGGCGGCGATCACCTTGTCCACGTCGGTGCTCTTGGCCTTCTCGACAGCCTGCTTCCACATGTTGATGCCGATGTAGGTGGCTTCCATCGGGTCGTTGGTGAGCGGCTTGTCCTTGTGGCCGGCAATGCCCTTGGCTTTGGCGTAATCGCTCCACTTCTTGATGAACTCGGTGTTGGCCGGGCTCTTGATGGACTGGAAGTAGTTCCAGGCCGCCAGGTGGCCCACCAGGGGCTTGGTGTCCACGCCGCGCAGCTCTTCCTCGCCCACGGAGAAGGCGACGACCGGCACGTCCTTGGCCTTCAGGCCCGCATTGCCCAGTTCCTTGTAGAAGGGCACGTTGGAGTCGCCGTTGATGGTGGAGACCACGGCCGTCTTGCCACCCTGGCTGAACTTCTTGATGTCGGCCACGATGGTCTGGTAGTCCGAATGGCCGAAGGGGGTGTACTTCTCGTCGATGTCGCTGTCCTTCACGCCCTTGGACTTGAGGTAGGCGCGCAGGATCTTGTTGGTGGTGCGGGGGTAGACGTAGTCGGTGCCCAGCAGCACCCAGCGCTTGGCGCTGCCGCCGTCCTTGCTCATCAGGTAGTCCACCGCGGGTATGGCCTGCTGGTTGGGCGCGGCGCCGGTGTAGAACACGTTCTTCGACAGCTCTTCACCCTCGTACTGCACGGGATAGAAGAGCAGGCCGTTCATTTCCTCGACCACGGGCAGCACGGACTTGCGGCTCACCGAGGTCCAGCAGCCGAAGATCACCGAGACCTTGTCCTGGCCCAGCAGCTGCTTGGTCTTCTCGGCGAACAGGGGCCAGTTGGAGGCAGGGTCCACCACCACGGGTTCGAGCTTCTTGCCCAGGACACCGCCCTTGGCGTTGATCTCGTCGATGGCCATCAGCACGGTGTCTTTCAACACGGTTTCCGAGATGGCCATGGTGCCCGAGAGGCTGTGCAGGATGCCGACCTTGATGGTGTCCTGCGCATGGGCTGGCAGTGCAGACAGGCCAGCGAGCGTAGCGACGGCCGCAAGGGCCTTGAGGGAATAACGACGTTGCATGTGTGCTTCTCCAGTGGAAGGGGTGGTGGTTCAACAAACCGCTTCGCCCGATGGCGCCTGGATGGGCGCCTTGGTCGGTCGATGGAATGGATTCTGGAGAGCGCACCCCGGATCGGAAATACGCCGGGTGGCGTACACGGCCGGTTACAGGAGGGGCTTCAATCACCCCCCGCCCTTTGCTGGACGGGCACTTGAAGCTACTGAAAAAATAGCTTCACAGGCATCCTCGGCATGCGCCGCCGCTCAGCGCGCCGGCCGCTGGAGTGCGTGCACCGTGGTGGTCTTGCGCACCGGGCTGGACAGCACCAGCGAGGTGGTGACGCCACCGTGCCTTGCCAGCGCATCCACCACGCGCTACAGGTCCTCGGGCTCGGCGATGGCGCAGCGCACGATGAAGCAGTCCTCGCCCGTGACGCGGTCGGCCTCCAGCACCTCGGGCATTTCCGCGAACAGCTTCAGGTAGGGTGCGATGCCGGCATGCGTGGTCTGGATGCGGATGAGGGCCTGCAGCCGCACGCCGATGGCGCGCAGGTTGACGCGCGCGCCATAGCCTTCGATGACGCCCGCGTCTTCGAGCTTGCGCACGCGCTCGCTCATGGCCGGCTGGGACAGGCCGATGCGCTTGCCCAGGGCCGCCAGGCTCTGGCGGGCATCGGCCTGCAGGGCTTCGAGGATGAGCCAGTCCTTCTTGTCGAGTTCCATGCTGCTGCGTATTGAACGGGGTTGGGCGGTGGCCGATCATCCATCGGTTTGGCGCCCATTATTCCGATGCCTGCTGCTTCACGCAGCACCGACAGGCCTATATGGTGCATGACCTGCGGCCAGTGGTGGCCGATTGCTCCGAGGAAACAGACCCCATGCAGCTGGTTGGAATGCTCGACTCTCCCTTTGTCCGCCGTGTCGCCATCGCGCTCACGGTGCTCGGTGTGCCCTTTGAGCACCGGCCACTGTCGGTGTTCAGCACCTTCGATGCCTTCGGCCGCATCAACCCCGTGGTCAAGGCGCCCACCCTGGTCTGCGACGACGGCGGCGTGCTCATGGACTCGACGCTGATCCTGCAATGGGCGGCCACGCTGTCCCCGCGCCGGCTGCAGCCGGCGGGCGGCGCGGCGCTGCAGCACGCGCTGCGCCTGACGGGCCTGGCGCTGGCCGTGTGCGAGAAGGCGGTGCAGATCGTTTACGAGCACAAGCTGCGCCCCACCGAGAAGCTGCACGCCCCCTGGCTGGAGCGTGTGACCGGCCAGTTGCTGGCCGCCTGCGCGCTGCTGGAGGACGAGCTGGCACGCGCGCCCCTGCCCGCGCCCGCGCAAGAGATCGGCGATGCCGGCATCACCATTGCCGTGGCCTGGGATTTCCTGCAGATGATGGTGCCCGACACCGTGGCGGCGGCGGGCTACCCGACGCTGGCCGCCTATGCGGAGCAGGCGGAGCGCTTGCCGGCCTTTGCCACACTGCCTGCGCGCTGAATCGGGCGCTTGTGTCGCCTGGGCGCATCGCGCCGGGACCCCTGCCGGTATACGATGGCTTCCTACCCATCGCTGCGACGAGAGGCAGGCAACAACCATGGTGAAACGACGCACAGTGCTCTGGGCCGGCGCGGCCACAGCGGGCGCGCTGGTGATTGGCTGGGGGGCCCTGCCCCCGCGCCAGCGCCTGCGCACGGGCGCGCCGCTGCCCACGGCGGGCGGGCAGGCAGCGCTCAATGGATGGCTCAAGATCGGCGCGGACAACACCGTCACGGTGATGATGGCCAAGGCGGAGATGGGCCAGGGCACGCACACCGGCCTGGCAGCCATCCTGGCCGAGGAGCTCGATGCCGACTGGCCCCAGGTGCGGCTGGAGATGGCGCCCATCGATGACATCTACAACAACCTGGCCACCGTGGTCGACGGCCTGCCCTTCCACCCGGACAACGATGGTTCCATCAAGGCCGTGGCCGGCTGGCTCACCGCCAAGGCCATGCGCGAGGTGGGCGTGATGATGACGGGCGGCTCGTCCAGCATCAAGGACCTGTGGCTGCCCATGCGCGAGGCCGGCGCCAGCGCCCGGGCCATGCTGGTGCGCGCGGCGGCCGCGCAGTGGAACGTGCAGGCCACCGAGTGCAGCGTGCAGGCCGGTGTGGTGGAGCATGCCGCGGGCCAGCGCGCCAGCTTTGGCGAACTCGCGGCCCTGGCCGCGCAGCAGCCGCTGCCCGGCAAGGTGGCGCTCAAGGAGGCCGCACAGTTCCGCCTGATCGGCAAACCGCTCACGCGCATCGAGGCGCGCAGCAAGCTCGACGGCACGGCGGTGTTCGGCATCGACGCGAATCCGCCTGGCCTGCTGCATGCCGCCGTGGTGATGTGCCCCACACGCGGCGGGACATTGGCGCGCATGGACGGCGCAGCCGCGGAGAAGCTGCCCGGTGTGAAGAAGGTGCTGGCGGTGGAGGCCCTGAACGGTGGCACCGGCGCGGTGGCCGTGATCGCCGATACGCCCTGGCATGCGCGCAAGGCGGTGGCCGCCGTCACGGTGGAATGGGACCACGGCCCGGCGGCCTCGCTGTCGAGTGCGGCGGTGTATGAACAACTGGCCCAGGCCCTGGACCAGGCCAAGGGCTTCGGCTACCACCAGAGTGGCGATGCCGAGGCGGCCATGCAGGGCGCGGTGCGCACCATCACGGCCGACTACCGCGCGCCCTACCTGGCGCATGCGGCGCTGGAGCCGATCAACTGCACGGTGCAGTTCAAGGACGGAGCGGCGACGGTGTGGACCTCCACCCAGGTGCCCGACCTGGCGCGCGCGGCAGCCGCCAAGGTGCTGGGCATCGCCGAAGACAAGGTGGACGTGCGCCAGCTGCTGCTGGGCGGCGGCTTCGGCCGCCGGCTGGAGGTGGATTACGTGGCCCAGGCGGCCGCCATCGCGCGCGCGGCCGGTGGCGCACCCGTGCAGACGCTGTGGACGCGCGAGCAGGACACGCAGCACGATTTCTACCGCCCCGCGTGCATGGCCCGCTTCAAGGCGGGCTTCGATGCGCAGGGCAAGCTGGTGGCCTGGGACAATCTCTCGGTGGGCCAGGCCATCGTGCCCCAGGTGCTCGGCCGCATCTTCGGCCTGCCCGGCGCCGGGCCGGACAAGACCACGTCGGAAGGTGCTTTCGACCAGCCCTACGAGTGGCCCCATGCGCGCGTTGCCCACGAGATCCTCGCACTGCCGCTGCCCGTGGGCTTCTGGCGTTCGGTCGGACACTCGCACCAGGCCTTCTTCAAGGAAAGCTTCATGGACGAGGCGGCGGCAGCCGCGGGGCAGGACCCGGTGGCGTTTCGCGCCGGCCTGCTGCAAAGGCACCCACGCCATCTGCATGTGCTGAAGACGGCCGCCGAACTGGCCGGCTGGGGCCAGCCGCTGGCGGCCGATGCATCCGGCGCGACGCGCGCGCGGGGCGTTGCTCTGCACCAGTCCTTCGGCTCCATCGTCGCGCAGGTGGCCGAGGTGTCGGTGGCGGCCGACAGCAAGGCCATCCGCGTGCACCGTGTGGTCTGTGTGATCGACTGCGGAGCGGCCATCAACCCCAACCTCATCACCCAGCAGATGGAAAGCGCCGTGGTCTTCGGCCTCACGGCTGCACTGCACGGCGAGATCACCGTGGACAAGGGCCAGGTTCAGCAGGCCAACTTCCACGACTACCCACTGCTGCGCATGGCCGATTGCCCGCGCATCGAGGTCCGCATCATTCCGAGCACCGAGCCACCCGAGGGCGTGGGCGAACCGGGCGTGCCCCCGATTGCCCCAGCCGTGGCCAACGCCCTCTTCGCGCTGAACGGCCAGCGCCTGCGCAGCCTGCCTTTGCGCGTGGCCTGAACCAACTGCTCCAGGAGACTCCCCCATGCCCACCACCCTTCGCATCAACGGCAAGGCCGTCTCAGTGAACGCCGAGCCCGACACCCCGCTGCTGTGGGTGCTGCGCGGCGAGCTGCACATGAACGGCACCAAATTCGGCTGCGGCATGGCCCTGTGCGGCGCCTGCACCGTTCACCTGAACGGCGAGCCCACGCGCGCCTGCATCACGCCGCTGTCGGCCGTGGGCGACGGGGACATCACCACCATCGAAGGGCTTGCAGGACCGCAGGCCGAGGCCTTGCGCAATGCCTGGACCGTGCTGGACGTGGCCCAATGCGGCTACTGCCAGAGCGGCCAGCTCATGTCGGCCTGCGCCCTGCTCACCAAGACCGCGCGGCCCACCGATGCGGACATCGACACCGCCATGTCAGGCAATGCCTGCCGCTGCGGCACCTACCCGCGCATCCGTGCGGCCATCCACCAGGCAGCAGGCACGCCACCGGGCTAAGAACCTGTTCAAAGGCCAAGGGGCAACATACAGAAGGAAGTGCGGGGCCGTGGCCTGTGTGTGGCGGCGTTCCGCCCCAAAGGCAGCCGTGCGTCAGTTGGCCAATACACGGCCTTCGGCGGTGTCGGGATCCAGCACGACCAGGATATCGTTACGAGCAGGGGGCCCGTGTGCCGCCATCTGCACGTTGTTGCGCCCGGCCTGCTTGGCCCGGTAGAGGGCCTTGTCGGCGGTATTGACCAGTTCCTCGAAGCTCGCGCCACGCACGTCGTCAAGGGTCGCCACGCCGATGCTCACGGTGACGGTGACGCAGGCGCCGTCACCATCCACCAGCACATTGTGGGCCGATACGGCGTTGCGCAGCGATTCGGCCATGCGCAGCGCGCTCTGGGTATCGATGCCCGGCAGGACGATGACGAACTCCTCGCCACCAAAGCGCGCCACGATGTCCACCGCCGTGCGCGAACGCGCCAGGCAGGCCTGGGCCACGGCGCAGATCACCCGGTCACCGGCCAGGTGGCCCCAGGCGTCGTTGACGGCCTTGAAGTGGTCGATGTCCACCACCATCAACGACAGCGGCTGGCCCAACTGCGCGGTGCGCAGGCACTCGCGCGCGCCCAGGTCCATCAGCGTGCGCCGGTTGGACAGGCCGGTGAGCGCATCGCAGGCAGCGAGTTGCTCCAGCGCGGTGTTCAACTGCTGCAGCAGCTCGTTCTGCTCGCGCAGCTGGCGGTTGATCTGGGCGATCTCGTCTTCCTTGCGCTTGCGGTCGTCGATGTTGAAGGTCACACCGATCAGGCGCTTGCCCGGGGTGTCGGTGTGGCCATCCATGATGCGGCCATAGTTGGCGTACCAGACCCATTCGCCGCCCTTGTTGCGCAGGCGGAACTCGCAGCGGTACTGCGGCGTGATGCCGGACACGTGGTCGGACACCGCACGCTGCACGATGGCCAGGTCATCGGGATGGAACAGGCCGTAGACGTCCTGCAGCCCCGAGACGATCTCCTCTTCGGTGAACCCCAGCTCCAGGAAGGTCTTGGTGGCCTTGCGCGTGACGGTGCCGGTGAGCAGATCGTTTTCCCACAGATCCAGGCCGGCCGCCTCGAGCGCCAACTCCAGCCGGTCCCGGTTCAGGTCTGCTTCACCCATGGGTTCCCGCCCGTCCACGCATCAGGCCGACGGCATGGCGCCCGCGTAGCCGATGTTGCGCAGCAGCCCCTCAAACGATGCCACCACGCCCGGCGTGTTGTACAACAGGGAGGCGGTCTGCACCTGGATGATGCTGACCTGCTTGCCGGTGCTCTGGCCGGTGGCGGCGTCGAAATAGATGGCCAGGTCATCGCTGGCATTGGAGAAGCCACGGCCCGTGCTCTCGGAGTAGTAGCAGATCGAATCGGGCGCGATGATGTCGGGCGAGGTGCTCGCCGTGCTGTACATGATGAGGTTCTCGTTCAGGTTGTACAGGTAGTGGGTCTCGGTGCTCTGCGAGGGGTCCTGCGTGTTGTCCAGGCGGATGATGCCCGAATCGAGCGAGGCGCTGGAGGTGGACTGGGTGACGGCGGTGATGTAGAAGTTTTTCAGCACGACCTTGGCCGGCCGGCCGGTGAGCGAAGTGATCTTGGCGGCGACATCGCTCGTGGCCTGGGGGCTGCCTGCGCCCAGCAGGTAGGCACCCAGCTGCCGTGCCTGCTCCATCGTGCCGGGGATGTAGTTGCCCGACAGGGCGAAGTTGTTGTTGGCGTTGGACGGCCACATGGCAATGCCGGAATAGCCGCCAAAGCCGCCGACCACGCCCCCGGCGAGCGATTCCACCTGGGCTGCCGTGGGCGCACCGAGGACGGAGGATTGGATCTGCGAAGGATCGGCGACGTCGTTGGCCAGGGCGCAGGGAGTGGGCGCCAACTGGACCCCGCCGGTGAAGGTGGTTTGCGGCAGCTCGGGCACCGCCCGGCCGGCCCCGTCGCCATCGACGACCCAGACCGTGCCATTGGACAGGGCCGCGCCGATCAGCGGCACCAGGGAGTTGATGGGCCCGATCTCCACCGGGATGAAGCAACCCAGCAGGATGCCGGTGTTCAACTCCATCACTGCCACGGTATTGGTGATGGAATTCTGGATCGTTGTGAGATCCAGGCTGTCGGCCGCATCGGGCGAGCCCATGATGGCCAGCACGCAGGCCGGGGTGGCGCCATCGTAGTCCTTGACGGTGACTTGGCCACTGAAGCCCTGGGCGGCCAGCTCCTGCAGGACACTGCAGGCATCGTTGTAGCTGCCCCCTCCACCGCTTGCCAACACGGCAGCACCCGCTGCAATGGATTGAAAATCGGCAAGCCCGTAGCTGTAAGTTCCCATTTGGATCCCTCTCTCTTGACGAATGGCTGGGACGATACGCCTAGCCGGTCGATTGTCAACCCGCAGCTTAACTTCTGGCGCCAATGACGCCAAAGGCACCACAGTGCCAGGTAACCACTCTGGCCGAGTGCTGCCGCTTCGCCTATGCTCTGTCAAGCCGTTGTCATCCTGAGTGCCCCTATTTCCTGCGACCACCATGAGCCCTACCGAAACCTCCGTCATCTACGGCACCGAAGACCTGCTGATCAGCCTGTGCAACTCGGTCACCCGCGTGCTCAACGTCGCCACGCACAGCCAGATCCATTACTCGGGCATGGTGCAGCGCATCAGCAAGACCTGCCTGAAGCCGGACATCGGCTGCTTCGTGCTGTTCGATGGGGGCTTCTCGGGCCTGGTGATCATCAACTTCTCGGCCCAGGCCGCGATGGAGCTGTATTCAAGCTACCTGCTGAACATGGGCATGTCCAAGGACGACCTGGTCTCCTCCTACACCTCGGACGAGGTCGCCAACGTGATGGGCGAGCTCATGAACCAGGTGGTGGGCGACTTCACCGGCAAGGTGCGGCGCGAGCTGCAGACCCACATCACGCAGAACCAGCCCAAGATGCTGGTGCTCAACAAGCAGGTGATGCTCAGCGTGGACGCCAACCTGGACAAGCCCGAGGCCCGGCGCGTGACTTTCTATACCGCCAGCAACAACATCTTCTACCTGGAGCTGGCCATCGACCGCACCGAATTCATCAAGGCGGTGGATTTCGAGGCCCAGGACACACCCGACGCCGATGCCCTGATGTCGCAGAACGCCCGCGGCACGCAAGGCGAAGCCCCGGCGCCTGCCCCCGCGCCCGCAGCGGACGCCGGTGGCGGCGGCTCCGACACGGACGAGCTGCTCAAGTCGCTGGGCATGTAGGCTCCCCGCCCCGGCCCACGCGCCGCCCGGGCTGCAGAGGCGGCGCAGGGGTCATGCCGGCATGGCCACGGCCTGTGCCATGCGCGCCGCCAGCGCACCCTGGCGTGCACGCAGAAAGGCGCGCAGCCGGTCCCCATAGTCTGCACCCACGGCACCGGCCACCGAGGGCCGGGCCGCCAGCGCCGCGCGCCAGACCGCCACATGGGGCAGGCCGGTGAACACGCCGAAATCGCCGATCCGGTCGAACACGTCGAAGTAGCGGAACACCGGACCAAAGACCGCATCGACCAATGTAAAGCGCGTCCCCGCAAAGTAAGGGCCCGCTTCCGAGCGCAAGGCCAGCTGTGCCTCGACCTGCGCGAACAGGCGCTGCAGGGCCGCGGCCCGGTCGGCCAGCGCGGCCTCGTCGGGCGCGCTGTAGAACGCGCCTATGGCCGAGAGCACGGCCGAACCGAACTCCATCCAGCCCCGGTGCCGGGCACGGGCCAGCGCATCCTGCGGGTGCAGGCGGGGCGCCACGGTCTCGTCCAGGTACTCGCAGATCACGGCCGATTCGAAGACAGGCTGGCCATCGACCAGCAGTACGGGCGTCTTGCCCAGCGGCGACAGTTGCAGAAACCAGGCGGGTTTGTCGCCCAGGTCGATGTCGATGCGTTCGATGGCGATGCCCTTTTCCGCCATGGCGATGGCGGCCCTCTGGACATAGGGGCACAGGGGATGGCTGATGAGGGTGAGTGCGTGGGGCATGGCAAAGATCCTTGAAGGGTGGGAGCCCTGAATCTATGATTGCGCCAGCGAAATCAAAATACGCAATACTGCAAACCATGCTTGCGCCAACGCAATATCCGGCCACCCCTTTCCAGTTGGGCGCCAGCGACCTGGAGAACCTGCTGGCCCTGGTGCGAGCGGGCACGCTGGCAGGCGCCGGCGAGCGCCTGGGGGTGGATCCGTCCACGGTATTCCGCACCCTGCAGCGCATCGAGCGCGGACTCGGGCAGGCGCTGTTCACCCGCTCGCGCTCGGGCTACCAGGCGCTGGAGCTGGCGCAGACGCTGGCCGGGCACGCGGAGCAGCTGGAATCGGCGCTGGAATCGGCGCGCTCCGCCGCGCAACAGCGGCCCGAGCGGGTGTCGGGCACGGTGCGCATCACCACCACCGACACCATCCTGCACGGCCTGGTGGCACCCGCGCTGCTGGCACTGCAGGGCCAGCACCCGCTGCTGCAGTTCGAGCTGCACGCGGGCAACGACCTGGCCAGCCTGACCCGGCGCGACACGGACATCGCCGTGCGCGCCACGCGCCGCCCGCCGGCCCATCTGGTGGGCCGGCAGGTGGGGCCCATCCGCATGGCCCTGTATGCCGCACGCCAGGGCCCGGTGCAGCAACTGGCCGACGTGCACGCCGACCACGACTGGGTGGCGCCCGACGATGCGCTGCCCGAGCACCCCTCGGTGCTATGGCGCAAGCGGCATTTTCCGAAGGCGGTGGCGCGCTATCGCGTGGGCAGCATCCTCACCGTGATGGAGCTGGTGGCCCTGGGGCTGGGCGTGGGCGTGCTGCCGGTCTTCCTGGCGCAGCAGCACCCCGGCCTGGTGGCGCTGACCGGCGCACTCGAAGAGTGCGAGACCGGGCTGTGGCTGCTCACCCATCCCGAGTCGCGCCACCTGCGCCGCGTGGCCACGGTGTACAGCCACCTGGCGCACACGCTGGTGCTGGAGTGAGTGACGCGGGTCTGCCATCCTGGATTTCACCCCGCGATGCATGCGGGAAACAACCCCTTCACGCCATAAGACAGGCAACCTGGGTTTACCCTTGGACCATGCGACCCTTACCCCGCGTTTTGATCGTCGATGACGAACCCGCGATTGCAGAACTGATCTCCGTGAATTTGCGGCACAACGGGTTTTCCCCATCCTGGGTCGAGGATGGGGAGGCCGCCCAGCGGAAGTTCGAGAGCGAACTGCCGGATGTCGTGCTTCTCGACTGGATGCTGCCGGGTGACAACGGCCTGGCCCTGGCCCGCAAATGGCGCGGCGATGAACGCACGCGGCGCCTTCCCATCGTGATGCTGACGGCCCGGGGCGATGAGTCGGACAAGGTGGCGGCACTCGATGCCGGTGCCGACGACTATGTCACCAAGCCGTTTTCCACGCAGGAACTGCTGTCCCGCATCCGTGCCGTGATGCGGCGCAACCCGGCCGACCCGGCCGGCAACCAGATGCGCACCGGAGACCTGGTCCTCGACTCGGCGACCCACCGCGTGGCCTTCAAGGGCCAGCAACTGAGGCTCGGGCCAAGGGAGTTCAAGCTGCTGCACCACCTGATGGCCCATGCCGAGCGGATCCACACCCGCTCGCAATTGCTGGACTCGGTCTGGAACGACAACCCGCTCATCGAGGAGCGCAGCGTCGATGTCCATGTGAAGCGGCTGCGCGAGACCCTGGGAGAGGCCGGCGCCATGATAGAGACCGTGCGGGGCGCCGGGTACCGGCTGACGGCGCACCTGGCGCCACGGTCGCAGGCAGCTGGCTGAAGGCGGCGGCTGGCGCGGGGCCCTGCACGCAGGCGACAGGGAGTCGGGCACGGATGCTGCATGCTGTCCGATACTCGGCAGCTGGGGAGGCCGCGGCACGCAACCGCCGGGCATCCAGCGCCCCGGGCCTTGCCGCTGCACCACCGCCACCTCTTCATCGAATTTCGAACCACCGACCATGGGCCCTGCGCCGAATGTCCTGTTCGTGTCTGCCGAGAATGCTGTCCGCAGCCAGTTGGCGGAGTCCTGCCTGCGCCACGTCGGCAAAGGCCGCTTTGGCGCATTTTCGTGTGGTGTGCCGGGGCGGACGGCGGCGACGGTGAGCCCGGTCGCGCTGGAAGTGCTGCACCGCGCGGGCATGCCCATTGCCCGCCTGGCACCCAAGGGCTGGGACCAGTTTCTGGCGCCAAGCGGGACGCGCATCGACATCATCGTGGCGCTCGATGCTGAAACCGCGCACCACCACCCACCCTGGCCCTGGCAGGCGCACAGCGCGCAGTGGGCCTACCCGCCGCTGCTGCACACCTTGGCGCCGGTGGCCAACCGGGTGCAGGAGGCAGAGCGCACGCTGCATTCGCTGCGCCACCGGATCGAGCTCGTGGTGACCCTGCACGCCAGCGGCAAGCTGCAGCGTGATGACTGGCAAGGCATTGGCGATGCGCCGCCGCCCGTTGCGCTGGAGCACGCCCCGCGGCCGGGGCCTGCATAGCCGCTACCGGGTCTGCGCGATCAACTCCCGGTCAATTCCGTTTTCCGCGCACAGCTCCGAAAGATCCTTCATGGCCGCCTCGAGGTGCCCCTGGGTGAAGGTGAGCTCCGCCACCAGCACATCGTCGCGTCCGTCCACCAGCACCCGGATGCTCCGGTCGCCATCCAGGGCGCGCCAGACGGTGATGGCACTGAGCGCATCGGTGGCCGCGCTGGCCCGGGACCTGGGAGCGCCCTGCGCGGCACGAACGAATCTGAACGATTGGGATATGTTGCGCATCTTGGTCGGCGGTCCACCAACGAGCCACGCCGCGTGGTACCAAACCCCATGCTACGCGGTGTTTTAGACGGCACCGTGTCAGACGCGAAGACATTGCGGTGCGCGTGGCGCAGGCGCACCGCAGGCTGCGCCCGGCGCGGGCGGTAGGGGCCCCTCAGTGCGGGTCGGAGCGGCGCTCGCCGAACAGCCCGGCCTGTCCTGACGGTGGACCGCTGGCGCCCAGCATCTGCACGAACTGCGCGAGCAGCGGGTCTTCAATGAAGCTGGCGGCGGACGATGCGGCCAGCAGTTGCTCCGGCAGCTGGGGCCGCGCGACGATGAAGCCCTGCACATAGTCCACGCCGATCTCGGCCAGGGTCTGTACGGTGGCCTGGTCCTCGGCCCATTCGGCAATGGTCTTCATCCCCAGGTTGCGCGCCAGGCTCACGATGGCCTCGACGATGGCCACGTTGGCCGGGTGGCGGTTCATGTTGACGATGAAGTTGCCGTCGATCTTGAGCAGGTCGGATGGCAGGTCCTTGAGGTAGGAGAACGAGGTGTAGCCCGCGCCGAAGTCGTCCAGCGCCACCTTGGCGCCGTAGGAGCGCACCTGGCTGATGAAGCGGCGCGTGTTCTCCAGGTCGTGCAGGGCCACGCTTTCGGTGATCTCCAGGCACAGCCAGCTGGCCAGGTGCGGGTGCTCGTCGAACAGGGCGAACACGTCGTCGATGAAGGCCTCGTCGTTGAGCGAGGCGCCGCTCAGGTTCAGGCATACGAACTGGGTACGCCCCAACTGGCCGTGGTGCTTATCCAGCCATTCGAACACGGTGCCCAGCACCCAGCGGTCGATGACGCCCATGCGCCCGCTGTGTTCGCCTGCGGCGATCAGCCGGGGTGTGGGCACCAGCGCGCCGCTGGCGTCGCGCATGCGCAGCAGCACTTCAAAGTTGAGCGACTCGGTCGGTGCGGTGAGCGACATGATGGGCTGCATCTCCAGGTACAGGCCTTCGATGCGCTCGTCCGACGACAGGCGCTCCACCAGCTTCATCTCGGTCTCGTGGGCGATCAGGCCGGGCGCGTCGCGCTCGTACACGGCCAGGCCCTGGTGCAGGCCGCGCTTGGCATCGCGGCAGGCATGGTCGGCGGTGGAGACCACGTCGCGTATGCTGCTGCCCTGCGCAACCTCGATCAGGCCGATGGAACCGCGCACGTGGAACGAGCGCGCGCCCACGCGGTAGGGGCTGGTGCAAATGCTGGAGACGATACCCTGGCTGATGAGCCGGGCCAGGGTGATGTGCGTGTCGGGGAAGACGATGAGGAACTCGTCGCCGCCCACGCGCCCGATCTGCATGTTGCCCGAGAGCATCTGCGAGACGCGCGCGCACACCTGCTGCAGCACTTCGTCGCCGGCGGCATGGCCGAACAGGTCGTTGATGAGCTTGAAGCGGTCCAGGTCCAGGTAGGCCAGCGCCAGCGGCTTGCCCTGGTTGCGCTGGGCCAGGGCCGATTCGAGCACCTGCTCGATGCCGCGGCGGTTGAGCACGCGCGTGAGCGCATCGTGGTGGGCCAGCACGCGCAGGTTCTCGGTGGCGCGCGATTTCTCGGTCACGTCCTGCAACGAGCCTTCGATGCGCCCGCGCGCCAGGGTGGCGCGCACCATGTAGCGCCGGGTCAACTCCCCGTCGTCGCGCCCGCTCACGGTGAACTCGGTTTCCGTCTCGCCCTGGCCGTGCACCATCTGGTCCAGCAGCAGCCAGGCCGCGTCGCCGAACTGCGCGCGCCAGGTGCGCCCGCCGTTGTCCAGCAGGCCTGCGCCCAGCATCTCTTCGAGCGCCGGGTTGGCGCTCAGGAAACGGCCCTGCAGATCGAGCGTGAACAGGCCGATGGGCATGGCCTCATAGGCGTGCTGCAGCTGGGCCTGCACCTCCAGGCGCTTGACGTGCTCCTGGCGCATCTGCTCGGCGATGGCCAGCGCGGCCAGCAGGCTCGACGACAGCGCCGCCGTGACGTGGTTGACGGTGCCCACCAGCACCTTCATGCCATAGGCCGCTGCCACGATCTCGGAGAAGCTCGACAGGAACGTGACCCCGAGCGATGCGGCATACCACATGGCGACACGCGAGCGGGTCTTGAACACGATGCGCACCAAGCTCACTGTCATCAGCAGCAGCCCCAGGCCGGTGGAGACCCACATCATCGGCAGGTACACGCCATAAGGCAGGAACACGGCGGCCAGCAGCAACGGGATGCAGGCCCACTGCGCGCCATGGATGAAGGGGCCCAGGCGCGAGCGGTCCAGGTCCTCCTGGAACAGGTTCTTGTACAGCGTGATGGTGAGGAGCCCGTAGACCGCCACCGTGATGGCGCGGGCCGGAAACAGCCACGGCGTGGGCACCACATGGCCCAGCCACTGCACGTCCCAGCCAGCGGAGATGGCCCCCACGCGCAGCGTGACCACCAGCCAGGCGGCAAACAGCACGTACAGCGATTGCCGGTTGATCAGCGCCGTCATCAGCACGAACATGCCCAGCACCACCAGGCCGCCTTCGAGCAGGCCCAGGTTGCGGTGGAATTCGAGCACCGAGGCCTGCAGATCGGCCTGGGCCCACCAGTCGGCCTGCAGGCGTGCGGGCCCGACGAAGGCCGCGCGGCACAGCACGCGCTCGCCGGCTCTGGCCTCGGGCAGGCCGAAGCCGGCTTTCATGGGAACCAGGCTGCCGCTGGCCTGCTCACGCGTTGCCTGGCCCAGCGACTCCAGGCTGCGGCCGTCCCAGCAAGCCATGGCCACGGCGTGGCGCGAGGGAAAGAGCACCGAAGGCGGTTGCGCCATGGACGCCGGCAGTTCCACCATGAACCACACCGGCTCCTCGGACAGGTTGGTGTCGTGGAAGGACTTGAGCGGCCGGCCGGCCAGTGCGTCCAGCGCCTGCGCCGGCGTGAGTCCGGCTGCCGCCTGGGGCAGCACGCGCATCATCAAGGTGTGGCCGCCCGCCGACAGGTAATTGCTCTGCCAGAACAGCAGCGCCCACAGGGCGATGCCGCCCATGGCAATGGGGACGATGTAGATGGACAAGGCGCGCAGCAGCCAGTCCACCAGGACTGTGCCGCGCCTTACCGCTTGCCGTGCGTGCTCCTGCAATCGCGCTGACCCCGTTGTTGCGTGTGGATGCGCGGGGCCCCCGAGGCCAAGCGCTGGACGGCGCATGGGCCACGGCCCCGCAAACAGGGGCCGTGGCCACGCGCAAACTTCCATCTTGTCATGGAACACGGGGCCTGCATTGCAAGTCTCGGCGCGTTCCCCCATTTTTGTGGAAGTTTACAAAGCAACGGGGCTCCAAAGACCCGGGCAGGTGTGGCCTTTTTGCCAACAGGTGATGAAGGGAAGTACCAGCAGCAAATTCCATCCCACCCTGACCGGGTAGGCCCGCGCACGGGCGGCGTCGCATTTTTGACCCGCCGGACGAGAGGAGGGGACGGTGTGTGAAGCCAGCCGCCAGGGCGGCTTCACTTCAGGCAAACATGCGGTTGCTGGTGCACGCAGGCAGCTCCCGGCCCCGTCCGCCGCCCACCATGCGGCGCGGGTTGGGTACCGCCACGGCGGTCCGGGCGGCCGGCAGGCTGCGCACCGGCACCGGTCCCATGTCGATGTCGGGGTGCCGGGTGTGGCAAAAGAAATTGAGCGCGGGGTGCTGCGCCTCGTGCCAGCGCGCCGGGCCCGTGCCGATGTCGAAGGCCATCACCCGGTGCGGCAGGTTGCCGGCATGCGCCAGCGGGATGAAGCCGCGTGCGGGGAACAGGTCTTCGAACAGCAATTGCTCATAGTGCCGGTCGATGGGCGCACGGCCCGCGGCGATGGCGTGCTCGATGCCCTGGCGCTCGCAGTACTGGAAAGCGGCCTTGATGAGCACGGTCTTGACCAGACGGCCCATGGTGCCGCCGACGATGCCCAGCCGCGTCACCTCGGCCAGGTGCAGGCCGTCCATCCAGGCCGGCAGGTCCACCGACTGCTCCACGCTCAGCGCATGCAGGCGGTTGCTCTGGATGCGCGCGGTGCCCAGCGGCGACCCATCGAGCTTGGACTCGGCCAACAGCACGACGACGCCCTCCTCGTAATCGGTGGCCTCGGGCTGCAGCAGTTGCTGCGCCAGGCCGGGCACGTGGCGCGCATAGGCCGCATGGCGGATGTGCACCGCCTTGCGCAGGTCGGCCTCGCTCTTGACCAGACGCACCCAGAAGGGCAGGCGCTCCTCCTTGGTGGCCATGCGGTTGAGTTCGTCCATGCGCGTGGGACGCAGAGCGCCACCCCGCACCCGGGCCGGCCGCGTGACAGGCAATGCCACGCCGAAGGCTCGCGACGGCAGTGGCGGGTGCGCACGCAGGGTGGGGGCTGCATTGGCAGCGGAGGACTCAAGCATGATCTGGCCTTGGTGACAAGAAAAAAATGGGCAAATTGCGACAACCCACTGTAGGTTCCGCCCCGGGTTTCTTGAGTCAGGGCCAGGATGGAAATCCTGTCTCTTTTCTTCCGACACACCTGGTGCGAAATTGCCCGACAGGCCTGTCTCCCTGGCGGGTAGTGGCGTGTCCCCTCGGGATCGATGGCAGTTGCAGGCCTTGTCAGCAGGCCGCGCGCATCCACGGCAAAAAGGGGCCTTGGCGCGACACCTGGCCGTGGCACCCGGGAGGCTCAAGCGCCTTGTGATGCGGCTGCACAGGGCGCAGAGGCTGTAGGCCTGTCCTACACCGGGGCGATGGGCCGTCCTATCCGGGAAGCGCGCCATGGCGCATAGATTGGAGAACTGGATACGCCACCATGGAGGTCCCCATGCCCCAGCCCACTTGGAGCGCCAAGCGCGAACGCCAGTACGGCCATATCAAGGACAGCCTGGTCCAGCGCGGCAAGAGCGAGCGCACGGCCGAGCAGATCGCCGCGCGCACCGTGAACAAGGAGCGTGCGCAGCACGGCGAGGCCGAGACCGCCCACCCCAAGACCCTGAAGGACACGCCCGCGCCGGTGCGCGGCGGCCGGCGCTCGCACCAGGGCGCACAGGGCCGCACGCGCGAGCAGCTCTACGAAGAAGCGAAGCGCAAGGGCATCCAGGGCCGCTCGAAGATGAACAAGGCCGAGCTGGAGAAGGCCGTAGGCCGCTGAAGCCCGCAGTGCGCTATCCCTCGAACTGGGGGTGCAACTGCCGGATGCGGTTCATCGCCATGCCCGCTGCGGCCGTGCGCGTTTCCACACCCAGCTTGGCGAACACGCGCTCCAGGTGCTTCTTGACCGTGGCGGGGCTGGCGCCCAGGATGTCGCCGATGTCGCGGTTGATCTTGCCCTTGACCACCCAGTACAGCACCTCGGCCTCGCGCGCGGTGAGCTTGAAAGACAGGCTCATCGACTCGATGATCTTGGCGTCCGACACCTCGCGCATCACCAGCAGCCAGTCGCCCCCGCCTTCGCTGTCACCCGCTTGCTGGTGCAGGCGGAAGGTCAGGCGCCGCGCACCCTGGTCGATGGCCAGGCGCGGCGGCTCGGCCTGGGCCTGCGCGAGCAGTTCGGCCGCATTGCCGGCCAGCACGTGGCGGCGCAGCCAGGCCTGCACGGCCTCGGGCGCCCAGGGGCTGGCTTCGCCGAAATAGGCCTGCAGCAGTTCGCGCGCCAGCGGTGTCTGCCAGACGATGCGCCCGTCCACCGCGCGCACGGTGATGCTGGCGTAGCCGAAGGCATCGAGCGCGTTGCGCGCTTCGCGCGCCTGGCTGGCTTCGGCCCGGGCCTTGCGCGCGGCGCCCAGGTGCACGCCCATGCGTGCCATCACCTCGCGCGGCTTGATGGGCTTGGTCACATAGTCCACCCCGCCCGCCTCCAGCGCCGCCACCAGGTGCTCGGTCTCGGTCAGCCCGGTCATGAAGATGATGGGGATGTGCGCGGTCTGGGGCGAGGCCTTCAGCCGCCGCGCCACCTCGAAGCCGTCCATGCCGGGCATCATGGCGTCGAGCAGCACGATGTCGGGCAGGGCCTGGGCGGCACGCTGCAGCGCGGCCTCGCCGTGCATGGCCACGAGAACGGTGTAGCCCGATTCGTCCAGCGCGTCGTGCAGCACGGCCAGGTTGTCGGGCACGTCGTCGACGATGAGCACCACGTCGCTGTCGCTGCGGTCCAGCGCAGCGCCGGCAGGTGCAGGCGGGTGGGATGCGGCGTTGGTGGTGGTCATGGGGGGGCTTGCTCCAGGATCTGGCCCATGGCATCGAACTGGAATTGCCGGGCCAGGCCCCGCATGGTATCGACGAAGGCGCCATGCACCGGCTGTTCACGCTCGATTTCGTCCAGAGCGTTGAGGATGCCGCGGTAGTAACCCAGCGACACGGCCTGCGACAGGGCCGCCAGCGCGCCGGGGTCAGGGTAGCTGAGCTCGCCTGCACCCTGTACAGGCACGGGCGCAGAGGCCGCGGCCTGCGGTACGGCCTCGCCCAGCCACTGCAGCGCCAGGCGCCGCTCCAGCCAGTCGAGCAGCTCGCTGTGGCGCACGGGTTTGACGATGAAGTCCTCGGGGCGGATATCGACGTCGTTGTCCAGCGCCTTGTCGAAGGCATTGGCAGAGACGATGGCGCAATGGAGTTCTGGCAGATTCATCTGCCGCACCCGCCGCAGCGTCTCCCAGCCGTCGATGCCCGGCATGGCCAGGTCCATGAAAAGGGCGTGGGGCCGGTAGCCGGTGGCCAGCAGGTCGAGCGCGTCGTGGCCGCTGGCAGCCTGGCGCAGCTCGAAGCCCAGGGGTTCGAGCAGTTGCACCAGCAGTTCGCGGTCGGCCTCCTCGTTGTCCACCACCAGAATGCGGCGGCGCTCGCCCGCATAACCCTTGCGCACGCGCGGCGCCTGCAGGGCCGGCGCCGCGGCCTTGCCCAGGGCCTCGGCATGCACCTCGGGCAGGAAGAGCTTGACGTGGAATACCGAGCCCAGGCCGGGCTCGCTGGTCACGCTGAGCTCGCCGCCCATGAGCGCGGTGAGCATCTTGGCGATGGTCAGCCCCAGGCCCGCGCCGGGCGCTGCGGCCACGGCGGAGGCGCTGCCGCCGCGCGCGAAGGGTTCGAAGATGCGCTCGATCTCATCGGCCGTGAGGCCGGGCCCCGTGTCCTGCACGTCGATGCGCGCGATCTCGCGGGCGTAGCGCACGCGCAGGGTGACGCGCCCTTGCGCGGTGAATTTGACGGCATTGCCCAGCAAGTTGATGAGGATCTGGCGCAGGCGCTTTTCATCGGCGCGCACCACCTCGGGGATCACACCCTGCACGTCGAACTGGAAGGCCAGGCCCTTGGCGGCCGCCTGCAACTCGAACAGGCTGGCCATCTCGTGCAGGCCGTCGGCAAAGCGCATGGGCATGACGTCCAGCGTGAGCTTGCCCGACTCGATGCGCGCGATATCCAGCGTGCCCTCGATCAGCGACAGCAGGTGCTCGCCGCCGCGGCGGATCACGTGCACGGCCTGCTTGCGGTGCGGGGGCACGGCCGTGTCCTCGCCCATGAGCTGGGCATAGCCCAGGATGGAGTTGAGCGGCGTGCGGATCTCGTGGCTGATGGCGCTGATGTAGCGGCTCTTGGCCTGGTTGGCCTGGTCGGCGGCGCGCTTGGCCTCTTCGGCCACCTGGCGCGCCTGCTCGGCCACGCTGCGGGCGTTCTGCAGGGCCTCGTCGGTCTGGCGGTGCAGCTCGATCTCGCGCATCAACAGGCCCGTCTGCCGGTTCGATTCTTCCTGCGCCACCTGGCGGCTCTTGTGCGCCAGCACCAGCCACCAGGCCACGATGCCGGAGATGACCAGGAGCGCCAGGTAGGCCTTGAGCAGGCCTGAACGCAGGGCAACCTCGGGGGCAGCCTGCACCTCGGTGTCCGTGAGGGCCTGGCCGATGGTGTTGAGCTCCTGGTGGTACAGCAGGCCCATGACGGAGGCCAGCAGCGGCGCGATCACCAGCATGAGCAGCAGGAAATGGCCCAGCCCTGTGTCCAGGTAGCGCCAGATGGCGCGCGGGAGCACCCAGCGCAGGGCCGAGGACCATTGCACCGCCATGCTGGCGTGGGGCTTGCACAGGTCTCCGCAGCGTGCATCGAGCGTGCAGCACAGCGAGCAGATGCCGCCGCCGTAGGCGGGGCACTGGGCCATGTCGGGCGCTTCGTACTCACGCTCGCAGATGACGCAGCGCTGTACCGAAAAGCGCGTGTAGGACCCCAGATCGGCCGCGACCTGCCCGCTCACCGGCCCGTGCATGGGCACGGCCGGTGGCTCGGGCTGGCGCGCGATGTAGTAACGCCCCCGTGTGGCCCAGGCGATGAGCGGCGCGGTGGCAAAGGCCACGGCCATGGCGATCACGGCCGAGAAGGCCTGCGGCAGCGGGCCGAAGAAACCCAGGTGCGCGCTGATGGAGACCACCGAGGCCAGCGCCATCGATCCCACGCCCACGGGGTTGATGTCGTAGAGGTGGGCGCGCTTGAACTCGATGCCCTTGGGCGACAGGCCCAGGGGCTTGTTGATGACCAGGTCGGCCACCACCGACATGATCCAGGCGATGGCGATGTTGGAGTACAGGCCCAGCACCTCGCCCATGGCGCGAAAGACATTCATCTCCATCAGCATGAAGGCGATGAGGGTGTTGAACACCACCCACACCACGCGCCCGGGATGGCTGTGCGTGAGGCGCGAGAAGAAGTTGGACCAGGCCAGCGAGCCCGCATAGGCGTTGGTCACGTTGATCTTCATCTGCGAGACCACCACGAACAGGGCCGTGGCCGCCACCGCCCAGCCGTAGTGCGGGAACACGTACTCATAGGCCACCAGGTACATCTGGTTGGGGTCCACCGCACGGTCGGCCGGCACCATGTGGGTCAGGGCCAGGTAGGCCAGCAGCGCGCCGCCCAGCATCTTGAGCACCCCGAGCACCACCCAGCCCGGCCCGCCCGCCAGCACGCCCAGCCACCAGCGCCCGCGCGTGGCCGGCGTGCTGGCGGGCATGAAGCGCAGGTAGTCGGCCTGCTCCCCCATCTGCGTGATGAGCGCGATTCCAACGGTGAGTGCCGCACCAAACAAGGGCAGTTGAAACGATGCACCGCGGCCAGATTCACCACCATAGTGCGTTATTCCCATGAATGCACCGGGATCGTGCACCACCACATAGCCAAAGGGCACGACCAGCATCACCAGCCACAGCGGCTGGCTCCACATCTGCAGCCGGCTGATGGCCGAGACGCCGTGGGTGACCAGGGGAATCACCACGATGGCGCAGATCAGGTAGCCCCAGGTGGGCGGTATATCGAGCGCCAGCTCCAGCGCATAGGCCATGACGGCCGCTTCCAGCGCGAAGAAGATGAAGGTGAACGAGGCGTAGATCAGCGAGGTGAGCGTGGAGCCGATGTAGCCGAAGCCCGCGCCGCGCGTGAGCAGGTCCATGTCCACCCCGTAGCGCGCGGCATACACGCTGATGGGCAGGCCTGCCAGGAAGATGATGAGCCCGGTGGCCACGATGGCCCAGAAGGCGTTGATGAAACCGTACTGCACCAGCAGCGTGGCGCCCACGGCCTCCAGGATCAGGAACGAGGCGGCGCCGAAGGCCGTGTTGGCCACGCGCCATTCGGACCACTTGCGAAAGCGCTGGGGCGTGTAGCGCAGCGCATAGTCTTCCATGGTCTCCGTGGCCACCCAGCTGTTGTAGTCGCGCCGGACCTTGACGACCTGCTGCGGGGCCTGGGCGTCCGCGCCCATGTCCTGGCCCGCACCGCCCTGTGCATGGGCGCCCGCGTCGGGCGGGGCGATGGCGGCGGTGGTGGGGGGCATGGGCGTCGAGGGGCGGGGCGGCAGTCCCCGAGGTGGTGCAGTTTCCATGCCACGGCCGGAGGATGGATGCGCCAATCGACGTATGGCCGGCACGCTGCTTGCTCACTATGATGGTGCAGACCAGGGCCGCCCCGCGCCTGCGCGCGGCACCAGGACGCCCTCTCCGATCACCTCATCGCCAAGACCATGGAACTCACCCCCCGCGAAAAAGACAAGCTGCTGATCTTCACGGCGGCCCTGCTGGCCGAGCGCCGCAAGGCCCGGGGCCTGAAACTCAACTACCCCGAGGCCATGGCCCTGATCAGCGCGGCCGTGATGGAGGGCGCGCGCGACGGCAAGACCGTGGCCCAGCTCATGAGCGAGGGGCGCACCGTGCTCACGCGCGCCGATGTGATGGAGGGCATCCCCGAGATGATCCCCGACATCCAGGTCGAAGCCACCTTTCCCGATGGCACCAAGCTCGTGACCGTCCACCAACCCATCTTGTAGAGGCGGAAAGCACCTTGTTCATGCCCGCTCACCACGCCAGAACCCACCTGCTCGTCGTTGCAAATGCTCGCCATAGCCCGAGCTATGGCTGTGCTTTGCGCCTAGAGCAGACGGGTTCTGACGCGTTGCTCGGCCACGACCAAGATACTTTCAGCCTCTAAGTTTTTTCCCGGAGACTTTCCCCATGCGCGCATCCCGCACCCTTGCCTTCCTCGCCCTGGCCACGCTGGCCGCGGCCGCCAGCGCCCACACCGATGGCGTGGCGCATTCGCACCATGACTTCTTCAGCGGCTTCACCCACCCGCTGTTCGGGCTGGACCACCTGGCCGCCATGGTGGCCGTGGGCCTGTGGAGCGCCCTGTCGGCACGCCGTGCCGGGCCCGAGCTGCTGTGGGGCCCGGTGGGCTTTGCCAGCCTGCTGCTGGTGGGCGCCGTGATGGGCATGCAGGGCGTGTCAGTGCCGGCTGTGGAGCCGATGATCGCCGCGTCGCTGCTGGCCACCGGCCTGCTGGTGGTGTCGCGCCTGCGCGTACCGGGCATCGTGGCCGCGCTGGGCGTGGGCGTGTTCGCGCTGTTCCATGGCCTGGCCCACGGCTACGAACTGGCCGGCAGCGACAGCGCCTGGCAGACCCTGGCCGGCATGCTGTGCGCCACGGTGCTGCTGCACTGCGCGGGTCTGGCCGCGGGCTGGGCGCTACGCCACCGTACGGTGTGGCTGACCCGCGCGGCCGGTGCCGGCGTGGCCGCCCTGGGCGGCGCCATGCTCATGCAGTTGGCATAGAACCACCTCTGAAAAGGACACGCCACCATGATCCCAGGCGAACTGTTGATCGACGCGGGCGAGCATGCCCTGAACCCCGGGCGCCGCACGCTGACGCTGGTAGTGCGCAATACGGCGGACCGGCCCATCCAGGTGGGCTCGCACTACCACTTTGCCGAGACGAACGGCGCCCTGGGCTTCGACCGCGAGGCCGCGCGCGGCATGCGGCTGAACATCGCCTCGGGTACGGCCGTGCGCTTCGAGCCCGGGCAGGAGCGCACCGTGGAGCTGGTGGACTATGCGGGCGACCGCACGGTCTACGGCTTTCGCGGCCTGGTGCAGGGCGCGCTGTGATGCTGGCCCCTGCCCTTTTCACCCACATTCTTTCCCGCCCCGCGCGGGGCAGCAGCAAAAGGTCTTGAACCATGGCAACCATTGGACGACGCGCCTATGCGGAGATGTTCGGCCCCACCGTGGGCGACCGCGTGCGCCTGGCGGACACCGGCCTGATCGCCGAGGTGGAGGCCGACTACACCCTGCGCGCCGGCGGCTACGGTGAAGAAGTCAAGTTTGGCGGCGGCAAGACCATCCGCGACGGCATGGCGCAAAGCCAGCGCACGCGCGATGCGGGCGCCGTGGACACGGTGCTGACCAATGCCCTGGTCATCGACCACTCAGGCATCTACAAGGCCGACATCGGCCTCAAGGGCGGGCGCATCGTGGCCATCGGCAAGGCCGGCAACCCCGATACGCAGAGCGGCGTGGACATCATCATCGGCGCGGGCACCGAGGTCATCAGCTGCGAGGGCAACATCGTCACCGCGGGTGGCATCGACAGCCACATCCACTTCATCTGCCCGCAGCAGATCGAGGAGGCCCTGGCCTCGGGCGTGACCAGCATGCTGGGCGGCGGCACGGGCCCGGCCACGGGCACGCTGGCCACCACCAGCACCTCGGGCACCTGGAACATGGAGCGCATGCTGCAGGCGGCCGATGCCTTTCCGATGAACCTGGGCTTTCTGGGCAAGGGCAACGCCAGCCTGCCGGCGCCGCTGCGCGAGCAGATCGAGGCCGGGGCCATTGGCCTGAAGCTGCACGAGGACTGGGGCACCACGCCTGCGGCCATCAGCAACTGCCTGGACGTGGCCGAGGAGACGGACACGCAGGTCGCCATCCACAGCGACACGCTCAACGAGTCGGGCTTTGTCGAGAACACCATCGCCGCCGTGGGCGGGCGCGGCATATGCGCCTTCCATACCGAGGGCGCGGGCGGCGGCCATGCGCCCGATATTTTGCGCGTGGTGGGCGAGGCGAACTTTTTGCCCTCTTCCACCAACCCCACCATGCCCTACACGGTGAACACGCTGGACGAGCACGTGGACATGCTCATGGTGTGCCACCACCTCGATGCCGGCATTGCCGAGGACCTGGCCTTTGCCGAAAGCCGCATCCGCAAGGAGACCATCGCGGCCGAGGACATCCTGCACGACCTGGGCGCCATCAGCATGATGAGCAGCGACAGCCAGGCCATGGGCCGCGTAGGCGAAGTCATCATCCGCACCTGGCAGACGGCGCACAAGATGAAGGCCCAGCGCGGCACGCTCGAAGGCGACAGTGCGCGCAACGACAACACGCGCATCAAGCGCTACGTGGCCAAATACACCATCAACCCCGCCATCGCGCACGGCATCAGCCACGAGGTGGGCTCCATCGAGGTGGGCAAGTGGGCCGACCTGGTGATCTGGAAGCCGGCGTTCTTCGGCGTGAAGCCAGCCCTCATCCTCAAGGGCGGCTTCATCGCCATGGCGGCCATGGGCGACCCCAATGCCTCCATCCCCACGCCGCAGCCCGTGCACTACCGGCCCATGTTCGGCGCCTTCGGCGGGGCCATCGCGCGCACCTCGCTGACCTTTGTCTCGCAGGCCGGGCTGGCCGCAGGCATTGGCGAGCGCTTCGGACTGGCCAAGAACCTGGTCGCGGTGCGCAACATCCGCGGCGTGCGCAAAGAGCACATGGTGCACAACAGCTACACCCCGCGCATGGAGGTGGACGCACAGACCTACACCGTGCGCGCCGACGGCCAGCTGCTCACCTGCGAGCCCGCCACCGAGCTGCCCATGGCGCAGCGATACTTCCTGTTCTGACCGAAGCCCGAACCAGGAGTGCTGCCCATGCTGCCCGAAACCCATCTGCTGCTCGCCTTTGCCGGCGCCAGCCTGGTGCTGGCGCTCACCCCCGGCCCTGCGGTGGTCTACATCGTGGCGCGCACGGTGGCGCAGGGCCGTGCCTGCGGCCTGGCTTCCGTGCTGGGCGTGGCGCTGGGCAACCTGGGCAATGCCATCGGCGCGGCGCTGGGTCTGGCGGCGCTGTTCGCCGTGTCGTCGGCCGCCTTCACCGTGGTGAAGTGGGCGGGGGCCGCCTACCTCGTGTACCTGGGCCTGCGCATGTGGTTCGCAACCCCTGCAAGTGCCGCCGATGGTTCGAAGACCGGCGCGCGGCAGCCGCTGCGCCGCGTGTTCCGCGACGGCTTCGTGGTAGCCCTGCTCAACCCCAAGACCAGCCTGTTCTTCGCCGCCTTCCTGCCGCAGTTCATGGACGCACAGGGCAGCGCGCTGGCGCAGACCCTGGCGCTGGGCTGCACCTTCGTGGCCATAGCGGCCTGCACCGATCTGTTCTATGTGCTGGCCGCCAGCCTGGTCGCCCCCCGCCTGGGCCAGGCCACGCGCCATGCCGTGTGGGGCAACCGGCTGGCCGGCACTTCCTTCATCGGCCTGGGCGTGCTCACGGCCATGGGCTCGCGCCCCACCACGCGCTGAGCCCACCTTCCTTCCTACCGCATTGGCATTCATGATTTCCGTCGGAAAAATCCTCGTCCAAGGCCATGGCCTGGCGCCCGTGCTGCTCAAGCGCGCTCCCACCGTCGAACTCGACTGGGACGTGCGCCAGAAGAGCCGCTTTTCCACCACCGACTCCAGCGGGCGCGAGCTGGGCGTGTTCCTGCCCCGAGGCACCGTGGTGCGTGGCGGCGATGTGCTGGTGGCCGAAGACGGCTCGCTGGTGCGCGTGCTGGCCGCGCCGCAGGCGGTGCTCTACATCACCCACTGCAAGAACCACGGCACGCCCTTCGACCTGGTGCGCGCCGCCTACCACCTGGGCAACCGCCATGTGCCCATCGAGCTGCAGCCCGACCACCTGAAGATCGAGCCCGACCATGTGCTGGCCGACATGCTGCGCGCCATGCACCTGATCGTGCAGGCGAAGGACATGGCCTTCGAGCCCGAGGGCGGCGCCTATGCGGCCGGGCATGGCGGCGGGCACGGCCACCACCATGGCCACGAGCACCACCACGATGACCACGGGCACGACCACGCCCATGCCGGCCACAGCCACGACCATGACCACGACCACGGGCATTCGCACGATGACCATGCGCACGGCGACCACGGCCACAAGCATGCGCACTGACGGCGCTGCACCCAGGCGCTGCCAGCCATGATGATGCGCGAGCCCCCGGCCCCGACGGCCCTGCCCGCGGCCAGCCTGCTACAGCTGATCTGGCTGGCATCGCCTGCGCTGCCCGTGGGCGGGTTCTCGTATTCCGAAGGGCTGGAGAGTGCCATCGAAAGCGCCGGTGTCGGCTCCGAGGCCGCCGTGGCCGCCTGGCTGCTGGACCAGTTGCACATCACCCAGGCGCGCGGCGACCTGGCCGTGGTGGCCCAGGCCGTGGGCGCCTGGCGCCAGAGCGACATGGACCATGTGAAAAGCCTCAACGACTGGGTGCTGCACACGCGCGAGACCAGCGAGCTGCGCCTGCAGACCGAGCAGATGGGCCGCTCGCTCGCCGACTGGCTGCGCAACCAGCACCAGGGCGATGCGGCACGCATGCCCGCCGTGCAGGCCCTGGCCGCGCTGCCGCCCACCTACCCCGTGGCCTTTGCGCTGGCCGCATCCACCACCGAGGCCTCGGTCTACGACGTGCTGCTGGCCTTTGCCTTTGGCTGGGCCGAGAACATGGTGCAGGCCGCGCTCAAGTCCATGGCCCTGGGCCAGAGCGCGGGCCAGCGCATCCTGGCCAAACTGGCCCAGGCCATCCCCGAAGCCGCCACCTGCGCGCTGGCGCTGCCCGATGGCGAGCGCCAGGCCTTTTCGCCCATGCTGGCCATTCTCTCGGCCCGGCACGAAACCCAATACTCCCGCCTTTTCAGATCATGACGACCACCACGACCCACACCAGCCCCCTGCACCACGTCCCCAACCGCACCAAGCACCTGCCCCCGCTGCGCGTGGGCATCGGCGGCCCTGTGGGCTCGGGCAAGACCACCCTGCTGGAAATGCTGTGCAAGGCCATGCGCGACGACTACGACCTGATCGCCATCACCAACGACATCTACACCAAGGAAGACCAGCGCCTGCTCACGGTGAGCGGCGCCCTGCCAGCCGAGCGCATCCTGGGCGTGGAAACCGGCGGCTGCCCGCACACGGCAATCCGCGAAGACGCCTCGATCAACCTCGAAGCCATCGACCGCATGCTGGGCCAGTTCCCCAATGCCGACGTGGTGTTCGTGGAGAGCGGCGGCGACAACCTGGCCGCCACCTTCAGCCCCGAGCTGTCGGACCTGACCATCTACGTGATCGACGTGGCCGCGGGCGAGAAGATCCCGCGCAAGGGCGGCCCCGGCATCACCAAGAGCGATCTGTTCATCATCAACAAGACCGATTTGGCCCCGCATGTGGGTGCCGACCTCGGCGTCATGGAATCGGACACCGTGCGCATGCGCACCACCCCCCAGGGCCTGCGCCCCTTCGTGATGACCAACCTGAAAACCCTGGCCGGCCTGAACGAGGTGGTGCGCTTCATCGAGACCAAGGGCATGCTGACCAAGGCGAGGGGCTGATCACGTTGACCGGGGTGGCCGGTCATTTCCGTGGACTAGAATACGCGCCTTCCCTCCCGGAGACTTGGGTGAGCGGTTTAAACCAGCAGTCTTGAAAACTGCCGACGGGCAACCGTCCGTGAGTTCGAATCTCACAGTCTCCGCCAGAACATCCATGGACAAGCGCCTTTCGGGCGCTTTTTTTATTTTGCCCGTCCCCACAGCAGATGGGTATCTGCGAGCGCTCTACTCAACATAGGACAGCGGCAGCGCCGTCGTGAACTTCAGCTCCTCCATCGCAAAACTGGACGACACATCGAACAACTGGGTACCGGCAATCAGGCGCTTGTACACCTTGCCGTAGGCGGCGATGTCGGGCACCACGACGCGCAGCAGGTAGTCCACGTCACCGCTCATGCGGTAGAACTCCACCACCTCGGGAATGGCCTGGACCGTGGCGCGAAAGCGCTCGAACCACTCCTCGGTGTGGGTGCTCGTGCGCACCGACACGAACACCGTGACCCCTACGTTCACCTTGGCAGCGTCCACCAGGGCGACCTGGCGGGTGATCACGCCCATCTCCTTGAGGCGCTGGACGCGCCGCCAGCAGGGGGTGGACGAGAGGCCCACGCGGGCGGCCATGTCCGCGATGGGTGTTTCGGCATCGACCTGAAGAATCTCTATCAACTTGCAATCAATAGAATCCAATTTTATTGTGGCCATGATTTGGGGATTTTTATTCCAATTTTATGGCCTATTCTTGGAAAGATTGCAAGCCCTTGCTGCGGTGATCCGCCGAGAATTTGGCGCCATGGAAGAAATTTATCTCGATGCCAACGCCACGACACCGGTACTCCCCCAGGGCCGCATGGCGGCGCTGGAGGCGATGGGCGAAGCCTTTGGCAACCCCAGCAGCATCCATGGCAGTGGCCTGAAGGCGCGGGCGCTCATGGAGCAGGTGCGGGACCGCGCTCGCCGCTTGCTGGGTGCGGCCGGTGGCCAACTGTGCTTCACCAGCGGCGCAACCGAGGGCATACAGACCGCCGTGCTGTCGGCCCTGACCGAGCTGCGCCGCCGGCGCGATGCCGGAGACACCCAACAACCCCTGCTGCTGCTCTATGGGGCCACCGAACACAAGGCGGTGCCGGAAGCACTCAGGCACTGGAATGACCTGCTGGGCCTGCACTGGCCGGTGCGCGCCATCCCGGTGGACCACCAGGGCCGGCACGATCTGGCCTGGCTGCGCCAGCAGGCGCCGCAGGCCGGCCTGGTATGCACGATGGCAGCCAACAACGAGACCGGTGTGGTCAGCGACCTCGACGGCATCCGCGCGGCGCTGGCGGACAGCAGCGCGCTGTGGCTGGTCGACAGCGTGCAGGCCCTGGGCAAATTGCCCCTGCATCTGGCCGAGCGCCGCATCGACTACGCGCCCTTTTCCGGGCACAAGCTCTATGCGCCCAAGGGCATCGGCATGCTGTACGTGCGCGAAGGCGCACCCTTCACCCCGCTGATGACAGGCGGCGGGCAGGAAGGCGCGCTGCGCGCAGGGACCGAGAACATCGCAGGCATTGCCGCGCTGGGCGAGGTGCTGCGGGCGCTGGAAGCGGGAGACACCTTCGCGAACCAGGAGACGCTGTGGGCACACCGCGAGCGCCTGGCGCTGGCGCTGACCGAGGCCTTTCCCGGGCTGGTGTTCAATGCCCCGCCATCACTGTGCCTGCCGACGACGCTGAACTTCGCCGTGCCCGGCCTCGCGTCCAGGCTGCTACTGGACCTGTTCGACGCCGCCGGTCTGCGTGTCAGCGGTGGTTCGGCCTGCAGCGCGGCCAAGGCCCAGCCCAGCTATGTGCTGGAGGCCATGGGCCTGCCCGCCTGGCAGAGTTCGGCGGCCGTGCGCCTGTCCTTCGGGGCAGCCGACTCCTCCGAGCTCATCGAGCGTGCCTGTGCGCGCATTCGGGCCTGCGGCGCGTCGCTGCGCGCCCATGGCTTGACGGTCCATGCACCCGCCGGCAACACCACGCCCACCGGTCTGGTGACCCGCTTCGTGGTCGATGGCGCATGCTGCTACCTGGTGGCCGATGCGGCCCGCCGCCACTGCGTGCTCATAGACCCCCTGCCCGCACATAGCGAACAGATCACGCAGTGGCAGCGCCGCCACGACCACACCCTGGTGGCCGTGCTGGCAACCACAAACCGCATCGAGCATGCCGCAGCGGTGGCCACCCTGAGCGCCGCCTTCCCGGAGTCCATGCAGGCCTTGGGCTCCGTGGAACCCTTGGGGTGGCCGCAGGGCGAGCGCCAGATTCAGCTGGATCACCACCGCATCACGCGGCTGGCGCCCCCGGGAGGCAGCGCCGATGCAAGCGTCTATGTCCTGCACACGCCCGACCAGGGCCAACTGGCCTTTGTGGGAGCTTCCGCCATGGCGGACGACACAGGCTCCCTGAACTGGTTGACCCCGGCCTTGGCACCCCATGCGCTGCTGCTGCCCGGCCACGATGAGGCACAGCATTTCGCCTGGACCCTTGGCCAGCCATCACGCCCCAAGGCGCTGCATGCCGAACCAGAGGCCCTGGCGCTGTCCCGCGAGCGCCTGCACCTGCAGTTCCAGACGTCCCCTGCCCCGCTTCTGGTCGATGTGCGTGAGCTTTATGAGCACGCGCTGGGCGGCAGGCCCGACCTGGGGCAAGGCATCCAGCCGAAAGTGCAGGCGGTTCCGCTGGGCAGCCTGCTCAATGCCTTGCCCGTCTGGCTCAAGCTGGAGGCCGATAGGCCCGTGCTGTTCTACTGCCGCAGCGGCAACCGCAGCGCACAGGCGGCGCGCGCACTGCGCCGCCTGGGCCATGCCAACGCCTGGAGCCTGGAGGGCGGCCTGGCGCTTTGGATGGCGCAGGCAACACCGCAAGCCCCTGCCCGCTGAACGGATGCAAGGGCCAGAGCGTTCATTCCATCGGCTGCGCCCCTGGTTGCGCATGGCTTCTGGAGGGCACGCACAGATAAAATCGCTCACGCATCCAAGTTTCTGCGACCACGGCCTCTGCCAGTGACAGGAACCCCAGGCGCCCTTTGGGGCGCTTTTTTCTTCTGGATACCTCCTGCTGCTGCACACATGACCGCAAGCCCCGATCCAAGCCCCCTTCGCAAACCCCTCCTCATCGTTGCCGCCGGCAAGACCTTTCCCGGCATCCGCGAGGCCCTGGGTGATTTCGACGACTGGATCGCCGCTGGTCTGGGGGACGCACTTCCCCTGCTGCGCATCGATGCGCAGCAGGAGGCTGCCAGGCTACCCGACCCGACCGAACTGTCGGCCGTGGTGGTCAGTGGTTCGCATGCCATGGTGTCGCACCGCGAGCCCTGGAGCGAGCATTTGGCGCTGTGGATGCGCCGCTGCGTCGAAGCCCAGGTGCCGGTGCTCGGCATCTGCTACGGGCACCAGTTGCTGGCGCATGCATTCGGCGGCCATGTGGACGATCTGCCGCGCGGGCCGGAGGTGGGCACGCACACCGTGCGCCTGACGGCCGAGGCTGCGCAGGACACCTTGTTCGCGGGGCTGCCGGGGCAGTTTCCCGCACAGTTGGTGCACTACCAGTCGGTGCTGCGCCTGCCGGACGGGGCCGTGCTGCTGGCGCGCAGCGAACTGGAGCCACACCAGGCCTTTCGCGTGGGCGGCTGCGGTTGGGGCGTTCAGTTCCACCCGGAGTTTTCAGCGCGGGCCATGCAGGCCTATGTGGAGCATGTCCAGGAAGCACGGAATGCACACGTCAGCGATACGTCCGAGGCGGGCAGCGTGCTCGGCCGGTTCGCAGCGATGGTGGTGGCGGGGAGCTGAGACCGGAGGTTCGTCGTGCCCTACCAGGGCACCATGATGGCGATCAGCAAAAAGCCCACGATGACGCCGAGGACGGCCACCGTGCGGCCGGTGGCAAACCGGTTGCGGCCCGAGGAATGGGGCACCTGGCCGGAAGAGGGAGAGCGGGGTGGGGACATGGCAGGCTCCTGGGGCAAATGGTGATTCAATGCCCCTACCTTAGGTCCGGCGCCGGGCGGGCCGCGTAAGACAAGGCTGCATCCGGGGCGGCGACAAACGGCCGATCTGCAGGCCCCAGTTCCCGCACACGCCCCCGGTGCAATGCATCCACGGGACAATGCAGGCCGGCGCACACGCTCGGCGCCAAGCTGTCCCCATGACCCCCCAGACCCTGCTCACCGCGCTGCTGCCCCTGATGGCCGACCTGGCGCAAGACCTGCCTGAGGCCGAGCGCCACCGGCGCCTGCTGGAGGCCCTGCGCGTGCTGCTGCCCTGCGATGCCACGGCCCTGCTGCGGCTCGACGGCGAGTGGCTGGTGCCGATGGCCGTCAACGGTCTGTCGCGCGACACGATGGGGCGGCGCTTTCGTGTGGCCGAGCACCCGCGCTTCACGCAACTGCTGGCCGCCAGCGGCCCGGTGCGCTTTGCCGCCGACTGCGGCCTGCCCGACCCCTTCGACGGGCTGGTGGACGGCCTGCAAGGCCATCTGCCGGTGCACGACTGCATGGGCTGCGCGCTGCAGGTGGACGGCAGGCCCTGGGGCATGATCACGCTGGACGCACTGGAGGTGGGCCGTTTCTCGCGCGTGGCGCAGCCCACGCTGCAGGCCTTTGCCAGCCTGGCGGCCGCCAGCGTGGCGGTAGCCACCCGCCTGCATGGCCTTGCGGCCGAGGCCGAGGGCGAGCGCCAGCGTGCCGAGACCTATGCCACCCAGGCGGCCGGCGTGCGCGGCGGGCCGCGCCAGCTTATCGGCCACAGCACGGCACACAAGCGCCTGCTCAAGGAGATCGCACTGGCCGGCCCGACCGAGCTGTGCGTGCTGATCCAGGGCGAGACCGGCACCGGCAAGGAGCTGGTGGCGCAGGCGCTGCATGCCGCATCGCCGCGCGCCAAACGCCCGATGGTCAGCATCAACTGCGCGGCCCTGCCCGACGCCCTGGTGGAAAGCGAGCTCTTCGGCCATGTGCGCGGCGCCTTCACCGGTGCCGTGGGCGAGCGGCGCGGCAAGTTCGAGCTGGCCGATGGCGGCACCCTGTTCCTCGACGAAGTGGCCGAACTGCCGCTGCCGGTGCAGGCCAAGCTGCTGCGCGTGCTGCAAAGCGGCCAACTGCAGCGCCTGGGTTCGGACCGCGAGCACCGGGTGGATGTGCGCGTGATTGCCGCGACCAACCGCGACTTGGCGCAGGAGGTGCGCGATGGCCGCATGCGGGCGGATTTCTACCACCGCCTGAGCGTGTACCCACTGCACGTACCGCCGCTGCGCGAGCGCGGGCGCGATGTGCTGCCCATCGGCGGCTTTTTCCTGGAGGAGGCGCGCTCGCGCATGGGCCTGGGTGCCGTGCGGCTGGATACCGCGGCCCAGGCCGCCCTGCTGGCCTACCGCTGGCCAGGCAATGTGCGCGAGCTGGAACACCTGCTGGGCCGCAGCGTGGTCAAGGCGCTGGGCCGGCATGCGCAGCGCCCCCGCATCCTCACCCTCTCGGCCGAGGACCTGGACCTCGGCAATACGAACAACGCGGCCAATCCCATGGCACCACCGTCCGCACCCGAGGCGCCCGCCGGCGGCCCCCTGGGCCTGCGCGGCGCCGTGGCGCAGCTGGAGCGGCGCATGGTGCTCGACGCGCTGGCGCAGCACGGCCAGCAATGGGCACCGGCGGCGCGGGCCTTGGGCATCGACCCTGCCAACCTGGCGCGCATGGCCAAGCGCCTCGGCATAGAGCGGGCGCCTTCCTGAGCCGCCTGTTTGTTTATTCCAGCGCCGACGCGGGCCCGAAGAACTCGAAGCGCGACTGCGCATCGGGCACGCCCCAGTTGCGCAGCCCGCGGCGCACCTGCTGCATGAAGGGCTTGGGGCCGAGGAAGTAGGCATCCACGTCGCGCGTGCCGCCGGGCAGCCAGCGCTCCAGCAGGTCCTCGTCGAGCCGGCCCACGGCGTGCGGCAGGCCGGGGGCGCCCTGGGTCACCTCGTCGTAGCAGTAGTAGCGCTGCAGCAGCCCCGGATGGCGCGTGGTGGCCTCTTCGATCTGCTCGCGAAAGGCATGCACCTCGCCATTGCGCGCGCAGTGGATGAAGGTCACCGGGCGCTCGGCGGCCAGCGCCTGCTCCATCAGGGCCAGGGTGGGCGTGATGCCCACGCCGCCGCTGATCAGCACCACGGGCCGCTCGCCCTCGCTCAGCACGAAGCCGCCCGACGGGGGCAGGAGGTGCAGGGTATCGCCCGCGTGCACCTGGTCGTGCAGGTGGTTCGATGCCATGCCGCCCGGCTCGCGCTTGACGCTGATGCGGTAGCTGCGCCCGTTGGGCGCAGCCGACAGCGAGTAGTTGCGCCGGATGTCCCTTCCCTCCACGGTCAGGCACAGGCCGATGTACTGGCCCGGCGCAAAGTCCATGAGCGCGCCGCCATCGGCCGGCACCAGGTGGAAGGACGTGATCTCCGCGCTCTCGCGCACCTTGCGCTGCACCGTGAAGGCACGCTGCCCACGCCAGCCGCCCGGTGCCGCAGCCTGCGCGTCGTAGCGCGCGCGCTCGGCGTCGATCAGGATGTCGGCCAGCTGCCCATAGGCGGCCGTCCAGGCGTCCATTACCGCGTCGGTCGCCACCTCGGCGCCCAGCACGTCACGGATGGCGCGCAGCAGGCAGCGGCCGACGATGGGGTAGTGCTCGGGCAGCACCTGCAGCGCCACGTGCTTGTTCACGATCTGCGTGGCCAGCGGGCCCATGGCTTCGAGCCGATCGATGTGTTTCGCATACATCAGCACGCCATTGGACAGCGCGCGCGGCTGGTCGCCCTTGGCCTGGTGGGTCTCGTTGAAGAAGGGCCGCACCTCGGGGTGCTCGGCCAGCAGCATCTTGTAGAAATAGGTGGTGAGCGCCTCGCCCCCTTGTTCGAGCAGGGGCACGGTGGACGAAACGATGGCGCGTTGGGAATCGGTGAGCATGGCGGGGGACACAGGAGTCGAGTGGATGAGACCCTGTAGAGTGCAACCCCCGTGCCGCCGCGCGCAGCCTTTGCGATCAATGGCTTACGTCAATCACCGGTCAAAACGACTGCATGGGTGGCGGGTCATTTCGACCACGCACAGTCGAAATGACTGCCACGCGCCAAGGCCTGTACCCGTCCTTTATGCCAGACGGCCGCGCCGCGCGGCCAGACCTAGGCAGCAGTCGCAGACAGTGCTGTAGCACGGCAAGGCGAACCAACTATCGTTTGCGGTTGGAAGCAAATCGTATCAGTCGCGACTGGGCACGTGGATGCCCTTGAGCAGTTGGCGCACGGACTCCTCGACCTGGTCATTGTTGTTGAGGGCCGGGCGGCCGTCCGCGACCAGGCGTTTGATCAGCGACAGCAGCGAATCGATCTCGATGGGCTTGATCAGGAAGGCGTCGTATCCATCGAAGATCCGGCGCACCACGTCCTCGCTGGTCGCGCTCATGAAGACGAAGGGGATCTGTGCCAGTGCCTCGTCCTGCCGGACTGCCTGCCCTAACTCTCCACCGTTCATGATGGGCATCATGAAATCGGACAGGATCAAGGCCGGCTTTTCACCATCGCGCAGAATATCCAGCGCGTGCTTGCCATTGGACGCCACCGCCACCCGGTAGCCTTCGGCTTCGAGCAGCAACTGCAGTATTTCGGCGTTGCCGTATTCGTCCTCGACGACCAGTAGCATATTCATCGAGACGGTCTTTCTTCAGACGTTGAGAAGCCCACCCGCCTTGAGCGGAGAAACGAAAATGTTTACCTGCGACTGCGTGGCCCCGCCACCGCGCACCTTGGTGATCAAGACCAGTCGCTCATTCACCGGCCTGTCCTTCGCGGCCACAGAGTCAAAAGCGAACACGTTGTCGAACCACCCTGTCACGCCATCGGCCAAAGGCGTTCCAGCCGCGACAGCCAGGGCATCCGGGTCCACGGTGAAAAAAGAAGTCACTCCGCGCCGCCGCAGCTCGGTCAGCAGGCGGCCCAGGAAACGGTACCCACGTTCAGG
Organism: Acidovorax sp. GW458-11-26-14-TSB4; assembly: GCF_059423865.1. Classification (NCBI taxonomy): domain Bacteria; kingdom Pseudomonadati; phylum Pseudomonadota; class Betaproteobacteria; order Burkholderiales; family Comamonadaceae; genus Acidovorax; species Acidovorax sp. GW458-11-26-14-TSB4. The sequence continues at coordinate 40,165 of NZ_JBWKYR010000012.1, forward strand.
AAACGCCAGCGTGTCGGCCAATCCCGCCACCCCATCCACCACCAGCCGGCGGATCTTGAGCTCATCCACCAGGCGCAGCAGCTTGTGCCCCATCTCATCCATCGATTCGTCTTCGTGGCCCATATTTTTGATGACCAGTGCACCTGATCCCACCGCTGCTTCCACCCCCAAGCCCAACTCTGAGCCAAACCGCCTCAGATCGCCGGCCAGCTCGGTACACGACAACACCAGCCCTGGATCAACAGGGGTGGACGCTGCTGCGAATGCGAGCGCGAAAGTGGTTTTGCCGCTACCAGTTTGCCCGATCACCGCCGACGCACTGCCAGTGAACAGGCCGCGACCGTGTAGGACAGCGTCCAGCGCGGGCACGCCGGTCGAAATGGTGGAGGCGCCCAGCCTGGCGTTGGCGTCCACCAGGGGCAGGCTTTCCAGGCGGGGGAAGAACTGCAGTCCCTGCGTTGATATGCAGAAGGTATGCTGCCCACGGATGACCTGGCTGCCACGGAACTTGCGCACCTGCATGCGGCGCTCGGCGCGCCAGTGAAAGCCGTGGTCTTCGAAAGAAAAGATGCCGTCCACCATGGTCTGCTCTGCGCTCAGGGCGTTTCCATGGCCACTGGTGAGCACCAGGCAGGTGCAGGACATGGCACTCACCAAGCTCTGCAGTTCGTGCACGAACTGGCGCACCGAGTCGTTGGTCATCGTCTCCAGGTTGTCGACCACCAAGCCATCGATCACCAGCAAGGTCGCACGGTGGCGCATCAGCTCACCGCGCAGCAGGCCCACCACCGCCTTCAGCCCCCCCTGGTCCAGCTCGCGGTAGCCGCTGACGTAGAACACCGTCGCGCTCACCTCCTGCTGGTCGAAGAAGATCTGCTGCTCCATGTGCTGCAGCATGCGCGCATGCGATTCCGCCAGCATGGTGACGTACAGCGTGCGTATCTCGCGCCGCGCCAGGGTGTAGGCGATCTGGTTGGCCAGCGTGGTCTTGCCCACGCCCGGCGGCCCTTCGAAGATGTAGACACCTCCCTCGAACAGGCCACCGTTGAGGATATCGTCCAGGCCTTCGACCAGGGTGGGCAAACGTTTCATTTTTTGTGCGGTGGTAGAGATCGGCCATGCAAGAGGCGCCGTACGGCAGCCTCGGACCAGGGTGTTGCATTGCTAGCCGGGAACACCCCATTGTAGGGACGCCGGAAGGGCCCTGACGCGCCCTTCGCCATCCGCGGCCGTCAGACCACCACCAACGGCAGCACTCCGCCCAAGGCACAGCCCGGCGCCCCCCCGCAGCGCGAACAGGCCGGTCAGTTCACTTGTTGAAGCGGCGTCGCCGTCAGATGCAGGCCGTGCCTGGCCTCGTTCGTGTCCATGAGGTAGGACGACACCAGTTGGTGAACACTCAGTTGGTCAAGGTGGGTATCGAGGCGGATGTAGAGGCCGTCGCAGGTCGGCTTGGCCGCACGCAGGCGCGCCTTGGCGCGCGGCAGGGAGCGCACGGCATGCTTGAGCGTGCCCCGCAGCGCCCTGTACGCCTGCAGTACATCGTCCCCGCTGGGGCCTCCCAGGAGCCTCCCCAGGCCTGCAGGGGGGGCATGAACAATCCGGTAGCTGTAGATCATTGCGGCACCTCACTGCCAAACCCGCAACTTACGCCCGGTGCCTGCCAAGGTGTGTAGGCAAAACACCCTTGACGCGGCAAAAAATCACAGGTCTCCAGCGGATGGGCGTTGAAGATCCTCCGGCCCTGCGCATGCGCTGCCTGCCGACCGCACCGGGACGGCGGCGAGCATCCGCGCCCCACAGTCCACAGCCGCCGTGGACCACCCTGTGGACAAGGCCTGTGCAAACCGCGCAAAGCCAATGCCGGTGCGGCTTGCGACGCGCTGCCTGCCAATTGGGCAATGCCCCGCGCAGGGGCCGCGGCAGGGTGCCCATGTGGGCGCTCACCGTCCACAGCCGACGGGGATGACCCTGTGGACAAGCACTGGACATGCACGCCGGAGCAAGCACTGGCGCGGCCTGCAGCACGCTGCCCGCGATTTCATCAGCCCCGCACCGCCGCTGCCCGGGTGCATCGCCGCGAAATTGCCTTGCGCCGGCATTGCACCCGACCAGCGCAGAGTCCACAGCCAGCGTGGATGACCCTGTGGACAAGGCCTGTGCAAACCCCGCAAAGCCAATGCCGGCGCGGCCTGCAACAGGCTGCCTGCAAATTGACCAAGGTTCCGAGGAGGCGATGCGGCAAGGTCCGGCAAGGCCTCGAAAGGCGCCCTGGTGTCCACAGATGGCGTGGATGACTTTGTGGATAAGCCTTGCGCATGTGCGCCAAAACCAGTGTTGGCGCGGGCTGCCACGCGGTGCCCACGAAATCGCCAGCCGGGCCGCGCACCGGTCCCCAGGGCGCGCGGTAAAACAGGCCTGCGCTCCGGCGCACCTGCACGGCCGCGCCGTCCACAGGCGCCGTGGATGACCCTGTGGAAAAGGCCGGGGGATACGCCGCAAAGCCAACACTGGCGCGGCCTGCGACGCTGTGCCTGTTCTTTCATCAGCGCGCCGCCGCGTCCCACGGCATCGGGACGGTAAGTCACTTTTTGGGCCCAGGCAAGCACCCGGCCGCGCTCACGACCGGCCTGCACATGCACCGGGCGCTTTGCGCGTGGCTGCCACCAGGACAAGTCCACAGCCACCGTGGATGACCCTGTGGACAACCCCTGTGCAGGGGTGCCCCGGGCCAGCACCGGCGCGGGTTGCAACCCGGTGCCTGCGATTTCATCAACCGGCCGCCGCGCGCAGCCCGGCAGGCACGGCTTACACTGCCCGCTGGAGGTGTGCCATGGAACCACATTCGTCGCCCGCGGCCGGCAGAGGCCCCTTTGTGCTGGACGTTGCGAGGATCGCGCTGGGCGTGTTCATCGGTGGCCTGGCCGCCCTGTTCGCCCATGACGCCATCGTCGGGCCACAGCCCTCGGCTCCGCCGCCACCACCCCCTCCGGCGGTGAGCATGCCGTCCAAACCCGTGGGCCAGGACAGCGGCGGCACCGCCAGCGGCAACACCGGCACACAGGCGGCTGCGCCACCCCTGCCAGCCCAGCCCGAGCCGCCGTCGCCACCACGCCCTGCGCCGCCCGCCCCGCCTCAGGCCGAGGCCCCGCCTCCGGCGGCCCAGCCCGCGCCGGCCGCACAGGACCCGGCACCGAAGAAGGCCGACGACGACCTCAGGACCGCCCAGGCCCTGGCCGCGCGGCTCGAAGCCGAGCGCCAGCAGCGCCGCGCCGACGCCTGGGCCCGCTACTTCCAGCCCAGCCCGGTGTGCCGCGCCGACCCGACCACGCGTCCCTGCGCCGACGCCCACCTGGCAGCACGCAAGCGCTTCGACGCGCAGTACGTGGACCGCTGAGGGCCTGGATTCGCACTGCAGCAGCCTCGTTCGCCGAAGCCGCGCAAGCGGCCGAAGACCACCGGTGCGGCCCACGCCAGTGCGTCTGCCGCACCATGCCCTTTCACGGCCGGATGCGCGCCGGCACCCGCGTCTCCAGCGCAGGGGCCACGTAGTTCGGCGCAAAGCTGCAGCCCGTGCCGAAGCGTGCCTCCAGCGCCGTGCAGCGCTGGGCCACGCTGGCGGGCGTGGGCTTGGTGCGCGTTTCCACCCAGTCGAGCAGCGAGGTCACCAGGGCCGGGTAGGTCGGATCGCTGATGTAGCTGTGCGTGCCGGTGTTCACAAAGGTCTGCACCAGGCGGTCGCCGCTGCCGCCGCGGTCCATGGTGGTCTTGAAGTAGGCGTCCAGTTCCACGAAGGCCGTCGGATCGCTGATCCATTTGGTGGTGAGCACCGGCACGGGGATGGTGCCCTTGGGGTCGGTATCGTCGGCAAAGCGCTGCACGGCCACCGGGTCGGCGCGGTAGCGCAGCACGCCGGCGTTGAGCGCCGCGTCATCGGCCGAGCCGCTGTACACCACGCCGGTGTTGCCGAAGGGGCTGGCGCCGCCGGTGCGCTTGGCCGTCACGTCCTGGAAGTGGTAGGTGCCCCAGCTCAGGTGGGCCGAGATGGAGCTGGCCGGGATCTTCACCACCTTTTCGATGGTCTCGACCCTGCGCTGCTGCTCGGGTGTGCGCTGGGCAGCGCTCTTGTCCAGGCCCAGGCATTCGTTGGCGCGGGCGTTGAAGTCGTCGCGCGCCAGCGTCAGCGTGGCGGGCAGGCCGAGGTTGAGAGCGTAGCTCGCCTCGGTGGGCCGCGGGTGGTTGTTGCACAGGTACTGGTAGACCACGCGCAGGTCCAGGCGGAAGTCGTACGAACGCGTGCCGCCGGCCAGCACGCCGCTGGTGAGCAGCACGGCGTCATAGGGCTGCGTGCCCACGGTCTGGGCGGTGAACATCTCGGCGGCCTTGGCGGCCACACCCGCACCCCACGACTGCCCGTGCAGCACGGTGCGCTTGGGCACTGCGACATGCTCGTTGAAGATGCGGCGCAGGCGCTCGGTGTCCTCGGCCGCGGCGCGCACTTCCACCCCGCCCTGGCGAAAGGTGGAGCCGGCCCAGGCGTAGCCGGCCTTGACCATGATGGCCCAGCGCACCAGGTCTTCCTGCGCGCGCTCGGCCGTTGGGCGCGGCCAGGTCGGGCCCGCCATGGGCGTGCAGGATCAGGTTGCCGCCCCAGTCCTTGGGCGGTACGAGGGGCCGTCGCTACCGCCGCAGGCGGACAGGAGGGCAATGGCCGAGAGCGTGGACAGGACGGACAGGGTCGACGAAGCGACCGGGCTGCGCGGGCCGGTGGTGGAAGGCATGGATGGTGTCTCCGGTTGTTGTTGTGGCAAAAGCGTGCTCCTCTGCGGAATGCGCGATGAGCACCAAGGCCCACCACAGGGAAACCGACGAGGCCGGTCGCAGGGAACAGGGCGTATCCTAGGAGCGTGGGCTGCACATGCCAAACACCTGAATAATCTGTGATCCATACGTTATGAATATCGAGTTCAGGCACCTGCGCTACTTCGTGGCGGTAGCGGATGCCAGGCACATCACGCGCGCCGCCGAGCGCCTGGGGATGCAGCAGCCGCCGCTGAGCCAGCAGATCAAGGCACTGGAGGTGGAGCTCGGCGTGCCCCTGTTCCTGCGCCACCCCAAGGGCGTGACCCTGACCGATGCGGGCCAGTTGTTCTACGCCGAGGCCACGCGCCTGCTGCGCGACTGCGCGGCCATGCAGGAGCGCATGCTGGCCTTTGCCGATGGCAGCCAGGGCATGCTGTCCATCGGCTTCACCAGCTCGTCGGCGGCGCACGACTTCACGCCCGAGGCGCTGCGCGTGTGCCGCGCCACCTACCCCGGCATCCAGCTGGTGGTGAGCGAGAACAACGCCGCCGAGATCACCGACGCCGTGGCCTCTTCGCGCCTGCACTGCGGATTTCTGCGCGTGCCCGTGGCCTGGCCCAAGGGCGTGGTGCTCAAGACCCTGCTGCAGGAGCCCGCCGTGCTGGCCATGCCGCGCGACCATCCGCTGGCACAGTTGCCTGTGGGCAAAAAGCCCGGCGCGGTGCAGCTCAAGGACCTGCAGGGCGAAAAATTCATCTTCGTGCGCAAGCCCGGCGCACCGGGGCTGTACGCCAACCTGCTGGAGCTGTGCACGCGCGCGGGCGTGGGCATCAACGTGGTCTCGGAGGTCGACCGCATGATGACCAACCTGAACCTGGTGGCCGCAGGGGCCGGCATCTCGGTGGTGCCCTCGTCCATGCAGGGCACGCACCACAACGCCATCGTCTACCGGCCGCTGGCGCGCGCCGTGAAGCTGGGCGCGCCGCTGACCCTGGCTTACCGCAAGAGCGATTGCCATGGGCCCACGGGCGCCTTTGTCGAGCTGGTCACGAAGATCGCGGCCGAAAGGGCCCGTGGTGCCACGACCGCAGCCTGAGCGGCCCACCCCCGCCCTGACGCGCCGCCGCCAGCTGCTGCACTGGGCCACGGGCACGGCCGCGCTGGTGGCCGGCATGCCCGCCGTGCATGCAGCGGCGGCGCAGGCTGCGCCCTGGCCCAGCCGCCCCGTGCGGCTGATCGTGGTGTACCCGCCCGGGGGTGTGAGCGACGCGACGGCGCGCGCACTGGCGCAGCCCCTGGCGCAAGCCCTGGGCGTGCCCGTGCTGGTGGACAACCGCGCGGGTGCCGGCGGCGCGGTGGGCATCGACTTGCTGGCCCGCGCCGCGCCCGACGGGCATACGCTCGCGTACTCGGCCGTCACCCCGCTCACGCTGCAGCCCTTGCTGGTACCCGGGTCGCGCGACCTGCTCACGCAGGTTGCGCCCATCGTGGGCATCATGCACACGCCGGTGCTGGTGATCGGCACGCCGGCCTTGGGCACGCGCTCGTTCACCGACATGATCGCCATGGCCCGCGCGCGGCCCGGCGCCGTGCGCTGGGCCAGCTCGGGCGTGGCCACCACCGGGCACATGGTGCTGGCCCAGACGCGGATGCACAGCGGCGCCGACATCACCCATGTGCCCTACCAGGGCGGGGGTGCACAGCTCAACGACGCGCTGAGCGGCCAGTTCGAGGTGCTGTCCACCAACGTCGCGGCGCAGCAGCTCGAGTACGTGGCCGCCGGGCGCCTGCGCGCGCTGGCCGTGGGCTCACCCGCGCGCCTGGCGGACCTGCACGATGTGCCCACGCTGGCGGAGCTGGGCTACCCGCGCGCCAACCTGAGTTCGCTGTTCGGCCTGTTCGCGCCCGCGCGCACGCCGGCGGCCGTGGTGCAGGGCCTCAACGATGCGGTCAACCGCATCCTGGGGGCGGGAGGGTTGGCGGCCTCGCTGCGCGACAAGCATGTGCTGCCTGCTGGCGGCACCGTGGCCGCCTTCGCGCAGCAGATCGCGGCCGACCGGCGGGACAACGAAGCCCTGTTGCGGCGGGGCGCTGCGCTGCTGCGCTGAATGCCAGCGCCTGCCCGGTGCTACTGGCGGATGCGGCCGGTGGCGCTCACGATGGACAGCTCCACGAAACGCGAGCCCCCGCGCTGGCCGGGGCGGTAGCCCACGGTATAGCCGCCCAGGTCCAGGCTGTCGATGCTGTCCAGGGCCGCGGCCAGGTTCTCGCGCGTGGGCCGGGCGCCGGCGCGGCGTGCGGCTTCGGCAATCACCTTGGCGGTGATGTAGCCCTCCATCATCGCGTAGCTCACGGGCACGTCGGGGTCGCCGCTCTTGGCCTGCACCTCGCGGAATTCCTTGCTCAGCCTGCTCGATGCACGGTAGGGGTTGGGCGTGACCTGGGCGATCGAGATGCCCTGCATGTGCTCCTCGGCCAGGCGCTTGGCCAGTTGCTCCAAGTCGATGTCGGATGAGGCGAACAGCCGCGCCGTGCCGCCCTCGAGCCGGTACTTCTCGACGAAGGCCGAGGCGGCTGCCCCGCTGGTGACCATGATGATGGCCTGGGGCTTGGCTGCCTGCAGCACCTTGTTGGCATTTTCCATGCGCAGGGTGTCCATCTCGTGGGCGCCCTTGGCGATCAGGCTGCCGCCATTCTTCTTGATCGCCTCCTCGGCGCTGGCGAGCAGTGCCGGGGCATCGGGTCCTTCTTCGTACAGCAGGCCCAGTTTGGTGATGCCCACGGTGGCCAGGTGCTCTGTGATCTTGCCGATCTCGTCGCGCAGGCCGGCGCGCACGTTGTAGAGCTGTGGCGCATCGGGCTGGAAGGTGCTGCTGCGGTAGCCCACCAGCGCGATCTTCTCCCTGGCCAGCAGGCCCGACTTCTGCAGCGCGGCCAGGTTGCTGCTGCCCATGTAGCCCGCGAGCAGCAGCGGGCGCTGCTCGGCCAGCAGTTGCTGGGTGGCGGCCAGGGTCTGGTCGGCGCGGCCGGTGTCGTCCTTGCGCGCCAGCACCAGGGTGTTACCATTGATGCCGCCAGCCTTGTTGACGTGGTTGAAGTACATCTGCATGCCCGCCGAGTAGCCCCGGCCGTCACTGGCCTTGAGGCCCGACAGGGGCGCCACCTGGCCAACCACGAGGGGAGCGGCCTGCACACCCCCTGCCAGGGCCAGCAGGGTGGCGATGCAGGCGAATGACTGGCGGGCACGGGTAGCAGCTATCGGGTTCATGTGTCTCCTCTGGCTTTTTCTGGGGGCTCGCCCGGTGCGGTTGCATCCGGTAACGGACCGCTTTTATACCAGCAGCCCGCCGCCGCTGACAGCCTTCTGTCAGGTTGATACCCTTGCCCTGACCCGATAACTCGGCCCTTGCCCACAGCCCATCGAACAATCTGCTTGCAATATTCACATCTGGATGCAACATGTCCGCTTGAGTGGAGAGGGACTACAACCTGACAACTGCCCGCTCTACAACGCCGTCGTCGCCGTGGGCTGGCAACCAGGCGTGTTCTATTCCCGTTTGCCTGGTACTACTTCCTCACGCCTTGAGAGCCTGCCGCACATAGCCAATAGCCCGCCAGGCGGGAATCCGGGCGGAGCCCGGCCCCCGGAAGGCGCAGGGCTTGGCCAGCCGGCCCTTAGAACCTGTTTACGTTCTTAGTCGGCCGTGGCCATCAGCACAGAAAGTGCGCGCGCAAACGGCCGGTGGTGGCGCGACCTGGGTGGCACGGCATGCACACGCAAGGTGGCACAGCCCAGGCCCGTCACGGCAATCACCCGCGCCACGGGGCGCTGTTCGTCGAGGTCGGGCAGTTCCACATCGACCATGCCTGCAGCGCGCAGCACACGCAGCTTGTCGATGTTGGAGGCGTCGGTTTCTGGGTAAGGCAGCTCGTCGTGCTTGAGCGTCCTGAGGTAGTCAATCGGCATGGCGGCACTCCCAGGGGGTTGGTCAGTGCATTGTGGAGAGGGCATGGGAGCGCTTCAAGAACTGATACAAGACAGCACACTTCGGGCGCTGCTGTCACGGAAATACCCGCGCGCCTGCAGCAGCAGCGCGGGGCAAGGGCAATAGCCTTCCTGCTTGCAGGGGTGCAGACGGCACCGGCGGGGGCACGTCAGCGGGCTACCACGGCCAGCACTAGCAGGCGCTCGGCGATGTCGTCGGCAGTCTGCTCCATCTGCGCCAGGCTGTAAGTGCCGGCACACCAGCCGCCATACCAGATGCGAAACGCCTGCACACCCGCGACGGGTGCATACCTGCCGTACCAGCGGATGGCATCGTCGATGTGCGGGTGGTGGGTGGCGTTGCCGACCTGCTTGCGTTCGTCGAACATGCGCGCGCGGTAGCCGAGCGCACCGTCGTGGGCGATGTGCAGGATGAGGCTGTTGCCCCGGTGCGCGGGTGTGCAATCGTCGCTCTCGCGTTCCAGGCCCTCATCGGGGAGGGCGACGGCAGCCATGGCGGTGGCAAGCATGGGGCGGTGCTCCTGCAAGGCCATCAGCCCATGGCCTGGAATTCGCCGTAGACCGTGTCGCCGAACTGCGGTTCCACCTGCACGTGGGCCATATCGGTGCGGCCCACCATGAGGTATTCACTTTGTTGCGACTGCGAGGCGGCGCGCAGGGGCTGCCCCATCTGCAGGGGATTGGCCTCGCCGATCAGGTCAAGGCGCTTCATCTGAAGGTCTTCGAAATGCATGGTATCCATCCTCGCGCGCAGGCAAAAAACAGGGGCTGTACAAGGTCTGTGCATGAATTGGCGCATTTTCCGCAGGCCCGCGGGGTCGGAGAGCCGAGGGGTGCTTTGTAGGAAATGTCCTGCATGACGCCTTTTCTCAACGGAGGCGGCCGGATCGGTTACGCCGCGTCACAAACAAGCGGCGTGCAAGGCGGTATGGTGGCGGGCATGTACCCCGGCGGATCCCGCTCGTCCGGCCTTTTTCCCCAGGAGCCTCCATGCACCGCAGCATCCACCATCCCCTTCATGCCACCTGCGCCGGCCTGGCCCTCGCCCTGCTCGCGGGCTGCACCGGGACACCCGCGCGCGCGCCCGCCGCCGACACGCCCTCGGTGGGCCCTGGCCCCAAGGGGGGCACCTGCAATGCCGCTCCCGCGCAGGGTGCCAAGGGCAAGCAGCCCACGGCCAGCACGGTGGAACAGGCGCGCGTGGCCTCGGGCGCAGCCATGGCCCGCGTGCTGCGCGACAACCAGCCCGTGACCATGGAGTTCAACGCCGAGCGCCTGAACCTCGTGACGGACGCGGGCGGCAAGATCACGGCAGTGCGCTGCGGTTGATGGGGTGAGTGGCAGGGCTGCACGCACAGGCAGCAGCAAACGCCCACACCGGGTACGATCCCTGGGCGGGCACCTCTCGCACCGCCCGCCTTCCGATGCAGCCGCCCTCCCCCACCGTACGCGCCATTGCGGCCCTTTCGCTCACCCAGTTGATTGGCTGGGGCTCCACCTTCTGGCTGCCGGCCGTCACCGGGCCCGCGATGGCCGCCGACCTGGGCCTGCCACTGCCCCTGGTGATGGCAGGGCCGACCGCCATGCTGGTGGTAATGGCCCTGGTGTCCTGGCCGCTGGGCGCCGTTTTCGAGCGCCATGGCGCGCGCCCGGTGATGGTGCTGGGTTCGTTGCTGGGCGCGGTGGGCCTGGTGCTCGTGGGCCTGGCGCAGGGCCCCGTGTCCTACCTGCTGGCGTGGACCCTGCTGGGCCTGGCCGGCGCAGGCATGCTGACCACGCCCGCACAGATCGCGGTGACCGAGATCGCGGGCGACCAGGCGCGCAAGGCCCTGGGTGTGCTGATACTGGCCGGGGGCCTGACCTCCACCCTGTTCTGGCCCCTCACGGGCCTGCTGCAGGCCCAATGGGGCTGGCGTGCGGCAACGCTTTCCTTCGGCGTGCTGATGCTGTTGGTCTGCATGCCCGTGCACTGGGCCATTCTGGCCCGACGCCCCCGGCAGAAGGCCGCTGAATCATCGAACGCGGGACCTGCTCCCACCATAGACCACCCACGCTTCGTGCTGCTGGCCATGACGTTTGCATCCAACGGCTTCGTGACCTGGGGCTTTGCGCTCACCATCATCATCCTGTTCGAGGCCGCGGGGCTCAGCCACGCCAGCGCGCTGGCAGCGGCCTCCTTCATCGGCATCGCGCAGTGGGCCGGGCGGCTGTTCGACTTCCTGGGCGGCGGGCGCTGGTCGGGCTTCACCTCGGGGCTGGCCGCATCGGCCCTGTTCCCGCTGAGCTTCATCGTGCTGCTGCAGACCAGCAGTTTCACCGGCGCCCTGCTGTTCGCGGTGCTCTACGGCGTGGCGGGCGGCGTGATCGCCGTCAACCGGGCCACGCTGCCGCTGCAGATCTTTCCAGCCGGGGCCTATGCACGCGCGTCGGCACGGCTGGCCATGCCGCTGAACCTCTCGTTCGCTGCGGCGCCGCCCGCGTTCGCGGCCCTCATGGGCTCGGCCGGGCCACGCGCGGCCTTGTGGCTGGCGTTCGGGATTTCGCTGCTGTCCCTGGCCTCGCTGTTCGGGCTCTGGCGGCTGCAACGCAGCATGGGCTGACCCGTCAATCGGCCAGGAACAGCTCCTGCAGGTCGCTCAGGAAGTCGAAGCCCCGCTCCGTGGGCCGCACGTGGCCGCCCAGGCTGCGCTCGATCAGCCCCTTGGCTTCGGCCTTCTCCAGCGCCTTGGCAATGGCGGTGATGGGCAGGCCCGTGCGCTCGGTGAAGTCCTTGAGTTCGAAGCCTGCACGCAGGCGCAGGGCGTTGAGCATGTACTCGAAGGGCAGGTCGGCGCGGCGCACCTCCTCGTCCTGCGCGACGGCATGGCCGGCCAGGGCGTTGTCCATGTAACGGGCCGGGTCGCGAAAACGCACCTGGCGCACCACGCGGTGGGCAAAACTGAGCTTGCTGTGCGCCCCCGCGCCGATGCCCAGGTAGTCGCCGAACTGCCAATAGTTGGTGTTGTGGAAACACTGGTGGCCGGACTGCGCGTAGGCCGATATCTCGTAGCGCGCCATGCCGGCCTGGCCCGTCATCTCGGTGATGCGGTCGAGCATGGCGTAGGCCTGGTCGTCCTCGGGGATGGCCGGCGGGTACTTGGCGAAGTAGGTGTTGGGCTCGATGGTGAGGTGGTAGATGGAGATGTGCGGGGGCTTGAGCGACAGGGCCAGGCCCAGGTCCTCCTCCAGCTCGGCCAGCGTCTGCCCCGGCAGGGCGTACATGATGTCCAGGTTGAAGGTGCCGAAGGCATCAGCCGCCTCGCGAACGGCGGCCAGGGCCTGCCCGCGGTCGTGCACCCGGCCCAGGGCCTTCAGGTGCCGGTCGTTGAAGCTCTGCACGCCGATGGACAGGCGCGTGACGCCTGCACCGCGGAAGGCGCGGAAGCGGTCCTTCTCGAAGGTGCCGGGGTTGGCCTCCATGGTGATCTCGCAATCGGCCTCCAGGCGCAAGCGCGCGCGGATATCGCCGATCAGCCGGTCGATGGCTTCGGGCGAGAACAGGCTGGGCGTGCCGCCGCCGATGAAGATGCTGTGCACCGAGCGCCCCCAGATGAGGGGCAGCGCGGCCTCCAGGTCGGCCATCAGCGCGTCGATATAGCGCTGCTCGGGCACCTCGCCAGGGGCCGCAGCGCTGTCGCGGTACTCGTGCGAGTTGAAGTCGCAGTACGGGCACTTGCGGATGCACCAGGGCAGGTGCACATAGAGTGACAGCGGCGGCAGGCTCTGCAGCTGCAGCAGGCCACCGCGCATGTAGTGCTGGATGTCCCGCACCACGGCGGGCTCGGCCGCCTCGGTGTCGGGGACGATGGGGATGTGGGTCATGGGACTTCGGCGGCCGGCTCAGAGGCTGGGAATTTTTTGGCCGTGACCGAGGGGCGCGCCAAAACGCCTCGGATCTAGGCGCAAAGCACAGCCATAGCTCGGGCTATGGCGAGCATTTGCAACGACGAGCCGGGGTGTTTTGGCGTGCAAGGCGGGCATGGACGAAAGATTCTCAGCCTCTCAGAACCAGCGCTCGCGCATCAGCGCCAGCATCTGCTGGGCCGCGCGGCCGCGGTGGCTGTGGGCGTTCTTCACTTCCACGGGCAGCTCGGCAAAGGTCCTGCCGAACTCGGGAATGAACATCACGGGGTCGAAGCCAAAGCCATTGCTGCCGCGCGGTTCGCGCGTGATCTCGCCGACCACGCGGCCCACGGCGATCAGGGGTTCAGGGTCTTTAGGGCTGCGCACCGCCACCAGGGTGCTGACCATGGCCGCGCGGCGCTGGTCGATGCCCCGCATCTGCTCCAGGATGGCGCGCACATTGGTGTCGTCGCCCTTTTCATAGCCGAACTGCGTGGCGTAGTAGGCCGTGTCCACGCCGGGCAAGCCGCCAAAGGCGTCCACGCACAGGCCGGCATCGTCGGCCAGGGCCGGAAGGCCGGTGTGGGCCGCGGCGAAGCGCGCCTTGGCCAGGGCGTTCTCGACAAAGGTGCGAAACGGCTCATCGGCCTCGCCCACGCCCAGGTCGCCCTGGCGCACGAGTTCGACGGAGAGCGGCGCCAGCATGGCCTGCAATTCGGCGAGCTTGCCGCGGTTGTTGGAGGCGAGGACCAGTTTCATCGTGCAAATCGTTGTTGTCGGGGCCGCAGGGGCGGCCCAGGGGGGTCAGTCGCGCAAAGCTTGCTGCTGCAGCGCAATCAGCTCGGCAATGCCTTTTTCGGCCAGGGCCAGCAGCGCATCCATTTCCTTGCGCGTGAAGGCCACGCCTTCGGCTGTGCCCTGTACTTCCACATAGTGTCCCGCACCCGTCATGACCACGTTCATGTCGGTGTCGCAGCCTACGTCCTCCACATACTCCAGGTCCAGCAGCGGCGTGCCTTCGACGATGCCCACCGAGATGGCGGCCACGGGCTGGATCAACGGGGACTTCGTGATCTTGCCAGCAGCCAGCAGCTTGGTCACCGCGTCCTGCGCGGCCACCCAGGCGCCGGTGATGGCGGCGGTGCGGGTGCCGCCGTCGGCCTGGATCACATCGCAGTCGAGCTGGATGGTGCGCTCGCCCAGAAGCCTCAAATCGAACACGGCGCGCAGGCTGCGGCCGATGAGGCGCTGGATCTCCTGCGTGCGGCCGTTCTGCTTGCCCCGTGCGGCCTCGCGGTCGCTGCGGCTGTGGGTGGCGCGCGGCAGCATGCCGTACTCGGCCGTCACCCAGCCTTCACCGCTGCCGCGCTTGTGCGGGGGTACGCGCTCTTCGACCGATGCCGTGCACAGTACCTTGGTGTTGCCGAACTCGATCAGCACCGAGCCCTCGGCATGCATGGTGTAGTGGCGCGTGATGCGCACGGGGCGCAGCTGGTCGGCTGCGCGGTCGCCGGTGCGGGTGAAGGTGGTCATGGTGTTTCCGGTGTCGATGGGAAGGCAATCCCGCGCGGGCCAGCGTCGTGCTCGCGGGGCAGCAGGAAAAGGGCGCTCCAAGCCGCTGCGCGGCCGGCTGGCACAGGCGGTCAGGCTTTGCGCGCGGCAGAGCGGCGGATGGCTTCGTTGATCTCGGCGATCGAGCGCTCGATGGCGGCGTCGTCCAGGTCGTCCACCAGCCCGTCGAGCGGGCCGGCCTGGATGGTGGAGGCGAACACGTCGTCGCTGATGCTGTCGGTGGACACGCCCTGGGTGGACTCGAAGGCATCGGGCGTCTCCCACTCCAGCGCCACCACGGTCACGTTGTCGCTGCTGTCGCCGGCCTTGCGCAGGGCATCCTCCACCAGCTCGGGGACGGCATGCGACACCGCCTGCAAGGCCATCTGTTTGGCGATCTCTTCATCGCTGAGCGTGCCCCACAGGCCGTCGGAGCACAGCAGGATGCGGTCGCCCTGCTCCAGGTACACCGGGCCGGTGATGTCGTAGATGGGCTTGGTGGGCGAGCCCAGGCAGGTGAACAGCACGTTGCGGTTGATGCGTTCCAGCCCCGGCGGCGGGTTGTTGCGCAGCTCCATGTACGAGTGGTCGCGCGTGCGCGTGAGCAGGTCGCCGTCGCGCACCATGTACAGGCGCGAGTCGCCGCAGTGGATCCAGGTGGCCGTGCCGGCCTGGACCACGGCCGCCACCAGCGTGGTGCGCGGCGTGTCCAGCATGCCCTTGTCGGTGGCGTAGCGCAGGATCTGGTGGTGCGCGGCCAGCAGCGCGCCCGAGAGGAACTCCTGCACGTCCTTGAGCTGGGGCTTGGCCTCACGCTGGAACAGCGCCGAGACCGTCTGCAGTGCGATCTGCGCCGCCACCTCGCCCTCGGGATGGCCGCCCATGCCGTCGGCCAGCACGAACAGGCCCGATTCTCGCGTGTAGCAGTAGCCCATGCGGTCTTCGTTCTTCTCGCGGCCGCCACGGCGGCTGATCTGGAATACGGAGAACTTCATAGTGACCCACGCAAACAAGGATGCACCACTGCATCGTTAGTGAAACTGCACCCTGCCCGAACCCGCTTTGCGTGGGTCGTTTTCATTTGGGTTTTGCTCCGATCCCGGTGGCCTCGCCCACCTTCTGCACATTCTTCTTGGTGTCGGACACCAAAGTGTCAAGCTGCAGGCGCATCTTCTCGGCCACCGTGAGCTTGGTGTAGCGGCGTTCGCCCTCGCGGCTGAGTTCCTTCTGCAAGGCGAACACGGACTGAGGGCGCGACAGCGGGTCCAGCGCCATGCACCACTCCACCACCTCGATCAGGTTGTCGGAGTACACGCCGCGCAGCTTGGTCAGGGCCAGCGAGAGGCGGTCCTTTTCGATGCGCTGGGGCGCCTCGTTGGGCGGAAAGCCTTGCATGCAGGCATAGATGCAGGCGCCGATGGCGTAGATGTCGGTCCAGGGGCCCATGGACGAGTCGCGCCGGTACATCTCGGGTGCGGCGAAGCCGGGCGTGTACATGGGGCGGATGAAGTTGCCCTCCTTGGACAGCACCTCGCGTGCGGCGCCGAAGTCGATCATCACGGCCTTGTTGTCGTCGGTGATGAAGATGTTGGCCGGCTTGATATCGAGGTGCAGCATCTTGTGCTGGTGCACGATGCGCAGGCCGCGCAGCACTTCGTCGAAGAGGGAGCGGATGGTGGACTCGCGGAAGACCTTCTGCGTCTTGAGGTCGCGCGCGGTAATGATGAAGTCCTGCAGGGTGGCGCCCTCCAGGTAGTTCATCACCATGTAGACGGTTTCGTTCTCGCGGAAGAAGTTGAGCACGCTCACCACGGAGGCGTGCGAGATCTGCGCGAGCGCGCGGCCTTCTTCAAAGAAGCTCTTGAGGCCCAGGCGGTACAGGGACAACTTCTCGGACGGCACCTTGGGCAGCAGTTCGCCCGGTGCCCGTGTGGCCAGGGACGAGGGCAGGTATTCCTTGATGGCGACTTGCTGGCCTTCACTGTCCAGCGCCAGGTACACGACCCCAAAACCGCCCGACGACAACCGGCGCACCACACGATAACCACCAATCGCGGTATCGGGTGGCAAAGGGGCCGGTTTGATTTTTGACATATTTTGCGAAGATGATTCTGGGGTAAGGCGGAACCCGGATAATCGCCGGATCGCAAGCAACCATCAAAAAGTCCAATGCCAGTTTACAGCATGACCGGCTATGCCAGCGCGCAGCACGGCACATCCGCCACCGGCGCTGAAACCGAGGGCCGCGCCACCCAGGCGCGCCGCCTGGGCCTGGAGATCCGCTCGGTCAACAGCCGCTTTCTGGACCTGTCGTTCAGGCTGCCCGACGAACTGCGTGCCATGGAACCCGCACTGCGGGCCCTGCTGACCGCACGCCTCAAGCGCGGCAAGGTGGAAGTGCGCGCCGCGCTGGAGAACGAAGACAGCAACACCCTGCAGGACCCGCCCGCCCGGCTGTTGCAGCGCCTCAATTCCCTGCAGGACTCGGTCAAGTCCTGGCTGCCCAACGCCGCGCCCCTGAGCGTGGCCGACGCGCTGCGCCTGTGCGCCAACGCCCATTCGGGCACGGAGGACTGGAGCGAGGCCGTGCCCGCCCTTGCCGAAGAGGCCCTCACGGCGCTGATGTCCGCCCGCGAACGCGAAGGCAAGCGCCTGGCCGCCATGCTGCAGGACCGCGTGAAGCAGTTGCGCGAACTGGCCCAGCAGGCCGTGCCCCTGGTGCCGCAGTTGGTGGAACAGCAGCGCCAGCGCTTCATGGAGCGCTGGAAGGAGGCCATGGCCCTGACCGACGGCGCCACCCCGCCCGAGGCCGCCCGCGACCGCGCCCTGACCGAAGCGACGGCATTCGCTATCCGCATCGACGTGGCCGAGGAGATCACGCGCCTGGATTCGCACCTGGACGAGATCGAGCGCCTGCTCAAGAAGGGCGGCGAAGTCGGCAAGCGCCTGGATTTCCTGATCCAGGAACTGCACCGCGAAGCCAACACCCTGGGCTCCAAGTCGGCCGCGCTGGACCTCACGCGCATCAGCGTGGACATGAAGGTCCTGATCGAGCAGATGCGCGAGCAGGTGCAAAATATCGAGTAATACTCAGTTTTTGATAGCGCCCGGCGCACACCATCCATGGACTATCCCGGAAACCTCTTCGTAGTGGCGGCCCCCAGTGGCGCCGGCAAATCCAGCCTGGTCAAGGCCCTGCTGGAGCTGGACTCGCACGTGCACCTGTCCATTTCGCACACCACCCGCCCCCCGCGCGGCCAGGAAAAGCACGGCCGCGACTACTATTTCGCGTCGCAGTCCGAATTCGACGCGATGGTCGAAGGCAATGCCTTCGTCGAATGGGCCCACGTGCATGGCAACCGCTACGGCACCTCCAAGAAGGCCATCGAGGAGCGCATCGCCCAGGGCTCGGACGTGATCCTGGAAATCGACTTCCAGGGCGCGCTGCAGATCCGGGAAGCATTTGCCAATGCCATCCTGGTCTTCATCCTGCCGCCGAGCTGGGAAGAACTGCGCTCACGCCTGGAGCGCCGCGGCGAGGATTCGCCCGAGGTGATCGAAGTACGCTTGAAAAATGCGGCCACCGAGATGGCGGAAGTAGGGAAATTCGACTTCGTTATAATCAATGAGTTGTTTGAGCGCGCGCTTTTCGACCTGAAAGCCGTAGTTCACGCCCAGCGACTCAAGTACGCCGCACAGCGCCGCGCCCGTGCTGACACCTTCCAGTCGCTCAATATCACCTGAATCCCCGGAGTACACCGATGGCACGCATCACCGTAGAAGATTGTCTGGAAAAGATCCCCAACCGCTTCCAGCTCGTGCTGGCGGCCACCTACCGTGCCCGCATGCTGAGCCAGGGCCATGCGCCCCGCATCGAAAGCCGCAACAAGCCCGCCGTGACCGCCCTGCGCGAAATCGCCGAAGGCAAGGTCGGCCTGGAGATGCTCAAGAAGGTTCCTGGTTGATTCTGACCAAGGGCCCCGGCCCCGAGAGCACCGCTGCCATGCGGTGCTTTTTTTTGCCCTGCCGACCCGTATCGCGCACCCGCGCTACATTTAAGGCATGAACGCGGTGTTCAACACTCCTTCGGCAGCACCTGCCCGGCCTGGCGACACCATCCACGCTCCGGCCAGTGCATCTGCGGCAGCGGCCAATGCCGCAGCCGCCAGCTTTGCCGCGCTCACCGACAACCTGGACTACCTGGACGCCCACAGCATCGAGCAGGTGCGCCAAGCCTACCGCTTTGCCGACGAGGCCCACCTGGGCCAGTTGCGCAACAGCGGCGAGCCCTACATCACCCACCCCATCGCAGTGGCAGCCCAGTGCGCCACCTGGAAGCTCGACGCCCAGGCCCTGATGGCCGCGCTGCTGCACGACGCCATGGAAGACTGCGGCGTGACCAAGGTCGATTTGATCGAGCGCTTCGGTGCGCCGGTGGCGGAACTGGTGGACGGCCTGACCAAGCTCGACAAGCTGCAGTTCAACACGCGCGAGGAAAACCAGGCCGAGTCGTTCCGCAAGATGCTGCTGGCCATGGCGCGCGACGTGCGCGTCATCCTCATCAAGCTGGCCGACCGCACGCACAACATGCGCACCCTGTCGGACATGCCACGCAGCAAGTGGGGCCGCATCTCGTCGGAAACGCTGGAGATCTACGCCCCCATTGCCCACCGCCTGGGGCTGAACCAGACCTACCGCGAGCTGCAGGACCTGTCGTTCCGCCACCTGCACCCCTGGCGCTACGCCACGCTGGCCAAGGCGGTGAACAAGTCGCGCAACCGCCGCCGCGATCTGGTGCAGCGGGTGCAGAGCGAGGTGGATGCGGCCTTTTCCCGCATCGGCATGCAGGTGCGCCTGGCCGGCCGCGAAAAGACGCTGTACGCCATCTACCAGAAGATGGACCAGAAGCACCTGAGCTTTGCCCAGGTGACGGACATGTATGGCTTTCGCGTCATCGTGCCCACGGTGACGGACTGCTACACGGCCCTCGGTGTGCTGCACCAGATGTACAAGCCGGTGCCCGGCAAATTCAAAGACCACATCGCCATCGCCAAGCTCAACGGCTACCAGTCGTTGCACACCACGCTGGTGGGCCCCTCGGGCGTGAACATCGAGTTCCAGATGCGCACCGACGAGATGCATGTCATTGCCGAGGCCGGTGTGGCCGCGCACTGGCTGTACAAGGCACAGGATGGCGACGGCACGGCGGCCGAGCGCTTGGGCACCAAGTGGCTGCAGTCGCTGCTGGATATCCAGAACGAAACGCGCGACGCCGCCGAGTTCTGGGACCACGTCAAGGTGGACCTGTTCCCCGACGCGGTCTACGTGTTCACGCCCAAGAGCCAGATCATGGCCCTGCCCCGGGGCGCGACCGTGGTGGATTTTGCCTACGCCATCCACAGCAACGTGGGCGACCGCACCACGGCCGCCAAGATCAACAACGAGCAGGTGCCGCTTCGCACCGAGCTCAAGAACGGCGACGTGGTGGAGATCATCACCGCCCCCGTGTCCACGCCCAATCCGGCCTGGCTGGGCTTTGTGCGCACCGGCCGCGCGCGCTCCAAGATCCGCCACTACCTCAAGACCCTGGCGCATGCCGAGTCCGAAGGCCTGGGCGAGAAGCTGCTGACCCAGGCCATCCGCGCCGAAGGCCTGGAGCAGTTGCCCCCGGTGAATGCCGAAACCCAACCCATCTGGGACAAGCTGCTGCGCTTCACCGGCAACCGCACGCGCACCGAGCTCATGACAGACCTGGGCCTGGGCAAGCGCATCGCGAGCATCGTGGCCAAGCGGCTCATGGTGCTGATGAGCGAACACGGCCATCGGCCTGACGCCCTGCTGCTGAGCCGCGAGCGCTACACCTCGCACGAGCGCGTGTCGCAGGGCGCCGTCACGCTGGACGGCAGTGAGAACGCCTCGGTGCAGTACGCCCATTGCTGCCGCCCCGTGCCGGGCGATTCCATTGTGGGCTACCTGGGCCGAGGCGAAGGCCTGGTGGTGCACAACGCCCACTGCGGCGTGGCCAAGCGCCTGCAGCACAAGGACAGCGAGCGCTTCATCGCCGTGGACTGGGCCGACGAGCCCGTGCGCATGTTTGAGACCGGCATCGTCGTCACCATCACCAACAGCAAGGGTGTGCTGGCCCGCGTGGCTGCCGACCTGGCAAGCGCCGAAGCCGACATCACCCATGTGGACATGGACGACGAGGTGGCGCTGGACACCACGGATCTGCGCTTCATCGTGGCCGTGCGCGACCAGGCCCACGTGGAGGCCGCGCTGCGCAACCTGCGGCGCACGCCTGCGGTGATTCGCGCCAGCCGCATCACGCCCGCGGCCTGAGCCAGTGGTCAGGAGGCCGTTGCGGCCTCCTGCGCTGGCGGCGCATCGTGCCGCTCATAGCGCACCTCCAGCACCTCCAGCGAGCGCACACCGCCCGGCGTGGGCAGCGGCACCTCGTCGCCCACCCGGCTCTTGAGCAGCGCGCGCGCCACGGGCGAGACCCAGCTCACCTGGCCTCGGCCGCTGTCGGCCTCGTCGATGCCCATGATGGTGATGGTGCTGGTCACATCTTCTTCGTCCACATAGGTCACGGTGGCGCCGAAGAACACCTGGTCACTGCCGGCATGGACAAGCGGGTCCACCACCTCGGCCACTTCCAGCCGCTTGGTGAGGAAGCGGATGCGCCGGTCGATCTCGCGCAGGCGCTTCTTGCCGTAGAGGTAGTCGCCGTTCTCCGATCGGTCGCCGTTGCTGGCCGCCCAGTGCACCACCTCGACGATCTTCGGGCGCTCGTTGTCGATCAGGTCCAGCAGTTCGCCGCGCAGCCGGGCATAGCCCGCAGGCGTCATGTAATTGCGCGACCCGGCAGGGATGGGAGGCAGCGCCGGCCCTTCGTCGTCATCGGCCTGCGCGTCGGATTCCTTGGTGAAAGCCTTGCTCATGGCGGCATGTTACCCGCGCAACGGCCCGGCCTGCCGGGTATCCAAGACCTCCACCTTCGGCTTCAGCTGTTCGCGGGGCAGGCGGATGCCTTGTTGCCGAACTCCACGAAGTTCTCGTTCATGAGGCGCGTCTTGGCATTGGTGTAGGCGTTCAGGGCCTCCTTGCTCATGTCGGCGCGGATGAACGCCACGATGCCTTCGAGCTGTGCGTCCATGCCCGCCACGAAATACCCCCGGCTTTTTTCCAGGCACCTGGGCAGCGCCAGGGCCTGCACTTCCTGGCGCAAGGCCTGCATGGTGAGCACGGGCGTGGACAGCCCGACGCGCGGCGTGGTCCGGACCACCTGCATGGCCTCCATCCACTGCTTGTGCGCCTTGTCCAGGCGTTCGTTGGCCGCCACGATGGCATGGGCCGCCTCGGCCTTGCGCTGCGCCTTCTGGTAGCCGCCCCAGGCAACGGCGGCCACCAGCAACACGGCCAGGCCACCCATGAAGGCCAGCGTGGACATGCCCCTTGATCCTTGTTCCTTGCCCATTCCCATCCCTCTCGTTGGCGGCAACTCGAAGCGGCTGCGCACCTTGCTGGAGCAGCAGCATAAGGCAGCCAGGGCGGTCCGGGTGCGCCACACGCATCCCCCAAAGAGGTCATGTGCCCCATGCCCAAACACAAATACAAGACCCTCGACATCGAATGGAAGCAAGGTTTTCTGGCGGGCATGAAGGCCGCGCCCCTGCCCGACTTCCATGCCATCCTCAACCGCGAAGGGCAGGAGGGGTCGCGCCTGGTCCAGATACTGTCGCCCGATCTGCAGATGCCATCCAAAAAAAGTACAGACCATGGTGGCCGTCCTCGTGCGGCCGTTTGCCGTCTGACACTCCCGCTGGCTGGCTGGCGCTCACAACCGGGGCGGCTTGCCCACCGGGTCCCCGGCTTCGTTCTCCACTTCGCCCGCATAGGGCCCGGTGCCATCAGGGGACGGTACCTCCGCAGGTGGTGGCTGCGATGGCGCGCTGCCAGGCGGCAGATCACCGGGTGGCCGGGGCAGGTGCTCCGGTACCTTGTGCAGTGGGTGGTCCTTGGGATCAATGGCCATGGTGGAAAGCTCCTGTGGCAAAGGTGTCCTCGGGCACGGCGCCGAATGCGCCCGCTGCGGGCAGGGGCCAGGCAGCATCCTCCACAAAGGCCGTCGCCCGCCACATCAGCCCGAGCGCGCGGCACTGCAGGTCAAGCTCCTGGGTGGCGATCGTGTGCTCCTGCAGATCGCAGCGGAGCATGGCCACCAGCCGCTCGCGGCCGCGCAGCAGCACCTGGTAGCCACGGCCTTCCCGGTCGGTCCAGCTGAACAGCACGGCTTCCGCGTCGACCACCACCGGGGTGGACGCCAGGTGCTCCGTGGCAGGGTCGCGCTGAAATTGGCAGGTGAGGACGTGGGTGGCCATGGGTGAGCGAAGGCAGTGGGTGATTCCGAGAGATCACCCACAGCGTGCGCCGGCCGCGGCCATGGGGGTGTAGGAATACGGCGCAAGGTGCGCTTGGCGCACGGCGCGAGAACACGCGGCACAAAGGAAAAAGCCCTGATACCTTGCGATATCAGGGCTTACCTGTTGGTGCGGCTGGCAGGAATCGAACCCACGACCCCTTGGTTCGTAGCCAAGTACTCTATCCAGCTGAGCTACAGCCGCTAAGCTTCGAATTATAGCATGGATTTTTCAACATTTCAAAAAATCACCGCTTGCTGTGCTTGCCTCCAGTGTAAAACTCCAAGGGCAATCACAGAACTCGTCTGCTGCACGTATTGTAATGCACGCGGAAGGTGCCTCCGGGCAAAACACCAAATTTATTGGCCAGAAGCCCTGGTCGGCAGACTGCCGCTGTGAAGGGAGCCCATGGAAAAAGGCCCCGAAGGGCCTTTTGTACAACAAGAGGACGCGTTGTGCGCCAACCCGGTTACTGGGGCCAGATCTTGCCCTTGCTCACAAAGGTACCGTTGCTGGTCTTGTAGCCGAAGTAGATCTCAATGTTGAAGGCGCGCAGGTCCGTGTCCGCCAGGTCCAGCGTGGGCGTGAACTTCAGGCTGGCGGCATTGGTCCCCAGGCTGGTGTAGGCCACGGTTTCAGGGAAAGGCAGCACCAGTTGGGCCCAGGAATCGGCCTTGCGGAAGAACCAGACGTCCGTCGTATAGAACAGGCCATTGGCGGGGATGCGGGCTGCCACCCAGGTGCTGATCCGCGGGTTGGCAGCGACATCTGCGGCCGCCTGCGTCATCGTGATGTCGAGCTTGAGGGGCTGGCCGGCGGCCGAGACCACCGAGGTGGTGATCGTCGTGCCCGCGGGCGGTGGGTTGGTGGTGCCACCGCCGCCAGGGCTGGCAGCATCCACGGGGTCCGGGAAGGGGCTGGTAGTCCAGCTGATGGCGTTGTAGCCGGCCGCGTACTTGGGCATGTCCACGTCAATGGCGCCCTGGTAGTCGAACAGCGCTGCGCCGCTCAGCTGGCGCACGTAGAGCCACTTGCCCTGGTCGGTGCTGCCGCGGTTGGCGTCGAGCTGGCCGCCCACGAAGCGCAGGGTGCCGCCACCGTCGTGCACGACGAAGTGGTCGACGTCTTCCTTGATCAGGCGCGAGAACGAGGTGTCGATGCGCTCACCGGTCTGCGCATTCTGGTACTCGGCACCGCTCAGGGCAGCGACGCGGGTGGGCTCCTTGCCGTAGCGCAGCACAAAGGCCGATTGGGTACCCTGGGGTGCGTAGCCCGAGAACAGGAACGAACGCGTGCCTGCGGGGATGAAGATCTTGAATTCCTGGTTCTGCATCTGGAAGCCTGTGAATTCAGGCAGGGAGAGAGAACCGCCACCGGGGAACGCACAGCCGCCGGTGCCAAAGCCGATCGCACAGCCTGTCACACCCGTCGGAGCGTACTGCTCCTTGAAGCCGACCTTGGTGTCAAAGGAGTAGACAAAGGTGCCAGGCGCCGGAGGCAGCGCGATCTTGTGCGCCGTCTGGTGCATCGAAACGAAGTTTGCAGCCTGGGCAACCGTGGCCAACGCCGATAAGAACAAAACAATTAGATACCGCATCGAATGGACTCCAAAAATAAAAATAGCCAGGCAAGCGCCCATGGCCTCTTCACCAAAAGGCCACTACTTGCGCAAGAAAGCAGCGCTTGCCAAGGCCGTTCGGCCTATCGCTCTGACATACCCCTGCACACCGACGCACCATCCCCAGGCCCCGAGGGTAGGACAGCAGCGTGACATGGCGTGCGGTTGCATCGTAACGGTAACGTTGCAATGTGGCAGTGATGCGGCGCACAAGTTACGCTCGGCTACCAAATAGCGAGAATCACGCCAGACCAGGGGGCCAGGCATCCGAGGCGGTGCAAAATGGCCAGAACAACGGAGAAATCGACCATGGGGAAGATCATCGGAGCCCTGTTGCTGGCCATGGCGTCCAGCGCCATGGCAGGGCCATTCGGGTTCACGCAGGGGGAGAAACTGGGCGACTTGCAGAAACGCCTGCAGCTCAAACGCGAGAGCCCGACCACCTTCAGCACCGCCCGGGCACCGTCAGGGCACCCGGACCTGGAGGAATACCGCCTGCTCATCACACCAGGAACGGGCCTGTGCAAGATCACCGGCTGGACCACCGACAAGCAGACCAATTCGCAGGGCGTTCAGGTCCAGGACGAGTTCGACCTATGGTTCCAGGCCCTGAGCGAAAAGTACGGGCCAGGCAAGAAGTACGATTTCCTGGAGCAAGGAAGTATCTGGAACGACCCGCAGGACTGGCTCACCGCACTCGCCAAGGAGGAGCGGACACTGGCCGCCTTCTGGACTTCACTGCCCTCCAATGCGGACAACATTTCCGCCATCCGCCTGAAGGCCCATGGCCTGGTGAACGGCAAATTCATGATCAGCATCGGCTATGAGTACAGCAACCACGACCAATGCCTGCGCGAAGCCAAGGCCAAAAAGAACAGCAACCTGTGAGGCTGGAGGGTGGGACCGCCGAGCCGCGTTCCGCAGAGCAGATCGCTGCGAAAAATAGCAAAAGAGCTCGGCGGAATATGGTAGGGCGTGAGGGACTTGAACCCGCGACCAAAGGATTATGAGTCACTTGATCCGACATTCAATGGCGTTTTAAGCTGCCCACGCATGTGTACAACCATCAAATATTTCCAATACAATCAATAGCTTAGAGAGTTTTTCTGTCCAAGATCGATTGAAGAGAAGCTCTTTCATCCAACAACAAACGGCAACCATACGGCAACGAAGTTGCCTGATGTGCTGATCGATGTAGAGAGCTACAAATGGCGGACCTCACGGATAGACAGATTCAGGCAGCGCGCCCCAAGGAACTGGATGGACGGCTGTCAGACAACTGGATTTCAGACGGCGGCGCGAGGGGTAGCGGGAGGCTGTACTTGCGGGTGCAGCCGAATGGGCGAAAGAGTTTCTTCTACCGATATGCGGGACCGTCGGGTGCGCGCGGCGCACTACCGCTGGGTGAGTACCAACAGCGCACTGGGCGCGCTGGCCTCACTTTGAACGAGGCACGTGTCAAGGCTAGCGAATTTTCGCGGCTCTACTTGGATGGAGTGCGCGATCTCCGCGGCTATCTCGAAGCACGCGTCGAAGCCCAGGCGCGCGAGGCAGCAGAGGCTCAAAGGGCGGCGACTGAGAAGACTGAGAACGATCAGCGGGGAAGCCTTCGAAGCCTAGTCGAGGCCTACCTAACATCTCTTACGCAAGCCGGCGCGTCGGACGTCCCAAACGTGCGTAGCCTCTTTAGGCTTCACCTGCTAGAAGCTTTTCCCGATCTGGTTGACTTAAGAGCGTCGGACGTCAGGCCGAAAGACCTTCGAGCACCTCTGGCGCGGCTTGTCGAAGCGAAAAAGGGGCGCACTGCTGGCAAACTTCGCAGTTACTTGAGAGCCGCGTACGCGCAAGCGATTAAAGCCGATTATGACCCAACGGCGCCAGCTTGTATGCTAGGGTTCGGCATTGAAACCAATCCGTGCGAAGCTCTTCCTCCACTGTCCCAATTCAATCGCACTCGCGCGAGAAATTTGAACGAAGTTGAGCTCAAGCTATACATTCAAGAAGTTGAGAAGCTTAACGAGGCGACACGCGACGCGCTGCTCCTTTCATTGTTTTTAGGGGGACAACGGCCAACACAACTTCTACGGACGAGGATGGAAGACATAACTTTGGGCGGAAGATATCCAGAATTGAGAATGCGAGATCCTAAGGGAGCCCGCCAGCAGGCCCGCCTCCACGTCCTGCCACTGACGGGCGTTGCACTTGAAATGGTAACTAGGCTTGTTGAAGATAAAGAGGGCTATATCCTTACAAGTGCCAAACAGAACGGCCAGGTGCCCATACGCATCGAAACATTGTCAAACGCTGTCACAGAAGTTTCAAACCGCTTGATCAGTGCGAAGCGGATCAGTTCACCTTTCAAACTGGGTGATATTCGCCGAACTGCAGAAACAATGCTAGCGCGTGCCGGAGTGTCAAAGGATGTTCGCGCGCAACTGCTAAGTCACGGGCTAGGCGGCGTGCAAGATAGAAATTACGACAGGCATGAATATATGGATGAAAAGCGCGATGCTTTAATAAAGTGGCATGTCACTTTAAAACGCTTAGATACCTGAAATAAAATTTGACACAAGAGAATTAAATGAATTTCAATCAAATTCGAGCTCTGATGGAAATCGATGAGCTGAGCGTCAATGCACCACCACCTGGATCTCGCGCCGTTCAGGTGGCGGAGATGGTCAATGCACATCTGGATGCCTACAGATCGTACAATCTTCCCCTTGAGTATCTCTATTGTGAAAAAGGCCGCCAAAGGCGAAAATTTAATAATGAGGTCAAACGGCTTCTACAAGAGGTCGTGGCCAGCAACCTCTCCTTTCACAAAAAAAGGATGCCCAAGATGCAGACAGCCTTAAAGGAAATTTCGGCGGAAGATATATTAAACAATGAAGAACAGACAATTCATAAAATTGTCTTCCCCGAACTATCCAAAACAGAAGTCGCTGGCGACGCATTTTTCTACTTTTTGAATGCCTTCACCCAGGGTGAAATTTCCATAAAACAATATGCTGAGGACATGGCAAAGCAAGATAGGGGACCTTATGAGACGGTGCTATCTTGGTTCGCTGCGTTGGGACTGATCTCCCAAGCTCAGAGTAAGCGTGCAGCTGGCCGAACCGATGAAGCATGGATTAATTTGATTGATGCTTCTTTTGTGATTGGCTGCCAACATGGATCCGAGGTAACAATGAAAATTGAAGATCTTTCACGTACCGCAAGAACTGCCGCATTGAATGCACTCATAAAAAATGCACCGCTGACCGAACTCAAAGAGTATGCAATGGATCTTTATATAAAGTCCCGAAATGGAGGCGAGAAAAAAAGTGTGCGAAAATTCACAGACGAGGTTTTCCCAATACTAGAGATTAGATTAAAGGAACTATCTCAGTCGCAAATAAATAAACAAAGGAAGGCAATCTCAGTTTCAAAGCCTACAATTTACAAATTTCTTTGCAAAGTTGAAAACACGTTTCGAAATCATTCGATCACTTAGAATTCGGAGTATATTCCAACAATCGTGGTTATTCCGGTACAGCCGCACCTTCTGAAGCATCAATCGCGCGACCGCAAAATTCAAGCTCTCGTTGTTGAAGTTGTTGCTCATACTTTTACGGCCTCACCTCCCGATAAGTTAAGCGGCGGGCACCGTCGCGCATAGCGCCCTAGCAGGCTGAAGAAATACCTCCAGCCCAGCATCCCAACCCGGTAAGCTCACGGCCCTCCCCCCATTGCCAGACCCATGCGCGGCGCCGACACCTTCACCGAGAGCCTGTTCTCTGTTCGCAAGCTGGAAGACTTTGTCCCCGCCTCGCACCCCCTGCGCCCCATCCGCAAGATGGTCAACGCAGCCTTGGCCAGGATGGATGCCCTGTTCTCGCGCATGTACGAAGCAGACATCAAGGGCGGGCGTCCCAACATCGCCCCCGAGAAGCTGCTGCGCGCCATGCTGCTGCAGGTGCTGTACAGCGTGCGCTCGGAACGCCAGTTAATGGAGCAGGTGCAGTACAACCTCTTGTTCCGATGGTTCATCGGCCTGTCCATGGACGATGAGGTCTGGGTGCCCAGCGTGTTCACCAAGAACCGCGAGCGCCTGATCGAACACGACGCCGTGATCGAATTCTTCAACGAAGTGCTCAGGATCGCCGACAAGAAGCACTGGCTCTCGGGCGAGCACTTCAGCGTGGACGGAACGCTCATCCAGGCCTGGGCGGGCCACAAGAGCTTCGTGCGCAAGGGCGACGATGACGCGGGTGGTGATGGTGGTGGCGCAGATGATGGCCCTGGTGCAGATGCCAAAGCCCATAGCGATGGCGGCAACTTCAAGGGCCAGCGGCGCAGCAACGACACCCATGAATCCACAACGGATGCCGACGCCAGGCTGTACCGCAAAGGCAATACCGCCAGCGAACTGCGCTACATGGGACACACCCTGAGCGACAACCGCCAGGGCTTGGTGGCCAATGCGGTGGTCACGCTGGCCGATGGCTACGCAGAGCGCGAAGCGGCCAAGGCCATGGTCAACGACGCCCGGCAGGCGCAGGCCGATCCCACGCGAACCATCACGCTGGGAGCGGACAAAGGCTATGACGCACGCGAATTCATTGAGGCATGCCAGGCCATGAACGTCACGCCCCACGTGGCCCAGAACAAGTCAGGCAGAAGCTCGGCCGTACCCGATGCGATTGCGCAAAGCGAAGGCTACGCGGTATCGCAGCAAAAGAGAAAGCTCATCGAGCAAGGCTTTGGCTGGGCCAAGACCGTGGGCGGCATGAGGCAGGTGATGGTGCGAGGCCTTGAGCGGGTGGACCAGATGTTCGTGCTAACGATGGCGGCCTACAACCTGGTGCGCATGCGCACCCTGGGGCAATTGGAGCAATGGGGGCAGGTGCGTCCGCAGGGCGCATATTGAGGGCAAATGGACGTCGAAGTGGCTCAAATCGAGCGCTAAAGAGCCCGATAGGCCCCTTGCATCCCGGGATGTGAAAACAAGAGAGCCCGCAGGCTGCTGCGGGGCGAGAAGGGCTTGCAATCTGGGAAGTATTTCTTCAGCCTGCTAGGCGTTGCCGATACGCTAGCTCAGCAAATGGTGTTCTACCCATCGATACCAGATAGCTGTCGCGACTTGGCGCCGAACGCGTGGCGCTCAAATCGCCACACCCCGTACCTGCCCTTCGCAGGCGAACGATATTTTGAGTCAACGTCATCGCCCCTCGCCTACTTCAAGGTATTTGGCTCGCTGGCTTCTTCCCAAATAGGCATTGCTCTGCATGCCCTATGCTGTGACGGTACGTATTCCAGCGTCGAGATGAAATGCACCGTGTTGGTCAACGAGCCCCGGGGTTTTTGTCTGGGGCACCATCTGTCAGATAACCAATAGGGCAGGCCGCATTAGCGGCCTGCCAATCTGACTATGGATGTGAAAAGGTAGCTCCCACAGACAAGTGCTTCGAATACAGCGCAGTTGCGCCCATGAACACTGCTGTTCGGCGGATGAACTCAGCTGAGCTACTCTGGAAGTAGGGGCCCAACGGGATAGACAACCCGCGGAATTGGAAAGCCGAATTCGGCATACGGGCGTCATACAGACAGCCAATGCCGGCAGAGATTTCCTTCCAGGCCTGAGCAATCGTCGGTACCGGGTCAGGTGCCGCCTGATCGGTAGACACGAGGATCGCCCAGTAGACTTCGTGTCCGCGGCGTTGGGAGTAGTCACGCGCCCAGACCCGCCCCAGAAGCCGGTTGCCCAAAATCCCCCTGATGGCGGCATCGAAATTGTCAATGTCTATGCTGATTTTTGGCTTGCCGCCCGTCACCGCGTCGAGTCCGCTCGCATCCTGCCCTGAGTAGTTGCAATCGAAACGCACCAGCGTTGCGGCCCCCTGGACTTGGTCGTTGAGGCCGTTGAAGTACTGGTAGACGCGGCGAGCCCGCAGGTGCGCATCAGCGACGAAACGCTTGACGTTCGCCTTAAATGTGGGCCCAGATCCCAGCCGCCCGATTTCGCGCAGGCACCCGTTCATGATGTCAGCAATGCACACCATGGACGCAAGTCCCGGGGAAGTCTGCTCGAGGATGGCGCGGAGATTACGGCGAACCACACATTCCAGCAACAAGCCGAAGCGGGGATCCCACACCGATTGCGCCTCAGCAAGTGTCGTGTCTGTCGTGACACGTTCAACCAGTTGGTGGAAGCGATCACCCAGAGGCGTCACCTGGGTTTCGGGTTGGACAGACGTGCGGCGTACGGTGAACTGATCAACCTTCGTCCGGCCGCTGGCCTCGACGAAATCGCACGCTGAGATCAGTACATTCGCAACAGCAATCTCTTCGTGGATAGGCACGATCGCCTGTCCGCGGAAGGTGTGGAACCGCTCGAAGAAGGCCTTATTCATCTCGTCGTTGGTGTAAAACTTCACGATGTCAAACCCTTATTCAGAGACGGAAGATGCACCAGCAACGCTGCTCGATGCGACCGTCGACTCCGAGGCCGTTTGGACAGGCTGCGCATTGGCAGCCTTGGCATCGACCCAGCTGTTCAAGTCGCACAAGCGCCATGCGTTGCTGCCTGCACCGGCTCCCAGTTTGAAGGGCTTCGGGAAAGTGGGGTCGAAGTAGCGGGACTTAGGATTGAGTGCCTGGAAAACGCTCGAGCGGCTGCGTTTCAGGAATGCGCAGGTCTCCTTGGTGTTCAGGATGGGAGACGGCGGGCTGCTGTGTGCTTGCATGTGTTTTCTTTCGGTTCAGGTTGGTTGTGTCCGTACAACCTGACTCTGCTCTCAACCGACTTTGAAAACTAGGCGCTCTGCTAGCAAACGCCTAACTCTAAGTATCCTGCTCGGGCAGCCGTGAATGAGGCTGGGTAGTAACGGAACACGGAATTAAGCGCATGCAGGTGGTAGGACACGTTTCGACCCCGTGGCATGGCGGAGCTTTGAGCTGGACATACGTTGACCGAGACCTTCGAGAGACGTACGCGGCCATCCAAGCCACCTTTGCACACCTCGCCTTGCAAGAAACGCTATGTCCCACCCGTCCGCGAGATGTCTGCAGACGGTGTCCATTGGCGCACGGTGAGGATGAGCATCCGAAAAAGCACATAGTTGACAGCGAGCAGCGCTTGCATGGCCGGTCAAACATCAAGCGGACCGATCCGAAGACACCGCTTTTCGACGTCGCCCTCGCCGCTTGGTTTCATGGGCGCTAGAGATTTCGCCCCTGCGCAGCAGTCGCATCTGTCCATCGTCAGCCTCTATGGCCTGCTCGACTTTGCAGATGTATGAAATCAACCGCCGCATGTTCTGCCGCTTTTCGTCGTCGGAATGATCAACTATTCCGATAGCTGAATACTTGTACTGTCTTCTGTTGCAGTTTTCAAAAGTACCACTCCCGCCCGTTATCTCATTTCGCCAGTAGAGACCGATCTTGTCTGCGCGCCACTCGTGCTTTATTACGTGAGCACCATCGAAAAAGAAGATGCAATGCATATGCACACCTCGATCATGACCGCTTTCTAGCTTGAATATATATCCAACCTTATGCCTAAAAACTGAAGGCTTGTGACGGCCATTGTTTAACATCAATGCGACATCTCTATTAATCCGTTCCACATCTGAAATCAACTCAGAACCACATTCAGGTTCAAGTTTTTGGTAGTGAAGATCAATTCGCACTATCGCCAATCGCGAGTAGCGTTCATATAGATTATCTACATAATCAAGACATGATTTCTCCCGGCGCCTAGTCTTCTTTTTCAAAGCGCTTGCCATTTCCTTAAACTCGCTACTTGCGCCCCTCAGGCGAATTTCTTCGATGACTTGGTTAAAATTTTTACCTGCAACCAGGTAATCAGCAACCAGGTCATTCGCATTCGCAGTCCAAGAACGATCTTTCCATTTTTCGGACATCACGTCGAAGAACAACTGAATAAACAAGCTGTGAGGAATCGGTCGGAACGCCTTCCTTACTTGGGGGAGTTCCCTAAAAAATCCAGAGAGACTTTCCGAAGCCGATACAAAGTGCCCACGCTTGTTCTGCGCAAAAGCAATGTCTTTAGAAGAAAGTACATTCTTCACAAAGTCATCTATCTTGGCCAGTTGGTTCTTTATGAACTTGGACTCTCTATAACCATCTATTTTCTCGCCATCAAGTAACATCTTAAGATCCTCTTATCCCTAGAAACCACAAGTCAATAAATCTACTCTAATTAATAATACTAATAACCAAAATTCATCGCCGCAAGAATACCCCCATAAGAAAAGCGGAAGTCAATTTAACGCCCCGTGAGCACGGTGCATTTTCAAATCGGCAACTGTACTAAGTTACGTTCTGATCAACGTCATCCAGCCAATCATCAAATGACCTGGACAGGTAAATTTTGCACCGTACGCTCTATCTTAGAAATTGAGCGAGACAGTGGCCTCGAAGGCACGCCGCACGAAGGGAGGGAACGCAACTTGTACATAGAGAATTTTACAACGCTAGAGCGCGCAAGGCTCGCTTTCTCCCATCAGGAGCTTGGGATCTTGAGCAACCCGGCCCGCCCATTCCTTCCTAGATCTGAAGCGAAGTATGAGCTTCCCTGAAACTGTTTTAGCATAGGTACGCGAAATCAGTGCTCGGCTAGCGCAAATCAATATGACGAAGGGTCAAGCGCCACGAGCACTCGATGTGAGAGACATGAACGTCTTAATGTCAGATCTTAGCCAGCACAAAGGAGTTTTCGGAGGTTTTTGGATTTCGCGATCTGAGCTTGCAAATGACCAAATTTGTGGGGCAACGTGGTCAGAGATTGATTTTTGGAAGCGCATTTGGACGATCCCAGGCGACCGCATGAAAGCAAAGAATGAACATTTGGTGTCCCTTAGTGGGGCAGCAATAATATTGCTCAAGCGCATTCAACGAGGAGCTCAAGCCGATTTCATTTTCCCTAGACAAGGGGGAAAGCAGCTGTCTGATGCGTCCATGTGAAAGTGCTGAAGTCGATGAACGTCGATGCAATGCCTCACTGGTTTAGGTCGACGTTCAGAGATTGGGTAGACGACGAAACGGAATTTTCTGAAGAGGTTGCAGAGCGCGCACTTGCGCACTTAGTTGGAAGCAAAACCCAAAAGGCCTACAGATGCAAGACACCGCTGGAAAAGTGACATGCTCTGAAGTAAGCGTGGGCAACATTCTGCGCTGGGCCCGTCAAAGATGTGTCCATCAATGAATGGAGCCGGTGGCTACCGGATTTGGCAGGTGGAAATGACCTGTATGTGGTCGCGGGAGCATTTGATTCCATTATTTTTTGGCGATATATCGTGACCTTGAGCCAGAGCAAGCCACACGCTTGCTCTGGCTTTCGTCCGTCTGGGGCTGCCATTTTTATGAACTCCAGACATATCAGCCACGCTCAAGGAGTCATCATGATAGAAACCCCCTCCCCCCTCGAAAACCTCGCCGCTTGCGCCATCGCATACTTAGCCGGCATCCTCTTCACCCTGGCATTAATCGCCTATATCGACGCCGCCATCGAAGGCAAGCAGCCGCGCCCCGCGCTGCCCCCCGAGGCCTGACCATGTGGGACCCCGACGACCGTGACCAGGATCACTGCCACCCCGTCTTTCCAAGGGACCCACGCTACCCGCACTGCCCCCAATGCCAATCCGCTCGCGTCAAGCCCCGGCACATCGCCCGCAAGATCGGCAGCGCCATCGGCACCCTCGCAGGTGCCGCCACGCTGTCGATGCACGGGGGCGCAGCAGCCAGTATCGGTGCGGGCATGGGCTTGCGCTTTGGCTCCGTGACCGATTCCACAAGCCCATGGGGCCGGGGTGTTGGTGCAGTGGCAGGCGCAGTCTTAGGCGCGATGGCGGGTGCCGCGGCTGGCTGCGGCGCGGGTGCATCCCTCGGCAGCGCCATCGATGCCAACGTGCTCGACAACCACAAGTGCCTGTCATGCGGTCACTGCTTCTGCGCTGACATGGACTGAACCCAGTCAGCGAACCTCCCCCATCCACCACTAGCCCCGCGTGCTTCGGCACCGGGGCTTTTTGCTTTCTGGAGACCCCTTATGTGTTCTATCCTGTCGTGCGCCCGTGCGCACGTATCTTTGCCGGCCGTCATCACCGATGACCGCTTCACGTACACCCGCCCTCCCCTGGTCCAAAAAGCCCTGGACCTGCTGGAGGGCGACGTGCGCAACTCCGACGTCCTGAGCTCGCCAGGCGCCGTGCGGGACTACCTTCGCCTCCTGCTGGGTGATCGCCCCCACGAGGTCTTCACGGTGGTGTTCCTCGATGCCCAGCACCGCGTACTCGACACCCTGGAGATGTTCCGCGGCACCTTGACCCAGTCCTCGGTCTACCCCCGCGAGATCCTCGTCGAAGCCCTCGCCCGCAAGGCCGCTGCCGTGATCCTTGCTCATAACCACCCGAGCGGAGTTGCCGAGCCATCTGGCGCCGACCAGGCGCTGACCCAGACGCTGCAAGCCGCCCTTTCCATGGTCGACGTGCGCGTGCTGGATCACTACGTCATCGCACGCGGTGAGCTGGTCAGCTTTGCGGAACGTGGGCTGCTGTAGCGGTTGTTCGCGCTTGTCGTTCGCTCTTCTCTTTTCGATCCGTCTCTTCATCCATCCACTTTTTATCAAGGAGCCTTTTTCATGGCACACCTCATTCAAACCATGGCGTACGCGGGCGAAACCCCCTGGCACAACCTGGGCCAGAAGCTTCCCGCCAAACAGTCTCTCGACGTCTGGGCCCGCGAAGCCGGCATGGACTGGAACATTCGCGAGACCCCCGTCCGCTACATGGCCTCCGATACCGACGCTTCGGGCGTGGCCGGTCTCTACGGCGAGGCCATGGAATTCCCCGACCAGAAGGTCCTGTACCGCAGCGACACCAAAGCTCCGCTGTCGGTGGTCTCCGGCCGATACCAGGTGGTCCAGCCCCGCGAGGTCCTGGAGTTTTATCGCGACCTGACCGAGGTCTCCGGCTACGAGCTGGAAACAGCCGGTGTGCTCAAGGCCGGCAAGAAGTTCTGGGCCCTGGCCCGCACCGGCAAGGAAGCCACCCTCAAGGGCAACGATACGGTCAAGGGCTACCTGCTCCTGGCCACCTCGTGTGATGGGACGCTGGCGACAACCGCGACCCCCACCACGATCCGGGTGGTCTGCAACAACACGCTGTCGATTGCCCTGCAGGGCGCAAGCAGCGCCATCAAGGTGCCCCACAGCACCAGCTTCGACGCCCAAGCGGTCAAGAAGCAACTGGGTGTGGCGGTCTCGCAGTGGGACAGTTTCATGTACAGGATGAAGACCTTGTCCGAGCGCAAGGTCAAGAACCACGAGGCGATGAATTTCTTCCTGCGAGTGCTGTGCCAGCATGATCCCCAGTCCGAACTGGCTCCGGCACTTGTCAACGAACGCGCCTTGAAGAAAGTTCAAGCGATGTACGACGGCCATGGCCGCGGTGCGGAGCTGGCAGCAGCCAAGGGCACCGCCTGGGGTCTGCTGTCAGCGGTCACCGAGTACGTCGACCACGAACGCCGTGCGCGCAGCCAGGAATACCGCCTGGACAGTGCCTGGTTCGGTCAAGGTGCCGCCCTCAAGCAGCGAGCCCTTGACCAGGCGCTGCAGTTGGCGTCATGAGGCACACTTGTTGGTGCAGTAGTTCTGCGCATTCACCACCCCACGGCATAGAGCCCCGGTCCCTTCATTGGGCCGGGGCTTTGTGTTTTGGGAGATTCGTTCTTTCAACATGAAGGAGTTCTTGATGGCAATCCTAGAGACACCAAGCTCTGCTGATAGAGCGCCAGCAACAGGTCGGCCTCGCCCGGCCTTGAAGCTGGTACGCACCCAACAGTTGCCGCGCGAACAGTGGCTGCAGGTGCGCCAGGGCGGTATTGGCAGTTCAGACGCGGCGGCGTCAGTAGGGCTCAACCCCTTCAAGTCGCAGCTCGAACTGTGGATGGAAAAGACCGACCGGGGTGATCGGCTGCCGGCGATCAATCCACAGGACGACACCACCCCGATGTACTGGGGAACCCTGCTGGAGCCCATCGTCGCGGCGCACTACACCCGGCGCACCGGAAACCGCGTGCGGCGCATCAATGCCGTGCTGCAGCACCCGGACCACCCCTGGATGCTGGCCAACATCGACCGAGAGGTCATGGGATCGCCGGCCGTCCAGTTGCTAGAGTGCAAGACCGCCGGCATCCATGGCGCCTGGCTCTGGAGGAATGGTGTTCCGGAGTATGTGCATCTGCAGGTCATGCACCAGCTGGCAGTGACGGGCAAGCGAGCTGCAGACGTGGCAGTGCTCATCGGCGGTCAGGAGCTCAAGGTATTCCGCATCGAAAGGGACGAGACCATGATCGCCCAGCTCATCACCCTGGAGCGTCAGTTCTGGGGGTATGTGGAGCGGGATCAAGAGCCCCCGGCCGATGGAACCGACTCCGCCGACGTGGCCCTGCGGGCGCTGTATCCCCGGGACTCGGGCGGGACGCTGGATCTGCGGCAGGACCTGGTCATGTCGGCGGTGTTCTCTGACCTGGTCGCAGTGCGTGACGCGCTGTCCACCAACACGGCGCTCGAAGCCCAGCTCAAGCAATCCATCCAGCAGCGCATGGGCGAAGCCAGCCATGCCCTGTTCGATGGGGGCGAGGTGAGCTTCAAGCGCAGCAAGGACGGTACGGTGATCGACACCGAGCGGCTGGAGAAGGACCACCCCGCACTGGTCCAGCGGTACCGGGTGGACCGGCCAGGGAGCAGAAGGTTTCTGGTGCACACCTGAAGAGTTCGACAACGCACATTGCGCCAACACACACGCCCCAGACGACGGGCTCCACCCGCAAAGGTGGAGCCCGTTTGCATTGGGGAACACGATTTCAAACAAAGGAAGGAGTCAAAATGCTCAAGGGATTGGCCTTGACGCCGCCTGTCATCGGGCGGATTTCTATTGGTCGGGTGGTGGAGAAGAACGGACGTCGGATGCCGGAGGCGGACGACGGTTTCACCATCACCAGCCAGGTCCAGAACTGGGAGGGATGGGAGCCCCACCCGGTGGACATTCAACTTCGCGGTGAAAGTGGCGAAGACGGACAAACCAAACTGCGGCGCATTCCGGTGCGGCTGCTGTTTGACGATCCCGAC
The DNA here is from genome assembly GCF_059423865.1 of Acidovorax sp. GW458-11-26-14-TSB4. NCBI lineage: Bacteria > Pseudomonadati > Pseudomonadota > Betaproteobacteria > Burkholderiales > Comamonadaceae > Acidovorax > Acidovorax sp. GW458-11-26-14-TSB4. The sequence continues at coordinate 77,577 of NZ_JBWKYR010000012.1, forward strand.
CTGAACTTGCGGGCCAAGTACACGATGTTCGAGCGGTCCACGGGTCGGCCTCTGTGCGTGGGAGACGGGGAAACCTGCAAGCGGGTCTCGCTGGAGGGCATGCAGTCCCTGCACTGCCCTGGGCCCCAAGCCTGTGCGGTGGGAGTGGCCGGGCATTGCAAGCCGTATGGGCGGCTGCATGTGCGCATCGAGGCGCAAGACGTTTCAGACGACCTGGGAAGCTTTGTGTTCCGGACCACGGGGTTCAACAGCATCCGAACGCTCTCGGCCAGGCTGCGCTACCTGCATGCGGCATCGGGAGGGCTGCTTGCCAGCCTGCCGCTGGAGCTTCGGCTTGAGGGGAAGTCGACCAGGCTGTCGCACGGCGCACCGATCTATTACGTAGACCTGGCTCTACGGCCAGGTGGCAGCCTGACCCAGGCCGTGGCAATGGTGCGCAAGGAGCGGGAGCAGCAGGCTGCCATGGGGTTTGACCAGGCCGCGCTGGATGAAGCGGCCAGGCAGGGCCTTGCTCTGGGCGAGTTCGAGGAATCCCCCGAAGAAGGTGCGGCCGTGGTCGAAGAGTTTTACGCCGTGGAGTTCGAGTCCGACGTGCCGGCCGTCCGGCCCGTGGCTGAGCCGAAGGCACCGCTGGCCAGCAAGCTCAAGCGCAAGCTGGAGGATGCGGGCTTGGCGGACAGCCAGAGGCAACGGGGGCAGCATGGATGAGCCGGAGGTGGCACCAGGCTGTGTCCAGCATCTGTTTGCGCGTGGTCTGCGCTTCACCACCGAGCTGGAGTACCGGGTCAGAGATGCGAACGGCAAATCCGGGTTCAGGCGTCTGCTGCGTGAGCCATCGCCCTATGTGCGGCAACGTCTGGATCGTGATGGGCAGTGGACGTGTGCGTCACTGGCCGTCGCGGTGCTCACGCAGTCGCCGGCCCAACCACCGAGCTTGGGCGCGATCGCGAACACCGACCACAATGCCATCACCGACGCGCTCACGAGGCAGCTTCCGGAGTGGCAGGTCGATATCCTCGACGCGCAAGGCCTGGCGGGATGGGGAGAGGCGGCGCACGAAGCCCTGCGCCTTGGCGGGCTCGGCCTCGTCGAGCTACTGCCGAAGCCACAGCCTCGCTGGGCATTGGTGGTGGGGGTTGAATGGTGCTCCGGTGCCGGACCACCGATGCAGCATCGACCAGCGCTGCTGTTGTTGGATGTGGGCGTGGATCCCGCCTGGGGCTGCGGGCACAACGCACGCTTAACACTCACCGCGCGCATTCCCGACAGCCCCCTAAAACTTAGCACCCTACACGGCGGCTTGCTTTCTGTGCGGCCTGGCAAGCTTGTTGTGTTGCGTCCGTCGCGCTGAGCCAGAAGTTAAGCCGATCTAGATGTTTTTGGCTTGCGAGTTGCCTCTGCTGGAGGGCACAACAGTTGCCAAGGCAGCACGTCCAGGGCAGTGGCGAGACGTTCGATGTTGGACAGCGAAATGTTCCACTTCAGTCGCTCCACAGCAGAGACGTAAGTGCGATCCAACCCGCTCTCCAACGCCAGCCGTTCCTGTGACCACCCCTTCTCCACCCGCTTGAGGCGGATCCAATACCCAAGCACATCCCGCACGTTCTGGGGATCCGGCAAATGGGTGGGTGGAGTGGGTTGAGCAGACACGATGTAAGCATGCGTGTCTGATACATTTGCATCTACGGAGTTTGCTTCACATATCGAATTGATAGAGAAGCTTTTCCCGGGATGTAAACGCTACCGCCGTGCTTGCATGGCGGGTCGTGAAGGGTGCTGTAGGTTCCAGAAGCGAGCCAATGCAGTGCCCCTTTCTTGTCGGTTCCAAAGACGGGATGGGCCGGGGGGCCCGTCTCTAAACCATTCAAACGGAGAAGACTATGAAGTTCATCTACGCAAGTGCCTTGGCGCTGTGCTCGTTCGCGGCGCAGGCGGTGAGTATTCCCAACCAGGTTCAGATCACCCGGATCTTCTTTGACGGAGGCAAGTACCACAACTCGGGGCTGAGCGATCTGCAAATCGACGTCAACTGGCTCAAGGAGCCTGATTCGAACTGGGGCTACTACGCCCAGTTCTTCTGGCAATTCCAAGCGGAGCACGGAGCCTATACGGGGCTGCAGCAGGACAGCTACAGCAAGGAAAAAAAGAAGGCCATCTTCTCCATCTGGGACAAGAGCAGCGGGCACAAGGTGAAGATGGTGTCGCCCTGGTGCAAAAGGTTCGACTGGGAAGGTGACGGCGCGCAGTGCATCATTCAGTTCAACTGGAAGGCGGGCCGCACCTACAGCTTTCGGGTGCAAAAGGAGTCCGGTGGCGAGGGACAGCGCTGGGCCTCCTATGTGGTGGACAACGTGACGGACGACAAGACGCTTATCGGTGTGCTTGAGGTCCCGAACTACCTGAACTACCGAGGGTCGGGAAACATCTCGCCGTACAACCTGGCGACCACCATGGAGTTCTATGACGGCGACCGAAGTGCACCCTGCTCGGGGATGCCCTACTTTGGGTTGGAGTGGAACGGGCCGTTTGCAAACAACAGCACAGCAAGTCCATTCGCTGCGTCCACTGACTACACAGGCGGCGTAAACGCCGGATGTCCCAACGTGAACAACATCCTTGCTGGGCCTTTTGCCACGCGCCAGGAAGTCGGCCCCAACGTCAGCCACAGCAACCGCAACGGGGAGAACCTCTTCGCCCCGAACAACAAGGCAAAGATCGACAAGATGGACTGCCTGTTCAACTGGGTGGAAAGGGCCTTTCCAGCCGCGACGGGTCAGCGGGAAGTGCGGCGACTGTCGTCGATCCAGAACGGCACCAAATACATGCGCGACTACCGCCGCAATGGGCATGGGTTTCAGCTGGGTGCGGACATCAACACCGACGAAGTCTTCTTCGTTGACGACTCGGGGGCGCGCTACAGCCTTGGGGACATGAAGCAGTACCTGCCTGGGGTTGGCTGCAGTGCTCCTTGATATCGGCTTTCACAGCTAAGCCCGGAAGCCATTCATCAGGTCATTCCGCGTATTCATTTGCTGCATTTACTTCACATATCGAGGCGCGAAGAGCGTCCTCGTCCGCCAACGCAGTTGCCGACTCGTCGCGGAAATGAAGAGAGGGTGTTGTTTGTGTCCCCTGGGACCGACGCAACACCCTTTTGTTTTTGTTCACCAACTTCTGATGGAGATAGAAGATGAAGAATTGTGTATATAGAGTTGCTCCCCTCGCAGTTGCCGCGTTGCTCGCCGGCTGCTTTGAAGGAGATGTAGGAAAAGTCAAGGATTCGAGGATGCAGGGGTGGCCCGACTTCACCGTGGGGCAACTGCTGAACAAGCGACAGGCATGCTCCAAGATCGACTGGGAAAGCTTCAAGGACACGCGTGATCGCAAGATCGTCCAGTACACCTGCGAGAACCAACGCATCAGAAGCAGTTTCAAGCGCGTAACCGAAGAAGATGTCTCGCGCGAAAACATGTACAAAGGTCTGGTTATCGAGAGTGCACAAAAGGACCTCAAGCAGGCAGAGGACTACGTAGCATCGGTGGCCGAGCGACTTCAGGAAGACAGAGCTGCGGTTGCCTTGCTGGAGTCGGGGCAAGGCGCCGACCACCCCCTGTATGAATCAAACCTCCGGCAGCGGCGCCAGTACCTTCTTCAAAGTGAAGGAGATGTGGGCACCGCAGCGGCGAAGCTTGAACAGGCCAAAGCCAAAATGGCAGACGCTCCCAATGATCCGAACATGGCCAAGCATGATGCGAACATCGAGGAGCTCAATCAGAAGTTCGCCAGCTTGAAATCGGTGCGCGAAGTTTCGCAGTGGACGATTCAGGATGGGGAGCCGGTGTATTTGGGCTCGAAGATCGAGATCGAGTTTCCGGACACGACGAAAGAAGAGTTGATCAAGGCAGAGTACGTTTTTGGCCAAGCCGCCAAGGACGGCAATGCCGAAGCCAGCCTGCACGGCTTTTACGGCATGCAGTACACCGCACTCTGGCGCAGCTATCGATTGCCGTCTAGAAAATAGCCTCTTGGGGCACTGAAGGATCATGCCCCCGCGACGGGTTCATGATCTTTTTTTTGCTTGATGGATGTGGTTCTAACTCAGAGCCTTGATCGCGCGCGTTATTGACTGCTTCTTCTTCCAGTAGTCGAACCATGGATCCTCTCTCTGGAAGCTGAGGTATTCGCAAGCCGTGCTTATCGTCCATTGCGCACCACCCTTGAGTTCTCGCAGCTGTTCCCACGCCACCGGCATCGAGACCCCCATCCCCGGCCGCGACCGCGCTGAGAACGCGCATGCCGTCGTCTGCCCATGCCCGTTGCGCTGGTAGTCGATGAAGATCTTGCCCACCCGGTTCTTGGGGCCCATCACCGCGACGAACTTGGAAGGAATGACTTTGGCCATGTGCTTGACCACTGCCTGCGAGAAGGCCTTGACCTCGTCGAAGTCCAGCTTGGGCGTGATCGGTACCACCACATGGAGGCCCTTGCCCCCGCTGGTCTTGAGCCAGCTCTCCAGGCCCAGCTCGGTGAGCATCACCCGCGTGAGTTCCGCCGCTTCCTGCAGCATGGGCCAGGTCACACCCTCGCCGGGGTCCAGGTCCAGCACAAAGCGGTCCGGCTGGTCGATGCGTGCGGCCTTCGAGTTCCAGGTGTGGAACTCCACCACGTTCATCTGGGCCGCGGAGATCAGGGCTTCGACGGAGTCCACCTCCAGCAGCGCCGCATGGTCCGGCCACAGCGCGGGATCCAGTTCCTTCATGCCTGGCATCTTGCTCTCGGGGTGCTTCTGGAAGAACAGCTGTCCGCTGATGCCCGTGGGCGCGCGAACGAGCGAGACAGGCCGGCCCTTGAGGTGCGGCAGTATCCAGTCGGCGATGCTCTCGTAGTAGTGCACCAGGTCGATCTTGCGCAGACCCGTCGAGGGGTCGATGACCCGCTCGGCGTTGGTGATTTTCACCTGCGTGTTGGTGGCCGGCGCTTTCCGGCGGGTTGCCGCTGCTGCCGGCTGGGCCTTGGGCCGTTCGCGCACGATAGCGCTGGCCGGTTTGTCCGTGCGGATGCCGCGGAGTACCGCATGGCGGATGCGGCGGTCAGGCGTCCATTCGCCGAATGCTACCTCGACCACGAGCGAAGGCTTCACCCAGCGCTCGCTGCCCGCCCTGCGTTTGGACCACCGTCCCGGCTTGACCTCTTCTGCGCTCACAGGCGCCGCATTCACTTCGAGCCTGGACAGCTTGGTGTGCAGTTCTCGACCGCCGGCGGAATCCCAGCCCGTGCCAACGGAGCCGGCATGGCGGAGTTCCCCGTTCTCGTAGTAGCCGAGCAGCAGACTGCCCACTTCCTTGGCCGCATTGGTGCGGTCCGTGAAGCCCAGCACCACGAATTCCTGCCGGTGTTGGCACTTGAGCTTCACCCAGGTCTCTGTTCGGCCCGAGACATAGGGCGCATCGGCGCGCTTGGCCATCACCCCTTCCAGTCCCATCTGACAGGCCGCGCCCAGGAGCTGGGTGGGAGCCACCTCAAACGCCTGGCTGAAACGCACGATCTCGCTCTCCCGTTCGGCGAAGAGCTCTTCGAGGACCTTCCTTCTGGATGCCAGCGGCACCGAACGCAGGTCCATGCCGCCCAGGAAAGGCACGTCGAAGACGAAGAGGACGATCTCCGCAGTGCGCGCGTTGTCGATCGCGTTCTGCAGGCGGTTGAAGTCGGGGATGCCGGGGTCATTGAGCACCACGATTTCGCCATCCAGCCAGGCGCTGGTCAGGCCCAATTGCGCAAGCCCATCGGCGATGGGTTGCAGTTTCTCCGTCCAATCGTTTCCGTTGCGCGTGAAGATGCGCACATCGTCGCCATCGATGCGCCCGAGGACCCGGTAGCCGTCGAACTTGGTCTCGATGATCCAGTCGCCCTCTGGCACTGCGGAGACAAGGGTGGCCAGTTGCGGCGCCAGCTTGGCAGGGAGCTTGCCTTTCTTGGCCGCGGCCAGGTCGCTGGCGCCGGTGTTGCGGCGCGGAGCCATCGAAGCCTCGGCCCTGGGCTCTCGTTCCTCTACCAAGCCCAAAGGCTTCTCAACAACGCTGTCGGGCAGCGCGGTGATGACGTTGTACTCCGCGCTCGGCCGCGCCCAGGCGTCGCCGCGCTTCTTGAACAGCATCCACTGGTCCTGCTTCTTCTCTCCGGGCTTGGAGATGCGCACCAGTTCCCACAGGCCCGCGAGCTTCTGGCCATGCAGGTGGAACATGATCTTGCCTTTGACCAGGCCATCGCGAGGATCGTCCACTGGCTCCCAGGTGCCATGGTCCCAGATGATGACTGTGCCGGCCCCATACTCCCCCTTTGGAATCGAGCCTTCGAAGGTGTTGTAGTCAATGGGATGGTCCTCGACATGGATGGCCATGGACTTCACCTTCGGATCGTAGGAAGGGCCTTTCGGCACGGCCCAGCTCACCATCACGCCATCGAGTTCCAGGCGGAAGTCGTAGTGCAGGCGGGACGCCCAGTGTTTCTGGATGACGAACTGCAGAGGGTCGGGCAAAGCCCCTCCTCGCTTGCGCTTCGCCGGGACGACGCCAGCAGGCTCCGCGGTCTTGCCGAAGTTGCGCTTTGCGTTGTACGTGGACAGAGGCTCAGGAGGGCTCTCCGGCGCGGGTTGGGCGTTGGGCTTTTTCGTGCGTGCCGTAGAGACCCTGGCGGCGGGCGCCTTGGCCATGATGGGTGTCTTCCTCTTGAGCGTGAGTTCCGCCCAGACAGGGGCGTGGTCGCTGGCCCCCTCTCGCCCCCGCTCTTCGCGGTCCACGCCTGCATCTGATACCTTAAAAGAGGTGTTCACCAGGATGTGGTCGATGCGCAGGCCCGCATTCCGCTCCCAGCGCTTGCGGCGGTAGTCCCAGAACGTGAATGGCACGTCCTTCGCCTTGCGATGGACCTCGGCGATGGCATCGGTCCAGCCTTGTTCCAGGATGGACGCGAAGGCTGCGCGAGCCTCGGGCTGCAGCAAGGCGTTGTCGCGCCACGTGTCGGGCTTGTAGATGTCCGCGTCCGTCGGGACGACGTTCCAGTCCCCCATCAGTACCACCGGGTAGCCGGAGTTCCAGAGTTCCTGCGTGCGCAGCCGCAGGCGCTCGAACCATCGCAGCTTGTAATCGAATTTGGGACCGGGTTGCGGGTTGCCATTGGGCAGGTAGAGGCACGCGAAGAGCACGCCGTCGATGGCGGCCTCCACGTAGCGCGCCTGCGTGTCGGCGGGATCTCCCGGAAGCGCAGTCACGACCGGGAGAGGCTCGCTCCCGCGACATAAGAGCGCCACGCCATTCCATGTGCGCTGACCGACCACCACTGTCTGGTAACCGGCCGCCTGCAGTACATCCGTGGGAAAGTCAGCGGTCGGGGCCTTAAGTTCCTGCAACGCGACCACATCGGGCTGGGTGCGCTGCAGCCAATCGACAAGCAGGTCGATCCGCTTGTTTACGTTGTTGATGTTCCAGCTCGCGACGCGCACAGCGCCACCCATTCACATCAGCGCTTGCCGCCCTTCAGATGCTCTTCCACGGTACTGGCGTCATTGCCCACGGCCTGCACTGCGGCCTTGAGCTGGTCGGCGGTGACGCCAAATTTGGCGGCCCAGTCGCGCACCTCGTAGTCCTCACTGAGGCTGATTCGGGAGCGGTCCTGCCCGCCGGTCTTGGTTTTGTCGTCTGCCATGGTGGTCTCCAGTTCGGTTGTAGAGTTCAAATCGGATACCGCCGCGCGCCACAGGCGCGCAGGCTATGCCGCATTCGCTTTGCTGCCTACTTGGCAGCTCCCATCTTCCCTTGGAGCACTGCCAGCAAATGTTGCTTGGCCTCAGCTAGCTGAGCCTTGTCGGTGTCGTGGACCTTCTTGAAGAACGCAGCGCATTCTTGCGAGCCGGCAGCTTCGGCGTCCTTGATGTACTGGTCGTAGGCCATCAATGCCTGGGCCTTGTTCTGGATCAAAGTGATCCAGTCGTAGGCGAGGTCGCTGAGGGGATGGGGATCATTGGCTTTCTCTTGCATGGGTTTCTCCACAAATTGAACGAGACGATGAGGCATCGGCGACGCCTCGTGGATGTTTGTTAGCGGCCATCCTTGTCAGAGTCACCGGGGATTGCCCGCTCCACCGCGTTGCTCACCCGGTGCCAGGCGTCGCGGGTTGCGTGCTTTGCCTTCTCCCAGTCCAGCGACGAACGCCCTCGCACGCCGCCCCATTCCCTGCCAAGCTCAGGCTCGATGTCCTCGAACGCGCGATTCGGGTACTTGGAATAGGAGTCCACGCCGTACCGAAAGGCAGGTTGGAACTCGTCGTAGGTCGAGCCGCTGGCATAGGGCCGCGAGGCAAAGTTCTCGCGCCAGTAGGTTTCCTCGACAGCGGGATCCGCCGCCTTGCGGCCCATCACCGCGCCGGCCACGGCGCCGACAACAGCTCCTACAGCTGCGCCGGCCGGCCCTGTCAGGCCTCCTGCCAGGGCGCCTGCTGCGGCCCCGCCGGCAATTCCTCCGGCAGCGCCACCTACGACGGCGCCAGCGCCGGGGCTGTTCTCGGGATCAAGTGGACTGGTGCGAAGTTCGCTCATGATGGTCTCCTTCGATGTCGGCCGCAGACCGAACGATTCAGGCCTACAGCGGGGTGGTTACATAAACACCCAACGTACGATCTGCAATGGAAGGAAGGCCTAGGCCGACACGCCGGTTTACTCGCAGGGATCTCCTACAGCTACAGTCCCGCTGCGCCCATTCCTACGCTTCAGCCCGCGTCGTGCCGACATATGACGACTTGGGTACTGCGCACCATGAATGCGTTCGCTTGCCACTGTGGTCAGCACCTAACCAGGAAACGCCATGTCCCAGCAACCCAGACACAACGAGGCCGAAGGCTCTGGCAACAACCAAGCCGCGGAAGTTGCACCAAGTGCCTTGAATAAAGGGGATCGTGGCGTCATCGATCTACCGCCCACCACGTCGGAGCAATTGAACTTCGAGGACGCAAGTGAAGACCACGCGCGCGGTAACACCATCCGCACTGGTGGAACCTGGGACACACCCGATCACAACACCGGAGACCAAGGCGAGCTTGGCAAGGCTCCAGGTGGGGGTTTGTCGGACAGAATTGGGCCCAGCGACCCGGATGCCAAGGGCGAATCGCCACCGGATTGAGACCCTGCCGAGAGCAGCAATCAGCGTCTGGGCCGCTGGTTGACCATCCACCCTGGGTTGTGGAGTCCGTGAGTTGGCTAGCCCCAGAAAGCGATGTCGGAAGAAATGGCATTGCCCCGACCATCACCGCCAATACGAAAGTATGCGGGCTGGCTGAGTATCTCGAGCCAAGACTGGAAAAGGGTTGCATGCAAAACTAGGGTGCCAACCGCCATTTGCTCGCTCAGCACAAACGAAGGCTCGGGGAGTTCATTCGCGAACGAGAAGCCGACCCACAGTGCGGTGGAATGTCGGCCCTGGCGGCCACCCGCAATCTCTATTACACCGGCGGCAGACACGACCTCAAGATAGTCCGATGTGAACTTGCCCTTACCGTCCAATCCAAGCACGCGCCGAGTCTTTACACGAATAGGCACATAGCCACTCCATTCTGGTCCCGTCTTCGTTGGTGTGAACTCCCCCAGTAGTCGCCTGGGGGATCTCGTTTCATCTCCGCGAGGTCTCACGCTCAATGCTCCTTACGAATCTGCTGCAGGTCTCCGCAGCCCATGGGGAGGGCTCGCAGCAAGCGCTGCCCGCCCATATCCCGTAATTCGTCGAACCACCGCAACCGCAGGCTTGCCCACTTCGGGCAATTCCGCCTCGACCATGTCTGCTGCAGCGAGCACACGCAGTTTGTCCAGTTCGGCCTGGCCAGTTACTTCCAACGGAAATGGCCCCACCGAAATTGCCCGAAGGAATTCCAGTGGCATACACCCACCTCTATTTTTGGTGGCTTATCGTACTGCATTCACTCCGTACGGCTCGCCCGCGCAGCCTTGTCGCCAGCCGCTTTTTACCAGCCCCGCCCTCGTCAGTCGATCAGGTTCTGCTTCAGCGCGTAGTACGTGAGATCGCTGTTCGATGCGAGGTTGAGTTTCTCCATCAGCCGCGTGCGATAGGTGCTCACAGTCTTGACGCTCAGCGAGAGCGCTTCTCCGATGTCGCTCACGGTGGCCCCCCGTGCGAGCTTGAGAAAGACCTGCATTTCTCGATCCGACAGCTGCTCGTGGAGCGGCGCGTCGCTCGGGCGGTTGAGTTGCTGCGCGAGCAGGTCGGCGACGGCTGGCGTAAGAAAGCGTTTGCCGAGTGCGATGACCCGGATCGCCTCCAAGATCTGGTTGGGGTCGCAATCCTTATTCAGGTAGCCACTGGCACCTTGGCGAATCAGGTTAAGCGCGTACTGTTCCTCAGGGTATCCCGACAGGATGAGGATGCCCATGTCCGGAGCCTTGGCACGCAGCATGCCCATGGCGTCCAGACCGCTCTGACCTGGCATGGACAAGTCCATTACGAGAACATCGATGTCATGCTTGCGAATCAGGTCGATGGCCTCGCGGCCGTTGGACGCCTCGCCCCCCACCCGAATGTCAACGTGGTCTGAAAGAAATTGGCGTAGACCTGATCGGACAATTTGATGGTCATCAACAACTCCCACACGGATCATGAAGCTCTCTCTCGCAAGGTGATTTCAAAAAATGGTGCAGCCGGCCGGTCGGTGGCTTGTGCGCGCGTCCCGCACTGGCGCGGCCTCATTCTCCGTAGGACTTCGTCGGCTCTTTGTCATCCTTTTTCCCGACTTGGAGGGACAGCATCGTGTCCAGCGCGGGTTAGCGCGAGCGGGGCGCGTCGCGTGTGACGGCCAGCGCAACAACGGCGACGCCTGCAGCCGCTACCAGAAGGTCTTCCACCAGCCCACTGCGGGTCTGGCCCACATGCCGCATCGCTCGCTTTCGCGCGTCCAGCGTTATGTAGGCCAGCGGCACGGCAGTAGCAATAGCAGCCGCCGCCCCTGCAGGCTCGCGTCCATGGGGCGCCAATGCGGCACCCGCAATACCGGCACTTGACACTCGCGCGATCAAGCCCAGCACCACGTTCGATCAGGCGCAGTCCTCATCTTGTCGCCAGCCAGTTCGCCAGCGCCCATCGCCAGGGCACCGAACTTGAATGCCTCTGCGCAGGTTAGCGATGGAAAGGCGCCCCCAGCCTTCGGCTCCGCGGGCGTCGCGGGGGCCGATGCTGCCACTGGCTTTTGCGGATGCAATTACGCAGTCACGGCTGCCCGCGTAAACAGGTCGCCCCAGCCGCCCTGTCCACCCCTGCGATCTGGTCGTTGCCGCGATCTCTCCACAAGCGGAGTATTTTGCTGCGTGGCCTAGTCCATCTGCTTGATCGCTGTAACCACCTGGCCCACAACCTGCGCATTGTCCGCTGCCGGCTGGCGTGTAATCTATGATCAGTTAAGTCGCCCCGCCTTTGGCTGATTGCAGTAGGCAAAAAACCCATCCAGCTCGCGCGATTTGTCGAAAAGTGCAACGGCCCCGGGCGTCATGCAACGCTCGCGGACGTCTTGCGTGGCATAGTTCGTCAACACGATGACCGGAACGATGATGCCTTGTGCGACCATTTCGCGTAGGACGCCCAAGCCCGAGCCTTCAGCAAGAAACAGGTCCAAAATGACGAAGTCTGCCTGACTGGCAAAACGGTTCAGCCACTCCACAGCCTCGCCTTCGCCCTCGGCGGTACCAATGACTTCCACGTCCGCAATTTCGGCCAGCGTGGGAATAAGGTTGTTGCGGATAGTCGGGCTGTCTTCGATCAAGTAGGCGTGCCGGGTAGGCATCTTGTCTCCAATGCGCAGCAAGGTATGCTGCATGGAATAAGGTTGCGCCAGATATAGGCGGACCTTTGTAAGACGTAACGCCGGTGGCACGCTCATGTATCCGCGCTGGCACGCATTCGCAATGAGGTTGCTTGATGGATCAAGACAAGTTGGCAATTGCTGAGAGAACCCGGCTGACCTCAACAGGCTTGACGAAGTGGCCTTCAAGGCCCTCAGCTACACTTCGCTCGCGATCAACGGGTTGGCCAAAGCCGGTAAGCGAGTAGATCTTTGGCGATGCCGGCCCCAATTCTTGGCGGATTTGCGCTGCCAATTCATAACCGTCCATCACTGGCAGACCCACGTCCAGCAAGGCCACCTCTGGTCTGAATGTGTTTACCAAGGCGAGCGCCGTTGCTGATTCGTAGGCCACGCGGACATCATCCCCACTTCTGCGCATCAGATCAGCAAGAAGGTTTGCCGCGTCTTCGTTGTCATCAACGATCAGGATCTTTCGTGAGGGGCCATGGTTGTTTGCAGGTTGCGCAGCGGGTTCCGTCTGCTCTTGTGCTGGCGATGCCAAGTGCACCCGCACGGTGAAGGTGCTCCCCAAGCCGGGGCCATCACTGTGCGCATGTACTGTTCCCCCATGGGCGGCCACCAAGCTCTTGACCAGCGCCAAACCGACTCCGAGACCGCCCTCTGCACGATGTACGTTACGAGTGCCCTGAAAAAGCAGGTCGAAGACGCGAGGAAGCACGTCCTCAGCGATGCGTTGGCCGTTGTCGGTTACGGTGATAACGGCCGTGTTCCCATCGGAATGCGCCGAAAGGCTGACGCGGCCTCCAGCAGGGGTATAACGGGCCGCAATGGTGAGCAGATGGCTCACCACTTGCGCCAGCCGCACCGGGTCACCGCGCCAGCGCATTTCAGAGGCTGGTATGTGTGTTTCAAGGGTGTGCCCACACTGCTCCATCAACAGGCCGACCATCTCAACAGCCTTGCTCAGAACGGTGCCCAACTCAACGGTCTCTTCGCGCAAGCTCACCGTTCCGCGTGTGATCCGCGACACGTCCATCAGGTCATCTACGAGGCGGATCAGGTGGCGCACTTGGCGATGAATGATGCCTTGCTCTTTGGAGGTTGTTAGGTCGCCACGACGCTTCATCAATTCCAACGCTGTCAGAATTGGAGCGAGCGGATTGCGAAGTTCATGGCCAAGCATGGCGAGAAACTCGTCCTTCGCGCTGGCCGCGATTTCAAGCTCTGCGAGTAAGACCTGTCGCTCAAGCTTGGACGACTCTGCTTGTCGTTTCGCAACCACCAGGTCTGTCACGTCCACAGCAACGGCCATCAGGCCTTGAACCCTGCCGGTTCCGCGGGTGACATGTTGAAGGTTGAATCGGAAAAAACATTCTTCCAAGTGACCGCTGCCCGTGCGATCAAGCAGCACGCGATGCTCTTGCGCCGCATAAGCCTCGCCGGTTGAAAACGCATGGTCCAGGGCCTTCAACGCTTCACTGCCATTGAGCTCAGAAAATGCCTCCAGGTAAGTCTTTCCCTCCAGGTCGGCACGCCCGACCATGGCTTTGTACAGCGCATTGGCAAGCTTGCATACACCGGACATGATCTATCACTAAACCAATTCACGCTGGCTCACCTCACCACACCTCGTGACCATGTCAACGACGAAGTCACTTCCTAAGCTAGTTTTTGATCAAAAGTTGCTTTCGTCGATGACGGTCCGCAGTTGCGTATTTCGGTCGCTACTGGACGGTGGGGACGAAGTGAGTTGGACAGCTGGAACGGCGGGAGCTGGACACACAATTCGGCTCTCGTGGTCATCTCCAGATTGCTGACATGAGCTTTTGTTTAGCTTTGCCGAGTCGCCGTATCGGGTGATGCAGAGCACTTGCGCGACCAAACTGAATTCCGCTATCGGCCGAGGCTGTGTGAAAACCCAACCCTAAACTGCTGCCCAAAACTAAAATAACGGCACCCGATTCAAGCGAGGTGCCCCATGAAGCGATTCATCGAAGGCGAAGACCGGCAACAGGTCACCATGCTACCGGAGTGCCTGGGCGACTACATCGCAGAGGACAACCCGGTGCGCGTTGTCGATGTCTTTGTCGAAGAGCTCAATCTTCGGGCACTGGGTTTCGATGGGATCAATCCGGCGGTCACTGGCCGGCCTGCGTACCACCCGGCCGTACTGCTCAAGCTCTACATCTACGGGTACTTGAACCGCATCCAGTCCAGCCGCCGGCTGGAGCGTGAAGCCCAGCGCAATGTCGAGCTGATGTGGCTGACGGGGCGCCTTGCGCCAGACTTCAAGACCATTGCGGACTTCCGTCGAAGCAACGGCGCTGGCATCCGCAACGTCTGCAAGCGCTTCATCGCCATGTGCCGGCAGTTGAACCTCTTCTCACAGGCCATCGTGGCCATCGATGGCAGCAAATTCAAGGCCGTCAACAGCCGTGACCGCAACTTCACGACCGGCAAGATCGAGGCCCGTCAGCAGCAGATTGAGCAGAGCATCCAGCGTTACCTGGACGCGCTGGAGACCGCAGACCGCACACAGCCCGCTGAGGTCGAAGCCAAGACAGAACGACTGCAGGAGAAGCTAAAAAAGCTGCGCGAACAGATGCGGCAACTCGATGGCATCAAAGAGCAATTGAAGAGCCTTCCCGACGGCCAGGTCTCCCTCACCGACCCTGATGCACGTTCGATGGCCACCCAGGCCAAGGGATCGGGCCTGGTGGGCTACAACGTGCAGACCGCTGTCGATGCCAGGCACCACCTGATCGTGGCGCACGAGGTCACGAACGTTGGCAATGACCGGGCACAGCTGCACAACATGGCCTGTGCCGCCGAGCAGGCCATGGGAAGCGAGAACCTGCAGGCCTTCGCCGACCGGGGCTACTTCAGTGGCCCACAGCTCAAGGCCTGCGAAGACGCTGGCATCACGACCTTCGTGCCCAAGCCGATGACATCCAACGCGAAAGCCGAGGGGCGCTTCGACAAAGGCGACTTCATCTACATCGCCAAGGATGACGAGTACCAGTGCCCTGCAGGCGAGCGTGCGATCCATCGGTTCATAACGGTCGAGAAAGGCCTGAGCCTGAGCATCTATTGGTCCAGTGCCTGTCCGCACTGCCCGCTGCGCGAGCAATGCACCACCAGCAAATACCGACGTGTCCGGCGATGGGAACACGAAGAAGTGCTGGAGCGCGTTCAGCAACGGCTGGACAGCAACCCCGAGGCGATGGCATTGCGCAGATCCACCGTGGAGCATGTCTTCGGCACGCTCAAGCACTGGATGGGCTCGACGCACTTCCTGATGAAGACCCTCAAGCACGTGGGCACCGAGATGAGCCTGCATGTGCTGGCCTACAACCTCAAGCGGGTGATGGGCGTGATGGGTATCGCGCAGATGATGCAGGCGATGCGGATGGCGAAGGCGTGAGGCCTTTGTTGGCTTTTTACAGGCCGATAGAGGCTTCGGGAAGGCGTCAAAAGGCCCCGGTGCGCCAAAAGCGATTCTGCAACAGCACTGATGGAAAATGCGGCTCAGTGCTGCAGGATGGGGCCGGCTCGCATACTCGTTGAGCGTTTCCACACAGCCTCGGCCCAAAGCAGCCGTTCGCCCCTTGCCCAAAGCTGCCTTTAATCATCCAAGAGCGAACATACTTCAAAACCGGCGCGATTTAGACCCGCATCCGCATCCGGCTTGGTCGATGGAGCACGCTGGGGCGCTATTGGTCGCGCAACCAGCATTTGTGCGTCGAACCTTCCAAGCCCATGCACCGCCAACAATCAACGCGGCCAACACCGTAGCGGTAATAGGTCCAGTCCATTCGCCCAGCAGCCGCCCCGCCAATCCAGCGGCGGACAGCCCGCTGAGCAGCGTAACGGCGATGGGGATGGAGCAGCACGCAACGCATGCGCCTGCCAATCCGAGCGCGGCCAAAATGGGTTTTTTCATGGTATTTCTCTCAAAGCTTACCGGGGACATTCCCGTACACTGACTCTAGAACCTCAAGCAACTTGAGATGCAAGGAGAATCGAATGAATACCCTGTCGAGCGATGGGCAATTGAGCATTGGTGTGCTGGCCCAGCGCACGGGGTTCAATGTGTCTGCGCTGAGGTACTACGAGGAAATCGGGTTGATACCTCCCGCCACACGGCGGCCGAGTGGCCACCGTGCGTATGACGAGAAAGTCCAGGAGGTGCTGACGCTCATACGGCACTGCCGGGACTTCGGGTTCTCGATAGAGGAAACCCGTGCCCTTGTGTCGCTCTCCACCAGCGATGAACGCGATTGCGTGGAAGCGCGAGACATTGCTCAACGGCATCTGAGCGCGGTGCAAGCGAAGTTGGAGGAGCTGAGAAACCTGGAGCGCAGCTTGGTCAAGTTCGTGCAGGCTTGTTCTGACGATTGCATCGGTGGGCCCGCCCCCAAATGCACCATCTTGACGGACCTGAGCCTGGGTGTTACCGGTCCAGCAAAGCCCAAAGGATGCTGCGGCTCTTAGGCTGCCCGTGCCTTAACGCGAGCAGACCCCATGCCAGTGGATAGACAAGCAGCTTGAACGCCCGCTGTTGGCCGGGTGGGGCGTGTCCCGATCGATCAGCCTCTTCAGGTGCGGTGTCAGCGCCCTGAACGTCATACAGCAATTTGCAAAACGGTCAGGCACCGACGACATGCCTCAGGTAGGCGATACAGCACTGGGGGTTAGTGAGTCACTTCGGCCTGGACCAACAAGCAGGGCACCGGGACAGACCCCGCGACTGCCTGGGAAGCAGCCCATAAGCGCGTGGGTGACTTTGCAGTTACCATTCATACCGATTGGTATTCGTACGAGGCAGCGTACGGGAAATTGCGAGCGCGCATGACGCGCTTACAGCCTCCTCCTGTGGAATGTCTGTACACCCAGACTACCAGTCACGACCGTGCAGCAGGCGCTAGGCGGCCGAACCGGGGTGGTCTGTACGGCCCCCCTCGTGAGTGGTACTCGGCATTTCTCGCTGGGGCGAGGTCCTGTGCGCCGTATTTCAACGTCGCGGCGCAGAACCGATCCGTCCATCCCGGTTTCATTGACCCCGCTCGCCAGGAACAACCTATGTGGACAATAAAAAGAGCCAGCGACAAGGGCTCCAACGAGGCAGCAGAGTCGGTGCGCTGGCTGCGCCGGATGGCGTTTCTGAGCGTGGCAGTGCCCCTGGTGATCTACGCCATTTTCGGGGTGGTGGGGTTCCTGCGTGCCACCGACGAGACCGATGCACGGGTGTCTCGGTCCCTTCGCGTTGCGCATGAGCATGCCTCCAAGGTGATGGCCACGTCCGAGGCGGTCGCCGAAAAGGCCTTCTCCCTGGTCAATGGCAAGAATCCGCAGGCGTTGCACAGCATCGAGGCCTTCCTGCACGAAGAGTTGCGCAGGCGCAGCATGGACCAGCCCCAAATCCAGTCCATCCTGGTGCTTGATGCCCAGGGCCGGCCGATTGCCAGCAGCCGCATGTTCCCGTTCCCGCGGGTCGATCTGTCCGATGGTGAGTATTTTCAGCAGCATCTGCGGGGCCGCACGGGGCCCCATCTTTCCAGGCCGCTCGTGACCCGCACGTCCAACGAGCGGGTGCTAAATGTCAGTATCCCCTTCGAGGACGACGTCGGCAAATTTGGCGGGGTCATCAACGTGGCCTTACTCACGTCGTACTTTTACGATTTCTATGGGGATCTGGTGGCAGACGAGCCCAACCTGGCGGTGAGTCTTTTCCGGGGAGACGGCGAGATCTACACCCGCTGGCCCTACAGCGCCGACATACCGGTGAAATTGCATCCCGACGCGCCGGTAATGCAGCGGCTGCGCGCTGGCGAGGACTCAGGGCGCCTGCGTGGCTCCTCGCCGATAGACCAGAAGGAGCGCGTCATCGCCTACCGCAAGGTGGGTGACTACCCCTTATACGTGTCCACGGCGATGCGGCTAAACGTGCCGCTGCGCGAGCTGTTTCAGCAGCTCGCGCTGTTATTCGCCATGGGGGCGCTGCCGGTGGCTGCCCTGGTCGTCACGGCGCGGGCGGCGCTGCGAAGCGCCCGCGCTGCGCACAACACGCTGCAGGACCTGGAGCGTGAAACCGAAAGCCGCCAGCGTGCCGAAGAGGCGCTGCGCCAGGCGCAAAAGCTCGAGGCGCTGGGCCGGCTGACCGGCGGCGTGGCGCACGACTTCAACAACGCGCTGATGGTGATAAGCAACAACCTGCACCTGCTCAAGCGCACGGCACCGGAGTCGGCCCTGCGGCAGATCGAATCCATTGCCCGGGCCGTGAAGTCGGCGACCAATCTCACCCGCCAGCTGCTGGCCTTCTCGCGGCGCCAGCCCCTGGTGGCCGAGTACGTGCAGCTGCAGCACAAGCTGCCGGCCATCCAGGACCTCATCGTTCCGGTGCTGGGCAGCCGGGTGCGCCTGGAAGTGCAGGTGGACCCCTCCACCGCACCGGTGTTCCTGGACATGAGCGAGCTGGAGCTGGCGCTGCTCAACCTGAGCATCAACGCGCGCGACGCGATGCCCTCGGGGGGCACGCTGTCGATCCAGGTGCGCAATGCCGGGCCCCGGCCCGCAGGGGCACAACCGGCGCAAGAAGCCCAAGGGGCGCAGGGTGCTCAAGCCGGGATGGTCGTCATTGAGGTATCCGACACCGGTAGCGGCATTGCGCAAGACAACCTGGACAAGGTGTTCGAACCCTTCTTCACCACCAAGCCCGTGGGCGAAGGCACGGGCCTGGGCCTGAGCCAGGTGTATGGCTTTTGCCAGGGCGTAGGTGGGTACGTGGAAATTGCCAGCGAGGTGGGCAAGGGGACCAAGGTCAGTTTGTACTTGCCCTGCACGGTCTACAGGGCATCCACGCAGGAGCCCGCCGTCGATCCCTCTTTCAAGCCCCTCGGCATGCGCCTGCTGGTGGTGGAGGACAACGACGAGGTGGCCGAGTCCCTCGTCCCCCTGCTGCAGTCGCTGGGGTGCACCGTTACCCGCGTGGACCGCGCCGATAAGGCCATCTACCTGCTGCAGGAGGGCCAGCGGCCCGACCTGGTGCTGACTGACGTGATGATGCCCGGCGAGCTCAACGGAGAGGGCCTGGCAAGGCTCATCCGCGAGAAATGGCCTGCGCAGCGGGTGCTGCTGATGACGGGGTATGCCGAGCAACTGGCGCGCATCTCGCAGCTGGGCTTTGATGTGCTGCCCAAGCCCTGCACGCCCCAAATGCTGCATGCCGCCATCGGCAAATCCGCAACCTAGACGCACCAAGCCGCGCACGGCGTGCGGATTGGTGGCCAGCGGTTGTCCTCCATGCGCGGTTAGCTACTGAAGTAAGCGCCTGTTGGGCACCGGGACATACCTGGCATCACAACAGTCTGCAATCAGCGCATCGAAAAGATCGAAATTGAGGGGTTTGAGCACAAGGTGGTCGGTCCCTGACCAGTCAGCGACCTCGCGGCGTTCGATGTCCCCCCGGATCGCGATCGTGATGCATTCGGCACCCCATGCTGCTTTGGCCGCGGCTTTAAGACGGTGAGACAACTCTACGCCGGTGCAATCCGGAAGGTCGTCGTCGATCAATACGACATTCGCAAGCCGCTGAAGCATGTGATCAAGAGCAGCCCGTCCGGTCGTGGCTTGACTCACGCCATAGCCAGACTGTTCCAGCAGTTCGACCATGAGCTCAAGCGACTCCTTCGAACTATCAACCACGAGAATGTCCTTCACAGCCCCCCCAAAAATGGCAGATTGTGCGCCTTGGGGCGGCTTTGGGACTGGCCAAATGGTTACATTTTTTATCTAGCGCGACGACTCAGAAACGGCCCTGAAGCAAAATGAATTTGGAGTGTGGCACCAATAACCAGAAGTTGCATCCCACCCAAGTCCAGCGCCGGAGAGTCGACTATTCAGTGCGCCAGGGGGAACGCTTCGAGGCGAATCCGCGCGACCTCGAGAGCCATTTGCAGCTGCGCTGCACGGTGTGGATCCGGCTCGCTACCGCGCAATATCCTGTGGATCTCTTCATGCTGTGCTTCCAGGGCAGAAGCCCAACTGGCTAAAGCGTCAGATCTACCGTTGCGAGGAGCATGGGAAGTGTGCATCGCTTATTTTGGCATGCCAATGTGATCACGCGGTGTAGGCTGCAATCTTGACTTGAGTTTGTGACTCCGAACCGACGCTAGTTCCTAGGCCAGTGTGCTCATGCCTACCAACGACAAGCACTTGCCTATTTGTTGGGGGTTGGGCGTAGACAGTCAACATTCGTCGAACGACATTGCTCTGGGCCATGAACCGGGTGTTCGCATGTCGATCAATAGATATTGGACCCTGGACATCCGCTCACTCCTCAGTCAAAGTAAATGCGGAACGGCATGAACGGAGAAACAATGAACAAGTTGTCAATTTCCGCCCGCTTGATGATGGCATTTGCAGCGATGGTGCCTTTCTGATCTCGCTGGGGGCGACCAGCCTTATACGTTCGTCCGCCCAACGGTCAAAACTGGTCGACGTTGTTGAAACCCGCGTGCCGATCACCAAGGCACTGGGCGTACTGGCCAACAGCGTGAACACGCAGGCCATTCAATTTCGCAATTTGGTCATCTTCAGTTCAGAACCGACTAGTAAGGCAGCGTACGACCAAATCACCTCTGCGCGGGCAGCGACTGCCGAGCAGTACAAGCTGCTGGACAGACTGGTTTCCTCCCCCAAGGGAAAGGAGCTACTTGCCAACATGCTCAAGGCGCGTTCCGAATTCTTTGCGCGCGGAGATGAGTTTTTGTCCTTGGTACAGAAGGGCCAGAAGGAGGAGGCAATCAAACTGCTTGAAGAAAAGCTGCGCCCCATCCAGCTCGACTACCAGAAGGCGCTGCGTGACCAGGTGGAATTCCAGGCGCAGCTCACCGACGAAGCGGGCAAGGAGGCCGAGGCGGCCGCCGCGGCCCTGCAGCGCGACGTGCTGATCGCCGGCGCCCTGACCATCGCCCTGGCGATCTTCCTGGCCATCACCATCATCCGCTCCATCACCCGCCCTCTGGCCCAGGCCGTGCAGGCGGCTGACCGCGTTGCCGCCGGCGACCTGAGCGGCGACATCGTCGTGCAGTCCCGCGATGAGACCGGCCACCTGCTCAGCGCCCTGCAGCGCATGCAGCAAAGCCTGGTGGCCACCGTGACCACGGTGCGCGGCAACGCCGAGAGCGTGGCCTCGGCGAGCGCGCAGATCGCCTCGGGCAACAACGACCTGTCGGCGCGCACCGAGCAGCAGGCCTCGGCACTGGAAGAGACCGCCGCCTCCATGGAAGAACTGGGTTCCACCGTGCGCCAGAACGCCGACAACGCACGCCAGGCCAACCAACTGGCCCTGAACGCCTCCACCGTGGCCGTGCAGGGCGGCGACGTGGTGGCCGAAGTGGTCGAGACCATGAAAGGCATCAACGCCAGCAGCAGCAAGATCGCCGACATCATCTCGGTCATCGACGGCATCGCCTTCCAGACCAACATCCTGGCGCTGAACGCCGCCGTGGAAGCCGCCCGCGCCGGAGAGCAAGGCCGGGGCTTTGCCGTGGTGGCCAGCGAAGTGCGCAGCCTGGCCGGGCGCAGCGCCGAAGCGGCCAAGGAAATCAAGAGCCTGATCACCGCCAGCGTGGAGCGGGTGGAGCAAGGCACGCAACTGGTGGACAAGGCAGGTGCCACCATGACCGAAGTGGTGGCGGCCATCCGGCGGGTGACGGACATCATGGGCGAGATCAGCGCCGCCAGCAGCGAGCAAAGCGCAGGCGTGGGCCAGGTGGGAGAAGCGGTCACGCAGATGGACCAGGCCACGCAGCAGAACGCGGCGCTGGTGGAAGAGATGGCAGCGGCGGCGAGCAGCCTAAACAGCCAGGCGGGCGAGCTGGTCAACGCGGTGGCGGTGTTCCGGCTGGCGCACGACGGGGGCGGCAGCAGCAGTGCCGCGAACAGCTACCGGGCACCGGCATCGACACCAGCGCCTGCGGTGCGCAAGCCGGTGGCCATGGCGGCGCGCACGCCCGTGAAGGCGCCGGTGGGCAAGGCCCCGGTGGCCAGCCGGCTGGCTGCGCCCGCAGGCGCGCGCACGACGGGCAAGGGCGGCGACGAGGAGTGGGAAAGCTTTTAGCGCGCACAACCGTTCGTGGCAAGGAGCCTTTGCCGAAGCAAGAGTCGATTTCTGTGTGTTTGGCGAGATAGCGCAGTTATGCGACGAGTTTCTTCGGCACTCACTGGACGCTTACTTCTTCGCTAGGCCTTGAATGCGCGGCGTTGGCGCCGAGATTGCAGCACGTCCATATCCGGTGATTTTGCGCACTACGGCCACTCCCGTTGATCCAACGGCGGGTAAGTCCACCTCGATCATCTGCGCAGCAGCCAACACACGCAACTTATCGATCTCCTGCGGGTCGCTGATCGTCAAAGGCAACACTTCGTGCGAGATCTGTCGAAGGTAATCTAATGGCATTTGCTCTCCATGGATGTTCGACGCCAACCCTATCCGTCCCGGAATAGTTATGCGCCAATCACGCTACGTCCTGCACGCACACCTGATTGCGGCCTTGTGCCTTGGCCTCATAGAGCGCGGCGTCGCTTCTGCGCAGAAGCGCCCTGGACGAATCCTGCGGCGCGCGAAAGCTCGCCACGCCCGCACTTACGGTTATTCGCCCAACGAGTGGCATTTCTTGTGCCGCGACACTGTCAACGATCGCCTGGGCGAGAGTTTGCGCGCCAACGCTGTCCGTGTCAGGCAAGATAACTGCGAATTCCTCACCGCCTAGCCGGCCAATGATGTCGCAGGCCCTTACGCGCTGCTCGAGTACTTGAGCTAATCGTCGCAGCACTTCGTCGCCCGCGTCATGACCAAACGTGTCGTTCACTTTTTTGAAATAGTCCACGTCCACCGATACGAGGCTTAACGGCCGTCCACTTCGCGTCGCCAGGGCCACTGCAAATTCGATCTGTGTAGTAAACCCTCGCCTATTCAACAAGCCTGTCAGCGCATCTGTACGCGCCTGGAGGTCCAACGCCCGGTTCGCCGCTTCCAGCTCAGCAGTCCGAACGAGGACCTGCTTTTCCATTTCTGTGTTGGCCGTGAGCAGTCGCGCTGTCATCCCTCGCAAAGCAAATGACAGCTGCTTCACATCGCGATTTCGGTCGACAAGCGGGATCATCGCGCCAAGTTTTCCGGCTTCCACCTCGCTCGCTGCTTCACACAGAGTTTTGATGTCTTCGCTAAGGCGTCGTGCAGCAAACCATGCCACCACGATTGCAGCCAACGCCGCGAACGCGCCGAAAAAAAGCGTGGCATTGACGGCCCTATTGGCATCTGCAAAGGCTATGTCCACAGGTTGCCTGGCAACAATAGTCCATCCAAGATCACTCGCTTGGTTTCGCGGCCGCAAAGGTACCGACGAGGTAAGGTAACTCTTTCCATCGACCCACGATGACACCGCTGCGGGCTTCTTCAATCCATCTGTGAAGGACGGCGGTACAGGCAGTCGTTGCTTTCCACGCTCCAGCTCACTTCTGTACGCCGGAGGTGAGTAGATCAGCGCACCTGAGCGGTCGAAAACAAACAATTCAATCGACGAAGCTTGGGTGACCGTGGGCGCAAGACTTTCCAACACATCTCTCGTCCATTCCCAACTGCCGTGCATCCCGAGCACCCCCACGGTCGTGCCGCCCAGTTCGATCGGAGCGGCAAAATCGACGAAGCGATGAGGCTCGCCGGACGCATTGGGCGGCAAAAGCTTCTCCAACAGCTTTGCAGGGTGCACGTCGCCAACGTGAAGGTCAGCAAGGCCAGCGATGAACCATGGACGCTCTCGAACGCTATTGCCTTCCAGCAAACCCTGGGTTGCGGCCTTCACGTGCCCTTCAGCGTCAGCGACTCCGATCCACAAACTGTAGGGGTCAATTGCCTGATTGCGGGCAAGAAGCTCGCGTACCTCTGGCGAGTCAAGGCCCTTCTCCCAGATGCCTCTCGCTTTGGAAAGCACCTGTACCACGCGACTACGTTCAAAAAGGCCTTGTGACAGCTGTCGACTTGCGTTTTCAGCCACGGTATGGAGCACCTGGCTCGCGTCCTTTTGCACGCTAGAGCGAAGCATCCCGCCCAACCCTGCCGAGAGAACCAATGTCAGGACAACGACAAGAGCAGCGAAGACCAAAGAGAGTTGGGTCCGCAGGCCTAGTTGGCGAAATAGCGCGAGTTTTGTCATGCTGACCTCACTGAAGCGGCCAAAACATCCTCTGGCACATGGACCTTCCCAAGGCTGTTTCTGCAGAGACTACCGAGAATCAGACGTAAGATCCTAGCACTATGGACTGGCCGATTCCAAGAATGTTGTCAAGAAATAAATGGCAATGAAAATCATATCGATCTGGCAGCAGTTCAAGCGAGGGCGCGCCCTTTCTGATATTTTCGATTGCATGAGAATCATCACTACTGAGCACAGGCTTCGATGCGATGCGTACAACAGTTGTTGGGTGCTCCTCATGCGGCAAACGAAGTGGTCTGTCGCTTCCGTGGAGCTGCCAGATGGCAAGACGGAGTTCGTCTCCCCTGCTGAATCATTCGACACCGAAGAGGAGGCGCTGGATCACGCCAGAACCTGGGTATGCGCTTTCAGTGGGAAGCAATTCCAATAACGAAATCTTCTGTAGCGTTTGGGCGCTCGTGAACTGGCAGCGTCCAGTCGCCTTATCTTGTGGCAGCCAAGCTACGGTGTTAAGTGGGCTGCCAAGGATGCGGCTGTAGGTCCTCGATGCGGCTGTTGAGCTGCGCCCGCAAGATTTGAGAACATCGCGCAGATAGATACAGCGCTCGCGGCGACACATGCGGGCCGACTGCACCAAGCTCATCATCACAGCCGCGCGTTGTCCGGCCAGTTCAATGACTGCGAACATCCAAGCCTTGCGCCCCATTGCCAAGGGCTTGAGCTGACGCTACAGGAGTCTGTTGTCGATGCGCACCGCACCGTCTTGGAGTTGACGCGCAAGTGCAGGTCTGTGTTTGGCCGGGGCCCATGCTACCCATCACCGTGGATGCAACGCAGCCCGATGGCCTGACCTTCACGCCCCTGGGCTTGCTTCGCTGGTGCGTGGCGGCGTGGTGGTGCAATTTGCGCCTGAGGTGGCGGACCTGGCGGGTCTGGTCAGCGCTGTGACCACGGCATTGCCAGGTGCCACGCTGAAGCTGGGTGCCGAGGGTGTACTGCAACTGGGCTTTAACGGCACCACCTATGTGCTCAAGCCCGACTGGACGGGCGCGGGTGTCGGCACAGGTGCAGGCACGCACCGCATCGGGGTAGACGAACAGGGCCGCATCGTGTTCCAGGTAGGCACTGGGCCCAAGCAACTGCTGCTGCCTGCGCTGCTTAGCACCGCTCAGGCACAGGGCATTTTCAGCGCGGCGATGCCTGGTTCGACGCTGGCCGTGCAGCCAGGCAGCAGCGACGGGCGTTCACGCTCACTCTGGGCGGGCAGGCATGGCGACTGGTGCCGCGTTTGGCACTGCCTACTGGCGCGGCAGGCCAGAGGGAGCCCTGGCGTATGGGCGCGGACGGGGTGCTTTACCTGAAGCTGGGAACGCAGGTTCAGGTGGCTGCGAGTGGCGGACTGACTTGCCTGCGCAGACGTTCCGCTACATGTAGCGACTTAGCGAGCCCATCACCATGCGCTACTGGTGCCGCATGTCGGTGACCTGATAGCGAAGTGTTGGTTTGAGGGCTCAGCAATGGCGGTGTACGCAGGCCTATTGACCGCCAGGGACGTATTGCGCTCCGATCGCATGGGGATCATGAATAAGGAATAGTGCGTACTTCTAGAGTGGCGAAAGACCTCTGCGACAACCAAAATTGCCGCAACGTGGAAGGGTGATCCTGCCTGACATGACGATCCGCGATCACGTGCTGCACATCATCGCAAACGGAATTGCGTATGTGTCGCTAAGGAAGTTTTCGGTCACAGCCAATAGCCTCAACTGCTCATTTGAAACACGTGACTTTGAAACGCCTGGCTGCACTATGTAGATCTTGAGCTTGACCTCCGCCTGCCGGCTCATATCGCGAATCTGTAGGAGCTGGGCTTCTGTGCCACGCTCAAATCGCGTCGATGTACCCCGGCTCACCCGTTGATCGTTGCGACTGAGCAAATGCGTAAAGAGGCCCGTACGACGCCCATGGAAATCAGCCAAGAGGTACTGCGCTGGGCTTGTCCGCAGACAACATACAGGTCATCGATACGCGCGCCCGGTTCGCCTCCCGCATACTTGAGGTCGTAAAACTCGACTTCAATGATCGGCAAAGCTGGTCTGGTTCGGTCAACCTTGATCGCCACGATATCGGCTGCTTCGCCGGCCCCATCGTCATCAAAAATTATTTCGTACGCCTGCTCCTGCTGAAGGAGCCCTATGACGTAATGCTGGATTGTTCCGGGCAAACGATCTGGGCCTTGCGACTCAATACGAATGTTGACGCCTGCCCAGTTCAAGACCTGGAGTAGATCTGGACTGTATGGTCGCAATGTCTCTGGCGGAAGTTGCGTGAATTCGCAGCCTTCAAGTGAAGAGCCGTCTGCGAACCAAATAGTCGGAGGATGTTCGTTTAAGAAGTCCACAAGATGTTGCTCCCTGGAACCGAAGGCAATCTTGAGAACAACCCCTCGCTGCTGCACGAAGCGGAAATCAAAACTATCCTCGTCTGAGACCAACTCAAGACGTAGAACACACTCCCATTGATCCGAGAACACTCGAATCAGAAGTGGGGCGTCGAGTTCACGAGCCAGTGGCTCGATGTCGACATTCGTTGAAGGTACTCCAACCACACTGACACCCCAGAACCTGCAGCCTGACTCCGGTCGCTCAAGAATCTCCTTGGGCCAATCTGCCGCTATGGCGGGAATCGCGGGCACTCGTCCAACTGGCTCGGGCTCAGTGTTCCTCGTAGTACCTGATCCGGGTCGATGGATTCATCAATGAACTTCGCGCCAACACCGCGCGCCCACTTCGCAAAGGTGTCCACCCGCAGCCTCAAATTGGACCAGACACGCCCTCTCTTCGCAGTTCCGATGGAAACCATTGCGCCATGCTCAAAGCCGCCACCAGAGAGTACTGCGCGCTTGGATCCATCCAGTACTGCGCTCTCAAGCCCTTTTCCGACTTCGAGAAACTCGCATCTACCTGACAGAGGAATATCTGGGTGAGCTATTTTGATAGCCATCTCTCCGCGAAGCCACCGTCTCTTCAACATTCTGATCGGCTACTTCTATTCAGAGTCGCAGTCTCTTACCGGTCCGATCAAAAACTGGCAGCTGCACGCCTTCAGTCATAGGGTACTAGGTACTGGCCGAAGTCTCACTACTGTCAGCCAGGCGTCAAGAGTCTCAGTCGAAGGCACCAAGTGCGCCACGTGAGCGGTGGAAAGGCATTCTGTCTGCATCGCAGCTGCCAATTTTTGGTTCAAGACCAGACATTCGTTACACAGATTTATAAAGGAAATACCAATGTCACTCCAATGCATACAACCGGAAGGTTTGTGGGACTCATCCCCCTATCTATTCAGTCAGGTGGTGAAAGCGAGCAGTCCGCGAGGCATTGCATTCATCGCAGGCCAAGTGGCAATCGATCCCAACGGATCGCTGGTCGGAGTCGGTGATGTTGACGCCCAACTAAGGCAGATTTTTTCAAATCTCCGCGCTGCAGTTGAGGCAGCTGGCGGCAGCGTCAGCCACATCGCGAGCCTGACGGTATATGTCAAGGATATCGGGTACCACCGCAACTACCTTAAGGTTTTGGCGCACGAGTTCGCAGGACATCGGCCAGCGGAGACTCTGGTGCAGGTAGCCGCCTTAGGCCTGCCTGAGCTTGAAGCAGAGATTCAAGCAGTTGCAATTCTGTAAGGAAGGGCTTCGTAACTGTGGATCGCCCTTGCTCGCTAACGGCCGCGTCTACTGATCCACATCGGCATGAAGCATGCAAGCTTTGGATGGGGTAGCGGAGCGAACTCACGCGCAAGCGTGAGTTCCTGGCGAGATGGAACGCGTGATTCCTTGGGGTGAGCTTGTCTGTCTATTGACCCCAGGACTGCCAGATGCCAGTGGGGACGGCCACAGTTTTCCTTCGAGGCGATGCTGTGCATCTGGTTCATGCAGTAGTGTTTCACCCTGAGCGAGCCCGCGGTTGAGGAGGCCTCTCATGATGTTCCCATGTTTGGGACCTTTGCGGGTCTGGGTGCCGTCGACAACGAAAAGTGGACGCAGTTTAATGAGCGTGTGGACATTAGTGAACAACAGCACCCAGAATCCCATGTTGCGCCGCCGCGCGTCGTTGGACCCCACCAACCAGGCGGCCAACACCGAAGCCGCGAAGGCAGTCCATTGCGCCGCGTCCATCCAGTTGTTCCTTGAGCGCCTTCCTACTTTTACGATGCAGGGACGGCTACCATGGCCCCGTCCCATCGCATCAGCGTGGCACCGAAGCCGCCGGGCGCCCGGAAGTGCTTGCGGGCACTGGTGGTCACGCGCGCGGCGGCTGTCCAGGCGATCAAGTGGCCTCGTTCCTGCAGGCGTTGCACCAGGGCGACATCCTCGCCTGTGGCCAGCGGCGGGAAGCCGCCGGCAGCATGGTAGGCCTGGGCCGTGACGCCGAGGTTGGCACCATGGATGTGGCGGTGCCCGTCACGGTCTTGGTACAGAGCCTGGAAGTGCGCGCGCACCGCGTCGCCGTGCGCGCTCCAGTCGCGCACCTGCACAGTGCCGCACACCGCATCGGCGTGCAGGCGCAGCTGCTGGCTGATCCAATCGGGCGCTACTTCGCTGTCGGCGTCCGTGAATGCCAGCCAGCGCGCGCCGGCGGCCAGTGCGGCCTGGGCACCGACCGCTCGCGCCGTGCCGACATTGCGCGCCCGGCTCTCCAGGCAGCGTACCTGCGCAAAGCCGCGGGCGATGCCTCCCGTGCCATCGCTGCAATCGTCCAGCACGACGATCACCACCACCGGCTCACCCGTCAGCGCGGGGCAGGCCGCGGCCACCGCCAGGGACTGCAGGCACCGCGCCATGTGCTCTTCTTCGTTGTGCGCAGGGACGATGACCGCGATCATGGATGGGCCTGCACGGGGGTGGCCGCGACCGTGGTGGCGGGCGCCGCCACCGCCTGCGGGTAACCCGTTTCCACCTTGACGGCATCCACGGGAGCCATGCCGCCCGCGAGCAGCCAGGCGGCGAATGCCATAGCCGCCAGCAGCTCTGTCAACAGCAGACGCGGGCTTTCCCACGGCGAGACGGGTTGCGGAAACTCTCCGGACAAGCGCCGGGTGCGATAGGCCTGGGTCGATTCGGAATCCATCACAGCCTCCGTGGGTGGGGTGGATCCAAAGCTAAGCTTTGCACCTGCGCCCCAATGTCGGATGGACACCCCAGCCGATGTCATGCCATGGCGCACCAGCGAAGGACCGCCCGGCTGCGCGCGCGTGGGGGCGACAGTCCCACAACGCTGCCCGCTCTCGGCCGACAGGCTCTGCGGGCTCGCGTGCCCACAGTGCTTGCACGACACCGCCCCACAGCGATACCCATCATGCACGGCACCGCCCCTTTTCCCCTCCCTTCTCCCGCCGGTCGCCCACCGCTTCCAACAGCGCAGCAGCTTTGCCAGGTGCTCACCGCGATCACCGCTCTGCCCGCGGCGCAAAAATTGCGGCACTTGGTGGACATGGGCCTTGGGCAACTGCCACCACCGGGCGAGGGCGCCACCCTGGCGCGCTGGCAGGCCCTGGCAGAGGTGGCGCGGCACAGCTTGGCGCTGGCCAAGCTGTACGAAGGCCACACCGACGCGCTGGCTATCCTGGGCGAGCTTGGCTCACACGCCGCCCGCTCGGGCCAGACCTGGGCCATGTGGGCCGCCGAAGCGCCCGGTCTGCGCGTGCAGGTAACCCCTTTCAACAGTGGCGACTACAGCGCGGAGCTGTCGGGCATCAAGGCATGGTGCTCCGGGGCGCAGGGCGTAAGCCACGCCCTGCTGACCGTATGGCTGCCCGGGGAGGCGCAGAGCCAGCTGGTGGCAGTGGATCTGTCGCACCCTGGCATCCGAGTGGACACCGGGCCATGGCAGGCGGTGGGCATGGCGGACACGCTGAGCGCGGACGTGTGCTTCGACCGCACACCCGCAACGCTGGTGGGCAAGCCAGGCGACTACCTGCGCCGCCCCGGGTTTTGGCACGGAGGCGCGGGCATCGCCGCGTGCTGGTACGGCGGCACCTGTGCGGTGGCCGACGCGCTTTTCGAGGCCACGCGGTCAGCCGACCCGACACACCCCGCTTGGCCCTACCGGGCCGCAGCCCTGGGCCGGGTGGACCGCAGCCTCGCCGGCCTGGCGGCGCTGCTGCAGCGCAGCGCCGGCTGGATCGATGCGAACCCGCAGGCAGACGCCCAGGCCGTGGCCCTGCGCCTGCGCCAGGCGGCCGAGGCTGCAGCCCAGGCGGTGCTGGAAGAAACCGGGCGCGCGCTGGGAGCAACACCGTTCTGCCGCGACGCGGGGTTCGCGCGCGCAGCGGCGGACCTGCCGGTCTTCATTCGCCAAAGCCATGGCGACCGCGACGATGCGGCCCTGGCGCGTGCCATCCTGACGATGGAGGAGTCCCCATGGGATCTGTGAACCATATGGCGAATGCCGAGGAACTGGATGCGGCTACCCGCTTTATCAGTATTCCGCGCGTGGCGGCGCACGCCTGGCAGGCCTGGCTGCATGAGGAAGGCATCGCACGTTTCCCGGCCTCGGAACTGGTGGGCAAATGGCAACGCTTGGTGGTGGTGGCGCCCCACCCCGACGACGAGGTGCTTGCCTGCGGCGCGCTTCTGCACACCCACGTCCTCCATGGGGGCGAATGCCTCGTTCTCGCCGTGACCGATGGCGAGGCTAGCCACGCCGGCAGCCCGGGGCACGATGCCACCGCGCTTGCCTGGCAGCGGCGGCAGGAGAGCGGCACCGGCCTGCAACGCCTGGGCGTGCCGTCAGGCGCCCTGCTGCGCCTGGGCCTGCCCGATGGTGGTGTCCAGAGCCATGCCGAGACCTTGCGTGCCAAGCTCGCCGCGCTCGTCCACCCGGGCGACGTGGTGCTAACCACCTGGCGGCGCGATGGACACCCCGACCACGAAGCCTGCGGCCGGGCCGCAGCCCACGTCTGCAGCACCAATAGCGCGGTACTGCTGGAGGCGCCGGTGTGGATGTGGCACTGGGCGGAACCCTGGGACTCGCAGGTGGACTGGACACGCCTGGCCGGCGTGGGCATGGAAGGCGGCACCCTGGCGACCAAGCTGCACGCCCTAGCCGCGCACCGCTCTCAGCTGGCACCGCGGCCGCCTCATCGGCCCGCCGTGCTGGACTCGGGCATCATCGAACGCGCCGGCTGGGACACCGAGTACTTCTTCGTCAACACCCCATGACCACCGCCGCAATCAACGACCTGTTCGACCCCCTGTTCGCCCTCGGCCCGGACCCCTGGCACTTCGAGGGCAGCTGGTACGAGGAACGCAAGGCCAACCTGCTCCTGGCCAGCCTGCCCCGCGCCCGCTACGGTGCAATCTTCGAGCCCGGCTGTGCGAGCGGCTTTCTGTCGGAACGCCTGGCGCAGCGCTGCGATCGGCTGCTGGCCTGGGACGGCGCACAGCGGGCCGAGGAGTACGCCGCACGGCGGCTTGTGCCCTTTGCTCATGCCCGGGTGGAACACGGCTGGGTGCCGCGGCGTTGGCCCGCAGAGCCATTCGATCTCATCGTGCTGAGCGAGTTGCTCTACTACCTGGACGAGGCGGCCATCGAACACCTGGCACATTGCTGCAGGAACACCTTGCGGGCGTCCGGCGCGCAGGCCGGCATCGTCGCTTGCCACTGGCTGCACCCGTTCGACGGATCGCCCCTCGGCGGTGCCCGGGTGCACGAGCTCCTGCACCAGCACCTGCAGGTACCACGTGTGGCCCAGTGGCGCGACGCCGATTTCTGCCTGGATATCTGGTCGGCAGCCCCGCTCAGCGTGGCACAGCGAGAAGGTCGCCGGCCGGCCTCTTGACCACCGCTATCGGTCCGGGGGATTCTCAGAGTAGGCTGCTGACCACCAGCCAGGCGGCCCCGCAGGACAGCAGCGAGGCGACCACCATCAACACCCCATCGCGTACCAGCAAGGCCAGCCCGATCAGTGCGATGGCCGCCATGGGCACCGAACTGGCAAAAGGAAATAGTTCCAGCGGCGGGACCATGCACGCCAGCGCAATGCATGCCAAGGCAGCCAAACGAATCGACAGGCCAGCAGTCAGCCACCTAAGCCGGCCATGGAACCAACGGTCCAGTCGGATGGCTATGGGGCGGGTACTGGTCACCAGGCGATTCATCTTGGCGGAAGGCACACCGTGTCGTGCCAGCCAGGCAGGGATCCACAGTCGCTTGCGTCCCCAGAGCATCTGCAGCGCAAACAGCACCACCACGGCGGCCAGCGCCGTGGGGACACCCGGAACACCGCCAAGAGGTGATATTTCCGACAGCGCGGGAACCAGAAGAAAGGGCCCATAGCTGCGCGGGCCGACCGCGTCCACCAGTTCGGCCACAGCAACCCGCCCATGGGACTGGGCAAGAGCCTCGAATTCGTCGAGTATCTCGCCCAGGGTGTCGGGCTGCTGAGTGGTGGAAGCGGTCAAGGGCAGCGGTTTGTCAGCAGTAGGGTTCATGCCCCAGCATGCGTTCGCGCCTCTGCGCTGCGTGCCGGACAGAGCCGCGTCCTTCGGTGAGAGGCTCACGCCATCAACCGGGGCAGTACCTGCACGAGCAGTGCCCCCGCCATGGCCTGGGCCGTCACGTAGTGCCAGAACAGCACGGTGTTGTCCAGCGTGGCCCGGGCCCCCTGCTGCAGCCTGCCGCTGAGCGAGCGTGCCAGCAGGTAGCTGCCCATGAGGGCAAGGATGCCCACATGCAGGGCCTGCCAGCCGAGCAGTGCCGCCACGGTGGCGCTCCAGGCATCCGCGCGCGGATCCAGGCCAGCCTGCACATGGCCCGCAAGCTGCAGCGCCATGGCACCGCCGGCGCAGGCCAGGGCGAGCACGGTGGCCACCCGCAGCCCTCCCTGGGTTGTCGCGTCCGCAAACGAGCGCTGCACCCTCCACAGAAGCAATGAGCCGAGGATGAGCAGCATGGCCGATGCCACGGGCCAGGCAGCGCGAGGCAATGCCGCCCCGGCCGGCGGGCAGATGTCCGCCGCCATGGAGACATGGATGTGGGCAAAACTGGCCGATGCGAACACGCTCGCATCGACGCAGATCAGCACCACTACGGCCCACCAGGAGTGGGAATAGCGCCCCACCAGTTGCGTGGGCAGCCAGACGCCCTCGGCCACCTCGGCCCGGGCCGTGCCCGTGGGCCGGTCAGATTGCCAGAGCCACACCACCATGGCCACCAGTGCGACCACCGCGCACAGCACCGCCGGCAACACCATCGAAACCGTGAGCAACAGAAAGAAGCCCGCCGTGCCGACTGCCGCAATGAAGGGCGACCAGCCATCACCCGGCAGCAGCAACAACTGGCGCGGCATGGCCGACATCGGGCTGGTGACCAGCGCCTCGCGCCCGCCGAACACCGTGCGGGGTAGCCAGTAGGCTCCTTGCTCGGCGGCCTCGCGTAGCCTGGGGTGGTGCCACAGCGGCTCGCGCGAATACACCGGCGGGATGCTGCGCAGCCCGTATTCACCGCCAGTGGCCCATTCCAGCGTGGGTGCGTTCCACACATTCTCGTGTTTGTCCTTGGTGGTGCCACAGAAGCTGCGAATGAGATCGGCAAAGCACAGCACCACGCCGAGCGCGAATACGAAGGCGCCGGCCGTGGACAGCAGGTTGGGCCACTCCCAGCCCAGGCCGGCGTCGTAGGTGTATACCCGCCGCGGCATGCCCATGAGCCCGGCGATGTGCATGGGAAAGAAGGCCAGGTTGAAGCCGCCGAACATCAGGCCGAACACCCAGCGCCCGAGCCGCTCCGACAGGCGCCGGCCCGGGGCGACCAGCGGCAGCCAGTAGTACAGCCCCGCAAAGACAGGGAAAACCATGCCCCCGATCAGCACGTAGTGCAGGTGGGCCACGATGAAGTAGGTGTCGTGCACCTGCCAGTCGAAGGGTAGCACGGCCACCATGATGCCCGTGAGCCCGCCCAGCACAAAGATGGCGTGGAAGCCCACGAGGAACAGCGTGGGCGTGTTCGCCTCGACGCGCCCGCGCCAGAAGGTGGCAATCCAGCCGAACACCTGCACCGCGCTGGGCACGGCGACCGCAAAGCTCGCGGCCGACACCAAGTGCATGGTGAACGAACCCAGCCCGGCCGTGAACATGTGGTGCACCCACAGCGCAAAGCTCAGGATGCCCACACCCAGCAGCGCGGCCACCACCCAGCGGTAGCCTACGATGGGCGTGCGCGCGAGCGCCGGCACCATCATGGACACCATGCCCGCGGCCGGCAGGAAGATGATGTACACCTCTGGGTGGCCAAAGAACCAGAAAAGGTGCTGCCACAGCAGCGGGTCGCCCCCGCGCGAGGGGATGAAAAAGGGCCAGTCGAACGCCCGCTCCATCTCCAGCAGCAGCGTGCCCGCGATGATGGCCGGGAACGCGAACACGATCATCAGCGCCGTGACCAGCATGGCCCAGGCGTAGATGGGCATGCGCATCAATGACATGCCCGGCGCGCGCGTGAACAGGATGCCGATGATGATCTCGATGGCCCCGGCGATGGCCGATATCTCGATGAACCCGATGCCCAGCAGCCACCAGTCGGCTCCCACCCCGGGCGAGTGTTCTTTGCCCGTGAGCGGCGGGTACATGAACCAGCCGCCGTCAGGCGAAGCACCAAAGAAGATGGTGCCGAAGAACACTATGCCGCCGATGGCGTACGCCCAGAAGCCATAGGCCGACAGCCGCGGAAAAGGCATGTCGCGCGCGCCCAGCATGCCGGGCAGCAGGTACACGGCCATGGCCTCCACCACCGGCACGGCGAACAGGAACATCATCACTGTGCCGTGCATGGTGAAGATCTGGTTGTATGTGGCCGCCGAGACCAAGTTGGCCTGCGGCACGGCGAGCTGGGCGCGCATGATGAGGCCGAGCACGCCCGCCAGGACGAAGAACAGCAGGGCCGTGGCGATATAGAACAGGCCGATGTGGGTGTTGTTGACGGCAGAAAGCCTACGCCATCCGGCGGGCGGCGGCTCCCAGGCCTTTTCCAGGGCCTCGCGCTCGCCTGCGGGGCGCGGCAGACGGCTGAGGGCCGCTGGTGCTGCTCCATCGTGGCGGTCGCCGCGTTCTGCCGACATGCTCATTTCAGCGATCCCAGCCAATGCACGAGTGCATCGATATCGCCTTCCGGCAGGCGTGCATACGAAGGCATGCGCGCCCCCGGCTTGACCGCGTGAACCTGCGTGAGCCACTCCTTCATCTGCTCCGGCTGGTTCTTCAATGTGCCCGCAGCCAGGTGCAGGCGGCTGCCCAGGTGCGTCAAGTCCGGGCCGAGCTTCGACTCGGCTGCCACGCCTCGCACCGTATGGCACGCGGCACATTTTTGCGCCTTGAAAACAGTCAGGCCTGCCCGCGCGATGGAGGATGCGGGCGCCTTGGCCGCACTCTCCTGCCCCGCCAGCCAGGTATCGAACGCCGCTGAGTCCATCGCCACCGCATGCAAGGCCATGCGTGCATGCGCCTCGCCGCAGAACTCCGCGCATTGCCCGCGGAACACGCCAGCACTTGAAGCCTGCAGCAGCGGATGGTTCACGCGGCCGGGCACCATGTCCATCTTGCCGCCCAGCTCAGGGATCCACAGGCTGTGGATGACCTCGATGCTCGACAGCCCCAGATACACAGGCCGTCCCACGGGAAGCCGCAATTCATTGGCCGTGACGATGGTGGCGCCCGTGGAGGGATCGCGGTAGCGGATCTCCCACCACCACATGCGGCCTGTGACGGAGATGACCAGCGCATCAGCTGGCGGTTTTGCCTTCCAGGGCGGCGCACGGTGAAGGCTGTAAAAGAATAAGGCAGTGAGCACCACCAGCGGCAACACCAAGCCGCCACCGGCCAGCCACCACAGCATCGATCTCTCGCTGCCTTCCGACACCTTCTTTCTGAACAAGGCCCATCCCAGCAAGGCCATGGTGCCCAGGAAGAGCAATGCGGCGCCGCCGATCAGCACCCAGCTGACCTCGGCAATTGCGGCTGCGGCCGGTCCTGCGGGCGACAGCACGGCAATGGTGGAACCGGCCTCTGTGCGCACACCCATCACCGCAGCCCCGTGAGCCAAGCGGCCATGTCGCGCGCATCTTGCGCAGGCACGCCCATGTCCGGCATGGTGGCGGACGGCACCAGGTCCGATGGCCGCGCAATCCACCGGGCCAACAGATCAGGACGGTTGGGTACCCGCCCGGCGATGTAGCTGCGCAGGCCAAAGGACGTGAGCGGCGGTCCCTCAGCGCCGCGCGCCGCGGCCATACCGGGGATCACGTGGCAGGCACCACACTGGTACTGAGCGATCAGCAATGCTCCGCGCCGGGCATCACCCATTTCCCCGGCCTGGGCCAGCGCAAGCGTTGGCAAAGTCACCAGTCCTACAAGCGCCAGGGCTTGAAACGCTGTCACGGCAGACTTCCTTGGCCCAAAGGCCACTGGCGATGCAAGGAACAAAGTGCAACGGCACTGGAACCCTGTGGCATCGCCCACATAATGAATCGATGTCCCAGAACAAGACCCGCACCGTCTACGCCGCTGTGTTCGCCACTTTGCTGGGTGTGGCGGCCTTGGCGGCGGTAGCGGGCTTGGCCACCGTGTACCTGGGTCTGTATAACGTGGCGGCCAGCGAGCAGCATTGGAAGCCGGTGTACCAGTTGCTCGAAAACGCCATGCACCAGTCCGTGCGCCTGCGCGCGCGCAACGTGGAGCAGCCACCCGAGTTCACCGAGACCATGGTGCTGCGCGGCGCAGGCTGCTACCGCGACCAGTGCCTTCAATGCCATGGCGGTCCGGGAACGGCGCAGGGTGACATCGGCAAGAGCATGCAGCCGCTGCCCGGCCCGCTGGTGGACGCGGCCCGACGCTGGAGCACGAAAGAGATGTATTGGCTGACCAGGCACGGCATTCGCATGAGCGGCATGCCTGCCTGGGAGCATCGGTTGGACGAGGAGGAGCTCTGGTCCACCGTGGCCTTTCTTGAACGCTTGCCCGGTCTGGACGTGGCTGCCTTCAAGGCCATCGCGTTCGAAGAGGTGGACGGCGCGCGCCGTGCAGGCACCATCGGGGCCTGCGGTGCGGC
The DNA here is from genome assembly GCF_059423865.1 of Acidovorax sp. GW458-11-26-14-TSB4. NCBI lineage: Bacteria > Pseudomonadati > Pseudomonadota > Betaproteobacteria > Burkholderiales > Comamonadaceae > Acidovorax > Acidovorax sp. GW458-11-26-14-TSB4. The sequence continues at coordinate 114,742 of NZ_JBWKYR010000012.1, forward strand.
ACGCATGGTCATGGCACCGCCCGCCGCCGGCAACCCGGTGCTCGGGCGCCAGGCGCTGTACCAGCACGCCTGCAACGCCTGCCACATGATCCCTGGCATCACGGGGCCCGAGACCCATGTGGGTCCGTCGCTCGCAGGGTTTGCGGGTCGTGCCAACATTGCTGGAGTGCTGCCGCACACCACCGAGAACCTGGAACGCTGGCTGCGCGAACCGCAAGCCGTCAAGCCCGGCACCGCGATGCCTGCGATGGACGTTAGCCCTGCTGACGCGCGGCACATCGCCGCCTACCTTGCAGACCTCAAGTGAAGCCAGGTTCATGGCAACGACGCTGCAGGTGCCACGCCGAATTTCTGGGCTGCTTCAGGGTCAGCGACCGCCGCATTGAAAGCCTGGCGGAACTGCGCCCCGGCTGCGTAGGCACGCCGGCGCACACGCATGATCGAGCCCAGGGGCCGGTGCTCGGCCAGACCGTGCCACGGGCTGAATGCCAGGGCATTTTCTTCGGCTGGTGAAGTGGCTTCGTTCCACGACGCCTGGGCCGGGGCGCTGATCCGTGCCACGGTGATGAAGGGGGACAGCTCCTCAGGCCATTCGACCGAGGCGTCTTCTACAGGCATGCGCGCAAGGTCCACGCAAAGTTGGGCGCGCAGCTCCCATGCGCCACCAGCCTGGGTGAAATGGGCCGCCACTGCATCGCGCAGTGCTTCCGGCCTGTTCGAAAGTTGTAGAGGTGCATCGTGCAACGCCTGCAATTCGGGGGACACCGGCACCAGCGAGAACTTGGCCATGTACGGGCCGAACAGCATGGGCACCTGTGTGAAATAGCGTTCTCCGAGCGGGTGCGTGGCCGGGTGGCCGCCCAACGCCTTGAGCGTGGCACTTTCCCCACCAGCCTTCTCAACCACGGCCTCCAGACCCCGCAGGGCCGCCGAAAGAAGTGCCTTGGCGGCGGGCGATTTGTCGGTGGTGGCAGCCAGCAGCTTGAGGCTCTTGAGGAACCTGCGCGCTGTGGACGCACTGAACACGGGGCCGTTGACCATGAGGAAGTCCTGGCAGCGCGAGCAATCGGCGGGCTCGAGCGGCACGCCATGCACCTCGCCGACCTGGATGGCCAAGCCGCGCGGCGTAGACACGGCATCGTCCAGCAGGTCGCCAGGCGTGCTGGACAAGCGCATCACCACGGGATAGCTGCCGGGTCGGGCGAACAGGCCCTGCGCGAGCACAGGCGGCAACGCCGGAACCTCCATGCGCCCATGCAGAATACCGTGGCTCTTGGCATGCACACTGCGGAACGCGTGCCCTTCATCGGCAGCCACCTTCTCGCGGATGCCGCGCAGGGTCTCCAGCAGTTCGGCCGAGGTCTGCGCCTCGTCCTCCTCCTGGAACTCGCATTCAGGGGTATAGGTGAGGGGCACAATGCGGGGAATGGCGAGCTCTGGATTCATGGCGATGGGGTGGTGAAAGCCAAGGAGTTGTGGGCGAGCCGCGCTACCCGTATGGGAACGCACTTGCCCGCAGGCACATGGCTCTTCTTCGCATGGTGCGCCAGAGGCACCAGAGGATTGCATTCAGGGAAGTAGCCCGCCACCGATCCCCGGGGCAGGTCGTAAGCCAGCGCGCGCAGGCCGGCCAGTTGCCGGTTGTGGCCATCGGTTTGGCCCGTGGTGGTGGCCAGCAGTTCGTCACCTTGCGCAATGCCACGCGCGACCATGTCCTCGGGGTGCATGAGCAGGACCATTCGCGTGCCCCACACATTGCGAAAGCGGTCGTCCAGGCTGTAGACGGTGGTGTTGAACTGGTCGTCGCTGCGCACCGTCATCAGGCGCAGCACATCGGGCCCCATTGCAGCATATTCGCTGTCCATGGCGGGCGGGACGACAAAGCGGGCTTTGCCCGATGGCGTCTTCCACACCCTCTCGCGCGCCGGGTTGGGCCTGGGCATGCCGGCGGGCGCATGTATGCGCTTGTTGAAACCTTCAAACACGGCAGGCCAGGTGGCTTCTATGGCATCGCGCACCACTGCGTAATCGTCCACCCACCGGTCCCAGGGTACATGCTGGTTGGACGTCAGCGTGGCGCGCGCAATGCCGGCGACGATGGCAGCCTCGGAGCGCAAGGTGCGTGCTGCCGGTTCGGCCACGCCATGCGACGCATGAAAGCACCCCGTCGAATCCTCCACAGCCACTGTCTGCGGCCCCGACGCCTGCTCATCCACCTCGATGCGGCCCAGGCAGGGCAGCAGCCAGCCCTGCTGCCCTGGCAGCATGTGGGTATGGTTGGGGCGCGTGGCGATGTGCACGGTGAGCTGCAGGCGCGACCACGCGGCTTCCAGCCGTGCAGTGTCGGGTGCTGCGCGCAGGAAATTGCCGCCCAGGCCGATGAAGGCATGCACGGAGCCGTCGATCACTCCTTGGCAGGTGCCCACAGTGTCCAGCCCCTTGGTGCGCGGAGGCTCGAATTGGTAGAGCGCGGCCAGTTGATCCAGGGGCGCGAGTTCCGGCTTTTCAGTGATGCCCACGGTGCGCTGGCCCTGCACGTTGGAGTGCCCACGGACCGGGCAGATGCCGGCGCCACGCTTGCCGATGTTGCCGCGCAGCAGCAGTAGGTTGCTCACCATCTGGACGTTTGCCACGCCCTCGCGGTGCTGGGTCAGGCCCATGCCGTAGATGCCGATCACGGCGCGCGCGGCGGCATACGTCTTTGCCGCCTGCTCCAGCGCCGCGCGCGCAAGCCCACTTTCACGCTCGATGTCGCTCCAGCTTGCAGCGCGCATGGCATCCGCAAACGCGCCAAAGCCCTCGGTGTGCGAGGCGATAAAGTCGGCGTCCAGTACCCGCACACCTCCCATACCCTGCACTGCATCGTCAGCCTCCACCAACCACTTGCACATGCCTGTCAGGGCCGCGATGTCGCCGCCATTGCGCACCTGCAGGTACTGGGTGCTGATCACCGTTTCGGCTGTGCTCAGCATCTCGCGTGGGGATTGCGGGTTGGCGAAATGCACCAGGCCCACCTCCTTCATGGGGTTGAAGGTAACGATGGGGACGCCGCGCTGGCGGGCTTTCTGCAGCTGATGCAGCATGCGCGGGCTGTTAACGCCGACGTTCTGGCCGAAGAAGAAGATCGCGTCGGTCTGCTCGAAATCGTCGAGCCGCACCGTGCCCACGGGCACGCCAATGGTCTCAGGGAGCGCCACCGAGGTACTCTCGTGGCACATGTTGGAGCTGTCGGGCAGGTTGTTGTTGCCGTACAGCCGTGCCAGCAACTGGTACATGTAACTGGTTTCCAGCGATGCACGGCCGGAGGCATAGAACACAGTGGCCTGCGGATCTTTATCGCGCAAGCCCTGCAATGCCGCACCGATGGCGGCAAACGCCTCATCCCATGCGGTGGGCACATATCGGTCACTTGCCTCATCGTAGCGCATGGGTTCCACTAGGCGACCAGTGGCTTCAATTTCGTGGTCGCTCCAGCCGCGCAGGTCGGTCACCGCGTGCTGCGCGAAGAACGCTGAATCCGCGCGCTTTTCCGTTAATTCCCAGGCGGTCGCCTTGGCGCCGTTCTCGCAGAATTCGGCCAAATGCGGCTTGCCCGGCTTGGCCCAGGCGCAGCTTACGCAGGCAAAGCCCCCCGGCTTGTTCTGCTGCCGCAATGCATTGGCCGTGCGCAGGGTTGCGCCCTCACGCACCACGCTGACCGCCACGGCCTTGAGCGACCCCCAACCACCAGCGGGTTGTCCGTAAGGAGGTAGCGGCTCCGGTAATTTCTCTTCAGCCGGCGTGTCGAAGGGGCGACTGGCGGTGTTGGGATGCATCCGCCCACTGTCAGCGTTGCAACCCGGCAGCCAAGTCGGCCAGGAACCCTGCGGCCTGTAGGAGAGCTGCCGCTGAACTCCCCGCAGGTCTCGTGAGCAGTTACGCGGCTTCAAGCAGTGGACCAGAAGTATTCGGCGGGAGGGGAAACGCCGCAGAGACCAGGCTACCGCGTCCCACATGAGATGAAATGACCAGCCTGCCCCGGCGGCCTGAACCCGGTGGCGCATGCCCAACAGGCGGTGGGAGGAAAGCCGAACAGCTTCGGTGTCGAAGCCCTTTCCGTTGTCTCGAACCCTGGAACCTTCACGCCTGGGCTGGGTATGCATGGACACGAAAATTCGCGTCGCTTCGGCATCCTTTGCGATGTTGGTCAGCGCCTCCTGCACTCGACGATACACGGTGAGATGGGTGTAATTGGGCAAATCCACGGCCTTCTCCAGGCTGCATTCCACCTCCATCGCCGCGCGCCCTGCGTACTCTATCATCAGGAATTTCAACGCCGCTTCGAGCCCGAGATTGGACAAGGTGGACGGCCTCAAATCCTCGATGATCCGGCGCTTCAGCGCAATGCCGCTGTCCAGTGACTGCACTAGGTGGTCAAGGCGCGTGCGCACCTCGTCGCTGTTCGGGAGAATTTGCGCTTTGAGGCGCGAAACATCCAGCTTGGCCGCGGTAAGCAAGGCACCCAGCTCGTCATGCAGTTCGCGGGCCAGGTGGGCCCGCTCCTCTTCACGTATCTCCTGCAGGTAGTTGGCCAATTCGGAAAGGCTGGCACTCCGCTCCCTCACCAGTTCCTCCAGCCGGTCGCGCTCATGCGAAAGAGTCTCCTGTTCACGCTGTGCCATGTCTCTGAGAACAGCCGCCTGCCGCACGTACATGTAGAAAGCGGCGAGTCCAATGACGGCAATCAGCGCGACCCCGACCCGCGACGTCATCAACGAACGCAACACCTGGATCTGCCCTGTCTTCACGTCGGCAGAACTACAATCAATGAGCGTGTGGGTCTGCTGGCGCACCGCATACACGCATGCCCACATCGGTGCGCAGCACGAACCTCCATGCGTCCTCGTTGCCTTGGCGACGCATCAGCAGGCTGAGCTCGATCTCTGCAAGCTTGCGGGAGATCTGGTGAGACAGCTTGGCCAAGTCGGCCGCCGGCCATGGAGGTCGGTGAGCTGCTTGAGCTCGCTGTCCGTGCCCGCGCGGCCCACCACACTGGACCACGGCGTCTGCGTAATCTGCGTGGGCGTGCTTGCCCCCAGGAGCTGCAGCCCTATCACCGCGATGGTCTTGCCGGTGACCCCGGCATCGAGCAGGCGGAGCACCTCGCCCACCACGCCCTTGTTGCCCAGCAGGGCCGAGCCGCCCAGGGCGCCCAGCAGCTTGGCTGCCTGGCCGGCGTTGCCGTTCAGGTCCAGCGCCAGCTTGGTGTCGCTGAAGGTCACGCGCTCGACCCGGGTCACATCCAGCATCGCCCCATCGGTCATGCGCTGCAGCGAGAAGCTGCCATTGCCCTAGGTCTGCACATGGGTCTGCGAGAGGGTGGCCGGGATCGCACTTGCTCGACATCCACCAGCCAGTTTGAGATGCCTGAGGCGGTGTGCGTGAGCTTGATGCCGGCCCCGTCCGGGGTCTCGATCTAGTCCGTGTAATGCCTTTGCTGAACGGCAACGTCAAAGCCCGTGCCCCATTTAGACCGCCTAGCTTGCGCAGCTATTCAGATCGGCCGGTAGACTTTCTCACCGAGCACTTGAGCACCTGCGACATTTGCCGCAGCGCAGCCACTTTGAACTCCTCGTTCTCCGCGGCGGTGCAGTCACGCGGCACCCATACCTTAAAGCCACGCATGTACGCATCCATCGCGGTAAGGTGCACACATATATCGGCAGCCAACCCGGCAACGATCAAGTCGCGCGCCTTGAGCTGCTTGAGCAGGTGCTCTAGCGGTGTGCTATGGAACGCAGAATGCAAAGGTTTGAGGATGGTGAGGTCATTGTCCCCAGGCTCCAGCAGCGTGGCCATTTCCCCGCGCGCACCGGGCAGAGCCTTGCAGGCGGTTAGAAGGTCCTTGAATTCCGAGCGCCAGATCCCGTAATTGTCGTTGGCGTAGATGGCCGTCACGCCGCTGGCGGCCAAGCGCTTCTTGAGCCGGGCCGTGGCTTGCGCGGCCTTCAGTGCGGCCGGCACCAGCTTTTCAGCCCCAGGAAACTGCATGGGGTTGATGAAGTCCACCAGCAGCAGCACCCTCGGGCTGGGCCGAAGGTGCGGCTTTTCGGCCTGTTGAAAGAAGCTTGGCTGCGTTGACATGGCTGCATCGTCCTCAAATCTCCTTGCTCTCGTCATCGGTTTTCGCCAAGCCGCGGATGTTCATAATTGCAAGGCAGATTTGCAGTGCAATCAGCGCAATGGCGTGCGAGTAAAGGCCCCAGGCTACCCAGAGGACATTGCTGAATAGGAATACCCAAAACCCTGCATTGCGGCGACTGGCCGCCTTAGAACCAACAAGCCAGGCGGCAAGCACAGATGCAGCAAACGCGGGCCACTGAATCCAGTCAAGCCAATCGCTCATGATGGAGTTCTTTCAGGATAGGTGTCACTCGAAGTCGGGATGGTCTGGTTCACGAAGCTCTTCCAGCCAATCATGAAGCGCTAGACTTTTGCCTGATCACGTCCACGCCCAGTGGCGGCCTGCAACTCTTCAATGCGCATAGAGGCTTCAGCCTTGGTCAGCGAATCGTCTGCTTCCTCGCCGGCCTCTTCTGCAAGCGTGTGCAGATACGACCGTTGCGCCCCAGTCATGGCCTCATCGCCTGTCACCCAATTTTTGGGGTCCTTTTCCATGTTGCCTTGGTCGGCAGTGGACTGAGTGGATTTGTCTGTCATGTGTTCGCTCCGGAGGATCTGTTAGAGCCTCCAGCATGCGGCGCGCGCTCTGGGCAAGATGTAGGAAATAAGCCAATACTGTCATTACATACAGTTATTGTTATGCCGACGGTCAACGCTCGCGCCTCAGTTTTGCTCTCATGGTTGGCCAACGCCCACGGTATTGATGTCAGCGTTTTCCTACGTCCACGCGGCGCCTGCAGGAATAGGATGGCTGGCTTCGAAAGGAGCCATCATGGCCAAAAGTTCGACTGTCCCCGCACGCGCATGTGTGCGCATCACTCTTCGCCATGGCGGTGACGCTTGGAACTGGGCTCACAACCTTCGATGCACCGAAACCGACTTGCGCAAGGCTTTGCAGGTGGTTGGTGACTCGGAGAACGACGTGCGCCAGTACCTGCAGCAAGCTACCGCGAAGGTGTCCTCAAAACCTTCCTGAGGTGCTCCGTGCTGAACATCGAGCCGAAGGGATTTCTTCCATCCGCGCTCGGGTCTATCATTCAGTCGCCAGGTACTCCAACACCCTCCCTTCCGCCCGCCGCGAGCGGGCCTCTTGTTGCTCGTCTTCTAACGCTTGAGGTGTGCAAACATGGACTGCCGCACCATGTCCTGGAAGGCGAGCTCTTCGGACGTTCGCTTCTGATTGATAGGGCTGGCATCCAGCTGCCGGCATATGTGTGAGTAGCTTTTGAGTACTGCTTTGCGGTGGCTTGGCGTTGATGCTTCCATGATAGAGATCAGCATTGCGTTATTGGATTCCGCAGCGATCAGCGCCTGATTGGATTTGTCGATCAGCACAAAGACCTGTTTTTTGAGCTCACCAACTTCGTGTTGAAGTACCTTGATTTGCTCGTCTGGAGTCAGTTCAGTGGGCATCGTCTCTCCTGTTTCAATGCGGTGGTGGTTCAGGCTTTTCAACCATGCGCAGGCGCACTTCGTTTCCGCAGATCACGCGCAGGACGGCATCTGCTTCCAGCCAAGTAGTAGCAGCCTTGCCCATTCCCCCGAAAAAGTTATGCATCCTTCCTGGTGGCACCTCCTCGAAGGGTTTGGTCGCCACCGCTGCGCATTCCTCCATCGTCACGGCGTAGTGCTCCAGCACCCCCTGGGCAGCAGATATGGCGCGCCTTCACACGTCGTCCCTGAGGCGGCCTGTGGAGTCTTCGATCACGAGTGTGAGTTCTGACATGTCTACCTCTTATTAGCCTGCTGGCACGTGTTCAACAGCTTCGACGGCTGGCAGCACCAGGTGGTTCCTAGCCTCAGCAATCGACAGTCGTGCCACACATCAATCACCACCGGTGCGCTGAATTCCGACGGCAGCGGCCGGTTTGAGATCGCCCGTTCAGGCGAGCCGTTCTTTGCGCATGGGCAGCGCCGTGGAGAAGGCTTGAACCCGATACTCCGCGCTGGCAGCGCTGCGGCGGTGGTGTAGACGCGTCTCGTACTGGTCTTTACGACGGTGCTATCGCTGAACCTGACTCCTTAAGGATGCTGATTTGTCCATCGGCTTCAAGAAACGCAAAGCGCATATCCGACTGATCGCAGTCTGCTTCGCGAAGCGCCCGTTCTACATCACACAGAGGCACATGGTGACGTTTGAGCACGTCTTCAAAGAGATCGCCGTTTCGGCCGACCAAATGGCCCGTCCTTCGACCAAGGCCTGAGCCCGAGGACTGCGCGCAGTGATGAATGCCACAAGAACGTTAAGGCCTACCAGCGTGGCAGCGGACAGCAATCCCCCCGTCAAAGACTTCTCTTCCCCACTAAGCCCATTCGAAACGGCCTCGCTCAGCAGCATCACAACCAGGAGGTCAAAGGGGGTGAACTGGCCGACGGTGGTAAGCGCGCGGCCAACGCACGTTGCGCGAGCGGCAGACCGTCGGGGATTACGCAGTGGCGTCGGTAGGCCGCCAGAGGTGGGGCAGCAGCTCGTCGATGTCGCGCGCCTTGTGAGTGGGCAGGCGCGTGAGCACGTCCTTCAGATAGGCGTAGGGGTCGTGGCCGTTGAGCTTTGCCGATTGGATCAAGCTGGTGATCGCAGCCGCTCGCTGGCCAGCCAATAGCGTCCCGGCGAACAGCCAGTTGCGCCGTCCCGTGGCCCAGGTCCTGATCTGCTGCTCGTCATGGTTGTTGTCGATGGGCAGTGCCGCATCGTCCAGGTACCGCGTCAACGCCGCCCAGCGCTTGAGGCTGTAGTCGATCGCCCTGGCCGTTGCACCGCCGTCCACGACCTTCGTGCGCTGGGCGGTAAGCCAGGCGTGCAACGCCAGGGTGATTGGCCGCGCGCGCAGTTGGCGCTGTTCGAGCCGCTGTGCAGGGGGCATGCACTTCAATTCGCGTTCGATGCCGTACAACTGGCCAATGAAGTCCACCGCTGTCGCGGCGATCACGCTCTTGTCGGTCTTCACCAGATCGACGAAGTACCGACGCGCGTGCGCCATGCAACCCGCTTCGGTGACCCCGCGCTCCCACAGCGCCTTGTACCCGCCGTAGTCGTCACAGACTAGGCTACCCTTCCAATCTCCGAGGAAGTTTCTCGCATGCTCACCAGCGCGGCTAATCGTGAAGTCGTAGACCACCGCCCGTAGTGGCTCGAAGGCCCCTGCTGCATAGGCCCAGAGGTAGGCGCGATGCGTCTTGCCCTTGCCAGGGGCCAGCATGGCCACCGGCGTCTCGTCTGCGTGGACAACAGGGCAGGCCAACACGTGACGCTTCAGGGCATCCACCAGCGGCTGCAGGCGAACGCCGCATATGCCCACCCATGCTGCCAGTGTCGAGCGCGGGATGGCCAGGCCAGCACGACCGAAGATCGCTTCTTGCCTGTAAAGCGGCAGATGATCCGAGTGCTTGGCCACCAGTACATGGGCGAGCAGTCCGGCCGTGGGAATGCCCTTGTCGATGATCTCGGCAGGAACGGGGGCCTGTGTCAGCGTACGACAGCCGCGGCACGCCCACTTGCCGCGCACATGGTTCTGCACGGTGAAGGCCCCGGGTGTGTAGTCGAGCTTCTGAGTCACATCCTCTCCCACACGTTGCAATGCACAACCGCAGACGCATGTCGTGCAAGCCGGTTCGTGGATGATCTCGATGTGAGGCAGATCTTGCGGGAGCGGCGTGCGCTTTGGATGTGCTTGCTTCTTGTCGACAGGCGGTGGCGTGTTGAGTGTTTCGAGCTCGGCTTCGAGCGCCGCAATGTCGGCATCCACCGACTCGTCGAACAGCGCCTTCTGCTGCGCGTTGAGCTGCTCGCTGCTGGCACTGAACTTCATGCGCCGCAACTGCGCGATCTCGTAGGCGAGCTTCTCGAGCTTGGCGTCACGCCAGTCGATCTCATGCTTGCTGCGCTGCACCTGCTCCAGCAACCTGGTCGCAAGTTCACGCAGTTGGCTCTCGCCCAAGGCGCTCAGCTGTGAGGGGTCGATCTGCGAGGCATCAAGCATCGACGCCAGTATTGCCGCACGTCGGCTTACCAGCCATCGGCAGATCTACGGATTGCCCGAAGCCTTCCCTCCCGGGTCTACACCACGCTGATCACGCCGGCCTCTCCCAGACGATGCCACGGCAGGCCCAGGACAAGCGCATCAAGCTGCTCACGGGTAAGTGACTGCGGTGCGCCACACCCTCCCCCAGGCCAGACGAAGCGGCCTTGGTGCAGCCGTCGTGCTGCCAGCCAGATGCCTATGCCATCGTGGACCAAGACCTTCAGCCGGGTCGAGCGCTTGTTGGCGAATACATAGGCATGGTGCGGTCGCGCGGCGCCAAAGACCTTCACGACCCGGGCAAGGGTTGTGTCGGTTCCGGCGCGCATGTCCATCGGCTCGACACACAGCCATACCGCTTCGACGCGAATCATCGAAGCCAGTCGCTCAGCCAAGCTGCGCAATCGCGGGCGGCGCTGGCAGGCCAAACCACCGTGACGGTAGTGCCAGCTCGCTGCAACTCGATGCGGATGTCACCTTCCACTGAGGCTGCGGGCAGCGCAAGCGGCACGAACGTTGGGCCCGGCATTGGCGCTTCGCGCAACGGTGGCTCGGCCTTGGGCTTGGGTGGCAACGCATGCTCCGCGTCGATCACCCACTTGCGCAGCATGTTCGCGTTCAAGCTGTGTGCCAGCGCCACCGCGGCCATTGATACCCCAGGGCGCATGCACTCTTGGATCACCGCCTCCTTGAATTGCGCGCTGTGTCGCCGCCGGCGACGCCGTCCCATCAAATCCATTCCGTAAGTGTCCATCTGTCCGCCTAAGTTAAGCGGACACGAGCCTCCTACATCGGCCGCCTGACATCAACGTGTGTTCGCTGCGCGCTTACCGACGGTGCGGTGGCCCGAAACTCGCACAAGTACTAGTAGTACTCCATACACGAGCGTTGCCCGCAGCGGTAACTCCCACCAGGGGCCACTTAGTTCAAACATGGCTACACATCAGGAAGTCAACATCGCCAGTCGGCATTCCAGACGACGGCCAACGCACTCGCTGAGGTATTGGTCGGTCTGTGCTTCAGATACGCTCTCTTCGCCAGGTTGTGCACTTGCCTGCGACTCGGCCTCTGAGGCCTGCACCAGACCTACCGCGGCTGCAGCTCCGTAGGCAACCATGGACAGGCCAGCAGCGATGAAGTTCACGGGACTGAACGATTGGTGGGGCGTTACGAGCATGAATAACCTCCAGTTGGAGTTGGATGAATCATGTCGATGACTAGACGCGATAGCCTGTAGGAAGACAGGCAGAAACCAACCTCACTCATAACGGCGGTCTATGCCATACAGGGGGAACGAGCCTTGCACGATTCCTCGGTTTGTCCCCGATCAAGCAGAAGTCCTACATCGCTTTGTGGCAGGAACCTTAACCTGTACCGTCCCCCACAACCTGTGATGAAGGTCCACTATGCCCAAAGATCCCAAGAGTCAAGCCAAAGGCGCAGCTACGCGCGCGCCGTCGGCGACGAAGGCGCCTGCAAGGAACACAGATAGCGCGCCTGCTTCACCCGGCGCCGCCAGTGACGTGCTCTCCACAAGGGCGGGAGAAACCAACGATCTCGCCGCAGCACGGCCTTACAACCCCAACAAGGCTGGCGAGCACGGGTTCAAGAACGGGGTGAGTCCCGCTCCCGGTGCCACCGCCGAACCTGCATCTCGCCTCCCATCCGGCAGCACCGTGTCCGAAGCGAATGGCTCAAACAAGACCGGCACCGTCGCCGCCGAGGGGGTGAACGCCACCATCGCTCCGCTCGACCGGGTGCGCGTCGATTCCGCCGGCCAGGTGCTCACCACCAACCAGGGGGTACCGATCGCCGACAACCAGAACTCGCTCAAGTACGGCGAGCGTGGGCCGGTGCTGCTCGAAGACTTCATCCTGCGCGAGAAGATCACGCACTTCGACCACGAGCGCATTCCCGAGCGCATCGTGCATGCGCGCGGCTCGGGTGCCCACGGCTTTTTCGAAGCGTATGAGCCCTTGACGGACCTCACGCGCGCCGCGCCGTTCAAGGAGGCCGGCAAGATCACCCCCGTGTTCGTGCGCTTCTCCACCGTGCAGGGCGAGCGCGGCTCCAAGGACACGGCGCGCGACGTGCGCGGCTTCGCCGTGAAGTTCTACACCGACGAAGGCAACTGGGACCTGGTGGGCAACAACATGCCGGTGTTCTTCATCCAGGACGCGATGAAGTTCCCAGACCTGGTGCATGCCGTCAAGCCCGAGCCGCACCATGCGATGCCCCAGGCGGCTAGCGCGCACGACACCTTCTGGGACTTCGTCTCGCTCATGCCCGAGTCCACCCACATGCTGATGTGGGCCATGTCCGATCGCGGCATCCCGCGCAGCTATGCCACCATGCAGGGCTTTGGCGTGCACACCTTCCGCTTCGTGAATGCGGCGGGCGAGTCGGTGTTCGTCAAGTTCCACTGGAACCCGAAGGCCGGCACCCATTCGCTGGTGTGGGACGAGGCGGTGAAGATCTCCGGTGCCGACCCAGATTTCCACCGCCGCGACCTGTGGGAGCGCATCGAGGCCGGCGCGTACCCCGAGTACGAACTCGGGGTGCAGGTGTTCACCGAGGAGCAAGCCGACAAGTTCAGCTTCGACATCCTGGATGCGACCAAGATCATCCCCGAAGAGTTGATTCCTGTGCGCCCCATCGGCCGCATGGTGCTCAACCGCAATCCCGACAACTTCTTTGCCGAGACCGAGCAGGTCGCGTTCTGCACAGCCCACGTGGTGCCGGGCATCGATTTCTCGAACGATCCGCTGCTGGCCGGACGCATTCACTCGTATGTGGACACACAGATCTCGCGCCTTGGCGGCCCTAACTTCCACGAGCTGCCCATCAATTCGCCCATCGCCCCCGTCCACAATAACCAGCGCGACGGTATGCACCGCCAGGCTATCCATCGCGGCAAGGTGGCGTATGAGCCTAACTCGCTGGGCGGCGGCTGCCCCTTCCAGGCCGGTGCGGCGCAAGGCTTTGTCTCGGTGCCCGCCCGCATCGAGGCCAAGGAGGCCCAGGGCAAGGTGCGCGCCAAGCCCGAGAAGTTTGCCGATCACTACACCCAGGCCACGCTGTTCTTCAACAGCCAGACCCCGGTGGAGCAGGCCCACATCGCGGCGGCTTTCCGCTTCGAGCTGAGCAAGGTCACCGTGCCCGCTATCCGCGAGCGAATGGTTGCCTCTCTGCGCAACGCTTCGGAAGATCTGGCCGCCCAGGTGGCTGCAGGCCTTGGCATGAAGGAACTGCCCGAGGCCATGCCCCGCGCACTGGCCAACCCGCCCAAGCCCGAGATTGCCAACTCTCCCGCCCTGTCGCTGCTCGCACGCCCCGGCGACGGCAGCATCCAGGGGCGCAAGGTCGCCATCCTGGTGGCCGATGGAATTGTGGGCCAGAGCGCTTTGGACCTTCACCAAGCCCTGTTTGCGCAAGGCGCTGTACCGCGCTTCGTGGCCCCTCGCATCGGGCCGGTGACCACTGCCGACCAGGTGCCCATTGATGCCGATGCGTCGCTGGAGAACGAGCCCGGCTTCCTGTTCGACGCGCTGGCCCTGCCCGATGGCGATGAAGGCGTGAAGATGCTTGCAGCCGATGGCCACACCATGGAGTTCATCAAGGACCAGCACCGGCATTGCAAGACCATCCTGGTGATGCCGGCCTCTGCGGCGTTGATGCTCAAGGCGCAAGTCCCTGCGACGCTGCCCTCTGGCGACCCCGATCCAGGTATGTTCATGGGGGCCGCGCCTGCAGACTTCAAAGCGTTCATCCAGGGCATCGCCCGCCACCGCCATCCCGAGCGCGAGACGGACCCTCCGTTGGTGTAACCCGACCTGCCAGGCAGCGAAGGCAATACTGCCATCGCTGCCTGGGGACCCCACCATGACCGCTTTTGAAGCCGCTGGAACCGACCGCGATCGCCTCCAAGCCGTGGAGAAGCTGCTCGAGCAGCAAACGGAGCTACTGGGCAAGCTGGCGGGCCAAGTGCAAAGAAGCCACTCGGCCATGGCGGCGGTGATCGCTCTGGCCCAGGCCCTCATCGAGTCGCACCCCGAGCCGGCTGTTCTGTCCAGCCATTTCATGGACCAGATGGACACCATGGGAAGCGTGCTGTCTGCTGATGAAATCACCTTGTACCGCGACGACATGCAAAAGCTGCACCTCCATATCCTTTATGCAGCCAACCGCCGGAATCCGCCTGGCGGTGCGGGCTAGGGGCGGCAAGCCGACTTGCCCTGCGCTCGAGTTGCAGGCGCCGCTCGGCATCGCGCAACCGTTCGAGTTTGTCCTTAAAAAGGCTCTGCGGGGACTGCCTCCCCGCCACGCAGGTCAGGGTCTGGCAGCACCGCAACGTTCCGCTCGCTTCCCGAGTCCGATGGCTGTGATCCTTGGCCAATGAAGAACCGGCGCGGCACCACCACGACACCGCTCTCTGTGACCAAGAAACGTTCGCGGTCCCGCCGGATCGAGGCCGATGCGTTCGCCCGGCGTAATGTCGTTGTCCTGGTCAATGATGGCCCTGCGAACATGGGCGCCGCGGCCTATGCGGGTGCGCTCCATCACGAAGCAGTGCTCTAGTTGCGCATCGCGCTCCACCATCACCGAGCGGCGCAGCATGGCGTGGTCCAGGTTCGCACCATCGACTACTCACCCAGAGCCCACTATGGACGGCGCACGCTTTAACGCCAATCACTGGCAAACAAGCGCACCAAGCGAGCGCGGGATAGTCCTACATATGGAAAAAATCGGGTTAAGTACGACTTCGCCGGCTTGCACCTCCCGCTCTGTCCCTCTCAGCGCCCGCCTCCTGCGGGCGCCTTTTTTTTTGTCACGCCGGATCGAAAACTTCCAATACGGGTTGCCTGTAGGACCACAGCTTGTCTCCCTCGACCTGCATCACATGTAGATAGTCACGCAGCAGAACGCCGGCGTCCTGGCGAAGTTGGCTGACGACATCCTGCTGCGCCTTCGCTTCGTGTGCCTCGCCCGCTCGCAGGTGCTACAGCATCAAATGCGTGGCGTTGTGAACGTCTTGCTCCGCTGCGAGCCAGCGGGCGAATGCCTTAGAAACGGGCGACATAGGATTTCCTCCCACGGTGCGAAAGCACGCTGATTGAGCAGGTGCCCGGTGGTCGCGACACGAATGCGGCCAGATCAGTAAAGTCGAGATTGTGCGCAGCAAAAGCTGTGACAGCTTCAGGCAACACTCCTACAAGCGTGGCTTTTTGGCAGATGTCAAATCTTTGCGCTGCTCAAGAGTTCACAGATGCCATACCTACCCATCCTTCACGCCTTCACTCACGAGAGTGAAACCGCATACCTCCAAATCGACACCGACAACTTTTTGCGGGTCGCCTACGATGGTGTCCTTTCAGAACCGCGCAAGATTGCCGGCGCCTTACCTGTTAACACTTGCAGCCGATGCTGGGGCCAGTGGTGCTAGCACCTTATTCCCTCCCACCGGCCGAGCGCCGGGGTCCAAATCGTCCTGGCTTTTAGGTCCGAAGTAGTAGAAGGCCACGAATGCAAAAAATACGCATAAAGCCGCTGCCGCCCACACCATGACCTTTCGTGGCGTGCGTACCGTTTGGAATGGCTTTGAAGCCTGCGTGTCCCCGTTTGACACTTGTGGATTAGATTTCACTCTTTGCTCTTCGGCTATTCGACTAGATCACACCAAGGGCGAGGTTCCACGGCCGCAAGATGCAAGCATGAAGCTGGTTGCTCAGCTCTTGGCATCTGCTTGTTGGACGCGGTCCACATTGGTGGTACTGCGCGCCCCCTTGAGATGCATTTCAATGTCTGCCGCTTTGTCCCCGACCTGTGCCACCGCGTCTCGAAGCTGTTCTTCCGTGGTATCAAGCTCACGCGTCCATCGAGTGAGCGATTGGGCGTCTTCAACATCAATGCGATCTGGTGGTTGGTTCGATTGCGTCATCGGAATGTCTCCTGAGTAGTCGGCGTGTTGTTCAGATGCTAGCTACGCAACCCGGCGCGCGATGTAGGCAAATAGCACCAGTTGACCGGGACAGGCAGGACCAACCGTGCTGCGAGGTTGATCTATTTGAGAGTGCTGCCCAGCACTAGCGATTCAAGCGGTCTTCCTACACCGCCGAGCAGTGCCTGCCCGCAGGATGGCGCACCCCAGGAGACCCCATGAGCCAACCCGAACGCCCCACTCTTCGCCCACGCAGCGCTCTGGCACTGTTCATGGCGATGTTTGCGCCCATCGCATTCGCGCAACTGCCTCCCGGTGACGGCCCGATTTCCGTCACAGTGAATGTGACCGAGCCTTCGCCAACCCGATTCGATGAATCGATGGTCGGCCGGCTGAAGGTACCCACGGGCTTTCGCATCACCGTCTTCGCCAAAGACATGGCCAACGTTCGCTGGCTGCAGACCATGCCCAACGGCGACGTTTACGCCAGCCGTCGCGACCAAGGCGATGTGCTGCTGCTGCGCGATACCAACCGCGACGGCGTGGTGGATGCCAGTGAGCGCAAGATCGTGGCGCAAAACCTGAAGTTTGCACACGGCCTGGCGCACCGCAACGGCCAGTTGTACATCACCTCTGACAAGAAGGTGCTGGTAGCGGACATCCAGTCCGATGGCACGCTTGGAACGCCGCGGTTGATCATCGATGACCTGCCCGACGCGGGCCAGCACCCCAACCGCACCATCGGATTCGGGCCCGACGGCATGCTCTATATCACCGCCGGCTCCACCTGCAACGATTGCCGCGACGCCAATCCCGAGAGCGCCACCATGCTGCGCGCCCAGCCCGACGGCAGCGCGCGCGGTGTTTTCGCACGCGGCCTGCGCAACACTATCGGCTTCGGCTGGCACCCGATAAGCGGCGTGCTCTACGGCTTCGACAATGGATCGGATTACCACGGGGACGAACTTCCACCCGAGGAACTCAATGCCATACAGGCCAACAAGCACTACGGCTGGCCCTACTGCTACGGCAACCGCCAGGTGGACGCGCAGGTATTCAACGACCCTCCCAACACCACCAAGGGCGACTTCTGCCCCACCACCGAGGGTGCGCTGCTCACCTACTCCGCGCATGCAGCACCGATTGGCTTCACCTTCTACACCGGAAGCCAGTTCCCTGCTTCTTATCGCAACGACGCCTTCGTGGCGTTCCGCGGCTCATGGAACCGCGCACAACCCAGCGGCTTTCGCGTGGTTCGCGTGCGCTTTGACTCGCAGGGCAAGCCGGTGGGCACCGAGGACTTCGCCACCGGCTGGTTGATGCCCACACCTGCGCCTGCGCTCACGCAACTTGGGCCCACCGCCCCGGCGGCCGAGCAGACCAAGGCGCGCCGTCCAGCACAGTTTGGCCGCCTGGCGGGCCTGGCAGTCGCGGCCGACGGCGCGCTGTTGGTGGCCGAGGATCAGAACGGCGTTATCTACCGCATCAGCCACAGCGGCCTGTGACGCAAAGGAAACACGATGCCTCACGTACCTACGCCAACGCCCAAGTCCATGGCCATGGTCGCCGTGCTGGCACCAGCGATGTTCTGCACACTGCTGACCGGCTGCGCAACACCCTCCGGGCCTTCGCACACCGTCCTCAGCAGCGGACCGTCTGCCATGGGGACACCGGCAAGTGGCGGCAGTGCCGCAGTGGCGCAATTGTTCACGCCCGAAGGCCAACCCGCAGGGCGGGCCGATTTGGCGCAAGCCGCTGGCGGTACGGAAATCATCGTGCATGTGCGCGGCCTGTCCCCAGGTGCGCATGGCTTTCACGTGCACGCCAATGGCGCCTGCGCACCCGGACCCGATGCGGCCACCGGGCAGGTCGTGGCCTTCGGTGCTGCTGGCGGGCATTTTGACCCTGGCCATTCACGTTACCACGGCAGCCCCGGCCAAGCGCCGCACGAAGCGCATGCGGGCGAGTTGCCCAACATCCCCGTTCAAGCTGACGGCACGGGCACGCTGCGCTATGTGAACCCGCATGTCACTCTGGCGCCGGGCAAGGCGTCGGTCCTCGGCCGCACCATCGTCGTGCACGAAAAAGCAGACGACTACGAGAGCGACCCCGCTGGCAATTCAGGCGGCCGCCTGCTGTGCGGTCTGATCGAGTCCACAGCGCGCGGTGCCGTGGCCGGCCGTACCACCATCGAGGGTGCCAATTCCTTCCCCGAGGGCATTGCGGTCGATGCGCGTGACGGCAGTGCCTATGTAGGATCGAGCAGCGAGGGCCATATCTGGCTTATCACCCCAGGCGCGCAGCAGGCCCAGATGCTGCAGGCCGGCGGCTCCGCCGGGCGCCAGGCAGCCTACGGCATGAAGGTGGATGGCGCGGGCCGCTTGTGGGTGGCTGGCGGTGCCCAGGGCAGCGTGGCGGTGGTGGACCTCTCCACCGCCAGCACGCTCGCAGTGCTCAAGGGCCCTTCAGGCTCCCAAACCTTCCTCAACGACCTGGTACTGGCTGCCGATGGGTATGCCTACGTGACCGACTCGCTGCGCCCTGTGCTGCTGCGTGCGCGCCATGCGGGTGGCACGCCCGGCCCGCTGGAGCTCTGGCTGGACTTGTCGGCCACACCGATGCGCCATCACCCCAACGAACTCAATCAACGGTATTGTGTCCTCGCCCGACGGACGCTTGTTGGTGGCCGTCCAACTCGTCACCGGCCAACTATGGCGCATCGACACGACCACACGTGCAGTGGCCGAAGTGCGCGTGGAAGGCGCCCCGCCTGGCGGCCTGCGCAACGGGGACGGCCTGGTGCTGCAGGGGCAGGACTTATACGTGCTGCGCAACGAGGACAACGAGATTGTTCGCCTGGCGCTAGCCGATGGATGGGGCAGTGCCCGCGTTACGCAGCGCATCACGGACCCGCGCCTGCGCTTTCCCACCACGGCAGCAGCCGTGAGCGGCGGGTTGATGGTGGTGAACGGCCAGCTCAACAAGCTCAAGGAGCCGCCACCGCTGTTGCCTTTTGATGTGGTGACTGTTCGACTCGTACCATAACCCGTTGCCGTTTATATTTCCACCCTTCTCTCCTCAACCTGCACCTCAATGCCTGCTCCTGACGTCCGCATCCTTCTCGACCAGTACGAGTCGATCCTGCAACGCGACGGTCCTGCGGGACTGCAGTTTCTCAATGCCAGAGTTCCCCACCGGTACACCGCCGTCTACCGGTTGCACGGCGGGGTGCTGAATAACCTGCATGTTTTTGACAAACGGGGCGAAGTGGTACCTGAGTTTCTGGCGGCCGTGCCGCTGGAAGACAGCTTTTGCCAGTTTGTGCTGAAGGATGGCGTTTTTCGCACCGTAGGTACCGCGCAGGATCGCAGGCTGGACGGGCACCGATACCAAGGCGCTATCGGCTCCTACCATGGCTTGCCGTTGCTGGACAACGCGGGGGAACTGTCGGGTACTCTGTGCCACTTCGACGAGGAGGCCCATCCAATCGCGGACGACGAATTCGAACTCTTTCGCCAGGCGGCCAAGTTGCTACCAAAGTACCTTTATAAGGCGGCATTGCGGCTGTCGTGAACAGTCGGCTTGCCGCCGCGCAGTCGCCGACTCACCCGGACGCATCCGTATCAGGGGGCGGGCATCTTGCCATTCGGCCCAGTTGCAGCGAGTGCTTCACGCCCGCGGGGGGTGATCGACAGCACCACGGCCCAATCGCTTGCGGGGTCGGCTTCCACGGTGAACTCAGCCTCGAGCAATCCTTGCAGACGGAGTTGCTCTGCCCAGCCAGCCTGTTCGCCGACGATGAGGAACAGAAGTTCCCGCGCAGCGAGCGCCGCCAGTAGTTCATCGCTTGAATGCAGTACGGGCAGCGGTGCGGGGGTGTCCACCCCGGCCAACCGGCTGCGAATCCAGTGTTCTCCGCCAAGCAGGGAGAGTTTGGAAAATTCGTCCTGAGACAGCAGCATATGGAACGAGACAGGCATGCCCCCCCCCGCCTTCCGACCATGGGGCTGCAATGAGGTCCGGCCCGCCGAGTCGCCGGCTTTTGGAGAAGACCACCTCGCCACTCTCCAGGTCCACCACCTGGGCCCAGTCTGCCTTTGAGCCGACGACCTTCGTCGATGCACCGGCCCAGCGTGCCCCTGAAAACCAGATCGAACCAACCGCCTGTTGGGTCTCGGACGGGCCAACGCCCTCCTTGCCGTCGTCATCCTCCTACGGTGCTTGCGCGAGCTGGCACGCCATCCAGGTAACCCCATTGCCGCAGCAGGTCCAGCTGCGGGTCCGACACGCGCGCCCCAATGTCGTTGCGATAGCGCAAATTCGGCACATAGACCTTGCTCGCCACCTCCAGAGCTCTCAGGCGGGCCGCATCCACCGTAGCGGCGCACCCTGTGGCTACGCCTACATAACCGCATGTGCCGCTGGTGACCATGGCGCCATGGCGCATCTCCACCTCGGCGAAGGCAATAGCTTCGCGGTCAACGGGCGCGAGGTCGTGGTCCAGGATGATGGGGACCCCCTTGGATAGTTCGGCGTAGCCCTGGCGGTAGGGGAAAGGCGGCACCGTCAGCACCACACCAACGGCGAAACCGGGTGCAGTGGCGAAACGGGTGGCCGAGCGGCGGGCCATGGCCAGGAAAATGCTCTCCCACGGCTGGCGATGCAACTGCTCGCAAATGGCGTAGCCCGGGTAGCCGAAGCGGCTGGTGAACTCCAGCGGCCACAACCCATCAGCATTGGCCATCAGATTGACGTTGATGTAACCGCAGTACCCGCCGTCACGCAGCACGCCAGCAAGCGGCCGCAGCACGAAGTCGCGCAGCGCGGCACTGCCGTCGTAGCTGACCACAGTCCCCATCTCGCCGGTCAGCTCGCCGAGCTCACCGGGGAAGAACCGCTTGTGCTCGAAGTCAATGCAGGCCGTATCCAGGAAAACGCTGCCATTGAAATACCCGCCTACGCCGATCTCGATACCTTCAATGTATTCCATGAGAACGAAGTCCAGCAGCTCGTGCGCGGCTTCGCTATTGGCGTGAAACTGCAGCAGTGCCGCCAGGTCGCGGCTGTCGCTGGCCTGTGCGATGTAGTTCTTGGTGCGCAGGCTGTGGGTGCCGTTGAATTTGAGGACGTAGCGCTGGTGCCTGCCGGCCAAGAAATCCAACGCCTCGCGGTACGAGCTGAAAGTGTGGCTGCTGGCGGTGCGCAGGCCTGCCTGCCGAAGAATGGACTGGCCGTACTCCCGATCGCCCTCCAGCCGGTCACCAAGCGCACTGCCACCGATCACCTGGAAGCCCTGCGCACGCAAATCGTCCTGCACGGCGCCCTGGTCAGCAGTCTCGAAGACGATGAGACCCTGCTCCGCAGCCTCTGCGATCCAACCCAGCTCTTGCTGCCAATCGTCGGTGCGCGCCACTATGCCGCTGAAGACGCCGTGGCTGGCCTCGTCGCGCACGAACACCCGGACCTCGTGCCCGCGTGCCGCCATGCCGGCGTACATGGCGGCTAGGTCGTTGCATTCGCCGACACCCAAAATCCTCATCAGCCAGCCCTTTGCACCACCATGCCGATGGCGGCGATGCGCTCCACGTCACCGTACACATCGCGGTCCAACTCTTCGCCGAAAACGTCCGGGTCGATTTCGCGCCGCACAAAGCCGCATCTGGCGGCAGCCGCCTTGCGGGCGGCCCATTCAGAAAATGGATCCACTCCCCGCACCACGGCACTGCCGGTATAGAGAATGAGGCGCCCACCCGAAGCAAGGTGGGCAATGGACTGCTCCAGAATGCGCTGCGAGAGCCCTTCCCCATAGTCTCCCCCGCCATGGCGGTAGGTGCGCTGGTCAGCGTCAACCAGGTACGGCGGGTTTGACACAATGAGATCGAACTCGCCGGAAACCTGGCTGAACAGGTCGGACTGAACAATGGCGCAACGTTCGTGCAACTGCGCAAGGCGGGCATTGGCCCGGCTCAGCGCAAGCGCTGCGGGGTTGATGTCGGCCAGCACCAGTTCTCGCACGGGCGCAACGCAAGCGCGCACCGCCGCCAAGCCGCCCGGTCCACCACCGCAGCCCATGTCGAGGATTCTGCTGCCGGCTTTCAGTGGACGTGCCGCGAGTTCGCCGGTCACCAGTGCGGCGAAGCGGTAGGTGTCAGGCCCGAAGAAGACGGCATCCTCCTGTGTGGTCGGGTACCCGGAATGAGCGTAGAGATCGGGACCCAATGTGCTGAAGCGCAGCGTGCTCCAGTAGCGCCCGTCGCCCGCATTTTCCAGCACTCCACCAGCAAACAGTGCCTCCAACAGCCCTGCTGGAAGAAGGTCGGCGTTGAAAGGCAGATTCCAGCCGAAGGCGTCGCGCAGGTCTCGCGCCGCCATGCTGCCAAGGTTGCGCAGAACGCGCTGGTGCGTCAGTGGAGTGACGGTGATGAATTGGTACTGGGTGGATTGGAGATGGCGGCCCAGTGCAATCACCTGCTCGATGTCCTGCTCATCCATGGTGCTCAACAGCCGCGGTGAGCGTACACATCGAGTCGCCGGCCAAGGCACTGCACGATGCCGTCGCTCTGTGTCGCTGCGGGCTGGGGCTGATCGCGACCGCCAAATGGGCGGTTCGCATCCCCTTCTTCAATCAAGCCCACCGCCGCCGATGCGCCGTAAGCGACCATGGCCAATCCGGCGCCGATGAACGATACCGCGTGACCAGTATGGGGAAGTTGCTGGATCATGGAAGCCTCCTAATGCATCGGGCGATCTTGTACCCGCGACTCCACCGGCGCTGTAGGAAGACTCCCCGCAAATTCTGCTTGAAGTCCGATGCCATCGAGCTTTACCGGCTGCAGCAGCATCTTTGATCGCAGCCGCTTGGCCCAATTTCCCCAACCTCTCGTCGGTCGCCCTCTCTTCGGCAAGCGAGGCCTGCAGCAAAGGCACCGCGGCGGTGTAGCGAAGTTTGGTGGTCAGGGTGGTCAACGTCGTATAGCTTGCGATCTCGTCATGCTCCACCTTTTGCGCCGCGCCGATCAGGGCAACATCAAGCACCGGACCCTTTTCGATTTCGTCGATCAGATCCTTGCCTTCTTCCACCAGGTCTTCCATGGCGGCGCATTTGATGCGCTTGAGCTTTAGGTTCAGCAACTCCACGACTTCATCAATGCGAGCCACTTGCCCCTGCGTTTCCTAGGGATGCTCTAGGAAGGCTTGAGAGGGCTGTGGATCGGCGGAGGCGCGTGCCATCCTGGGGAGCGATTTGATCAGCTGCTTCTCGGCGCTGTACGTGTCCGGGAGTTTGTGAAGATATAGGTGGGCGGCAGCCTTGACGGCCATGGTGGGCTTCCAGGTTGAATGCCGGAATTCTCAGATTCAGTTCCACTGCTTTTAGCAAGACAACACCTCGTTCGATGCATCTGCAAATGATGTCGCTCTCGGCCATTTGTCCGACACGTAATGCGACAGCCAACTCGCAATATCGGGGCCCGCGTTGCACGAAAGAGAGTTCCGCAAATGCCCCACTCCGTTTCCCTAACGGTCAATGACCGTGCTCGTACGTTGGAGGTTGAGCCCTCTGTCACGCTTCTGGATCTCTTGCATGACAAGCTGGGACTTACCGGCGTTAAGAAGGGGTGCGACCACGGCCAATGCGGCGCCTGCACGGTGCTCATCGATGGCGAGCGCATCAACTCCTGCCTCACGCTTGCCGTGATGAAAAATGGCGCCCGTGTGACTACAGTTGAAGGCTTGGCCAGAGGCAACGAGCTACACCCGCTGCAGAAGGCGTTCATCGAGCACGACGCCTTTCAGTGCGGCTATTGCACACCGGGTCAGCTCTGCTCTGCGCGAGGGCTGATGAACGAGGGGCGTGCGCGAACGCGTGAGGAGGTGCGGGAACTCATGAGCGGCAACCTGTGCCGCTGCGGGGCCTATGTACAGATTCTGGATGCGGTGGTCGAAGTGGCGCTTGCAGACAGGGGGCAGCAATGAGCCCATTCACCTTTGATGCCGCTGCAGATACCGCAACAGCCATCGCACGCGGGCGCGATGCAGCTTACATCGCGGGCGGTACGAACCTGCTGGATCTGATGAAGGAAGGGGTGGCGCGCCCGCAACGGCTGATAGATATCAACGCCCTTCCCCTGGCGACCATCGAGCCGTCGCCAAACGGCGGCCTGCTTCTTGGCGCACTCGCGCGCAATGCTGCAACAGCCTACCACCCACTGGTACGAGATGGCTACCCCCTCCTGGCCGCCGCCATCCTGTCTGGGGCCTCTCCGCAGATCCGCAATATGGCAACCGATGGCGGAAACCTGCTGCAGCGTACGCGCTGCTACTACTTCTACGATACCGGCACCCCCTGCAACAAGCGTGCTCCAGGCAGCGGATGCTCGGCCATCGGAAACCTGGCGCGCCAGCACGCGATCCTGGGCGCAAGCGCGCATTGCATTGCCACGCATCCTTCCGACATGTGCGTGGCCCTTGCAGCACTGGAAGCGATTGTCCATGTGGAATCATCCACCGGCCGCCGCAGCATCCCTTTCGTCGACTTCCATCGCCTCCCTGAAGACCACCCCGAGATCGACAATACACTGCAGCCGGGCGAGTTGATCACCCACATCGAGCTGCCTCCTGCGCAGGCGTTCGCGCCACACAGCGCCTACCTCAAGATCCGGGAGCGCGCCTCGTATGCCTTCGCCCTTGTATCGGTGGCCGCTGCACTGCAACTCGATTCGGACGGCCGCATAGCCCAGGCTCGCATTGCCCTGGGTGGGGTAGCCCACAAGCCTTGGCGCCGACCCGAAGCAGAAGTGTTGCTGCACGGGCAGCACCCGGAGTCCACAGTGTTTGCCAAAGCCGCCGAGACACTGATAGCCGGGGCACAGGTCCAGGGTAGGTCATTGGGCAGCAACGCCTTCAAGATTCCGATGGCGCAGCGCGCCGTGGTACGTGCACTCGAAATGGCCCTCGCAGGCCAGACCAGCATGCTGCTTGGCAGCGCGAACAAGGGGCAAAACGCATGACATTCGCGACGCAATCGTTCTCACTCTCCACGTCACAGCAACCAATGGCGGAGCCTGGGACAGGCTACGTCCAGATCGGTGACTCCATATCGCGTACGGATGGTCGCGCCAAGGTCACCGGGCAGGCGCTGTACGCGGCGGACCATTTCGTGGCTGGCATGCTGTTCGCGGTGGTGGTCAACAGCACCATCGCCCGGGGCCGCATCGTGCGCTTCGATCTGGAACGGGCAAGAGCCACGCCGCGCGTGCGCGACATCATCACACACGAGAACCGACCTCACAAGAGGTCAATGGACATCTTCTACAAGGACATGACTGCCCCGGGCGGCTCGCCCTTCAAGCCTCTGCACAGCGGCGCCATCCTGTACAGCGGTCAGCCTATCGCCGTGGTCCTGGCCGAGACCTTCGAGGCGGCCCGCGAGGCCTCTCAGTTGGTGCGGGTGGAGTACGAGGCCGAGCCACACGATACAGACCTGCTAGCGCAGCTGCACCGCGCACACGAACCTAAGGGCTTCAAGGCAGGCTATGTGCCACCACCGAAGCCCAAGGGCGATGCCGATGCAGCCTTCGCTTCAGCGCCCGTGAAAATCGATGCGCAGTATTACAGCGGCGCGGAACACCACAACCCCATGGAAATGCACGCCACCACCGTGGTGCGCGGCGAGGACGGCCACCTTACGGTGTACGACAAAACCCAGGGATCCCAAAACAGCCGCTGGGTTGTCTCGCGCGTTTTCGGCCTTGGAAAAAGCAAACTCACCGTCAAAAATCCGTTTGTGGGCGGCGCCTTCGGCTCTGGGCTGCGGCCTCAGTACAACCTCATACTGGCGGTGATGGCCTCGTTGCACACTAAGTGCTCCGTACGGTTGGTGCTTACCCGCCAGCAGATGTTCACGTTTGGACACAGGCCCGAGACCACGCAGCGCATCAGGCTGGGCGCCGAGCGCGACGGCAGGCTCACCTCCATCATCCATGAGGCCTTCGCGGAGACATCGCGACTGGAAGACTACGTGGAGGTGGTGGTGAACTGGTCAGGGCAGCTGTACACGAGCGACAGCGTGCGCCTTGAGTACAAGCTCGTGGACCTGGACCGCTACAGCCCCATTGACATGCGCGCGCCGGGAGCTGCCCATGGCGTGCATGCCATCGAGGTGGCCATGGACGAGCTCTCCTACGCGCTCGGCATGGATCCGTTGGCGTTGCGTCTGAAGAACTACGCGGAGCTAGACCCATCCACCGACCTTCCCCATTCCACAAAGGAACTCAAGGCCTGCTATGCCCAAGGCGCCGAACGCTTCGGCTGGGCCCGCAGGCCGCTTCAGCCGAGGTCGATGCGTGAGGGCAACGAACTGATTGGCTGGGGCATGGCTACAGGCGTGTGGGATGCCATGCAGATGTTCGCAAGGGCCCGCGCCGTGCTCTACCCTGATGGCCGGCTGGAGGTGAGCAGCGCCGCCAGTGACATCGGCACCGGAACCTATACCGTGATGGCGCAGATTGCTGCCGCGTCACTGGGGTTGCCACTCGAGAAGGTGACGTTCAAGCTGGGTGATTCGACGTTGCCGGTCGCGCCCATCGAGGGCGGCTCCTCGCACGTGGCCACGGTGGGATCGGCGGTGGAAGGTGTGTGCGAGAAGTTGCGCAAGACCTTGTTCAAGATCGCACGCAAGATCGATGGATCCCCCCTCGCGAAAGCGCGCTTTGCCGACGTGGAATTCCACCGAGGCACTGTTCGCCTCAAAGGGGTGGCGGGAGCACAACTGCCCCTGAGCGCCATTCTGGCGGCCACTGGTGGTGAACCCCTTGAGGAGAAGTACCTGATGCTGCCGCATATGCTCAAGCAGCGAAAGTATTCACGAGCGACCCATTCCGCTGTGTTCTGTGAGGTGCGCGTTGACGAGGCGCTGGGCACGGTGCGCGTGACACGCGTGGTGAGCGCGATCGCCGCAGGCCGCATCATCAACGCCAAGACAGCGCGCAGTCAGATCTATGGTGGCGTGGTCTGGGGTATCAGCCAGGCGCTGCATGAGGAGGCGCATTCGGACAATGCCCTCGGCCGCTTCATGAACCACAACTACGCGGAGTACCACATCCCCGTGCAGGCCGATGTGCATGATATCGATGTGATCTTTGTAGATGAGGACGACAGGATCGTCAGCCGCCTCGGGGCCAAGGGCGTGGGTGAAATCGGCCAGGTGGGTGTGGCTGCTGCCATCTCCAATGCCATTTTCCATGCCACCGGCAAGCGAGTGCGCAGCACGCCGATGACACCTGACAAGGTCATGCAGCTGCCAAACGCTTCCCTGCAGACGGACAGTGCTTATAGCCCGCCGCATGCTTGAGTACATGCGCTGAGCACTATCTCGACGGTGGGCTTCTCCTTCACATCGCCACGAAGCGCGTGACAAGTGACGCGCCTACACACGCTACGAAAGCGCAACCATAGCATCGCAGTACCTCAATACTCATTGCCAATAGCACGCCAATGAACACGAACACACAGAGCCCGGAAGAGCACAGCGACAAAAGCAGTTCACAGCTGCATCAGGCGCTGCGGTCCGTTTACCGAACCCTCATTGAGAAAGAGCGTGTGGAGTACGAACGGCTCCATGGCGAGCAGTCCGAAGTCGACTTCATTCAAGTCTTGGCATACGCGGATTCATTGCGATGGCTTGACGCGCTGACGCGCCTGATTGCGCTGCTCGATATGTTCGATGACAGCAACGAGTACTCTCCCAATGCATCACGCGTGATCGCCCGCAAGGTGAAAGGCATGGTCGCTAGCGATAGCTCGGCTGATGCAGCCTTCACCAGCCACTACCAGCACCACCTTGCTGGTTCCGAAGAATTCAATGCTTCGCACAACGCCTTACTCGCGGTGCTGGATCGCTACCATTGATTGGGGAAAAGATGGCAAAAAGATCACGTCTTTCGAGCAGCGGCGAAATTCGGTTGGATCTTGCACTGCAAGGGGGTGGCGCCCAAGGGGCGTTCACCTGGGGCGTGCTGGACAGGCTTCTCGATGAGGAGTCGATCCAAATCGGGCGCATCAGTGGAAGCAGTGCAGGGGCGCTCAATGGAGCAGCCTTGTTAACAGGGCTGGCACGCGGTGGGCGCGCAGGCGCCAAGCAAAACCTGCAAAGTCTTTGGGACCAAGTCGCCATGGCTGGCTCCCTGCTGACGTTCTTCTTGATGCCGTTTCGTAAACCCGGCATGGGCCTGTGGGACGATGCTTTGCCTATTCTCTCTCCCTACCAGACCAATCCCACGGCCATGGCGCCTTTGCGGGCTGTGCTTGAAACCGTTGTGGATGAAGGCGTACTGCGTGATGAAGGGGCTTCAAGCCTCCTGTTTGTCAATGCAGTACAGGTTCGGACGGGTCAGGCGCGGGTGTTCGGCCCGAAAGACATCAGCATCGAGGCCCTACTGGCTTCCGCATGCGCACCACTGACTTACCAAGCGGTGCAAATCGACGGAGAACCTTACTGGGATGGCAGCTATGCGGCGAACCCGGCACTCGGCCCGCTCTACGACAACAACCGCAACAGCGATATTCTGCTCGTCGAGCTAACGCCGATGCTGAGAACAGAACTGCCGATGTCGGCTAGAAATATCCTCAACCGCATTAACGAGCTGGCTTCAATCTTCGGTCTCGTGTCCGAGCTGCGGCACCTTGAAGCCGCAAGGCGCGTATCCGAGGGCGCAGACATCCGCATGCACGTCCTGCGTGTCTCGGACCAACCCGCCGGCCAGTTGGCAATCGAGCCCTCGATCAAGCGGACCGTGGATCGGGTCCTATTCGAAATGCTGCGGGAGGATGGACGGCGTGCATGCGAGGCTTGGCTGGCGAGTAACCGGACAAGCTTGGGTCGCCAGTCCACAATGGAGCTTTCTGAATACGGCGTGGCTGGCTGAAGGGATGCGGTAGCCTCAGTCCGGGAATATGCACTCGCGGAAGGGAGGGCCCGCCGACTGTGCCACACCAACACATCCATCACGGAGACCGCTCCGGCGCGCCGAGCATGTAAGGACATCGCAGTTTGCCTCCTCCGCGCCACGAGAGTAGGCCTATACCAGCCTGCAATGCGACCACGTGCCCCAAACTGGTTGCAGCAGAGAATCAATCACGGCAGGAGAACAAGCATGCAAGACACACACAAGGAAACTTTGAAACAAGCCAACGCAGCCATTTCTCAGCTCGATTTCGAAGGCTTTCTTGCCCTGTGCACTGAGGACACGGAGTGGACTTTCGTGGGCGATCAGACGCTGCGCGGTAAGGAAGCCGTTCGCCGATGGATGCCCACTGCGTACCCTGAGCCACCGGTGTTCAAGGTGCACCATATGGTGGCGGAGAACGATTGGCTCATCGCCATCGGCGAGATCACGCTGAAGAACGACGCAGGCCAACCCATGCGGCATTCCTACAGCGACGTCTGGCGCTTCAAGGACGGCAAGCTCGACAAACTGCAAGCCTTCGTGATTCCCACGGAGTGATGCGCTCGCTTGAACGGGGCGCATGGCATCAACGTAAAGGCGTGGTTACTATCACCTCATGCTGCTCACCCTGCACATCATCAAGATCGAATCCGGAGACTACCGCGCTCACGTGATGGAAGGTGCGCAGCATCTGGGCGACTATGAGACGACGCGCATTGCCGACGCAATCCGCCTGGCAGCAGAGAATCCTCTTCCCGACTTGGCGGGGGTTCACCTCTGGTACGAACATGTCTCAGTTGGCAGCGTGACTGTTGGCAACATGCGAAGCGATTCCGAGGCGCTGGCGCGACGCCTGGTTGAACTGCATGCGCTCTTCAAGAACTGACTTGGAAATGAATCGTTCTTAAAATAACGGATCAGGCGGCAGTTCATCAGAAGCGTTCAAAACGGGATATCGTCCTCGCTGTCTGGAACCTGCTGCTCCTTCGGCACACTGGCGCGGGATTTCGAGGCCTTGCCATCGGAGGCCTTTTGTTGCGCCCCACCCAGTGCCTTCTCCAAGGCCTTCTCCACCGCATCAATGCGCTCCTGGCACACCTTGTAGGCGGCCACGGACTCCTCGACGATGCTCAGCAGGTCATCGATGTTGGGCTCGGACTGCTGCCGCAGTGTTTGGGCATGGCGCTGCAAGACGCTGTACGACTGTTTGAACGTGGTGCTCATAACTTGTTGTCCTCTTGGAGCTGGGCATTCCGAACTCCGTCTCTGAATTGGATGGTGACCTGAGCTTCGGCGCTGGTGGCGCTGGTGATGGCATTGCCATCGGCGTCGCGCACGAGAGCGAAGCCCCGGCCCAAAGTCTTCTCCGGTCCCTGCCCTGCAATCTCGCGCAGCAGAGCCTGGGTATCAGTTTTGGCGGTGGCCACGGCTTGGCGGGACCGTGTCGCAACATCCTCAAATGCCCGGGTGGTTGCATCCCCCACGAAGCGCAGATCGGCTGCGGCCTTGTCGAGCACATTGGCTCGGTTGGTCTGGATGTTGGCACGGGCGGTCTGCAGCGACTGCCGTGCCTCGGCGCGAATCTCGGCCAGGGCTGCCGGCACGGCACTGCGCGCTTGTGATAGTTGCTGGGCCGCCAGACGGCGCACATCGTTGAACTGGCGTTCCGTGCCTTCCGCTGCTGTACGCACTGCCTGTGCAGCATCCAGCTGGGTCTGGGCCAGCAGGCCGCGAGCCTCCTGGCGGTTGCGCGCCACCTCCTGCCGAGCTCCCGATTCAATGGCGGCATAGCGCTCCACCACGGTACGCCTCGTCGCACCTACCATCTTGGTCGCATCGCGGATCACGTCGGCGAACAACGCCTTGGCTTCCTGGGCACGCTGGAGGATGAGTCGCTCGACCCCTGCAATGACCTTGGATGGCGTGTCGTAGCGGATGTGCGCAACCTCATCGAGCACCGTGTTGTCGCGCTCATGGCCAATGCCGGTGAGCACCGGAACTTCAAGCTCGCAGACGGCGCGCACCAGGGCATAGTCGTTGAGCCAGGCCATGTCGTTGATAGCGCCGCCACCACGAATGATCGCCACTGCGTCAGGCAACGGGTCACTGTCTTCATCCCCTGTGCCCATGCGGGCCATGGCGCCCAGCAACGCCCGCCGGATTTCCGCTGCGGCGCCGTCGCCTTGAAAGCGGCTGTGCACATACACAAATCGGCAGATGCCCAAGGCCTGCAGACGACTGGCTTCTGATTGAAAGTCTCCCAGGCCGGCACCACCTTCAGGAGCCACCACCAGGACCAGGTTGTAATCCCAGGGCGCTGGCAACTGGCGGTTGAGATCGAATAGACCTTCGCCCTGCAGGCGTTCACGGATCTCCCGCTTGCGGGCTTCCAGGTCGCCCAGCGTGTATTCGGAGTCGATGGCATCGACCTCGATGCTGAATCCGAACTGGGGTTTGAACACGGGCCGGGCTCGCACGAGCAGCTTGATGCCGGGACCGATCTGGGCACCTGTGGCTGACTCGAAATTGGGCAGGATCTGGCTGGCCGTGCTGGACCAGATGACGGCATTTGCTTTGGCCGTGATTACACCGGATGCATCGCGCTCGGACACCTCCAGGTAAACGTGGCCGTTGCGCACCCGGGTGTCCACCACCTCTACCAAGGTCCAAACCCCGGCCTTGAAGGCCTGGGAAACCGCTGCGGAGACGCCCTGCAGCAGTTGAGAAAGTGGCACACCCTTTTTGCTGGGCACGGCCAGATCATGGGACTCGGCAGCAGCTGGCGCGAGCAGATCCGTGGATGTGCTGGGGGCAGCAGCACCGCCATCCGGCACCCACTGCGCGAAAGGTGCCAGATCGCGCCCCTCAGGCACGTACCACTGCCGGCGGCTCGGATCCCATCGGGCGCCGAGCGCCTTCACGCGGTCCTTGTCCCCGAAGGAGGAGACGAGATAGGTGTCGCTCATGCCGCCGTCGGCAAAGCTGGCGGCGCGTCGGCTTGGCCTTGGCGCCAGGCCCCCATGTCAGCGAACTCCCTGGTGCAGCCGGAACAGACCAGCCTTTCGCCATAGCGCATCACCCCCTGGCCATCGCGCTCCACCACCCTGCGGTAGTTGGTCGATCCACAGTAGCCACAGCGGTTCACAGGTGCAATTCGTTCAGTTTCCATCGTTGGACACTTATACAGAAATCCGCCTCTACCGGCACTTGGGACAGTGGAGCACCCTGACCTTGCTGCAGGGTTTCAATCGCACGCGGCGGCCGGGCATCGCAAATATTTTTCCAGCGCGCTCGTTCCCTTGATCCTCCCGCGCCGGTCATGATTCACCCGCTATCGAATTGGATGCGGGCGGCTGGCAATGGCCTTCAACTGCCATCGGAACCCTCTTTTCTGTCAGTAGGCTTGTCCATATACTGGATTTAATTACAGTATTTTGCCATGCCTGCCGCCCCCGCCTTTCGCCCCCTCGACACCCAGGATCTGCCCACGGCCGTCCGGGAGTCGCTGTGGATGGGCGATGACCTGGCGCAGCAGAACCATCCCACGGTACCCACGGGGTTCGAGCTGCTGGATGCCTCTCTGCCTGGAGGTGGCTGGCCCACACGATCGCTGACCGAGGTGCTGTCCCCCCAGGCCCCGCTATGCGAATGGGCGCTGGTGGGCGAGTGCATTCCGTCCCTGATGCAGGGAGATGGCCAGATCCTGCTGGTGTCCCCTCCCCTGCAGCCCCATGCCGGCGGCCTGGCCCAACGCGGTGTGCACCCGGACCGCTTGGTCTGGATCCGCGCCAAGGCGCCGGCCGACCGGCTGTGGATCACCGAGCAGTTGGTGAAGTCCAACCCTCGGGGTGCCGTCTTCGCTTGGCTGCCGCAGGCGCGCGCTGACCAGATCCGGCGCCTGCAGGTGCACGCCCAGTCCTGCCAGTCCCCGGTGTTCCTGTTTCGGCCCACGGGGGCCCGGCGGGAGGCCTCGCCTGCGCCGCTGCGTGTGCTGGCATCGCTGGGCACTGGCTGGAACATCCGCGTGGAGATCCTCAAGCGCCGCGGCACACCGTGCACGGATGCCATGGAGCTGGAGGCCATCCCTCCCCAGTTGCGCAAGGTGCTGCCGCCTCGGCTGCTGCGCTCGTCTCTTTCTTTTTCTCGCGAGGAGGCCCCCGATGCTCGGGATCTGGGCCGCACTGCGACCTCAGCGCTCCACCCGCGAATCCTGCACCCCCATTGATCTGCAGTCTCTGGCCATATGGGCGCTGCAGTACTCACCGCGTGTGGCGGTACTGGAGGAGGCTGTCTTGATCGAGGTGGGGGCCAGTGCGCGCCTGTTTGGCGGCCTGGCTCAGCTTCGTTTGCGTATCGAGGCCGAAGGGACGGCGCTGGGGGTGGAGGCCGTTGCCTGGGCGCCATCCGCCACCGCTGCCCTGGCCCTGATGCGCGCGGGATTGTCGGATGGTTTTGCGGGTCCCCTGCCCTCCCTGCTGGACAAGCTGCCGCTGGAGACCATCACGGCGGTGGCCTCCCACCAGGGAACGCTGCAACGCCTGGGCTGCAGGACCCTGGGCGATGTGCGCAAGCTGCCGCGGGGCGGGTTGAGCCGGCGTTTCGACAAGGAGCTGCTCGCGAGGCTGGACCAGGCCTATGGGCTGCGGCCGGAGGTGTACGAGTGGGTGCAGTTGCCCGAGACCTTCAGCGCCAGACTGGAGTTTCAGTATCGGGTGGAGCATGCGCCTGCGTTGATGTACGGTGCCCGCCGGCTGCTAATGCAAATGTCGAGCTGGCTGGCCGCTCGGCACATGGGTGTGACGGCATTCACCCTGAGGTGGGCCCACGATGCCATGCGCGGCAAGACCGCCGGCACCGGTGGCGAGCTGACCGTGGGCACGGCCGAGCCCACGCAGTCCGTGGAGCACCTGAGCCGGTTGCTGAACGAGCACCTGGCGAAGGTGGAGCTGCTGGCCCCTGCCGGCGACATCGAGCTGCTCGCCTGCCAGACCATCCCCATCCAGCAGGAGAGCAAGTCCCTTTTGCCCGAGACCATCCGCCAGGGCGAGGCCACCTGGCTGGTGCTGGAGCGGGTGCAGGCGCGCATTGGCAAGGATGACGTGGTGCGGCCCCTACTGTGGGCGGACCATCGGCCCGAGTGGATGCAGCGCTGGCCTGGGGCGCAAGAGCCGCTGCCCCGGGCCACGCCAGGCGTCTACGAGCTGCCACTGCCGGACTGGGTGCTGGACGAGCCGCTGCGCCTGGCCGAGCGCGGCAATCGGCCCATCTACCAGGGGCCGCTTGTGCTTCTGCTCGGGCCGGACCGGGTTGAGGGTGGGTGGTGGCACCGCGTCGGGGACGGGGCCGAGGAAGACCAGTGCAATGTGCAGCGGGACTACTGGATTGCCCAGAGTGAGCATGCAGGAAGGTTGTGGATTTTTCAGCGGCGACTGGCCAATGATGAGACGGGCTGGTTTCTGCATGGGCGCTACACCTGAGTGATGAGGCGATTTGTCGATCACCGCCATGGCCCTTCATCTCTACGCAGAGCTGCGCTGCGTTTCCAATTTCACATTCTTGGTCGGAGCCAGTTGGCCTGACGAACTGGTCGAACGCGCCAAGGGCCTGGGCTACAGCGCCCTGGCCATCACCGATGAATGCACCATGGCGGGCGTGGTCCGGGCCCACGTGGCCGCCAAGAAGGCAGGGCTGCAGCTGCTGGTGGGCTCGCAGTTCAAGGTGCAGGCGGACTGCCCTTTCACGCTCGTGGTGCTGGCGCAGGACCTGGAGGGCTACGGCAACCTGTGCCAGTTCATCACGCGCTTGCGGCGGGGCACGGCAGAGAAAGGTTCCTACCTGCTGAACCGGGCAGACATCGAGGGCGAGGCGCTGGCGCACTGCCTGGTCATGGTGACGCCCTCGCGCGCGGCCACGGATGCGCAGTTGGAGGAGCTGGGCCGCTGGGCACTGACCCGCTTCACCGGCCGGATCTGGATCGGCGTGGAACTGAACCGCCGCATCGACGACGAACTGTGGCTGCACCGCATGCGCACCCTCTCCGTCCTCACCGCCATTCCGCTGGTGGCCATGGGCGACGTGCACATGCATATCCGCAGCCGCAAGCCGCTGCAGGACGTGCTGACCGCCACGCGCGTAGGCCGGCCGCTCACGGAATGCGGCTACGACCTGCAGCGCAGCGCGGAGCAGCACCTGCGCAGCCGGTTACGACTGGGGCAGACCTACCCCGATGACCTCCTGGCCGAGACCATCCGGGTTGCAGAGCGCTGCACCTTCAGCCTGGACGAGCTCAAGTACCAGTACCCCGATGAAGTCGTGCCTGCGGGCCACACGCCCGCCAGCTACCTGCGCCAGGCCACCTACGAAGGGGCTGGGCGCAGGTGGCCGCGTGGCATCCCCGCCAAGGTGCAATCCCAGATCGAGCACGAACTGGAACTGATCTGCGAGCTGCGCTACGAGCACTACTTCCTGACCGTCTACGACATCGTGTCCTATGCACGGTCCGAACACATCCTCTGCCAGGGCCGGGGCTCTGCCGCCAACAGCGTGGTCTGCTATTGCCTGGGCGTGACCGAGGTGGACCCAGAACGCATGTCGGTGCTGTTCGAGCGCTTCATCAGCCGGGAGCGCAACGAACCGCCGGACATCGACATCGACTTCGAACACCAGCGGAGAGAGGAGGTCATCCAGTACCTGTACCGCAAGTACGGCAGGGACCGCGCAGCCCTCGCCGCCATCGCGGTGACCTACGGCCCCAAGCTGGCCATCCGCGATGTGGGCAAGGCATTGGGGTTCAGCCTGGAGACGGTCGATGCCCTGGCCAAGGGGCACCACTGGTGGGATGGGGACGGAGTGCGGCTGGAGCGGTTCGAAGAACTGGGCCTCTCCGAGAACAGCCTGGCCGTGAAGCAGCTGATCCTGCTGACGAGCCAGCTCATTGGGTTTCCGCGTCACCTGTCACAGCACCCGGGGGGCTTTGTGCTCACGCGCGGGCTGCTCAGCCGGATGGTCCCGATCCAGAACGCGAGCATGGAGGACCGCACGGTCATCGAGTGGGACAAGGACGACCTGGATGCCGTGGGCCTGCTCAAGGTCGATGTGCTGGCGCTGGGCATGCTGACGGCCATCCGCAAGGCGCTGGTGCTGGTGGGCATGCGCAGGGGCTATGACTTCGGCATGCAGGACATCCCGGTGGAAGACCGCGAGACCTACAAGATGATCTCGCGCGCGGACACGGTGGGTGTGTTCCAGGTGGAGAGCCGGGCCCAAATGAGCATGCTGCCGCGGCTCAGACCCAAATGTTTTTATGACTTGGTGATCTCCGTGTCCATCGTCCGGCCCGGCCCGATCCAGGGCGGCATGGTGCACCCGTACCTCAACCGCAGACAGGGCCTGGAGCCCGTGGTATATCCGAGCGAAGAGTTGAAGGAGGTGCTCAGCCGCACGCTGGGGGTGACGCTGTTCCAGGAACAGGTCATGCAGGTGGCCATGGTGGCAGCAGGATTCACCGCGGGCGAAGCCGATGACCTGCGCCGGGCCATGGCGGCGTGGAAGAAGCGCGGGGGGCTGGAGAAGTACCAGACCAAGGTCGTGGAGGGGATGAAGGCACGGGGGTATGAAGATGCGTTCGCGCAATCGATCTTCCAACAGATCAAGGGGTTCAGTGGGTATGGGTTTCCCGAAAGCCACGCCGCGAGTTTTGCGCTGCTGGTCTACGCATCGTGCTGGCTCAAGCGGCATGAGCCGGCGGCATTTCTCACTGCCCTGCTGAACAGCCAGCCGATGGGGTTCTACAGCCCCAGCCAGTTGGTGCAGGACGCCAGGCGGCACCGGGTCGAGGTGCGCAGGATTGATGTGATGTACAGCGCGGTGGAATCCACGCTGGAAGACTTGCCGGCGATCCCCGCGGTGCGGCTGGGCCTGCACATGGTGGCGGGCCTGCATGCCAGCTCGGCCGCACGCATCGTCGAAGCCCGGCTGAACGGCTCCTTCGACAGCGCGGAGGACCTGGCCATGCGGGCCAGGCTGGAACAGCACGAGATGAAGCTGCTGGCAGCGGCAGATGCGCTGCTCAGCCTGTCGGGGCATAGGCGCCAGCAGGTGTGGGATGCGGCGGGGCTGCACTCAACGCCCGAGCTGTTGCAGGAAGCGCCGATCAACGAAGAATTCCTGGAGCTGCCCGAGGCACCGGAGGGCGAGGAGATCGTCTGGGACTACGCGTCCACCGGGCTCACGCTGCGCCGGCATCCGCTGGCACTGCTGCGGCCGCGCATGGCTGCCAAGAAGCTGCTGTCATCCAGGGACCTGCGGCACATCCCCGATGGCCGGGTGATTCGCACAGCGGGGATCGTCACGCTGAGGCAGCAACCCTCGACGGCGAAGGGAACCATCTTCGTGAGCCTTGAGGATGAGTTTGGATCCGTGCAGGTGATCGTGTGGTCTTCGGTCCGCGATGAGCAGCGGCAGGTGCTGCTGGAGTCGCGGCTGCTGGCCGTCAAAGGAGTGTGGGAGCGGCGGGGGCCGGTGGCCAATCTGATTGCGGACAGGTTGGTGGATCTGACGCCGTGGCTGGGCAGGCTGGGAAGATTGGAGAGTCGGGATTTCAAGTAAGCGAAGCTACGCTCAGCCTTCGGGGCACGGGCTCCATCGCCACGCCGTTGCGCCGATTGCGATATAAATCGCGCTTCACTCTTTTCCTGGGAATGTATGAATCGCGCTGACCTCATCGAAATCCTGGCAACCAAGCATGACCTGTCCAAGGTCGCAGCCGGAGCCATCCTGGAAACCCTGATCGACACCATCCAGACCGCCGTCAAGAAGGACGACCCCGTTCAACTGGTGGGCTTCGGCACATTCAAGTCGGCCAAGCGCTCCGCACGCACCGGCAAGAATCCGTCCACTGGCGCTGCCCTGAAGATCCCCGCGTCCACCGTGCCTAAGTTCGTCCCAGGCGCCAAGTTCAAGGCCGTGGTTGATCCGAAGGCTGCCAAGCGCAAGGCCGAAAAGGCAGGCAAGTAAGCTCTAGCTTCGAATAACAATGCCGCCAGGTCAATTGGCCTGGCGGCTTTTTCATTTCTGCAACAGTGCCACTCTTTGACACTGGCTCGTAGACAATGCGCCCATGACTACCTTCTCTGATGCATTCCGTTCTGAAGTCGTCCGCATGGCCCGCAAGGAGCTCAAGCCTGAACTCCAGGGCATGCGCAAAGCGCTTTCGTCACATCGTTCGGAGATCGCGGCGCTCAAGCGTGAAGTGAAGTCACTGACGTCGCAACTCAAGGCCGCCCAGCGCGTGGTCAAGGAGACTGCAGCGCCTGCTGACGATGAGCCAGCCCCAGCACGCAAGGGCGGCAGAAAGTGGGTCTTCAAGCCAGAGGCTCTGGCAGCAAAACGCGCCGAACTTGGCATCTCGACGAAAGAAATGATCACGCTGCTGCAGGCCTCACCTGCATCTCTTAACCGTTGGGAAACCGGCACATCGAGCCCACGCGCAGCGCAGCTGGAACGCATCCGCCTGGTGCTTGGCCTAGGCAAACGCAAAGCCCTTGCCCTGCTGGCAGAAGGCGAGGGCAAATAGCGGTTTGAGCGCCGCACTACGTCAGGCTGCCGCTGCGGCGCTCAACACCTTCGCCCCCGTGAAAATGCACTCCAGCTTCTCATTGATGTAATCCGACATCACTGGGTGCAATGGCAACGTCTGCCCGTTGTGCACATTGCATTGCGTGAAATCAATCCCATCCCTGTGCGCAGCCCGGCAGGCCGTGATGTACTCATTCATTAGCCCAGCGAACTCGATAAATGGATGGTTGCCGATGGAGACCGCGCTGCGATAAAACGCGTCTGATGCATCCTGCATGCGGGCCAGAGCTACGAGGCGTTCGTTGGCGTCCATGTTCACTTCATCCTTCAAAATTTGACGCAGGCAGCATACCAGCGAGCCATTGCGATTCAGCGATATCTCGTCACAGTGTGACCACGTTGAGATCACTCCCCAGCACCTCCCTGGCCAGCGGCACCAGGTGATCATGGCGGGTCAGGAAGATCACCTGCATCTTCGTCGACAGCTCTCCAAGTACCCGCAACCCAGCCGCCGTGCGCTGGTCATCAAAATTGATGAACAGGTCATCCGCAACGAGCGGCATATTGAGCCCTTGCTCGATCTGCAGCTCAAGTGCCGCCAGGCGCACTGCCAGGTAGAGCTGGTCCCGGGACCCCTCGCTCATTCCCGAGACTTCCACCTGCGCCCCGCCGTGCCGGATACCGTAGAGCCGAGGCGTCTGGTCGCCAGAGTCGACCAGCAGGCGCTCGAACGAGCCCAGCGTCAGTGCGCTGAACGTCGATGACGCCTTGGCCAGCATCGGACCCTGGCGGGTCTCGCGGAATTTCTCCATCGACCATTTCAGCGGGCGCGCGGTGGTGTGCAGCTTGAGGTATCGCTCGGCACGTTCGATGTCCGGCAAGGCCTGCTCGCCAGACAACGCGGCTCTCTCTGCCCCATCAAATACCGGGTGAGCTTTGGACTTGCGGCGTAAAACCAGTCCAAGTTTTCATCCGCACTCCCAGTAGGTCATTTCTGGATGGAAATCAACAGGCCGAGCTTAGACAAGCCGCACACATGAACCCTTACTCATTCACCACACTTTTCTCTTCCTTGCGCTTTTCGTACCGCCGCATCAGTGGCGTTACCGAGACCCCGTGCAACAACATCGACATCACGACCACAGCCAACGTGATGGCAAGCAACCGCTGCGCGATAACGGGTTCCAGGTCGTGGGTGATTGCGTACATCAGGTAGTACACCGAGCCGATGCCGCGGATGCCAAACCAGGCGATCAGACGGCGCTGCGAGCGCTGCATCCGCACGCCCACCAGCCCGGCGTAAACCGATAGCGGCCGAATCACGAACAGCAGCAGGGGCACAAACCACAGTACTT
Organism: Acidovorax sp. GW458-11-26-14-TSB4; assembly: GCF_059423865.1. Classification (NCBI taxonomy): domain Bacteria; kingdom Pseudomonadati; phylum Pseudomonadota; class Betaproteobacteria; order Burkholderiales; family Comamonadaceae; genus Acidovorax; species Acidovorax sp. GW458-11-26-14-TSB4. The sequence continues at coordinate 154,736 of NZ_JBWKYR010000012.1, forward strand.
CGGCACCAAAGTCCACCACGGTGAGCAAAGCACCGACTACCAGCACCACTGCCACTTCGGCAAGTCGTCCAAGCTGGGCGTTGAAGCGCTCGACTGATTTCATCAGGTAGGTGGGCAATTCTTCGATAGGAGGCGTCTCGGTGGAGCGCTCGGGGGCCTGCCCATCGTCCTTGGCCCTTTGTTGCTTCTTGACAGTCTCAGCGTCTTCCACCAGCCACGGCGCCACCTCAGCCACCGGCTGTGCGGCCACGCGTCTCAGCGCCAGTCCCGCCGCAAACACGGCCAAAAAACCGTACGCGTGGCATAGCAAAGTCACACCGTAGGCCAGCGCGATGAGGCCGAGGACTATGAATTCGTCCGGCCCCAACGCCTCTCGCCTGCGGATGCGCGCGCCACTTACGGGTTTTCATCTCTTGAACTGCCCATGTAGGGCCATCAACCGCTGGGCCAGCTTTCAGGGTCAATGCGCATATTGCTAGGCGTGCAACTCCCAGCGCAGACGTGTTCATACCAAACGTGGTAACCGGACAGGTCAGGCAGCGCGTGGCCGGCGGCCTCGCGGACGGCGGCGCTGATGCTCATCGTGTCGAAGGTGCCTAGCTCTTCCCGTCCGTCCATGACGTGGGCGCGATAGTGGCAGGGTTCGAAATTGACGATGTGCAGGGACAGCAGTATCAAGTCATCGTAGCTGACTAGGTTACAGACTGGCACAGACAAGCGGATCTGTAGCAGTTCATACTTCCTGCCTTGATGCGGTAATGGCGCCGTTTCCGACAGGTTTCAACCCAAGGGAGCAGCTTTATGACAACAGCATCCGACGCGTTTGAACGCTGGCGCACTGCAGAGACCGAGGTGGAAGAAGCAACGCTTCTAGTGCTCGATGCCGTACGCCATGGCGATGCTTTCGACGTAATAGCGCAGCAAAAGGTAGTCCAGATCCTTCAGCGTGAGGCTGCCGAGCGCCTTCGCGAGTATCTTCGACTCGTGAAACTTGAAACTTCCCGTCTGCTGGCAGACCAAACACCTAAAGTGACGGGTCCGAAGGCGGGGGTGCGCTGACACGCTCCGCAAGTGCTTTGAGCACGAAGTGCCCCGCCCACGTCACAGCGTGCACCTCGGCGCATTGCACCCCATCCAATGAACTTTTGAACTCGGCAAGCACCCAGCCTGAGCCTGCCAGCCCTCTTATCAGTGCCACCTCTTCAGCGTTCGTGACCACACAGGGAAGTTCTGTCGTCGTCAAAGCCATCAAGTACCTTAGCACCATGTTTTTCACCCAATGCCTATGACTACATAGTAATAAAAAAACTGCCCGGTCGCGAGTCGGGGTTTTCTTGGGCAATGACTGGGCCTCTGCCGGGCGGCCAAACGTCGAAGCAGCTATGGGCTCTGCAGCAATGGAGGATGTATGGTGGGAAGTTTTTTGGGAGTGACTATCGTTACCGCTTCAGTTGAACAGTCTGACGGCATGTGGCACTCAAGAGCGCTGCTCTATGCTGACGATGGTGCCACCGAAGTCGAGATGTGGGGCTGGCCTTTGAAGCACGACTCGGAACAAGCGGCCAATGTCACAGCTATTGCGACTGCCAAGCGCCGCATTCATCGCGGCCAATGGCGCGACAACGAACCGTCAGATTTCGCGTCCCTATAGCGAGGTTCATAGGGCAAAAAAATGCACGCTTATCGGTTATTTTCCGCCGCTTGAATCCCCACTCGCGCCGTGCGCCAAGCGTTCACCTTCTCAGTGAACGCAGTGACCAGCAGTCCCGGCCGCCCCATATGATCCGTATGTTCGGATGCCTGCAGGCACCCTTGCGCCTTTAGTTCTGCCACCGCCAAAAGGTGCAGTGGCTCGTGCACAAACACGGGAAGCTGCCTTCTTACGATTTGCTCAAGAATCGAGTTCGGTTCGATCATGCACAAGAGTGACTTCTGATTCGACCTTGCCGTGTCGGAATTTCACCCGACACGCTCCTTCCGTTCTCCGACATTCCGCGCCAGAAGCTTGCTTAGCATGGAGGCATGAGAGGTGCCCTCAATGCGTAGAGTCTTGGCAGTGGCGTTAATGGCAGTCGCGGGCTTCGGTCTGGCAGCGATGTATCGTACCTACTTGGTATCTGAACTGCGCAAGCCCGTGCTGGCAAGCCTGGGCAACCCAAAGTCCCCTGTTTTCAAAAACGAGCTGTACGTGGGAAATTGGACGACCGAAGGCATTTTGTGCGGTCAGGTAGAGGCGGGAGCACGCACCAAGGGCTTCCAGTGGTACGCCGTTGCTAACGGCAAGGTCTTCATCGAAAACGAGGATATACGAAGGCAACTGGATGACGCAGGCATCAGGCGGTGCACTGAAAGCGCCGCGGCCAATGATGTCCCTTGGTGGTGGTTGGAATGGTGAACGAAGTCCCGCGCGCATTGCAGTTCCTGAAACCACGCAAATTTCAATCTGAAAAGAGGAGCCGACGCTCCGAATGCTCCCCGCAGCCGTGGCACCGCATCCTGGCCCAGCCGAAGGGCAGCGACGGCTGAAACAGGAAGTGGGTCGGCTGCTCTCCTTGCGCGTGGTCGGCCACGGTTTCGGTGGTGCCGCAGGTTCACACCGTAGGTGCAGCGCGTCGCCCTCGCGCCCCAGGAGACATGCGCTTCGCGCTGGGTGTACATGTCAGCTCTTGAAGTGTAAGCGGCTGCCGAAGGCATCTCGACGGGTGGGGCCCAGGGTTGTGATGTCAGGCTCGCGGTGACCAGCGATGCGGCTGCAGCTCACCGATCCGACTGGCCGGGTGAGTGGGCAAGCGATCCAGCACGTCCGTCCTTCATCCCCGGGAACTTGCCGCGGTAGATGTGCAGATCCGAGCCGCAGATGGCCGTGGCCGTCACGCGCAGTAGGATGTCGTCATCGGTGACCATGATGGGATCGGGAACGGTTTCGACGCGTACATCCTTGGCGCCTTGATAGGTAAGAGCTCGCATGGTGTTCCGTATGTTCGATGACGAAGAGACGGGCGATATGCCATAAGCACCGTGAGCGTCCAGTTAACCCATCTTGATCGAGGGCATGCAGCTCATTTGGCCTGCAGGCGTGCTCCGATGTAGGCCACGCATTCAACGAGGTTGAGGCAGGCCAGCAGTAGGTACTTCTCGGCATCAGTTCTCACGCGCAGCAGGTCGTGCTCGCCCAGGTGGCCGTACACAAACGCGAGCAGGTACCGCTCCGGGTGGTCGATGCAAGACTTCGTGATCATCTGCTCGACTAGGTCTGGCGGCACGCCTTCGGTGAACCTCATCGTCGCCGTCAGCCGTTGCAAGCAGGCTTCCTGGACGTCATCAGAGATCGTTGGCAAGGCGTACCCGCAGTGCTTCATTGCCTGGAACGCAACCAGCAAGACGTGGATTGGCACCTCAAGCTGCAGCATGTCGACCCCGTAGCGGGGCAACACGAGGATTGAGGCGAGCAAGTTTGGCTGGCGGGCGTGGATGTCGTCGGCCAGTGCAACCTTCTGTTGCGCGCTCATGCGGTTGACCTCGATGGTCGCCCGGACCATCACGGCCTGCGTCAACAAGGTCATGGCGCCGCGTCGGACGCCGGTTGCCATCGGTGCGGCAGCAAGTCCTCGAGTTGGCTGCTGCGCTGCGTCGGCAGGCGCTGCAGCACGTCGCGCAGGTAGGCCCAGGGATCATGCCCGTTGAGCCGTGCCGACTGCACCAGGCTCATCACGATGGCCGTGCGCTGACCGGCGAGTTCACTGCCGGCGAAGAGCCATGCCCGGCGCCCCATGGCCCACGGCTTGATCTGCCGTCCCAGGTGGTTGTTGTCGATCGCGACCGCGCCGTCTTCGAGGTACTGCGTCAGCGGGCTCCAGTGGCCCAGTGTGTAGTCGATGGCGCCCGCTGCGCCGCCACCGTCCGCGACCAGCCGCCGTTCGAGTGCGAGCCACGTCTTGAGCTTGTTCCAGAGCGGCTTGGCGAGTTCCTGCCGCTGGGCCCTGCGCTCGCCCTCGCTCATGTCCTTGAGCTCTGCCTCGACCGCATAAATTTGCGCATAGCGCCGTATCGTCTCGTCTCCGATTGGGCTTGTGCCATCGCGAGCCAGTTCATCGAACTTCCGACGCGCATGGGCAACACATCCCGCGCTGAGACGGTCGGGATGGATGCGGGGATCGATCACGCTGTCGTAGCCGCCATAGCGGTCGGTGAGCAGCGTTCCCGACCATCGGCCCAGGCCGCGTTGCACGTCGCCCGCGACACCGCGCCACCGTTCCGGTCATGCTGTTCGAGCCGAAGAACGCCAGCCATCCAACGCAGCGTAGGGCCGTGCGCACTTGCCCAATCGACCAGGTGGTCCCCAACAATTCTCGACCCGTCCATCGTTTCACCTCACGAATTTACTGCTTACTGCTCACTTCCTCCCCAAACGTGGAGGGCTACTCGTAAGGCAGTCCGCTCAGAGTGCACACCCAAGAGCGGGCATGCGTCAGCGCCTCTTCTTCGGTTTCGAAGATTGCAGGGAGATCGACACGGACAATTCTCCCGTCGGTAAATTCAACCGACAACACTGACCACTTTTCCATCTAAGCCTGTGCGCTAGTTGAGAAAGCGCTAGCGGGTCAATGATGGCAAATTCAGGGACCAGTGAGAGTTGACCTTCCGCCCTTACTCTCCAGGGTTCAATATCGGCTAGCAAAGCATCCAAGGGGGCTTTCGTTAACGACGCCGCGACATCATTTGCAGTGAGAATCCGATCGATCTCGTTAGAGGCTGCATTCCACATTGAGTCCTATCAGCATCTGGAACTGACTTATCGAACACTTTTGGTTCTATGCGCACCGCCTCTTGAAACAAGGCTTTTAGTGCATCATCGAATTGACTTTGAATCCAAGCGTCTCTTAATGTTTTTGGAAACAGTTTCGAATTGGCATTTAGATATGTCAGAAGTGCAGAACCATATTCGCCTGCGTAGTCAAATTTGGCACCACCAAGTTGACTCCGAAATATCTTCAGAGCCAATTCCCATGGCACTCCATCCACCGATGCACCCTCATAAATAGCAGCCGCTACATTTCCGTTCTGACTTAATTCAAAAATCTTGTTTGCAGTCTTTGAATAGCGAGGGTGCTCTCCCCCAGAGGTTGTCACAGCACTATCTGCGCCGATAACGATTGCCCGCTTATTCAGAATTAGAACTTCACTTGTCATGTCGCCCCTCCACAGTTCGGCCATTATGAAGTAAGCAGCACTGGCAATGATCGATGCGATCACTGCTACATTGTTGAACGTCGCAGCCCAACCGTGGGAACGTTCAACCCCACACACTGGTTCATTGTCCTACTGATGATCGCGCCTTTTATGGCGCTTCTTGTCGCGCCCTCGTGGCGACCCGGCGACGCGCCGGCTTCAACGGCGCCTGGGCCCTGCTGATGCTGATGCTGATGCTGATGCTGATGCTGATGCTGATGCTGATGCTGATGCTGATGCTGATGCTGATGCTGACGCCGATGCCGATGCCGATGCCGATGCCGATGCCGATGCCGATGTTGGTGCCGGTGGTGGGCCTGCTGTCGCACTGGGTCGCGTCCTTCTTGAAATGGCCGCCTAGCCGCGAGTACCGCACGGAGACTTCGCGCGGCTGGCAGATTGCTAGGGTGCTGCTGCCCCCAACGCTGCTGACGCTGGACCCCAGAAATAAGCGGCAAGGTTGGCCTGGGCGCTGGCATGGGTCGGTGCGCGAGCGCCTGGCGACCTGCCTCCGCCAAAGATGGCGGTAGTGTTTCCCCCAGTCGCACCGGCTGCCACCACGCCGGCACCGGCTTTCACGCCGCACATTCCAGACGCGGCCGCTCCTGACAGCCGAAGGCGTTCTCTTTCGACGAAGCGTTCCCGCCCGCCAAGTGGCGTATCAGACTGCTACGAACTGCTTGTCGTCCAACCATGCGAGGCCGCGGGCGATTTCGTACACCTGTCCCACTACCACGGTGCTCTCGTCGGTGTGGCTGGCCGCCAAGCCAGTGCCGATTTCGTCCGCGCCCCCCTTGCGCCGTTTGTAATTTAGCCGGCAGCGTATAGGCAGGGCCCGTCTTCGCGTCCGCCGTCTGCTCGCCGGGCGAGTGTGCCTAAGTGTCTTAATCTGTCTTCCCCGTCAGCGCCAACAGGCGCGCACGGGCGCGGTGCGCTGGGCCTGTGGCGTGGTGGCGCGCTCCTGATCTAGCTGCGCGACCTCCATTCGGTCATTCGCCCGATTGAAGTACCCAGCTGCGATCTGCGCCAGCGTGAGCCGCCGCAGTCAGTCTCGTGCCCGCGGCCGCGCGCTGGGTCGGTCCGGCCTGCTGCCGGGCTTCCCGCCGTAGCGCCACCTAAATGCCAAGCCTCGAGCAAAGCGCCGGGCTCGTTCTGGCGTATCTGCCCTGCTAAATGGCTGCACGGTGTCCCTCATCGCAGCCCAGTTGCCGAAATCAGGCCCACCGCAGCGGTGGCTGTCAGTGATGCTGATGTCCCACACCTCGGCGCCGCTGGGCTGCAGCTCAGGCTTGCGACCGCGCAGGTTGCCGTAGCCAAAGCGAACTGCCACCAACGAACGGCAACCATACGGCAACGAAATCTTGAAAAACAAAAGCCTGATATCTATTCGATAGCAGGCATTCCTGAGTTTACTGGTAGGGCGTGAGGGACTTGAACCCGCGACCAAAGGATTATGAGTCCTCTGCTCTAACCAACTGAGCTAACGCCCCCTGTACCTGACCAAAGATGGGGCACACGGTATTGTAGGGGTATCCAGCGGCTCAGCGGCGGTGGCTGAGCGCGTTGGAGACCAGCTTGGAGGTGATGTCCACGATCTGGATCATGCGGTCATAGGGCATGCGGGTGGGGCCGATCACGCCCAGGGTGCCCACCACCTTGCCGTCCACCTCGTAGGGCGCGCTGACCACGGACAGCTCTTCGAACGGCACCACCTGGCTTTCGCCACCAATGTAAATGCGCACGCCCTCGGCCTGGTTGGAGAAATCGAGCAGGCGCAGGATCTGTGTCTTCTGCTCGAACAGATCGAACGCCCGGCGCAAATTGCCCATGTCGCTGGAAAAGTCGCTCACGGCCAGCAGGTTGCGCTCGCCGGAGATGACCACCTCGTCCTGGGCCTCGCCCTCGGAGCCCACGTTCACGGCGGCCTGCATGAGCGAGCCGATCTCGCCGCGCAGCGCGTCCACCTCGGACTTGAGGCGCTCGCGCACCTGCTCCATGGCCAGGCCTGCGTAGTTGGCGTTGAGGAAATTGGCGGCCTCGACCAGTTGCGACTGGGAGTGGTCGATGTCGGTGAAGATCACCCGGTTCTGCACGTCGCCCTCGGGCGAGACGATGATCACCAGGAAGCGCCGCTCCGACAGCCTGAGGAATTCGATGTGCCGGAACACCGAAGTGCGCCGTGGCGCCATGACAACACCCACGAACTGCGAGAGGTTGGACAGCAGGTTGGCCGCGTTGGCGATGACCTTCTGCGGCTGCTCTGGCGCCAGCGGGGGTGAAATCAAGGGGTCACGCTGCACGGTCAGCATGGTGTCCACGAAAAGCCGGTAGCCCTTGGCCGTGGGAATGCGCCCGGCAGAGGTGTGCGGGCTGGCGATCAGGCCCAGGTCCTCCAGATCGGCCATCACGTTGCGGATGGTGGCCGGCGACAGGTCCATGCCCGAGGCGCGCGACAGCGTGCGCGAGCCAATGGGCTGGCCATCGGCTATGTAACGCTCCACGAGCGCCTTGAGCAGCAACTTGGCACGGTCATCCATCATGGACCTGATTTTAATGAGGGAAGCAGCCCGATCTCTGTCGGGTTTCGCCTATCGTTGTGCGCACAAGCATCCCACGGGATGCACTAGCATCGGGCAATGGGCACCCGCGCGGCCACCGTTCACCAGGTACAAGGCCCCGCCGGATCCCCGTGTTCCAACAACAATGATGTAATTTCGCGATGACGTCCAATTTCCGCCATGTCGCGCTGATCGGCAAATACCAGCATGCCTCGGCCACGGGCTCGACCATGACCGAGGCCTCGCGCCAGGCCCTGCAGGACATCGCCCAGTTCCTGCAGAGCCAGGGCTGCTCTGTGGTGCTGGAGTCCGAGACCGCAGCCAACAGCGGCCTGGGCGACTACCCGGCCATGGACGTGGACACCATCGGCGCGCGCTGCGACCTGGGTCTGGTGGTCGGCGGCGACGGCACCATGCTGGGCATAGGCCGGCAACTGGCGCGCCACAGGACCCCGTTGATCGGCATCAACCAGGGGCGGCTGGGCTTCATCACCGACATCCCCTTCGGCACCTACCAGACCACCCTGCCCCCCATGCTGCAAGGGGAGTACGAGGAGGACCTGCGCCCGCTGATGCATGCCCGCGTGGTGCGCGATGGCCAGGTGGTCTTCGAGGCCCTGGCCATGAACGACGTGGTGGTGAACCGGGGCGCCACCTCGGGCATGGTGGAGCTGCGCGTGGAGGTGGGCGGCCGCTTCGTGGCCAACCAGCGCGCCGACGGCCTGATCATCGCCTCTCCGACAGGCTCCACGGCGTATGCGCTGTCGGCCGGCGGCCCCATGCTGCACCCCTCGATTCCCGGCTGGGTGCTGGTGCCGATTGCGCCGCACACCCTGTCCAACCGCCCCATCGTGCTCTCGGACGCGACCGAGATCGCGGTCGAGGTGGTCAGCGGCCGCGACGTGAGTGCCAACTTCGACATGCAGTCGCTGGCCTCGCTGCTGCACGGCGACCGCATCCTGGTGCAGCGCTCCGAGCACTGCGTGCGCTTTCTGCACCCGCTGGGCTGGAACTACTTCGCCACCCTGCGCAAGAAGCTGCGCTGGAACGAAGGGGGCTCCTGACCATGGCCCTGAGGCGCATCACGCTGCGTGATTTCGTCATCGTCGAGGCGCTGGAGCTGGAGCTTCAGGGCGGATTCACCGTGCTCACCGGCGAGACCGGCGCTGGCAAATCCATCCTGATCGACGCCGTTCAGCTGGTGCTCGGCGCCCGCGCCGATGCCGCCCTGGTGCGCGAGGGATGCGCCCGCACCGATGTGTGCGCGGAATTCGACGCCCCGGCCCATATCCGCCCCTGGCTCGAAGAGGCCGGGCTCGAGGGCGAGGACTTGCTGTTGCTGCGCCGCACGGTGGACACCCAGGGCAAGAGCCGCGGCTGGATCAACGGCACGCCCGCCACGGCCACACAGCTGCGCGCGCTGGGCGAGCTGCTGCTCGACATCCACGGCCAGCACGCCTGGCAGAGCCTGACCCGGCCCGAATCGGTGCGCGGCCTGCTCGACGCCTACGCCGGCACCAGCGACCGCCCCACAGTGGAGCGCTGGAACCAGTGGCGTCAGGACCAGAAGGCCCTGGCCCAGGCGCGCGCCGCGCAGGCCACCCTGCAGCAGGAGCGCGAGCGCCTGCAGTGGCAGATCGCCGAAGTGGACAAGCTGGCCCCGGGCGATGACGAATGGCCCGAGCTCGACGCCCAGCACAAGCGCCTGTCCAACGCCTCGGCGCTGATGGACGCGGCCAACGCCGCCATTGCAGCCCTCACGGGCGGCGACGCAGAAGGCGGGGGCGGAGCGCTCGACGGCCTGTCGCGTGCGCAAGACCTGCTGCAGGGCCATGAGCACCTGGAAGCCGAGTTCGCCAGCGCCGCCGACATCCTCAACTCCGCCGTGGCCCAGGCCGGGGATGTGGTGCATTCGCTGCACGCCTATCTGCGCCACAACGACCTGGACCCCGAGCGCCTGGCCGCCGTGGATGCGCGCCTGTCGCTGTGGATGACGCTGGCGCGGCGCTACAAGCGCAGTCCGGTGGAGCTGCCCGCCTTGCTGCACGGCTGGAAGGCCGAGCTGCAGCGGCTCGACGCCGCGGCCGACCTGGGGGCCCTGGAAAAGGCCGAGGCCGCCAGTGCCCGGGCCTACCAGGCCGCGGCGCGCGCCCTGTCGCTGGCGCGGGCCAAGGGGGCGCCCCGGCTGTCGGCCGCCATCACCCAGGCCATGCAGGGCCTGGGCATGGCCGGCGGCCAGTTCGCGGTGGCCCTGGACAAGCTGGCCGAGCCCACCGCCCACGGCACGGACGACGTCGCCTTTCTCGTGGCCGGCCACCCGGGCACGAGCCCCCGGCCCATCGGCAAGGTGGCCTCGGGCGGCGAGCTGTCGCGCATTTCGCTGGCCATCGCCGTCACCACCAGCGCCCTGGGCGAGGCGCCCACCCTGATCTTCGACGAGGTGGACTCGGGCGTGGGCGGGGCCGTGGCCGACACCGTGGGACGGCTCATGCAGCAGCTCGGGCGCGACCGCCAGGTGCTCACCGTCACCCATTTGCCCAAGGTGGCCGCGCGCGCCGACCACCACCTGCTGGTCTCCAAGCGCAGCAGCGCCCGGGGCACGGCCAGCCAGGTAGTGGCCGTGCAGGGCGAGGACCGCATTGCCGAGATGGCGCGCATGCTGGGCGGCGATGCCTCCAGCAAGGCGACCGTGGCCCACGCGCGCGAGATGCTGGCCATCGCGCCGCCCGCCGCCCCCGCTCGCCGATCCAAGAAGAGGAAGCAGACCGATGGCGCTTGAGATCGTGCTGATCACCGGCATGTCCGGTTCGGGCAAGTCGGTGGCCCTGCATGCCCTGGAGGATGCGGGCTACTACTGCGTGGACAACCTGCCGCCCGAACTGCTGCCGGCCTTCGTGGCGCTGGAGCACCGCCACCATGGCAACCGCGTGGCCATCGCCATGGACGTGCGCAGCGCCACCTCGCTGCCGCTGGTGCCGCTGGAACTTGACCGGCTGCGCAAACAGGGCGTGGTGGTGCACTCGCTGTTCCTGGACGCGACCATCGACACCCTGGTGCGGCGCTTTTCCGAAACGCGCCGGCGCCACCCGCTGTCGCATGACGAGCTGACCCCCGATGCGCTCAAGCAGGGCCGGCGCGCGCTGGTGCAGATCATCGAGCTGGAGCGGGAACTGCTGGCCGAATTGCGCGAGGAGGCGCACGTCATCGACACCAGCGCCATCCGTGCCTCGCAATTGCAAAGTTACGTAAAGACCTTGATGGCGACCGCACCCGGGCAGCTGACCCTGGTGTTCCAGTCCTTCGCCTTCAAGCGCGGCCTGCCCGTGGATTCGGACTACGTGTTCGACGTGCGCATGCTGCCCAATCCGCATTACGAACCCGAGCTGCGCGAGAAAACCGGACTGGATGCCCCCGTGGCCGATTTCCTGCGTGCGCAACCCGATGTGGCGCTGATGCAAAGCCACATCGAAGGCTTTCTGGCGCACTGGCTGGAGATGCTGGACCGCAACCACCGCAGCTACGTGACGGTGGCCATTGGCTGCACAGGTGGCCAGCACCGCTCGGTGTACCTGGTGGAGCGGCTGGCCGAGGCCTTTGGCCGGCGCTGGGCCACGCTGCGACGCCACCGCGAGCTGGACGGGCGCTGACCCGGCGCCTTACAACAGGCCGCCGAACAGATTTCCCAGCAGCTTGCGGATGGGCGCAGGCAGCCCCATGGCTTCCCACTCGCTGGCGCCGTACCAGCCGCCCTCCCCGGTCGCTTCGCGGTCCATGGGCACGCTGAGCACCACGGGGTGCAGGTGCAAATCCCGATGGGTCAGCACATGCAGGAAGGCGCCCAGTGCCTCGGTCTGCCCCGGGGCCACCGGAGCGGGCAGGTGCGCCAGATGGTCGTGCAGGTGCGCCTCGTCGGCGAACACCGGCAGGCAGAACAGTCCGGCCCAGATGCCCGAATCGGGCCGGCGCTCCAGCCAGACACGGCCTTGCGCGTCGCGCATCACCAGCAGCCACCACGATTCAGCCCGGCGCTTGAGCTTGCGCGTGCGCACCGGGTAGCGCTCGGCATCGCCCGCCTGGCCGGCCACGCAGATGTCCACCAGCGGGCAGGGCGGGCAATCGGGCGCGCGCGGGCTGCACAGCGAAGCGCCCAGGTCCATCAAGCCCTGGGTGTAGCGCGGCATCGCGTTGGCGAGGTCGTCCGTGGGCAGCAGCGCCTCGGCTTCGTCCCACAGCAGGCGCTCGTTCTTCGCCACCGCCAGGTCGGCATCGAAACCCAGCACCCGCGTGAGGACGCGGCGCACGTTGGCGTCGAGGATGGGCGTGCGTTCGGCAAAGCAGAAGGATGCGATGGCGCCGGCCGTGGACCGGCCTATGCCCGGCAGGGTGGCCAGCACCTCGGCCGTGCGCGGAAAAGCACCGCCATGCAGGGCCACCACGGCCTGGGCGCAGGCGTGCAGGTTGCGCGCCCGGCTGTAGTAGCCCAGGCCGCTCCACAGGCCCATGACCTCATCCTGCGGTGCGCGGGCCAGGGCCTGCACGTCGGGGAATCGCTCCAGGAAGCGCGCGTAGTAGCCCAGCACCGTGCTCACCTGGGTCTGCTGCAGCATGATCTCGGACAGCCAGACCCGGTACGGGTCGCGCGTGTTCTGCCAGGGCAGGTGGTTGCGCCCGGCCGTCGCCTGCCAGCGCACCACGCGCCGGGCGACCTCCCCAGCCGCCACACTCATGGAAGCGGCAAGGCCACGTCCACGGCGGACTCTTCGATCACGGCCGGATCGGCGTCGAGCGGCGCGATCAGCTGCGAAGTCAGCTCCTGCAGGCGGTGCTCAAGCTGGATCAGCTCGCCCTCGCCCTCCTCGATCTCCGCGATGCGCTCCACCAGCCCGCTGGCGGCCTGCTGGATGCGGTCCACCGCCTCCATGCGGCGGGCAAAGCTGCGGCGGCGTTCGCGCAGCTGCGCGTCGAGCTGTGCGGTGGCGGACTTGCTCCACAGCTCCAGGTCATTGGCAGCGGATTCATACACCGTGCGCAGGCGCATGGCCAGGGCGCGCACCAGGCGTTCGGAAAACTCGGGCTGGGCCAGCTTGAGCGAATTGCCCAGGCCCAGGTACTGCAGGTGGCTCTGCTCGATCTGCGACAGGTCGTGCCCGAAGTGCTCGAGCTGCGGCGGCGGCGGCACCTGCAGCGAGAAGCCGAACTCGGCATTGAGCTGGCGGAAGGTGCCGCCCAGCATGGCCTGGATCTCGGTGCCCGAGGCCTGGGCCTTGTCCAGCGTACCGCGCAGCTTGTCGAAGGTCTGCATGTAGATCTTCTTGACGCCGAGCTTGAGACCCTTTTGCTGCAGCAGCTGGGCCAGCTCGGCCAGTTCCACCTTGAGCGCCTTGGAGCCCAGTTGCTGGAACACGTCGCGCAGGAGCTTGAGGTGCACGGCACGCACCGCCTGGATCTTGGAGGCGGAGAGGTCGAACTCGTGCTGCTCCTGCTCGATGCGCTGGCGCATGGACTCGATGACCGAAGCGTTCTTGCCGCGCAGGCTGCGCAGCTCGGCCATCTGGTCGTCCAGGTCGCGCCGGCGGATGTTGATGACGCGCCCGGTCTCGGCGCGCAGGCCGGCCACACCCGTGGCCACGGCCGCGCGCAGGATGGCCTGGCGCTGTCCCATGATGCCCTTGGCCAGCGCCTCTTCGAGCACCGGCAGGCCGCTGGTCTCCAGCAGCAGGTCGTCGGCCGATATCTTGGCCACCAGGCCCTTCTGGGCGGACACGGGCACCACCTTGTCGTGGGCCACGCCCAGCATGTCGGCCGCGGTGGAGACTTGGCGCTCCATCTGCGCCTGGATCTGCTCGGCGGAATTGAGCGAATCCCACAGGGTGTCGATCTTGTTGAGCACGACCAGCCGGCCGTCCAGGCTCTCGGCCGAGGTGGCCAGGTGCTCGCGCCAGATGGACAGGTCCGAACGCGTCACCCCGGTATCAGCGCTCAGGATGAACACCACGGCATGGGCCTGGGGAATCAGGTTCACCGTGAGCTCGGGCTCTGCGCCCACGGCGTTCAGGCCCGGGGTATCCAGAATCACCAGCCCCTGCTTGAGCAGGGGATGCGGGATGTTGATGATGGCGTGGCGCCACATCGGCACCTCGATCAGGCCGTTGGCGTCGGGAATCGGGTTCTCGTCCACCAGGTCGTCATGCCAGAAACCCAGCGCCCGGGCGTTGTCCAGGCTCACGCGGCGCACTTCGGCCACCTTCTCCAAGGCCTTGGCGATCTGGTCGGGATCGTTCACGTCCAGCGGGATTTCCTGCCACCGCTCGGGCCTCAGGCGCCACTCGGCCAGGCCGTGCATCTGCAGGCGCGTCTCGATGGGCAACAGGCGCAGGCTGGGTGCGAAGTCGGCGTCGTAGCCCAGTTCGGTAGGACACATCGTGGTGCGCCCCGCGCTGGCGGGCATGATGCGCCGGCCATAGTCGGCGAAGAAGATCGCGTTGATCAGCTCGGATTTGCCGCGTGAGAACTCGGCAACGAACGCGACCATCACCTTGTCGGTGCGGACCTGGCTTTCCAGGCGCTGCAGGCGCTCCTGGACGGATGCGTCCATCAACTCGTGCGAAGCCATCCACTCGGCCAGCTGCTTGAGCTGCTGGGCGAACGCACGCCGCCACGCGCCATGCTGGTCAAACTGCTCGTTGAATGAAGGTCCCACTTTGCTCCCGGTGTTCGATAACGACTGTTTCTGAACTGAACAAAATATAGCATCGACTGTCCGCCAGCCATAGCTGTGGATGGTGCTTAGGTCCGCAAGAGCGTGTTTTTGAACCGGTGTTCACACCGTGGTGTGGGCCGAATGCGCCACTTTTGGCGCACTGCGGCCTCCTTTTTGCCTCAGGCGCGCTGGCACCGGGGGCAGAAAAAGCTGCTGCGCTGGCCCTGGCGCAGCGCCCGGATGGGCGTGCCGCAGACCTTGCAGGGCGCCCCCTCGCGCCCGTACACGTTGGCATGGGCCTGGTAGCTGCCATAGGCGCCGTCGGCATTGGAAAAATCCTTGAGCGTGCTCCCCCCGAGCTCCACGGCGCGCGCCAGCACCTGGCGGATGGCGGCGTGCAGCCGCCCCATCCTGGCGGGGCCGATGCGGGCCGACCGCGTCTCCGGGCGAATACCCGACAGAAACAGTACCTCCGACGCATAGATGTTACCGACCCCCACCACCACCTTGCCCGCCAGCAGCACCTGCTTGATGGGCGCGCGGCCGGCCTTGATGCCCCGGCTGAAGGCCTCCAGGGTGAAATCGTCGGACAGGGGCTCCAGCCCCAGGCCGCCGAGCAGCTTGTGCGCCACATCATCGGCCTCGTCCCCGGCATGCACCACGGCGCCGAAGCGCCGTGGATCGTGCAGGCGCAGCGTTCCCTGGGTGGTGACCAGATCGAAATGGTCGTGCGTACCCGGCGGCGGCAGGCCGTGGGCAAAGCGCAGGCTGCCGGACATGCCCAGGTGCACCAGCAGGATGCCCTCGTCCAGGTCCACCAGCAGGTACTTGCCCCGGCGGCGCACGCCCAGGACGCTGCGCCCGACCAGGGCATCGGCCTCGGCCCCGAGCGGCCAGCGCAGCGGCTTGCCCAGGCGCACACCCGTGACGCGCGCGCCGGCGATGGCCTGCGCAAAACTGCGCCGTGTTACTTCCACTTCGGGCAACTCAGGCATCCAAAGCCCCCACAAACAGGTTGTCATGCATGGATTATTATGGGTCGATGGAGCCTTCAAACTACTTTCGGTCGGCCGTATTGACAGTTGCTTTGGCAGCAGCGGCCTGTGCGGGCCACGCGCAGCAGCCACCGGGCACTGCAACGCCCCCAGCGGCCGAACCGGCACCCGGCGACGCCCCTTCCAGCAACCCCGCGCTGGATGCGGAGCTGTTCTACGAAATCCTCATGGGCGAGATCAACGCCCGCACCGGCGAGGCGGGCACGGGCTACGCCCTGATGCTGGAAGCGGCGCGGCGCACCAACAACCCCCAGCTGTACCAGCGAGCCGCCGACATGGCCCTGCAGTCGCGCGCGGGCGACCATGCGCTGGCGGCGGCCAAGGCCTGGCGCGACGCCCAGCCGGACTCGCGCGAGGCCAACCGCTACGTGCTGCAGATCCTGATCGCACTGAACCGCATCGGGGAGACGCCGGAATTGCTGCGCCAGGAACTGGCCCAGGCGCCGATCCAGGCCAAGCCCACCATCCTGGGCATCGTGCCCCAGATGTTCGCGCGCGCCAGCGACAAGCCCCTGGCCGCCAGGGTGGTCGAACAGGCCCTGGTGGACGAGTTGGCCAAGCCGGCCAATGCGGCGGCCGCGCACATTGCCATCGGGCGCGTGCGCCTGGCGGCCGGAGACAAGACCGGCGCGCTGGCCAGCGCCCGCGCCGCCCAGAACCTGGACCCCGGCAGCGAAGGCCCCGCCCGCCTGGGCATGGAGCTGCAGGAAGAGAGCGTGCCCGAAGGGGAAGCGCTGGTGACTCGCTATTTCGCCAGCCAGCCGCAGGCCGCGCCCGAGATGCAGATGGCCTACGCGCGCTTGCTGCTGGGCCAGCAAAAGTACGGCGAGGCCAAGACCCAGCTGGAGGCCGTGACCCGCGCCAAGCCCGACCTGCCCGAGCCTTGGCTGATCCTGGCCACCCTGCAACTACAGGACAACCGCCTGGAGCTGTCCGAAACCTCGCTCAAGCGCTTTCTCACGCTCATCGACGGCCCGGACATCAACCGCGACGCGCGCCAGCGCAGCCTGAACCAGGCCTACTTGCTGTACGCGCAGATCGCCGAGAAAAAAGGCGATTTCGCCGCAGCCGAAGGCTGGCTGGCCCGCATCGAGAATTCGAGCGAGCTGTTCAGCGCCCAGAGCCGCCGCGCCTCGCTGCTGGCCAAGCAGGGCAAGATCGCCCAGGCGCGCGCGCTGCTGCGCGCCCTGCCCGGCGTGACCGAGGACGACAAGCGCATGAAGCTGCTGGCCGAGGTCCAGCTGCTGCGCGACCAGCGCCTGTTCAAGGAAGCCCTGGAAGTACAGACCGAGCTGGTGGCCCTGGCCCCCGAGGACGGCGAACTGCTCTACGACCAGGCCATGCTGGCCGAGAAGGTGGGCCAGTTCGACACCATGGAAAAGCTGCTGCGCCAGATCATCGCGCGCCAGCCCGAGTACCACCATGCCTACAACGCACTGGGCTACTCGCTGGCCGAGCGCGGCCAGCGCCTGCCGGAGGCCCGGCAACTGATCACCAAGGCCCTGGAGCTGGCCCCGGGCGACCCCTTCATCACCGACAGCCTGGGCTGGGTGGAGTTCCGCATGGGCAACAAGGCCAAGGCGCGCAACCTGCTCGAGACCGCCTTCAAGGCCCGGCCCGACGCCGAGATCGCCGCCCACCTGGGCGAAGTGGTCTGGAGCATGGGCGAGCGTGACAAGGCCCTGGGCATCTGGCGTGAAGGCCTGCGCCTGAACCCCGAGAACGACAGCCTCAAGGAAACCCTCAAGCGCCTGGGGGCCAGGCCCTGATGCGCGGCACGGGCAGCACCGCCACGGGGCAGGGCGATGGCCTGCCGCTGCGCCAGTGGATGGCGTGGCTGGCCCTGGCCTGCACCCTGTGGCTCACGGGCTGCGCCCAGCCGGCCCGTGCCCCCGAGGCTGGCGCTGCGTCGTGGTCGGGCCGCCTGTCGCTGCAGGTGGAGGGCCAGGCATCGCAATCCTTCTCCTCGCTGTTCGACCTGCAGGGCAACCCCGGCAAGGGCGAACTGGTGCTGACCAGCCCGCTGGGCAATACCCTGGCGCGCCTGCAGTGGGAGGATGGCCGGGCCCAGCTCACCACCGGGCAGGAGCGGCGCGAGTCCACCTCGCTGGACGAATTGCTGCGCGAAGCCACCGGCACCGCCATCCCGGTGGCCGCCATCTTCGAGTGGCTCAATGGCAACCAGGCCTCGGCCACCGGCTGGCAGGCCGACCTCTCGGGCAGCGCCGAGGGCCGGCTGATAGCGCGCCGCCACGACCCCGCCCCCGAGGCCACACTGCGCATCGCGTTCAGCCGCTGAGCGCTCGCTGCGCCCTTCCCACTTTTTCCATGCAAGCCCTGTACGACGTACCGGCTCCGGCCAAGCTCAACCTTTTTCTGCACATCACGGGCCGGCGGCTCGATGGCTACCACCTGCTGCAGTCGGTGTTCATGCTCATCGACTGGTGCGACACGCTGCACTTCGAGCGCCGACCGGACGGCGCGCTGAGCCGCGAGGACCTGGGCCCGCCCCTGCCCGAGATGGACCTGGTGCTGCGCGCTGCGCATGCGCTGCAATCGGCCACGGGCTGTACCCAGGGGGCGCACATCGGCGTCATGAAGCGCGTGCCCGCCCAGGCCGGCATGGGTGGCGGTTCATCGGACGCGGCCAGCACGCTGCTGGCGCTGAACCGCCTGTGGGGTTTGAACCTCTCGCGCCAGGCGCTGCAGAAGATCGGCCTGGCGCTGGGTGCCGACGTTCCGTTTTTTTTATGCGGCGCGAACGCTTTTGTCGAAGGAATTGGTGAGACAATAGCGCCGCTTGAGAATGCACAGCAACTTCCGCAAGCGCGCTTCGCGGTCGTCAAGCCCGCAGCAGGTCTGGAGACAAAAGCAATTTTTTCTTCGCCGAACCTGAAACGCGATTCTGAGTGTGCTACAATCTTAGGCTTTGCTGCAACACACTTTGACTTCGGTCGAAATGACCTGCAGCCAGTTGCCGAGGCACTGTGCCCCGATGTGAAGCGAGCCCTTCAATGGCTTGAACAGCGCGGGTTGCAACCCAGGATGACGGGCTCTGGAAGTGCTGTGTTTGCACAAATGCCACATGCGGTGGATCTGGAAGGCGCCCCGGGCGACTGGCAGGTCAAAGCATGTGACAATTTGATGGTTCACCCTCTGGCTGGGTGGGCATCGAACGAGAATTGAGGTTGGCTGCTTTCAGCAGTTGACCTGTGTAGGGGAGTCGCCAAGCTGGTTAAGGCACCGGATTTTGATTCCGGCATGCGAAGGTTCGAATCCTTCTTCCCCTGCCAAATTTCTTTCACGCGCTCTCTCTCGCGTACGGGCTTTTATTTCAGACCGCTGGGACGCTCATGCAAGGCAATCAACCCGACTTCATGGTTTTCACCGGCAATGCCAATCCTGGCATGGCAGCTGAGATCGCCCAGCACCTGGGAACCACCCTGGGCGCCGCCGACGTGGGCCGCTTCTCGGATGGCGAAGTCACCGTCGAGATCAAGCAGAACGTGCGTGCGCGCGACGTGTTCGTGGTGCAGTCCACCTGCGCCCCGACCAACGAAAACCTGATGGAACTGCTGATCATGGTCGACGCGCTCAAGCGCGCCTCGGCAGAGCGCATCAGCGCCGTGATCCCCTACTTCGGCTATGCCCGCCAGGACCGCCGCCCCCGTTCGTCGCGCGTGCCCATCACCGCCAAGGTGGTGGCCAACATGCTGCAGGCCGTGGGCGTGGCCCGCGTGCTGACCATGGACCTGCATGCCGACCAGATCCAGGGCTTCTTCGATATCCCGGTCGACAACATCTACGCCTCGCCCGTGCTGCTGGGCGACCTGCGCCAGAAGAACTACGAAGACCTGATCGTGGTCTCGCCCGACGTGGGTGGCGTGGTGCGCGCCCGTGCGCTGGCCAAGCAACTGGGCTGCGACCTGGCCATCATCGACAAGCGCCGCCCCAAGGCCAACGTGTCCGAAGTGATGCACGTGATCGGTGAGATCGAAGGCCGCAACTGCGTGATCATGGACGACATGATCGACACCGCCGGCACGCTGGTGAAGGCGGCCGAGGTGCTCAAGGAGCGCGGCGCCAAGAGCGTGTATGCCTACTGCACGCACCCCATTTTCTCGGGTCCTGCCATCGAGCGCATCGCCAAGGGCACGGCCCTCGATGAAGTGGTGGTGACCAACACGATTCCCCTGAACGACAACGCCAAGGGATGCGCAAAAATCCGCCAGCTCTCCGTGGCCCCGCTGATCGCCGAAACGATCCAGCGCATTGCCAAGGGTGAGTCGGTGATGAGTCTGTTCTCGGACCAGGACAACCTGTTCTGACAAGCCCCGGGCCTCATACGAGGCCTTTGGCTTTGCAGGGCGGTGAACACCAAGCCTCCTTCGGGAGGCTTGTCCGTTGGTTGATTGGTTCGGGAACGAAGTGTGGTCTGCCCTGTGGCAGACCGTTTTAAAACAGGGCACGACTGGTCGCGGTCTGTCCTTATCAGGAGCTAGCAATATGAACTTCGTCGCTTTTGAGCGCGCCAAGCAAGGTACGGGTGCGAGCCGCCGTCTGCGCAATTCGGGCAAGACGCCTGGCATCGTCTACGGCGGTACCGCTGAACCCCAACTGATCGAGGTCGACCACAACGCTCTGTGGCACGCCCTCAAGAAGGAAGCCTTCCACTCCAGCGTGCTGGACATGGAAGTCGCCGGCACCACCAGCAAGGTCCTGCTGCGCGACGTGCAATACCACCCTTACAAGCAACTCGTGCTGCACATCGACTTCCAGCGCGTGGATGCCAAGACCAAGCTGCACATGAAGGTGCCACTGCACTTCAGCGGCGCTGAAGAATCGCCCGCCGTGAAGGTGGACAAGTGCATGGTCAACCCCGTCGTGAACGAACTCGACGTGTCGTGCATGCCTTCGGACCTGCCCGAGTTCATCAACGTCGACCTGTCCAAGCTGGAAAAGGGTTCTTCGCTGCACCTCAAGGACATCAAGCTGCCCAAGGGCGTGAGCGCCGTGATCCGTGGCAACAAGACCAACCCCGTGCTGGTGTCGGTCGTGGCCCCGGTCGTGGTCGTCGAGACCCCTGCCGAAGCGGCTCCTGCTGCGGACGCCAAGGGCAAGGGCAAGGGCAAGAAGTAATTTCTGCTTCTTCTGCTTTTTGCACAGCAAGGACGGCTCACTTCGGTGGGCCGTTTTTGTTTTTGCTTCTGTGTTTCGTCGTGGTCTTGGTTGCAGCATGCTTGGCTTTAGGGCGGAGGCCGGGATGTGCGCCCGGCGGCGCAGTAACTTTCTCTTGGGCCGCCAAGAGGGTGTAGAAAAAACAAAATACAATCCTGCTGCATTGATTGCACAGGAGCAATGCGATGGCAAGGACAGGCCGACCACCCGTAATTGCGCCGGCAGAGTACGCGGCGCTGCGCGAGGTGGTCAGAGACAACCCGCAGGCGACGCTGCCCGAACTGGCGCTGGCATGGGCCGATCAGATGGGCCGCAATGCCCCCAGCACTGTGACCATGCGGGCGGCTCTGAAGGCTGCTGGCTTGCAACGGACACGGCCCAAGGCCCAGCTCTCGCGTGTGCAACCCCAGCATCCAGGCAAGCGCTACGGCTACAACGCCCAACATCGGCCCAGCTCCTCGCAAGGCATTGCAGGCGCCCTGAGCGACGCCGAATGGGCGCTGGCCCAGGATTTGTTCGAGCCCGAACCTGGCTCGCGCGGCAGGCCTGCGACTTACTCGCGGCGCAGCATCGTCGACGCCTGCTGCTACGTGCTGCGCACCGGCTCGTCCT
>NZ_JBWKYR010000013.1:0-157420 GCF_059423865.1 Acidovorax sp. GW458-11-26-14-TSB4
GGGTCAGGCTGTGTCCGAGCTGGAAGTGGTGTTTGCTCGGCTTTTAGCGGGAAACCTGGGTATTGAGAGGTTCCCCAGCGCCTGCGCCCGGGCACCGTTTCGTGAAATAGTTGCCTGTTCCACGCTTGGGGACATGGCGCCCCCTGATGGTGAAAGCGCCCGATGCGCGCGCCATGGCTACGCCTGCGCGAGATCGAGTATGCCCTGGAAACAGGCCCTGCCAGCACCCGAGATGTTCAAGGAGATGGATGCGCAGCTAAACCCACTTTCCTCTCGCCTTCGACAACCTCGGAAAGCCAAACTCTTTGGCTCGTTGAACAGTCCGATCAATCTCGGTGGGCAGAGCCAGTAGATCAACTATCACTTCGCCTGTCTCGCTAGCCTCATGGGCCTTAGCATTTTTTGCAAATCACTCCACCGACTTATTGCGGCGCACAATTAAGGACCAAACAAGTAGTACAAAAAAAGACAAAAGACCAATCATCAAATCAAAGCTCTTTCCCAAAATAATATCCATAGTCCACGGAAAATCAACAGGGAAAAAAGAAAAAATAACAAGAAATGAATAAAAAAACAAAGAAAATAATGAAAATAATGAGACTCCAATAAAATTGAATTTTACAACACCCCTCAAAGCACTTAAAACAACAACCCCAAAAATAGGAATTATTGTCATAAAAAGTATCACAATCGCAGCAAAAAATTTATCCATCGCCCCCAGCAATAGCCCATCGCGATATATCCACCAATTAACAGCCACCAAGCCCGCGCCAAAAGCTTCAAGCAAAAGAATTGCCAACAACACGCCTTGCGCAGTCGATGCCACTAAATTCCATTTTTTATTCATCAAAAGCCACCCTCTATTTTGGCATGATGTAATTCGTAAAAACATCCAAAATAACATTCGTCAACGTACATTTAGCCTTACAGTTCGCAACTCGGCGCAGTCTATCCCCATCAAGAATATCCTGTCTTTCGGGGTCGCCGCAGGCTTTAACTGAATCACCTTGTGTAAGTTCACAAGTTCTTTCACACTGTTTAACAGCGGACAGAGTGGAGTACGCTCCAACTCCTGTGCCTACGATTCCAACAACCGCAACTACTGGGAAAAGGCCTTGAGGGTCCATGCTCAGAAGCGGGTTGCCCCCCACATACCCAAACCGATTAAACCCACCATCCAGTCCAATCGGATCAGCCTGCGTATACCGCCCCCTCTCCGCACTGTAACTGCGGAAGTAGTTGTAGTGAAGCCCGCTTTCCTTGTCGTAGTACTGCCCCGGATAGCGCAGGTTGAAGGTCACCTCGGGGATGGGGGTGGTGCCCGTGGTGGGGTTGGTGGTTGCGTCGGTGAAGCGCTTGGATCCCAGGGTGGGCTGTTCGTCGCCGAAGGCGCTGTACGCCCATTGCCAGGCCACCTGGCCGTCGGCCTGTGTCAACTTGCGCGGGGTGTTCAGGTGGTCGCTGTGCACGGCATACGCCACCCCATTGACGATGGCGGCAATGGGCATGGGGCCGTTGGCAGTCGGCAGGTAGATGTACTGGGTGGTGCCGCTGCTGTTGCTGCCGCCCATGCCGTATTCGCCCAGCAGGGTGCCGTCCTGGCCGTAGACATACGCGAAGCCGAGCTTTTGCGCGTCGCTGCTGCCGGGGCTCCACAGACGGGTGAAGAATTCGTACGCGGTCTGGATCAGGCCTTTGTCCTGTTCTTTCTCCGCTTCTTCCTGGTCTTCGGGGTCGGCCAGGAGGTTGTTGAGGTTCTTGCCGCTGGTGGTGCTGCCCGAGCCGGAGCCGCCGCTGCCCGAGCTTGCAGCAAACAGCGGTTCGGTCTTGAACACGCGCTGGCCCAGGGCGTTGTGGGCGTACTGAGTGCTGGGGGCGTCTGCGCCCGTGCCAGTGGTGACTTTTTCCAGGCGTTCCTGGCTGTCGTACTGGAAGGTACGCAGGCCGTCGCTCAGCAGGTCGCCGGCGGCGTTGTACTGGTAGGTAACGCTGGTGCTGGCGGTGCTGGCACCTGTTTGGGTCTGGCTGAAGCCGGTCTGTCGGTTGGCCGTCAGGGTGTAGCTGCGGTTGGTGGTGGTGCCTGCGCGCTGCTGGCTGCTGGTGAGGCGGTTACCGTTGGGGTCGTAAGTGTAGGTAACGGCATCGGTGGCCGTCTTGGTGAAGCCGGTGATGCGGCCTGCGCGGTTATAGGTCACCGTCCAGGTGGCGGGGGCCTGGGTCACCGTACTGGCTTGCGCATCTGTGCTGGCGGGCTGCATCAGCGATTGCGTCAAGCTGGTGATTCGGCCTGCGGCGTCGTAGACGTAGCTGCTGAACTCGGTGGCGGTGAGCTGGCCCGCGGTGTTGTAGGTGCGGGTGGCCGGGATGGTGGCTGCGCCGCCGGGCAGGTTCCAGCTCCAGCCGGTGGGCTGACCCAGGGGGCTCCAGGTGATGCCGCTGACCAAGGGTTGGCCGGCCCAGGTGAGGCCGGTGAGTTGGCCTGTGGCGTCGTAGACGTTCTGCAGTACCTGGCCGCCCGGGTAAGTGGTGCTGGCGAGCAAGCCCGTGGTGGCGTCGTAGCTGTAGGCCAGGGTGCGGGTGTCGTTGTTGATGAGCTTCTGGGTCTGGCTCGTCACCCGGCCGTGCACGTCGCGCTGGTAGGTGGTCAGGCCGCTGGCATCTTCGATTTCGGTGAGGTAGCCCTTGCTGGCCGGGGTCTGGTCGTAGCGCAGGGTGGTGGTGCCGCCGCTGTGCACGATGGAGGTGGGGCGGCCCAGCAGGTCGCGGGTGATGGTGGTGGCCTGGCCCAGGGCGTTGGTGATGCTGGCAGGCAGACCCAGGGAGTCGTACTGGGTGCTGCTGCTGCCGCTGTCGGCGCTGGTTTCTGAAGTGGCGTTGCCCAGCGAGTCGCGGGTGTAGTTCGTCACGACCCCATTGAAGTCAGAGACCTTGGTGACGGCATCGAGAGCGTCGTAGGTCAGAGAGACGGTATACCGCCAGAATTCAGGACTTTCAATTTGCGCTATACGGCGCAAGCTATCTCTCGTATAGCTGGTGCGGTCCCCCAGGTCATTGCTGACGGTCGAGACATCTCCGTTGTAATTGAAGCTGTAGCGCGTGGCAGTCTGTGCTCCGGCAACCTCGGCCGTGACACGGTTCATGGAGCTGATGGTTCTGGCCAATTGCCACGCCAGTTGGCCCTGGCCGTTGCGCACTTGCTCGCTGGTGCGATTGCCCATGCTGTCGAGCACATAGGTCCCCGAGTTGCCCCGATTGTCGCTCCAGCCGGTCAGGCGAAAGGCAGCGTCATAGGTGTAGGTCACACTATGCCCGTGGGGCAAAGTGGCTGATGCCACCTGGCCTCCGGGACTGTAGGTGAGTGCAGTCAGCAGCCCCCCACCGGAGCTGCTGAGCAATCGGCCACGACTGTCATAGGTATAAGTGGTCACCAAGCCGTTGGGAGCGGTGTGGCTGAGCACCCGACCACCCAAATCGTGGGTGTAGCTATCTATGTGGCCGATGGCATTGGTGCGCCGGGTGAGGTTGCCCAGCGTGTCATACGCATAGCTGGTGATCCCGCCATTTGGGGCGGTTTCGGTGGCAACAAGTCCAGCGGCGTCGTAGATCCATGCCGTAGTACGGGAAGCACCCCCAGTTCCAGCTTCGGCGATAGTCTGGGTCAGCTTATTGCCGGCGCTGTCATAGGTATAACTGGTGGTTCGTGCGGAATTGGATATGGACGTAAGCAGGGGCAAGTCCGGATGCCAGGTGGTAGTGGTGGTTCTTGCTTCCGGGCGGCCATAGGCCTCCGTTACGCTCAAAGGCAGCC
This sequence comes from Acidovorax sp. GW458-11-26-14-TSB4, assembly GCF_059423865.1. Classification (NCBI taxonomy): domain Bacteria; kingdom Pseudomonadati; phylum Pseudomonadota; class Betaproteobacteria; order Burkholderiales; family Comamonadaceae; genus Acidovorax; species Acidovorax sp. GW458-11-26-14-TSB4. The sequence goes on from NZ_JBWKYR010000013.1 coordinate 3,809, forward strand.
GACGGGCGGTGTCCCATTGGAAGGTGGTGAAGATCCCGTAGAAATCGCTCTCCCAGCCAATCAACCCATCGCTATTTTGGTTGCGCGTCTGCGCATCCGGACGTCCCAGCGCCGAATAGCCACTACCATCCGTTACCGCGAAATAACCATTTTTACGCCCGTATCGATAATTTCGGGTTTGACCCAAAGGATCAACAACGTTCGCACTGGTGCCCAAACTTGGGTACGAAACTGTATATTTGTTGACACCGCCCGCATACTCAGTGCTCACCGCGAGGCCAGCCTGATCATATGAAAATGTGGCAAACCTCTGTCCTTGAATGCTGATGCCGGTAAGAAAATGGGGACTGAAAGTGCTTTCGTAGTGATATCCTCGGGTTTCTCCGCCTGGATAGGTCACCGTCTGAAGCCTGCCATTTGCATCATATGCATAGCTGATGGACGACCCGTTTGACGGCAGAACACTTGTCAGCTTGCCTGCGTTGTCATAGTTGAAGTCCAGAGTCTGGCCAACGTGGTTGCGAACCTGTTTCAACAACCTGTTGGTGTTGTATGTGTACTGGGTCTTCCAGCCATTCTTTCTTGTATTCGAATCCAGAAGATCATTTCTAAAGATCAGCACACTGCCATCGGCTCTGCGCAGTTGATAGTCCTCACCAATTTTTAAAAAGACGTCATTGCCACCAAGAATACGCCAGGGGCCTGGGACTTCTTCGAAGGTATCTCTCACAAGATTAAAACGCTCACCATCAGGCAAATACATTTGAAGCACATTTTCATCGATGTGTTTCAAATAAGCATGGTGATTGTGGCTCCATGCGAACCCCAGCCCTGAGTTTTCATTCTCAACTGCTTTGACCCGGCTGCTACGGAACAGGCGATTCAGCTGAAGGCCAAACATCGATCCACTGGGGTGATCTACCTCAGTCTGGGCTTTTTCGCCTGTTACCGGAAAAATTGGATTTCCGACAATCCCCCCATCTGCTTTTGAAAAGCTTTGATTTGAAAAATCAAAGCTTGGCCTATTTCCGCCGCCACCGCCAATTCCTGGTGCCGCGCACATATTACCACCAGGACTACCTCCCCCATTGTCACCACTTGGAGGCTCTGGCGGAGGTGGGGGAGGAAGCAACGGTGTTACATCTATAGTTCTGACACATCCCCACTCCTTCTTCACCGCATCCTGATAAAACACCCATTCACGCCCGGAAGGATATACGATACCATTTTGATCACAATAACCGTATGCCTGTATGGTTCTATCCATGGACACGTCAGTCCATTGCGCGGTCGTGCGCCGCACATCCCACTTGTACGATGTTGGAATACCGCTAAAGACCGGATACTCCGGCTCAGGCCTTAGATTGAATCCCTCATATACGATACCATTCACACTCCACGAGGCATACCTAGCCTGAACGTCGGCAAATGCCGACGACAAGGTTTCATGGCGCGCATAACCAGGATTAACACCAGCAGAAGTTAGATAATAAACTTTTGCCTTTTTCTTAATTTGCACTTCCTGCGCAGCAGAAGCACCCGCTGCAATGGTCACAGCAAATATTGCACACCTTGCAATGCAATTAATAATACTCACAACCCCTCCCATTTCCCATTTTCCCATTTATTCAAATATATCTTCCACCGAAAATATCAGCAAAACCCTCTGCACCCCACTTTAGCAAACACACGTAAAATATTTATAAAATCCACAAATTTAATGCAACAGAATGTTCAAATCTTGTAAAACGTAGTTTGCTGGCGTCACCCATTTGGGCGATGACGACCCAGAGAGCTGGTCAGCCCCCGTCAGGCAGAGTTGCATGTTGCAGGCGGCAATGCACATGCCAAGTCCCATTCAACTCATGCAGAATGCCGCCACCTGCCCCAAGAGTAGGAAGGAGCTCCATGGAACGCGCCCTTGAACTCGCAGGTTTCTTTGCCGCACACGGCATCTGGTGCGTGGCCGAGGGGGAGCCCCTGACGCCCATGCTGGCACAGGAGTCAGCAGCCTATGGGCGCAACATGCTGCGCTTTGCGGCGGACTAGCTGAAGAAGGCGTGGCCCAGGCGCAGGACTACCTGGACCAGAACCCGGGCCAGGCGGAGCGCGCGGCAAGGGCGTGTCATCGCCCATTTCGCCCCCGCGAAAGCCTGCAGCGCGGCGCAGTGCAAGGCGCCCTGAGTGCCGCGTAGCCCAGCTACGCAAGCGAAGGGCAACGCCGCAATGCGCCGCGCTGTAGGCTTTCCCTTCGGGCTGGCCCCGGCATGCGGCGTCTGCTTTGTCGCACGGCTTGCCAATAGCTCGCTATTGGCTGCGCCGCGCTTCGCGCATCCATCCGCATGCCGGGGCCAGCGCGGGGGTGAAATGGGCGGTGACACGCCCTGTACGACGGCTTCGTCACCCTGCCCTCGGGCCGCACCGATGCGCTGATCATTCTGGTGCGCTCGTACGCCAAGCCGGCGGCCAGTTCGACCACCCTCACCATGGCCGTACCCTACCGCAACGCGCAATCGTCCGCCGGCTTTGCCGTGCACCGGCCCAAGTTCATGGGCTGGCAGGGGCCAGGCACGGCAGACTACCTGGTGCTGGGTGCCGCGTTCTTTCGCGGGGTCGAGTCGCACGAGGCGGCGGCGCCGGTGTGGGCGCAGCACAATGATGATTCGATATGAGGCAGCGCGGCGCCTCGCCTTGCGCACTGCTCAGAGCACGCAAGCCGCCCGATGAACTCCCGCGCCTGCGCCGGCCTGGTGATCTCGGCCCACTGCAGGTGGGCATAGGCCGAGTCGCGCCGCAGCCCCGCAAACTTGACCCGGTTGCGCGCAAAGGTCGAGAACGACCACCACAGAACCGAGTCGCGCCCCGGCCTGGGGGCTAGATGCAAGGCGCCCGTGCGCAGCAAGGCTTGCGCCTTGCAAGCGCGGGCAACGCCGCAGATGGCCCCCAGCGCCGGGCAACCTGAAGGGAAGGCCCTTGCCGGCGCGCCACAGTCGTTGCGCTCCTTGCTTGTGCAAGGGCACACGCTGCGTCACGCGCCTGGATTGGCACCCTGGCAAGGGCCTTCCCGACCCCGAAAACAGGGTGAACAGGCCCTACTCGGAAGGTGGGGGTGATCACCGTCACGCATGACCCGTGCCGCTTGCTGCAGCCAGCATGCCGCATGGTGTATCTTCAAAGATTCGCGCACTGCGCCGCCCGCAACACTTTGTGACACCCTGGGCATGCTACCCCCGAAGTCCCATTGAACGACACCACATTTTCTTTCCCTTCGCCAAGCCGGCCCGCGGTTGATCGCAGCGGCGCCCCTGCCCTGTTGTCCGTGGTCTGCCCCATGTTCAACGAAGAGGCCACGCTGGACCTCTTTTTCGCGCAGCTGCTGCCGGTGCTGGCGCAGACCGGCCTGGCCTTCGAGATCGTGTGCGTGAACGATGGCAGCCGCGACGGCACGCTGGCGCGGCTGCAGGCGCTCACCGCCACGGTGCCGGGCCTGCGGGTGATCGACCTGTCGCGCAACTTCGGCAAGGAGGCGGCGCTGACCGCCGGCATCGACCATGCGCGGGGTGCGGCGGTGGTGCCCATCGATGCGGACCTGCAAGACCCGCCCGAGCTCATCCTGGAGATGGTGCGCCTGTGGCAGCAGGGCTTTGACGTGGTGCTGGCCCAGCGCACGGACCGTAGCGCCGACCATGTGCTCAAGCGCAAGACGTCGGAGTGGTTCTACCGCCTGCACAACCGCATTTCCGACTCGCCGATACCGCCCAATGTGGGCGACTTCCGGTTGATGGACCGCCAGGTGGTGGATGCGCTCAAGCGCCTGCCCGAGCGGCGCCGTTTCATGAAGGGCCTGTTCGCCTGGGTGGGGTTTCGCCAGGCGACGATTCCCTACACCCGGCCGGCGCGCGCGGCCGGAGACACGAAATTCTCGGGCTGGGGCCTGTGGAACCTGGCGCTGGAGGGGCTGACCTCGTTTTCCACCGTGCCGCTGCGTGTGTGGACCTACCTGGGCCTGGTGGTTGCGCTGCTGGCGTTCTGCTATGGGCTCTTCATCGTGGGCCAGGTGCTGCTGTTCGGGCGCGATGCGCCGGGCTATGCCTCGATGATCACGGTGGTGCTGTTCCTGGGCGGGCTGCAGCTCATCGGCCTGGGCGTGCTGGGGGAGTACCTGGGCCGCATCTACATGGAATCCAAGGGCCGCCCGATCTACATCGTGCGCGAGGACGGATCTCCGGCGCAGCAAGACACACCGAAGCAACACCACCATGCGCCCTGAACTCCTTGCCCAGATGGCCGCGGTGCAGCAGACCCACTGGTGGTTTGCCGCGCGGCGCGACATTCTCTCGGCCGTCATCGACGGCCTGGCCCTGCCTTCCGGCCAGCCGCGGGTGCTGGAGATCGGCTGCGGCCCCGGCGGCAACCTGGCCATGCTGGCGCGCCACGGCACGCTGAGCGCCATGGAGTACGCGCCCGAGGCCCGCGCCGCCGCGGCCAGCCTGGGCCTGTGCCCGGTGGAGGCCGGGGGCCTGCCCGAGCCCGTGCCCTTTGCCGATGGCAGCTTCGACCTGGTCTGCCTGCTCGACGTGCTCGAACATGTGGAGCAGGACGATGCGGCCCTGGCCCGCATCGCCCGCCTGCTCAAGCCCGGCGGCCGGCTGCTGGTCACGGTGCCAGCCTACCAGTGGCTCTGGTCGGACCACGATGTGGACCACCACCACCACCGGCGCTACACCGCCGGCCGGCTGCGCGCCAAGGCGGAGCGGGCCGGCCTGGCGGTGCACCGCGTGGGCTATTTCAATACCGTGCTGTTCCCGCTGATCGCGCTGGCCCGGCTGGCGGCCAAGCTCACCGGGCGCAAGGGCGGCAATGCCGACACGGCCTTGCCCGCGCCCTGGCTCAACCGCACGCTGCGCGCCCTGTTCGGTGCCGAGCGCCCGCTGGTGGCGCGCATGGGCCTGCCGTTCGGCACCTCGGTGATTGCGGTGCTGGGGGTGCGTGCGTGAGCCTTGCGCGTTCGGCCATCAGCTTTGCTGCCGTGGGCGTGCTGTCCACCCTCACCCACGTGTGCGTGGCCACGCTGCTGATCGAGTGGCTGGGCACGCGCCCGCCTGTGGCCAATGGCGTGGCCTTCGTGGTGGCCACGCTGCTGTCCTATGTGGCCAACACGCGCTTCAGTTTTGGCGCCCGCCTGGGCGCTGCGACGGCCGGGCGCTTTGCGCTGGTGGCCTGCACGGCCGGCCTGATGAGCATGGCCATTGCCTGGCTGGTGGAGCGCGCGGGCGGCCACTATGCGCTGGGCATCGCGCTGGTGGTGGTGTTCGTGCCGGCCTTCAGCTTCATCGGCCACCGGACTTTCACCTATCGATGACCCCTTCTCAGAGCCTGCCCCCACCGGCATGGCGCATGGGCCTGCTGGCCCTGGCCCTGCTCTGCGCCCTGACGCTGCTGCTGCATGGCAGCGCGCTGCAGGCCCACTGGCGCTGGGACGATGGCACGCACCTGTTCAACGTGACGCAGTACACGCCGTGGTCCGTGTTCCTGGACCCTGAGGTGACGCGTGCGGTCTCGGGCAACCAGCTGGCGCCGTGGAACCTGTTCATCTACCAGGTGAACATCGCCCTGTTCGGCATGCGGCCGATGCCGTTTTACCTGCACCACCTGCTGTCGCTGGCCCTGGCCGCAGCCGCGCTGTACCTGCTGCTGCGCCACTGGCTCAGCCCCTGGAGGGCGCTGCTCCCCGCCGCCCTGGTGCTGCTGGGCGCTCCAAGCGTGCACATGGCCCAGCAGCTGATGGTGGGGCACTACGTGGACGGGCTGGTGTTTGCCTGCCTGGCGCTGTGGGCCCACGTGCATGCCGTGCGCCGCGGGCAATGGCGCTGGGCGGTGCTGGCCGCGGCCCTGTACCTGATGTCCACGCTGTGCAAGGAGGTGTACGTGCCGTGGATCGCGCTGACGCTGTTCGTGCCGCTGCCCGCAGGCTCGCCGCCTGGCATGGTGGCACGCTGGCGCTATGCCCTGCCCTCGCTGGCCGTGGCGCTGGGCTACGCGGTGGTGCGCATCCAGGTGTTCTCGGGCGCGGGCGGTTACCACGACAGTTCGCTCAAGGGCTGGCAGGACGTGCCCGGCGTGCTGCAGACCGTCGCCCGCATGCTGACCGAAGGCCTGCTGGGTGCGGGCGTGCTGGGCTGGGTCGCAACGGCCCTGTGCCTGGCCTGCGTGGCCGCCACGCTGGCGTCGCAGTCCGCACCGGGGCAGCGGCTGCGCGCCGCGGTGGGGCTGGCGGCTGCGGCCACGGTGGTGGTGTTTCCGCTGCTGTTCGTGGCGCGCCCGGGTTTTCAGTGGATGCTGCACGGGCGCATCCTGTTCATTCCCTGGGTGGCCCTGTGCGTGCTGTGGTGCCTGCCCTGGCCGCAGCGGCTGGCGCGCTGGCACACGGCAGCCCTGCTGGTCTTCGTCGCGGCGGCGGCGCAGCAGTCCTTGGCGCAGCGCCAGCACGACCGCCCGATCGAGGCCATGCTCGACGCGCACTATGGCTTCGTGCTCCAGCCCCCGGCCGGCCAGGTGCTGCTGCCCGCCGAGTTCAACTCGCCCGGTTACCTGAGCGCCGTGGCCATGAGCGCCTACGCGGCGCGCCAGCGGATGGAGCCCCTCACGGCGCACCCGGCGCCGGCGCTGCTGCGCCAGGAGCCTGCGGATGCCGCCGAGCGCGCCCGCATCCAGGTCTGGCAGGACGGCTGCCGCTGCTTTGCTCCCCTGGCCAGCCTGGCGCCCGCAGACCAGCAGGCGGCGCTGCAGTCGCAGCTTGCGAGCCAGGCGTTTGGCGTACCCGTGCGGCGCCCCCTGCCCTACCTTGCCAACGCATGGGGTGGTGCCATCGATACCCTCACCGTGGCCGACCGGCAGGTGCGCGTGGCGGGCTGGACACCGACCACCGGGCCGGGGCGCAAGCTGTTCTTCACGGGCTTTGCCGAGACGCCCCAGGTCACCATCACCGGCGTGCAGCGCCCCGATGTGGCCGGTGCGCACCAACGCCCCGACATGCTGGGGTCGGGCTTTCAGGCCACGCTGGATTTTTCAAGCGCCCAGGCCGCGCAGGCCGCCAGCACTGCGCTGTGCGCCATCGTGCCCGGGCAACTGCCGGGGCAGGAGCACCAGTTTCTGCTGCTGCCGATCACGGGCCGACCGCAGCAGTGCGCTGGCGTGCTGATGCCCCCAGCCACCCGGCGCATGTAACAGGATAAAAATGCAGAACCAGGCCACACCCCAACCAAGTCCCTGGAGGCGCAATCTGGCAGTGCTGGGCACCCTGTGCCTGCTGAGCTTCGCGCTGCACAGCAGCGCCCTGCAGGGCTACTGGCGCTGGGACGATGGCCTGCACCTGTTCAACGTCAGCATGTACAGCCCGTGGTCGGTGTTCTTCGACCCGCAGGTGACCCGGGTGGCGTCGGGCAACCAGGTGGCGCCTTGGAATCTGTTCATGTACCAGGTCAACCATGCCCTGTTCGGCCTGGACCCGTTTCCCTACTACCTGCACCACCTGCTGTCGCTGGCCGGCGCAGCGGGCGGCTTGTACCTGCTGCTGCGCCACTGGCTGGGGCGCTGGCAGGCGCTGCTGCCTGCGGCCCTGCTGCTGCTGGGCGCCCCGTCGGCCCACATGGCCCAGCAGCTGATGGTGGGGCATTATCTGGACGGGCTGCTGTTCGCCTGCCTGGGCCTGTGGGCCTATGTGCATGCCGTGCAGCGGGCCCAGTGGCGCTGGGCCTTGCTGGCCGCGGCGTTCTACCTGCTGTCCGCGCTGTGCAAGGAGATCTATGTCCCCTGGGTCGCGTTGACGCTGCTGCTGCCGCTGCCTGGGCGTTCGCCGTCTGGGGCTTCAGGTGCGCCTGCCGTCTCGGGCCCGCCTTCGGCGTGGGACCCGTCCTGGAACATGGCGCGCTGGCGTTTCGCGCTGCCCACGCTGGCCGTGGCCGGGGCCTATGCCGTGCTGCGCATCGGCGTGTTTTCCGGCATGGGGGGGTACCACGGCAGCGCACTTGGGAGTTGGCCGGATCTGCCCGCATTCGCAGCCAAGCTGGTGCACCTGCTCGTCAGCGGCCTGGTGGGCGACGGGGTGCTGGGCATCACCGCGGCCTTGCTGTGCCTGGCATGCCTTGTGGCTGGCCTGGCCGCACAGCCGGCACGCGGGCGCCTGGCCATGCTGGTGGGGGTGGGCACCGTCGCCGTGGTGGTGGTCTTTCCGCTGCTTTTCGTGGTGCAGCCTGGCGTGGATCCGGTCGGCCATACGCGCTACCTGTGGGCGCCCTGGGTGGCCCTGTGCGCTCTGTGGAGCCTGAAGTGGCCCGCCGCCCTGGGGCGATGGCACGCCGCGGCCTGGCTCGTCTTTGCCGCGGCAGTGGGGATGCAGTCCCTGGCGCAGCGCGAGGAGGACCGTGCCGCCAACACCATGTTCGATACCCACTATGCCTTTGCGCTGAACCCGCCGCCCGGCCAATTGCTGGTGCCTTACGAACTCGTCTCCGCGACCTCCACCAGCATCCAGATCATGTATGCGTACGCGGCGCTCAAGCGCCTGGAGCCTGGCAAGACGCATCCCGAGCCGGCGCTGGTGCGCAGGGAACCGGCCGATGCGGCCGAGCGCGCCCGCGTCCGCGTATGGGACGAAGGCTGCCTGTGCCTGGTGCCGCTGGACAGCCGGCCGACCGAAGAGCAGGAGTCCATACTGCAAGCCCACCTGGCCAATGCCACGCATGCCTTCCCCATCGACGCCCCGCCCCCGCGCGTGGCGCATGGCTACGGGGGCTCGATCGACTCGATCACCGTCGAAGGCCGCCACATGCGGGTGAAAGGCTGGACGCCGACCCTGGGCACCGGCCGCAAGATGGTGATGGGCGTCGCCTCCCCGGACATCAAGGTCCGCCTGGAGTCGCTGGTGAGCACCGAGAGGCCGGACGTGGTGCAGGCTTTGCAGCAACCGGGTCTGCTGATGTCGGGCTTCGAAGCCACCCTGGAGTTTGCGGACGAAAAGATGGCGCAGACGGCCAGCAAGATGCGCTGCGCCGTCGTGCTGGGCCACTTGGCGGGCCAGCAGCACCAGTACCTGCTGCTGCCCGTGAAAGGCCACCAGGAATGCGACGATGCGCTGATACCCGAGGCGACCCGGAAGGAGAGTCAGGCCGGATAAGCAGCCTGCGGCAGGCTGGCTTCGGGCAATAACCCAAGCGCTCTTCCGGCGCCGCTGGGGCTGGTGCCCATGCAAGCAGCCGAGGCGCCAAACATTCCGGATGCATCGGCCCGATTTCGCTCCAACCCGAAGGGCAGCGGCTTTGGCAGCCAGTGTGCGGCGTTGCGGCGCTTGCCAATAGCCGAGCTACCGCGCCTTGCACACCACCCGCCAAGGCCGCCGCGCGCCCCCTGGGAGATCACAAACAGGTTCTGAAGGCTTACCGCCCCTTGGACGACGACGGCTTGCCCGATGACAGCGGCGCCTGCTTGCTGCTGGGCGCGCCGCCGAGCTTGCCGCGCGCGGTTTCCAGCGGCGCGGGCAGGCTGCCGCGGGTGGTGGCGATGCCGCCTGCGCGCGTGGCGGCCGGGGCGGGGGGCCGGGCCTTGGGAGCGGGCACCACACGCAGGGAGCCCTCGTCGGCCAGCTTGTCGCGCATGCGGCGCGTCATGGACTGGGTACTGTTGTCCGGTGCGGTAAAGAGGAACAGCGTGCCGTGCGGGCTGGTCCAGGTGAGCTGGGTGCGCACGGCGCGGCCATTGGTGATGAGTTCGACCCATGCGCCGACGACAAATTCGGCATACGGCTCGGCCGGGGCCGCTGGCGCCGCCGCCGGGGCAGCGCTGTCCACGGGGGCCTGGGCGCTGTCGTCGTAGCCAGCGACCGCCGCCACGGAGTCCATGGGGTCGCGCGAGTCCGGCGCGCGGGAGTCCTCGGGGTCGAGGGTGATCTTGGCGAAGTTGGCGCGCTCGAAGGCATCCTGGTGCAGGCCCACCAGGCGCTCCAGGAAGGCACTGGTCTTGGCGGCCGGGTGCTCGATGGTCTGCAGGCCCTCGCGCAGCTTGACGAGCAGGCCGGGGATGGCTTCGGACAGGCGGTCGGGCTCGGTGCGGGTGAGCTCGGGCTGGGCGCTCCAAAGCAGCACGGGCACCAGGGCCAGGTAGCCGCCGGGGTCGTCCTCGCCGCCATCGGCCTGCGAGACCTGGGCCAGGGCCACCACTTCGGCCCAGGGGCCGGCGGCGAAGTCGAGCACGTCGGCGGGCACGCGCTCCAGGTCGGGGAGCTTTCGGATGTCGGCGGCGATCTTGCCGGCCAGCATCTGGCGCTGCTCGGCCTGCAGCTGGGCCTTGTCCTTCTCGACCTGGCGGGCCTTGGCCTTTTGCGCCTGCGAGTTCCAGGCGGCCTGCAGGGCCTTGAGCACGGTCTCGAACGGCGTGGCGTCCTTGATCTCGATGCCGGCCAGGTAGCCCACGGATTCGTTGAGCAGGCGGCTGAAGCGGGCGAAGCCGGGGGCCTTCTCGTCGGGGAAGGCCAGGCTGCGCTGGGTCATCTCGTCGAGCAGCACGCGCGCAGGGTGCCCGGGCTCGGTGAAGAAGCTCTGGTCGCGGCGCACCAGGTGCTTGAGCGCGGGCTCAAGGTTCTGCACGGCACGCTGCACCGACGGCAGCAGGCGCGAATCGCGGGCGATGTTCTCCATCATGCGGCCCACCACTTCGGCGGCCATGGCCGGCGGGTCGTGCGGGGCCACCACGGGCACGGTATAGATCTGCTGGTAGGGCCGGCCCGGCACGGTGTACAGCTGCTGCGGTGCGGTGCCGGGCACGGTGGAAGCCCAGCCGGCCTGGGGCACCACCTGGGGCACGGCCGCCACGGCGGCGACCTGCGGCCCGCCAGCCAGGCGGCCGACCAGGCGCTCGAGCTGGGCCATGTCCTCGATGGCCTCGGCCGCTGCCGCAACCGCCGGGTTGTTGTAGCCGCTGCTGCCGCCCAGGCCCGAATGCATGCTGGCGGGCTGCGAGGGAACCACGCCGGCCATGCCCGGCATGCCACCGCCGCCGCCATAGGAGCGCGGGTCGAACGGGTCGCCGCCGGCCAGCATCTGGCGCAGGATGCCCACGGTGAGCAGCGCCTCTTCGGCGGCTGCGGCCTGCGGCGACATCATGGGGGGCATCTGGGGCTCGCCGCTCCAGTTGTTGTTGGGGTCCCCACTCCAGTTGTTGTTGCCGCCGCCATAGCCGCCCCGGCCATAGCCGGTGTTGCCATATCCGGTATTGCCGTAGCCCGGGCTGCCATAGCCGCTGGGGCCGGCCATGGGGCCGCCGTGGCCATGGCCCACATAGCCGCCACCATTGCCACTGTGGCCGCCGCCCTGCAGGCCGCCGTAGCCGGTACGGCCACCGGGTGCGCCGACGACGGCGTAGCCCACGGGCTCCACGCCGTTGTCGCGCAGGCTTTTGACCATGCCCTTGTATTCGTCGACCAGCAGTTTGCCCAGCAGGTCGCGCATGTGCTGCATCCACAGCCCGCGCACCTCGGCGTTCACGCCGGTCTCGCCCACCACCTGCTGGAGGGCGCGGATATAGCTTTCGGGCCGCAGCGGGTTGCGCTCGGGCTGCACGCTGCGCAGGCCCTGGGCAGAGCTGACCAGGGTGTTGAGCTCGGCCAGCACCGCCTCCGTGGCGTGCGCGGCCAGTTGCTGGGCACGGGCCAGCTCCACCTGGTTCTGCACCTCGCTCTCGTCCATGAGCGAGAGCTCGCCGAAGTCCATGCCCATGTCGTCGGCAGGCCGCGCCTTGCTGCCGGGCGCGGCGGCCGGGCCTTCGGCGAATATTTCCAGCAGGGCCATCGAGTAGCCCTTGACCAGGGCCGCCTCGTGCTGGCCCAAGAGGCGCAGGCTGTCACTGGCCAGGTTGCGCTGCTGGATGTTGCGGACGGTGCTCTCTTCGGCGGTCAGCGCGCTGCGGGTGACCGCGACCAGCTTTTCCATGAGCGCCTCGCCACCACGCACGGCGTTGACCACGCAGGCACGGAAAACGGTTCTCGATCGGGACGCGGACTGGGACATGGGTCGGATGAGGGCAAGCGGGAAGGGGAAAACCGAAAAATCGTTTCCAGCTGCAATCCTACTTGACCTGAAGACCCTGTGCACAAATCCCCGCCGGCCGGTGGCCACAGAGCCCCCGGCGGCGGGCAGCGGCTTTACATATCCTTACCCACACCCCGAAAAAAGCCGTGGAGTTGGGCCGGCAAGGGTCGCCAGTGCCCCGTGCAAAACTCGCTCCGCCACAGGGGTAACAACTGGCGCGCCCAAGGCCAGCGCTCCCGCGCAAGAGCCGCCCCGCCGCGCTGGGAGCGTCCCCCTCAGGGGGGAGCCTACTTCAACGCCTTGTAGCGCATCCGCTTGGGCTTGGCGCCCTCTTCGCCCAGGCGCTTCTTCTTGTCGGCCTCGTACTCCTGGTAGTTGCCGTCGAAGAAGGTCCACTGGCTGTCGCCTTCGGCGGCCAGGATGTGGGTGGCGATGCGGTCCAGGAACCAGCGATCGTGGCTGATTACCAACACTGTGCCGGCGTACTCCAGCAGCGCGTCTTCCAGCGCACGCAGGGTTTCCACGTCCAGGTCGTTCGAGGGTTCGTCGAGCAGCAGCACGTTGCCGCCGGCGATCAGGGTCTTGGCCAGGTGCAGGCGGCCGCGTTCACCACCGGACAGCATGCCCACCTTCTTTTGCTGGTCGCCGCCATTGAAGTTGAAGCGCCCGGCATAGGCCCGGCTGGCCATGGTGAACTTGCCGATGTTGATCATGTCCAGGCCGCCGGAGATGTCTTCCCACACGGTCTTGTCGTCCGACAGGGCATCGCGGTGCTGGTCCACGAAGGCCATCTTCACCGTGGCGCCGATCACGACCTCGCCGCTGTCGGGCTGCTCGCGGCCGGCGATCAGCTTGAACAGGGTGGATTTACCGGCACCGTTGGGGCCGATGATGCCGACGATGGCGCCGGCCGGGATGGTCATGGACAGGTTGTCGATGAGCACGCGGTCGCCGAAGGACTTGGTGACGTTGTGGAACTCGATCACCTGGGTGCCCAGGCGGTCGGCCACGGGGATGAAGATTTCCTGCGTCTCGTTGCGCTTTTGGTATTCGTAGTCGCTCAGTTCCTCGAAGCGGGCGATACGCGCCTTGCTCTTGGCCTGGCGGCCCTTGGCGTTCTGGCGCACCCACTCCAGCTCCTTCTTCAGGGCCTTGGCGCGGGCTTCCTCGCCCTTGTTCTCGGACTCCAGGCGGGCCTGCTTCTGGTCCAGCCAGGTGCTGTAGTTGCCCTTGTAGGGGTGGCCGTAGCCGCGGTCGAGTTCCAGGATCCACTCGGCCGCGTTGTCCAGGAAGTAGCGATCGTGGGTGATGGCCACCACGGTGCCGGGAAAGCGGTGCAGGAACTGCTCGAGCCAGTCCACGGACTCGGCGTCCAAGTGGTTGGTGGGTTCGTCGAGCAGCAGCATGTCGGGCTTGGACAGCAGCAGCCGGCACAGCGCGATGCGGCGCTTTTCACCGCCGGACAGCAGGCCGACCTTGGCCTCCCATGGGGGCAGGCGCAGTGCGTCGGCGGCGATCTCGAGCTGGTGCTCGGAGTCGGTGCCGGCGGTGGCGATCACGGCTTCCAGGCGGGCCTGTTCGGCGGCCAGGGCGTCGAAGTCGGCATCGGGCTCGGCATAGGCGGCGTACACCTCTTCAAGCTTGGCCTTGGCGGCGAAGACTTCGCCCATGGCCTCTTCCACGCTCTCGCGCACGGTGTGCTCGTTGTTGAGCTGTGGTTCCTGGGGCAGGTAGCCGATCTTGATCCCGGGCATGGGGATGGCTTCGCCTTCGATTTCCTTGTCCACGCCGGCCATGATCTTGAGCAGGGTGGATTTGCCCGAGCCGTTCAGGCCCAGCACGCCGATCTTGGCGCCGGGGAAGAAGCTCAGGGAGATGTCCTTCAAGATCTGCCGCTTGGGCGGCACAGTCTTGGAGACGCGGTTCATCGAATAAACGTATTGGGCCATTGGGTTCCAACCTGCAAGGAGAGTTTGTTTTGCAAAAAATGATTGCGTTCAGGGGGAGATTATCAGGCCATGCGACAATACGTTCCGCGGCGGGCTCCAGTTGCCTGCCGCATCAGCACACTGCTGGGGACGAAAGAAGCAACTTCTGGGCTCCCACCCTTGAACCTCATCGGCTTGAGACTGGCTCGGCAACCTCCCCGGTTGCACGACAGGCCGATACCCGGCGCCCCGGACGGGCGCATTCAACGACATGACATTTGACGAACTGAACCTGGCTCCTGCCATCCTGAAGGCTGTACACGAAACGGGCTACGAGACGCCCACGCCCATTCAGGCCCAGGCCATCCCCGCCGTGATGGAAGGCCATGACCTTCTGGCCGGCGCCCAGACCGGCACTGGCAAGACCGCCGCGTTCACCCTGCCCATGCTGCACCGCCTCTCGCTGGGCACGGTGCCCAAGAACAAGTTCGGCGGCAAGGGCATCCGCGCCCTGGTGCTGACCCCCACCCGCGAACTGGCCGCCCAGGTGGAAGAGTCCGTGCGCGAATACGGCAAGTACCTGGACATCAACTCCACCGTCGTCTTCGGCGGCGTGGGCATGAACCCGCAGATCGACCGCATCAAGCGCGGCGTGGACATCCTGGTGGCCACCCCCGGCCGCCTGCTGGACCTGCAGCAACAGGGCTTCCTGGACCTGTCCACGGTGGAAGTGTTGGTGCTCGACGAAGCCGACCGCATGCTGGACATGGGCTTCATCCACGACGTGAAGAAGGTGCTGGCCCTGGTGCCGCGCGACAAGCAGAGCCTGCTGTTCTCGGCCACCTTCAGCGACGAGATCCGCGAGCTGGCCAACACCCTGCTCAAGAACCCCCAGAGCATCCAGGTCACGCCGCGCAACACCACCGTGCAGCGCATCACCCAGGTGATCCACCCCGTGGGCCGCGGCAAGAAGAAGCAGGTGCTGCTGCACATCATCCAGCAGCACAACTGGAGCCAGGTGCTGGTGTTCACCCGCACCAAGTTCGGCGCCAACAACGTGGCCGAGTTCCTGACCAAGAACGGCGTGAATGCCATGGCCCTGCACGGCAACAAGAGCCAGAGCGCCCGCACGCAGGCCCTGGCAGGCTTCAAGAGCGGTGACATCCGCGCCCTGGTGGCCACCGACATCGCGGCCCGCGGCATCGACATCGACGAGCTGCCGCACGTCGTGAACTACGAAATCCCCAACGTCTCGGAAGACTACGTGCACCGCATCGGCCGCACGGGCCGCGCCGGCAACAGTGGCGAAGCCGTGAGCCTGGTGTGCATGGACGAAGAAGGCTTCATGATGGAGATCGAGCGCTTCACCAAGCAGCAGATCCCCGTGCAGGTCATCGAAGGCTTCGGCCCCGAACCCGGCGAGAAGGCCGAGCCCATCGCCATGGGCCGCCAGACCATCTGGGGCGGCGCCGGCAAGCCCCCGAGCCGTGACGTGATGCAGGCTGCCGCCAAGGCCGCCCGCAGCGAAATGATGGAACGCATCCGCACCAACAAGGCCGGCCAGGGTGCTGGCGGCGGTGGTGGCGGTGACCGCGGCCCCCGCGCCGGTGGCGGCAATGGTGGAGGTGGCGGCGGCGGTGGCCGTGGCGGCCGCTCCGGCGGTGGTGCTTCGGCCAACGGCGGTGGCGGCGGCAATGGTCCGCGCGGCGCACGCGCTGGCGGTGGCGGCGGCCAGGGCGGCGGTGCACGCGCCGGCGGCCAGGCCCCGGCGCGCGGTCGCTCCGGCGGCGGTGGTGGTGGCTACGAAGGTGGTGGTGGCGGCAACCGCTACGACGACCAGCCACCACGCCCCAATGCCCACCTGGGCACCCACATGGGCCACGCCAATCCAGGCCACCGCAGCTCCGGCCATGCCGGCGGCGGTGCAGGCGGCCAGCCTGATCCGATGCGCACCAGCGTGGACAGCATGGGCGGCGGCGGCCGCCGTGGCGGCGGCGGTTATCGTGGTGGCAACAACTCTGGAGGTGGCGGCTATGGTGGTGGCGGTGGTGGCCGGGGCAACGGGTCTCGTGGGCCGGGCGGTTCTCGCGGCGGTTACGGAAGGTAATTCCCCGGCGGCGGGGGGCAGTGCGCCGCCCGAGGTGCATGTGCTGCATGCCCAGGGCCGGCGCGCGCCGGACCTGCCACCCCATCCACGGCTGCACCTGCATGCCGTGGACTTCGCCACGCTGTGCACCAAGCCTGTCGTGCCGGGCCTGCCCCAGCACGTGGACGACGTGTACATCACCCTGGGCACCACCATCAAGGCCGCCGGCAGCCAGCAGGCCTTTCGCGCCGTGGACCTGGATGCCGTGGTCGCCACGGCACGCACCGCGCTGGCAGCCGGTGCCACCCGCTGCGGCGTGGTCACCGCCATGGGCGCCGACGCCCACTCCCGCATCTTCTACAACCGCGTCAAGGGTGAGGTCGAGCAGGTGCTCAAGAGCCTGGGCTTCGCCACGCTGGTGATCGCCCGCCCCTCCCTGCTGCTGGGCGAGCGCCAGGCACTGGGCCAGGCGCCGAGGGCGGCCGAGTCGCTATCTATTAAGGCCTTCAAGGTACTGGACCCGCTGATCCCCGCCAACTACCGCGCCCGCCCGGGCGCCGACGTGGCGCGGGCGCTGGTGCGGGCCGTGCAGGCGGGGCAGACCGAGGGGGTGCCAAGGGTGCAGGTGTTGATGGGGCGGGAGCTGGAATAGCCGTCGCTTTGACGAGCCGGCTTTTGGTAGCCACCGTTGATAGTCACCATCCGAAAGGGGCCCTCCATGGACACTGCACGCCTTTTCCAGTCAGGCCGAGCCAGGCTTTGTGCTGGAGCGCCAGCAGCCTGACGACCAGATGCGCGCAGAGATCACCCCATGATCCTGCTGGACACCAGCATCTGCATCTACATCACCAGTGCCAGGCCGCCTGCGGTGCTGGAGCGCTTTGGCCAGTACCGGCTCGGCGACGCCCTTGGCCGCCCTACTGCTTGCCAGCCAGCGACTGGCGCACCGTATCCGTCTTGGCCACCACCGCCTCGGCGCACGCCGCGATGCGCTCCACATCGCAGGTGGCCAAATGCCGGTCGATCAGGGTGTCCTTGCCGGTGGAAACCCAGCTTGCTGAATAGACGATGGAGCCCGCGTCCTGCGCCGACATGGTGGCGATGCGCACGGTGAGCTGCGCCTTGGCCGCGGGCTCCTTGTAGCGCATGGAGCTGCTCTTGCGGATGCCCTCGGTCACCAAGGCACCGAGGCGCGCGGCCTGCGGGCCGTCGGCCTCGGCCACGACAGCGACGTCGCACACGGCTGCAGCCGTTTGCGCATGGGCCTGCGGCAGTGAGCCGGCGATGGCGGCGGTGATGGCAATGGCGGCTGCGATTGCATTCTTCTGGATCATTGTGTTCCCTCCCTTTCGAGTCAGGAAGGATAGGCCCCACAGAGCTGTTCACGCGTGGCGCAGGCGCCCTCATTCGTGCAAGTCTTCGTAACAGGCAGCGTTTGCCCCGGCGGCAATCCACGCCACCCTGCACGGCCCTTGCAACGGCGCGCGGAGAAAGAAGGTCGGCACTTCTGCGCGCGAAGGGGATTCAAACCAGGTCCAGCACTTGATCCACCGCCTGCCGGGGCTTGCGCGGCCAGTTGGTCGGCAAGGCCTTGCCGACGGCCAGCAGCAGCACGGGTACCTCATCCGCCTGCAGGCCGAACTCGCGGGCAACCGCCTCGGCATCGAAGCCGATCATCGGGGCCGTGCCCAAGCCTTTGGCCTGGGCCGCCTGGATGAGTGTCGCGGCGCCGAAGGTGGCGGTGCGCACGGCTTCGTCGCGGGAGCGCTGGGGCTGCCCGTCGTAGAGGCTTTTGGCGGCCCCCTGCCAGCCCGGCACCATGTCGGCCGGAAAGAAGCCCGCAGACACCGCCGGTGCCAGGCGCTCGGCGAGGCTCTGGAAGTCGGGCATCTTGCCGACGACGATGAAGGTCACCGCTGCGTCGGTGATCTTCGCCTGGTCCCAGGAGATCTTGCGCAGGCGGGCCTGCGCGTCGGGGGTTCGCACGGCGATGAAGCGCCAGTTCTGCAGGTTGAAGGAGCTGGGCGCCAAGGTGGCGAGCCGCACGAGTTCAGTGATCTCCGCGTCCTGGAGGCGGTGGGTGGGATCGAACAGGTTGGTGGTGCGCTGGGCTTCGATGGCGCGGATGACGGCTTCAGACATGGTTTTCTCCATTGAAAGGACGAAGGAATACCGAAGCGCGCCCGGTGCGCCGCTTCGATGGCGTGAGAAATGGGTGGGAGCTAGACAATGCTGTCGACGACACCGCCGTCGACCCGCAGTGCAGCACCTGTCGTGGCCGAGGCCTGCTCGGAGCTGGCGTAGATCACCATGTTGGCCACCTCGTCCACATGGGCTGCGCGGCGGATGATGGAAGAGGACCGGTGGGTCGCAATGAAGTCGGCCGCGACCTGTTCGAGGGAGGCGCCGGTGCGCTGCACTTCGGCCTGGAACATCTCTGCAACCCCCTCCGACAGGGTCGGCCCTGGCAGGACGGCATTGACCGTGACCCCCGTGCCGGCCAGGCGCTTGGCCAGGCCGCGGGACACGGCCAGCTGCGCCGTCTTGGTGAAGCCGTAATGCACCATGTCCGACGGAATGTTGAGCGCGGACTCGGACGATATGAAGACGATGCGGCCCCAGCCGCGCTGCACCATCCCCTGCGCATACTGCCGAGACAGCCGCACGCCGGACATCACGTTGGTCTGGAAGAAGCGGTCCCACTCGCTGTCGGGTGTTTCAAAGAAGTCCTGGGGTCCGAACACCCCCAGGTTGTTCACCAGGATGTCGAAATCCGCATGTTCTTGCCGAAGGCGATCGGCAGCCTGTGGCTGGGACAGGTCGCCCACGAAGCCAGAGGCCCGCGCGTTGCCCCCCAGCCGCTCGAGCGCCGCGTCGACGCCCTCCTGGGTGCGGCCATTGATGACCACCGTGGCCCCGGCATCGAGAAAGCCGCGTGCAGTGGCCAGGCCGATGCCGTGGGTCGAACCGGTCACCAGAACCTTGCGGTTTTTGAATTGGATGTGCATGTTGTGGACGCCAGGGGCGCTATGGGTAGAAGGTGCATCCATGGTATTTACCTGCCTTCTGGCGCACAATCCATCCAACTTGCAAATTACTTTTTGAGAAAATCAAAAGATGGATCGCATTGATGCGCTGCGCCTGTACGTGGCGGTGGCCGAGAGTGGTAGTTTTTCGTCCGTCGCCCGGCAGCGGTCGATTGCCGTGTCCACGGTGAGCCTGGCGGTGAACCAGTTGGAGCTGGAATTCCAGACGCGGCTCATGGCGCGCTCGACCCGCCAGCTCGCACTCACGCATGAGGGCGAAGTACTGCTTGGCGATGCACGGCGCATCGTTGCCGAGTGGGATGCAAGCCTGAGCGGGCTGGGGCAGGACCGCGTGCTTTCAGGCCCCATTCGACTGACTTCGACCAACGACTTCGGCCGGGCGCAGTTGCTGCCGCTGCTGGACGCCTTCCAGGCCCAGCATGGCGAGGTGTCGCTCACCCTGCTGCTGAGCGACAGCAACCTCGATTTGATCGAAGACCACATCGATGTGGCCCTGCGCTATGGCCCCTTGCCGGATTCGGGCTACCGCGCGCGGCTGCTGATGCCTGGCAGGCGCCTGGTCTGTGCCACCCCGGCCTACTGGGACAGCAGGGGCCGCCCGCGCCACCCCAGCGAACTGGCCGACCACAACTGCCTGGTGCTGGCGCGCCCCGGCGCGCCGCTGGTGGCCTGGCCGTTCCGGGAGGACGGCCGCCTGTTTCACGTCAAGGTGCGGGGCGACCGCCAAGGCAGCGATGGCGACCTGCTCAGGTACTGGGCCAACCAGGGCATCGGGGTGACCTTCAAGAATTCCTGCGACGTCAAGAAGGAGCTTGAGGAAGGCACGCTGGAGCGGGTGCTGGAGGATTTCGACGCCGGGCCGGTGGATCTGTACGCCGTGCACCAGGGTGGATTCCCAAGCCGCCGCGTGACCGCCCTGCTCGACTTTCTGGCCCAGGCGCTGGCATAACCTCTGTCATGGCAGAGCAAGGGGTGGCGGATGGAAATGCCCTGGCGCCACAACGGCAATTTTCCATACTATTCAGTCTGCAAATTAATTGCTAGACTTTACAGTCTGTTAAATCAACTTGCCTATCGCCATGACAACCCTTGCATCTGCTATCGTCGACAGCCCCCTCAGCGCACTTCTGGCACGCATCGTCCTCACCACGCTGTTCTGGATGGCGGGCTTGTATGGGGTGTTCAACTTCAGCGCCATCGTGCAGGAAATGGTCAACGAAAAACTCCCCGTTCCCGTGGCATTCGCAGTGGCGACCATTGCGACCCAGATCCTGGGCTCTGCCCTGGTCATCACCAATTTCCAGGGCCTTGGGTGGGTGGGCGCCGTGGGGCTGGCGGTGTTCACGCTGCTGACCATTCCCTTCGGGCATGCGTTCTGGACGTTCGACGAGCCCCGCAAGACCGCCGAGTTCCACATTGCGCTGGAACACATCACCGTCGCTGGCGGGCTGCTGCTGGCGGCGATCTACCTGGCCAAGCGATGACCGAACCTGTCGGCAAGCGAGGGCGCCCCAAGGACGGAGCCAAGCGGCAAGCCATTCTGGACGCCGCCCGACGGCTGTTCCTCGAACGCGGCGTGGAGGTCACGACCGATGAGGTGGTGGCCAGCGCGGGCGTGGCGAAAGCGACTCTGTACGCGAACTTTGCCGACAAGAACGAGCTGATCGAAGCGGTCATCCAAAGGGAGTCGGCCGCCATCATTGCCGACAGCATCGTTCACGAGGACCTTGGGTTCACCGAGCGGCTGGAGTTGTTTGGCGAGCGCTATGTGCGCTTTGGCCTCGACAAGGACATCGCCGGGTGGGACCGGCTCATCGCACACGGTGCGCGCAACGACCCGACACTGCCCAACCGCTTCTTCGATGCAGGCCCGGGCCGTTGGCACGCCCTGCTGATGCAGCTCCTGGAGTCGCCAGACGCCAGGCGGGAGCTGTCGATACCCGACACGAGCCAGGCGGCTGCCGACCTGTCAGGGCTCTGGCTGGGATTGATCGGCCTGCAGGTGCGGCTGGGTGCCGCGGCGTTGCTGAGCCCCACCGACATCACGCGGCGGGTGCGGCACGGTATCGCGGTCTTCCGCTCGCACTACCGGCGGGCGTAGGCGAAGCCTGCCCTGGGGTGGCGGTGCCGCAGCCTGAGGCGCCGGTGACGTGGATGTGCCGGCCAGTCCACTGAACCGGACTTCGGCAAAAACTTCACACCCACCTCTCAGGGATGGCGACACGGCACGCAACAATCGTGCACCATCCACGGAACTTTCGCAGCCTCGCAGCCATGCCAGCACTGCCCCGCCCCTTTCTTGCCCGTTTCACCCAGGCCGTGCTGGCAGGATCGGCCGTGGCGCTGCTGGTGCCCTTGCTGGCCGTGGTGATCGAGTTCGCCTCGCTGCCCTTGCTGCTGCCCGACGGCACACCCGACGACGGCTACACGCGCACCATCTCCACAACCCTGATGGCCTGGCCTGTGCTGTACCTGGCGGTCGCGATACTCCATGCGGCGCTGTTCTACCTGCTGGCCCGGCTGGGCCTGCTGCGCTGGCCGGTGGCAACAGGCCTGCCGGCGGCCCTGGTGGGCGCAGGCCTGCTTGCCCTGGGGGCCGGCGCGCTGGCATCCACGGCGGTTGCGGCGTCGTTCGCAGCCGGGGGCCTGGTGGTGTGGCGGATCGCGGTGCCCAGGGTGCGGGGAGCAAGGTAGCAGGCCACAGGCAGGTCAGCGGGTAAGCAGGCAGGCTATCGGGGCACAGCGGACCTGGCCCGAAGCCTGGGTGCGACAGCTTCCACACGGCGCGCGCCGGGCACTGGCGGCAGCGCCGCTCCAGTCCAGTACCACGCCCGTCAGGTCGCAGAGGTAGCCACGCGCGTCGATGGCCCTCGGTACAGCGGACAGCAGCCTTGCATTGCCGAGCGCTTGGAGCCGCGCGATCTGCCCTGCCAGAAATGCCTGCTCGCGCAGGCGCTCCAGGATCGGTGGGTCCAACAGAGCGCCCTGGTGGATTGATTGGTATCCAAAAGTGTCCAGCGGCCCGCTCAGCCAGGGCCTGGCGCAGTTGCGCAAGGGCAGGATCGCGGCAGAAAGGCACGGGCATACGGTGTCTGCGGTGGGTTGCACACGGTCCCCGAAGGGTCGCCGCATCACCCATTTGCGTGCTGCCCTTGCGGCCTGAATCTCGCCACAATGGCCCGCACATCCACTTTGGCCCTTGCGCCGGCGCACTCTGTCCATGCTGTCGATCACCCCCGCCGTCCCTCTGGCTGCCCCGCCCGCCACCATGCACTGTCGAAGGCCTTGCGGCAACGTGAGCGGGGGGCCTGCGCTGCGTGCAGGGCCTGGACTGTGCCCGCCATGGAAGGTAACGACATGTACCACTGGAAGACCGTTGAACTTCGCGGCCTCGCCTGCGTGGCTGTGGATGCCGCGGCCCGACTGGTGGGCGCCGCGGCTGTCCGTGGCGCTGGCGTTCGGGCTGGCCTGCGCAGCCCTGCTGGCGCCCAGCCTGTGGCACCTGCTGTCCATGCTGACGTCCATGAGGCCGCTGGTGCTGGCGTCCACCGTGCTGGATTGCGCCAAGTTGCTCTTCATGCTGCCGCTGCTGGCTTGGCTGATGCTGCAGGTGCGGCGACAGCAGCCGCCGCCCCCACCCGCTCCGCCAGCCGAGGCCTTCGCCACCTGAACACGTGCAGGCGCCTGCGCCCAGGCGCGCCTGCTCACCGTTGGAACCGAACACCATTCGACCCGCACCCATGAAGCTCTCCGAACTGCGAATCGCCAGCCTGGAGTTCGCCCTGAGCGCCACCCTTCCCCTGGGCGTCTGGCTCGTTCTTCTGTCGCCAGAGGCCTTTTCCGGCGAGTCCTTCCTGCGCAGCGCCGGTGCCTTCCTGAGCTATGCCTTCACCGACGCTGACGTCTCGCCCTCGGAGAGAGTGCACTACATCCTGCTGGCGGTGCTGCCGGCCATGCTGGTGCTGCTGTCCGTCGTGACGTGGCGGCAGGCCAGCCTGAAGGGGCGGTGCGAGTTCTGGTGCATCTACCTGGGGTGGGTGGCCACGGTCATTGCACTGGCGTTGTTCTACTGGCCTTCGGCCATCGCCTGCGCCATGGCGATGTACCACGCGGGCAAGCGCCCTGCAGACTGACAGATGGTGCAGCCCCTGAGCCGCTTCGCGTCTCGCTGCGTCCGCCAGAGGCAGCCGATCTTCGGACACGCCCAAGCCTGGGCAGACAGGCTTTGAGCCACGGAGATTCACCGCTTTTTCTTCTCCACCCGCAACCTCCACCCACTGCGCACCATGGCATTTGACTTCATTGCCGGCAACGGCCCCCAGGTCAGGAACCCGGCCCACCATGTGGGCAGCATCGACCACCATGAGCTGCCGGCGATCCTGCGCCTGCTTGCGCATGCCGATTCCTTTTTCCTGCACCGGATCTTCGGCCTCTACGAGGACCAGACGTTCTCGGCGCAGGAGGTCGAGCAGGCGCTCTCGCACCTGGTGCCGCTGCTGGCCCACCCGCTGGAGAGCGATGACCGGACCTTGCTGCACAAGCTCATCGCGGTGCTGGCGTACGCCAAGGTCACGCAGCAGCCGCTGCATGGCGTGGCGGACTGAGCCGTTTGCGCGCGGCCCTGCCCGCGCCTGCCACAGCGCGCACGGTCCGGGCACCACCGGGACGTGACGGGAATCACCGCTAATTACCCGGCCGCGCTACACAATGGTTTACTTTTCAATGGTCTGATGCATCCCTGTCGGGGTGCCGTTTTCGCCCTCTTCCATTTCTGATCGCACCCGGCGATGGATATCCATCGCCCTGAATTTCCGCAGCCCTTTTTTCTTCCACGGTGATGGAGGCGGGGATGGCCATGGCCGGCTGAAAGGCGCAGGCGTTGCATCGGGCATGGCGGCGGTTTATCGAAGCACAAGAACCAACTATCCAAATAGAGCAGGGAGATAAGCAATGCAAGCCACCCCATTGGGCGCCCCCCAATTACCTCAGGCCGCAAGGCCTGGCCGCGCGACGTGGCGCTCGTTACAAGTCGGATTACTGTGCCTGGCCTTTCTTCTGGCCTGTGTAATGGCGCGCCTGATTCCCGCCTTTCAATCCCCGGACGAGGTGGTTCACCTTTTCCGTGCAGATATGATCGGAAACGGCCAATTGATGCTGGAAAAACCCGCGCCGCAGGCACCGGGTTACAGCGGTGGTTATGCAGACCAGCACCTCGTGTATTTTGCGAAATGGATGGCCAGGATCGCGGGTGCCAACAAGGAAGGGCTTTCTCCCGCCTGGCTCATGGAGCAGGCCTCGCAGCACGGGTGGGCCAATGGAAGGGAGTTCGTGGACGTGGCCGGCACGGCCTATTACATACCGCTGATCTACCTGCCGCATGCCATTGGCCTTGCGGTGTCGCGCCATATGGACTGGTCGATGCGGACCAGCTACGACTTCACGCGCGCCATGGTGACATTCACCGTGCTGGCCCTGCTGGCCTGGGCCTGGCACCTGCTGCCGCCCAACCTGCTGGTGCGCGCGCTGGTGCTGATGCCGATGTCGGTGTTCCAGATCCTGTCGCCGACCATCGATGGCCTGTGCGTTGCCATCACGCTGGTGCTCGGGGGTCTGGCCATCGCGGAGTACCAGGCGCAGGACCGGGGCGGCGCCGCGCCGCCCAACCGCTGGCGGTTTGCGCTGATCGTGCTCCTTACCTTCGTGCTGGTCACTTCGCGCACCAACCTGCTGCCGCTGCTGGCGGTCCCGCTGCTGCTGCTGTGCCAGCGCTTTTCGTGGCCCCGGCTCGCCGGCTTCGTGCTGCTGTGCGCGGTCAGCCTGGGCTGGACGCTGTTCGTGCTGCTGACCACGGTGGATGGGCGCCTCGTGCGATCGCACTCCACGCTGCAGCTCGTGCGGATCTACCTGGAGGATCCGCTGTACTTCCTGGGCCTGGTCGGCAGCACGCTGGCGCATCCGGACAAGGGGCCCTTTCTTGCCTACTCGTTCATCGGCATCCTGGGCTGGCTCGACACCTTCATCCCCAAGCCCGCGATGCGGGGCATCTGGGCCGTGCTGGCCATGCTGGCGCTGCTGGTCACGGTCTATGCGCAGCGCGAGGAGCGGCAGTACACCCTGCTGCGCGCCGTTCTGGCGGGCTGCGCCATCATCAGCACGCTGCTGGCCTTCTTTGCCATTGCGGTCACCTGGAACGACCATCCCGTGCAGGTCATCTCGGGCGTGCAGGGGCGGTACTTCATCATGCCGGCCCTGCTGTTCGCGCTGGCGATCGGGCCGCTGGAACACCAACGCACGCCCATGCAGCAGGCCACGGAGTTCGGGGTGACCGGCGCGGTGGCGGCGTACTTTCTGCTGGTGCTGGGGGTCACCTTGTATGGCCGCTATCAGTTGCCGGCTTTTTGACGCGTGCCGGCACAGGCGCCCTTGCGCGCTGCGTGCGCTCGCGAACGGACGCTGGTGTGAGCCAGTGTGACACTGGCCCCATGGTTGCCGTTGGCAGCCGCTGCCGCGAGAGCCTTTGCCATGTTGAACACCACCGTTTTCCGAGTGGGCGCCTGCCTGGCAGGCGCCATGGTTGGAGTGTTTCTTCTGGTGGCCGTTCCTGGTTTCCAGTGGGGCCATGGTACGGCACTGGTGCCGCCAGACATCGCCCCCGTCGAGGTTGCGCAGGGCGATGGGGTGCTCAAGGCCCGCATCGAGACCTCCCTGCGTCTTTCCCCGGTGGTGGGCAGCACGCATATCACCGTGGATGTGGCCAAAGGCGCCGTGCTGCTCAGCGGGCCGATGGATGACCCAACACAGGCACAGCTGGCGCTGTTCATCGTGGCCAATATGCCCGGCGTCATCAGGGTCGAAAGCATCCTGTCCACGCGCGCGCAGGACCAGGCATCCGATGCCGCGCAGCGCGACGTTCTCGATGTCGAGGCAGCCAGGGCGGGCTTCCTGCGCAACGGAACACTTGGGCAGGCCGAGCGCCCCGGCGGATCAGAGCCTACCCCCTTGCAGGCTCCGCCTGGAAGCGAAACCGGTAAAGCCAGCCGCCTCGCAGACAGCGCCAGAGCAAGCCACGCCACCGGTATCCGGGCCATGGTGCATGGCGCCTTGGGCATCGCATCCGTGCATGATGAACTGCCGGTCAAGCGCTGACCCGGCGGGATGCCGCCCCGGCCGCTGTCACGCTGCCACCCCCATCAGTTCGGTGTAGATGGCCTTGTCGGCGGCATAGCAGCTGCAGGCCTGGGCCTGCATTCCCCTGCGGTCCAATACCGTCATCTCGCCCCGGCGGTAAGAGATGAGGCCGCTGTTCTGCAGCTCACCGGCAGCCACCGTGACGCCCACGCGGCGCACGCCCAGCATCAAAGCCAGAAACTCCTGGGTGACGTGAAAGCAGTTCGTGCCCGCGCGGTCCTGGCTCATCAGCAGCCAGCGCGCCAGGCGCGGGCGGATGGTGTGGTAGCGCTCGCATGCAGAGGCCATCGCCTGCTGGTGCAGCCGTACCAGCACGCTGGCCTGCAGCAGCCGCAGCAATGCGGGGTTGGTGGTCGTCTCCATGCGCAGCGCGGCGGCACCGATGCGCCAACTGGCACCTGCGCCCTGCACCAGTGCCCGCCAGGGGGTGCCAGCGGCACCCAGAATAAGCTCGGCCCCGAGCATGGCCTCGCGCCCTACCATGCCCACCTCCAGCGAGGGGTGCCGGTCTACCCCCACCACCAGCGAGACAAACCCCTCGCGCGGAAAATAGGCATGGCTCAGAGGGCTGCCTGGCGCGCTCAGTTCCGCCGACAGGGTGAGTTCGAACGACTCGCACTGCGCCAGCAGCTTCTCGCGTGCGGCCTGGGGAAGGCGCTCTATCAGTTGGTTTTCGGTGGATGCCATGGCCTTGGGTCTCGGGTCGTTCGGCACCTGAAAGGGGTAGGTACCGCCCGCCCCTGTGCGAGCCGGGGCTTCGGACAGTGGGCAGATGGCCAGTGTGGGAGCCGCAGCGGCGGTTGACTGTCTGGCAGCGCACATAGGCGCAGGCCCTCAGGTGGCAATGGTGCCGGGCAGCAGCCGGTCGTACTCCCTTTTGACGACGGCATAGCATTCGCAGGTGCGTGCTTCGAGCCCAGTGCGGTCCAGCACGCTGATGTGCCCCCGCGAGTAGCTGATCAACGCGGACTTTTGCAGCTTGAGCGCAGCCTCGGTCACGCCCTCGCGCCGCACACCGAGCATGTTGGCGATCAGTTCCTGCGTCATCACCAGCTGGTTGCCCTGCAGGCGGTCCAGGCTCAGCAGCAGCCAGCGGCACAGTTGCTGGTCCAGCGAATGGTGGCGGTTGCACACGGCCGTCTGCGCCATCTGGGTGATCAGGGCCTGGGTGTAGCGCAGCATCAGGTGCATGACCGGGCCCGAACGCGCGAACTCTTCCTTGACCACGTCGGCCCGCAGCCGAAAGCCCGAGCCCGCGCTTTGCACCACGGCGCGGCTCGGGGTGGAGCCGCCGCCCATGAAAATGGAGATGCCCACCACGCCTTCGAACCCCACCACGGCGATTTCCGCCGAAGCTCCGTCCTCCAGCACGTAGAGCAACGAGACGATGGCATTGGTGGGAAAGTACACGTACGGTGTCTTGCCCCCCGACTCATAGAGCACCTCTCCCAGCGGCAGTTTCACCGGCTCAAGCTCCGGCAACCAACGCAGCCACTCGTCCCTGGGCAGGGCCGCCAGCAACTGGTTGCGCAGGGCAGCATGGGGCGGCAAGGTCACGGGCACTCCGTTCATCGGTCGATTCGGCGGGCGGCAGGCTCAAGCAGGTATGCACAAGCCTGCGCATGGAAGAACACGAGGGTGGCTGATCGGCCCGCCCTGGTCTGTACGGTATCGCACATAGTGACCGCACGCGAGCATTCCTTTGCCGCCAGGCAAACGCCTTGGGGCCATGGAGTTTGCGCTGCGTGGCCCTTGTGTGCGACAGCGCACGGACACAGCGCTGCAGCAATGCCACCGTGCGGAGACCGCCGTGCAGCGATGGCGGCCTTCCTTGAAAAATAAAGCCGCGCGCCGGCAAGCCAGGACATCCGTGAAAGCCCCGCCGTATGCAGCAGCCTACCGAACCGGAAAAACAAGCCGCAGAGCGGGCCCAGCGCGTTGCCGAGGCCGCCGTGGCCCGCTGGGAAAGCATTGTCGAGATCCTGACCCCCATCCTGGGGCAACGGGGAGTGGCCGCCTTGTACCGCCGGACCTTGAGCCTGGCGGGCGGCCTCCATCCCTGCCTGGTGCAGGCGCAGGAGAGCGACGACCCGGTGAACTTCAAGCGCCTGCGGCGCGTGCTTGCGCAACAAGCTCCGGAGGTCGCGGCTGCCGCCACCGACGCTTCGCTGCAAACCTTCCGCGGGCTGCTGGACAGCCTGATTGGAAGCGCCCTCGCCCAGCGGCTGCTGGGCTCCGAATGGTCCCCCCTCTTCAGCGGCCCGCCCGCGCAGGACTCCAAGACATGACGAGCAAAGTGACGATCAGGCAGCTTGCGACCGGCGTTCCCGGCCTGGACGAGGTACTGGGTGGCGGACTGTCGGAGTTCTCCTTCAACCTGATTGCCGGCCAGCCTGGTGCCGGCAAGACCACGCTGGCGCACCAGATCATGTTTGCGCTGGCGACGCCCGAGCATCCGGCCCTGTATTTCACGGTGCTGGGCGAGCCGCCGCTGAAAATGCTGCGCTACCAGCAGCAGTTCGGGTTCTTCGACAGCGAGAAGGTGAACAACGCGATACGGTTCATCAATCTGTCCGATGCCACGGTGGAGGGCGATCTGGACACCGTGCTGTGGCGCATTACCGAGGAGGTGCAAAAGCAGAACCCGGCGCTGGTCTTTGTGGACTCATTCCGCTCCGTGGTCCTTTCCAACCAGGTGCTGGGCAAGTCCCAGTCCGAGCTGCAACTGTTCGTGCACCAGCTGGGCATGCTGATGACGAGCTGGCAGGCCACCACCTTTCTGATCGGCGAGTATTTCAATGAAAGGGACGCCAACCCGGTGTGCACCGTGGCCGACGGCTTGTTCTGGCTGCGGCAGAGCGTGCAGCGCAACTCCATGGTGCGAAAGCTGGAGATACTCAAGATGCGCGGCCAGTCCACGCTGCCGGGCCTGCACACCTTCCGCATCGACCACGGTGGCATCCGCGTCTTCGCGCCCGTGGGGCAGGAGTTGCAAAGCCGCAATGCGCCCCCGCTGCAGGCGGGCCAGGCCAGCCGCCTGTCCATCGGCGTGCAGGAACTCGATACCATGCTGGGCGGGGGCCTGCCGCGCGGCTACTCGGTGCTGGTGGCCGGGCCTTCCGGCTCGGGCAAGAGCATCCTGGCGGGCGCCTTCCTGGCCGAAGGCGCCCGCCAGGGAGAAACCGGGGTGATCGCCGCCTTCGAGCAGCAGCCCAGCGGCTCGCGCAACCCGGTGGTGGCAGCGCTCATCGAACAAGGCAAGGTCGGCATCGTGGACAGCCGCGCGCCCGACCTGTCCATCGACGAGATCGTGCACCTGCTCACCGCCGAGATCGCGCGGCTGAACGCCACCCGGGTCGTCATCGACTCGCTCTCGGGCTTCGAGCTGGCGCTGGCACCCACGTTCAGGGACGACTTTCGCGAGTCGCTGTCGCGCATGGTCACCGCGCTGGCCAGCACCGGGGTCACGGTGCTCATGACGTCGGAGCTGGAAGACCGCTACACCGACCTGCGCTTCAGCCCCTATGGCACTGCTTTCCTGACCGATGCCATCATCGTGCAGCGCTACACCGAGATCGACAGCCGCCTGCGCCGCCTGATCGCGGTCGTGAAGATCCGAGCGAGCGCGCATTCCGATGAAATGCGGCTGTTCAGCATCGGTGACGATGGCCTGCGCATCGGCGAGCGGCTGGCCGGCCACGAAGGACTGCTGGCCGGGCGCCCCACGCGC
Organism: Acidovorax sp. GW458-11-26-14-TSB4; assembly: GCF_059423865.1. NCBI lineage: Bacteria > Pseudomonadati > Pseudomonadota > Betaproteobacteria > Burkholderiales > Comamonadaceae > Acidovorax > Acidovorax sp. GW458-11-26-14-TSB4. The sequence goes on from NZ_JBWKYR010000013.1 coordinate 33,868, forward strand.
CAGCATGCAGCGGCCACGGTGCGCGAACGCGGAATGCCTGCCAATGCCGCCGCCTGACACGCTGCCAGCCGCGCCGGCCGAACAGGCCGCACCGATGGCCCAGGCCCTCGCACTGGTTGCGACCGACCTGCGCACGGCCTCGCAGGAGCTGACCGAGCTGCTGCTGCAGATCGACAACGCGCGCCACCTGCTGGCAGACCTGCACACGGAGCTGCAGGACGCCAAGGCGCTGGCCGAAGCCGGCACCAGCCAGAACCTGGTGGAAGCCAATGCGCACCTGGTCATCACGGCCTTGCAGAGCCAGGCGGATACCGAGCAGGCCACGCAGGAGCTGAGCGAGCTGTCGCGCGCGGCGGAGCTCGACGGGCTCACCCAGTTGGCCAACCGTGCCCTGCTGCACGACCGCTTCCACAAGGCCATGGCCCACGCCAGGCGGCACCATACGCGCCTGGGCCTGTTGTTCATCGACCTGGACAAGTTCAAGTCCATCAACGACACCCTGGGCCACGCGACCGGGGACCTGGTGCTGCAGCAAGCCGCCCGCTGCATGGAGGCGTCCATCAGGGACGTGGACACGGTCAGCCGCTACGGCGGAGACGAGTTCGTGATCCTGCTGGCGGACATTGCGGAAATCGCGGATGCCATCCTCGTGTCGAACAAGGTGGCGGCGGCCATCGCCGTGCCGATGGCCCTGGGAACCGAACGGCTGGTGGTCTCCGCCAGCATTGGCGTGTGCGTCTACCCGGACGATGGCCTCCGGCTCGATGACCTGTTGGTCTGCGCGGATGCGGCCATGTACCGCGCAAAAAAAGTCAAAGAGCACGAATCACCACCCCTGCCCTGAGGGCCCGGGATGCGCGGCGCGGGCCAATCCATCTACACCTTGCTTGATCCGGAGGTTTCCATGCACCGTTTCCTGTCCAGCAACCGCAACGAATTGATCGCGCGGTGCAAGCGCAAGGTGGCCGAGCGCCCCCAGCGCCAGGCCACCGACCAGCAACTGGCCCATGGCGTTCCCCTGTTCCTGGACCAGCTTACCCGCACACTCGCAGCGGAGAACGATGACGATGCCGCGACGAGCACAGCCATCTCGGGCCCGTCGGGCGGCGACGCGCTGGCATTGTCCGAAATCGGCGTGAGTGCCACCGCACATGGCAAGGAGCTGCTGCAGTTGGGCTACACCGTTGACCAGGTGGTTCACGACTACGGCGACCTGTGCCAGGCCATCACCGACCTGGCGTTCGAGCAGAATGCTCCCTTTGCCGTGGTGGAGTTTCGCACCTTGAACCGGTGCCTGGACAACGCCATTGCCGATGCCGTGACAGAGTTCAGCCTGCAGCGCGACGCACAGCTGTCCGCGCAACAGCTCGCGGGCGAGAAGCAGCGGCTCGGATTTCTGGTGCATGAGCTGCGCAACTCCCTGGGCACGGCCACCCTGGCCGTGCGAGCGCTGGAGCTGGGCAACATGGCCATCAACGGCGCCACCGGCGCGGTGCTCAAGCGCAGCCTGTCCACGCTTGGGCTGCTGATCAGCAGGGCAACGGCCGAGGTGCGCGGCGAGGGACATGGACAGCGCCAGTTTTTTTCCGTCGCAGCGTTCATATCCGACGTCGAACTGGCCGCTCGCCTGGACGAGGGCCTCAAAGGCGCGGCCCTGGAGGTCCGTGCCGTGGACCCTGCGCTGGCGGTCAAGGCCAACCGCGAGCTGCTGCATGCCGCGCTGGCCAACCTGCTGCAGAACGCCTTCAAGTTCACGCACGAGAACACTGTGGTGACCCTGACCGCCCATGCGTTCGGCGAGCATGTCCACATGGATGTCGAGGACCACTGCGGTGGGCTGCCCGCAGGCGGTGCCGCCAGGATGTTCATTCCGTTCCGGCAGAACGACGACAGCCGTGCCGGCCTGGGGCTGGGCTTGTCCATTGCCCGCCAAAGCATCGAGGCTGACCATGGCACCCTGACGGTGCGCGATGTTCCGGGCTCAGGCTGCGTCTTCACCATTTCGCTGCCCCGCCATTGCATGCCATAGGCCAGGCTGGCAGAGCGGCTGCCGGCGGCCAGCCTGGCCCAGCACGGTGGCCCTTCAAGGATGGATGCACTGCGCCCTGGACAGCGCGCCCTCCCGCAGTCCATGTCCTACGCGGCTGGGCAGTGCCGGCACGCTGCGCCTTGGCTACCCCGCCCCAGCAAGGCACGCGCCATCGCAGATGGATGGTTCAGCCGCGCCCTCAGCCGGCGGCCGAATCAATGGACTTGCGCAGGCGTGCTGTCGCCGCGCTGACGCGCGCTTCGAAATCCTTCCATCGGGCTGCGGTGGCCTGCTTCATCTCGGTCAGACTGTCCTGTGCCGATTGCACATCATCCTGAAGGGCGGATATGTCTTGGTTGATCTTGGTCTTGGCGTCCGTTGCAGCAACGCCGGCCTTCCGTTCCAGATCCGCTACGGCCGCCCTGCCCCTGGCAATGTCCTTGTCCGCATCGGCCAGAAACTGGTCGCGTTTGCTTGTGTCGTTGGCATACCTGAATTCGGGCATGGAGCGGATAGAGTCTTTCGTCGCGCCGGCCATCACCAATTTACCGGCGTGGTCTTGGATCCGGGAGACGGGAATCGCGACGTCGTGCCGTCCAATGCCCACAAAGCCTCCGGCGCTGACGATGATGTACGAGACGTTCCTTTCGGGAGAAATGATCAGGTCGTCCACCTTGCCCACCTTCTTTCCTGCATCGTTGTAGATGGTCTTTCCCATGAGCGTCCGCTTGACGCTCCAGCCCCTTGCAAGCTGTACCGACTCCGTTACCGTGGCATCCAGCGTCGTGGTTGCGCCTGCGACCTGCGGCCAGGCGGGTGTGGCCATGCAAAGCGCGCCACATGCAGCCAGGGCCGCCATGGCCAGGGGGGATAGTTGAATCTTCATGGTGATTTCCTCGTGTGTTGGCTTCCAGTGGGCGAAAGCAATTCGGATGCGCCACTCAACACGTTTGTAGGTACTTCGGAATGCCCCGTCTGTTCGGCAACGCACCTCCGTCGGCTGCCGTGGAGCGGCGACCGCGAATCGCTCACAGGCACGCTTTTCCGCGTGGCCCGGGGGTTCGCCACCGCACAGACCGCAAGCCCCAGATGGTGGCAAGCTCAATGCCCACTCAACGAATTGAAAGCAGCGCATGAAAACCGATAGCCAACTGCAGCGGGACGTGAGCGCGGAACTGCAATGGGAGCCCTCCATTCGAGCCGAGCACATCGGCGTGGAAGTGAAGGACGGCGTGGTCACGCTGGCAGGCCAGGTGGACTCCTACACCGAGAAGTGCAACGCAGAACGCGCGGCGCAGCGCGTATCGGGGGTCCATGCCATGGCAACGGAACTCAAGGTGCAGCTGCCAGACGATAGCCAGCGGTCTGACGCGGCGATTGCCGGTGCGGCCCAACAAGTCCTCGATTTGACCTCATCGGTACCCACCAATGCCGTCAAAGTGCTCGTGGAAAACGGCTGGATCTCGTTGACGGGCACGGTTGACTGGCACTACCAGCGTCGCGCAGCGGCTGCTGCGGTAAGGCACCTCACCGGCGTCATCGGTGTGAGCGACAAGATCGCACTCAAGCCATGGTTGACGGCAAGCGCAGTCCGGTCGGACATCGAGGCAGCGTTGATGCGCTCGTCGATCTCCGACGCAAGAAAGATCACGGTCAGGCTGCATGGAGCCGAGGTCACGCTGGCAGGAACCGTCAATAGCTGGGCAGACCGTGCCATCGCCACCAATTCGGCGTGGGGTACGCCGGGAGTGAGCAGCGTTGTGGACAAGCTGAGCCTGGCGTACTGATCGCTGCGTCGCAATCAGAAAGCCCGGTGCATGCGGCAGCGCGCACAGCATCCGACCCTTGGCTATCCAGGACGATGGACCCGCATCGGAGCATGAAATGAACACGATTGCACACCTTTCACGCCACCAACGCGCAACCCTTACCAACCTCCTTCAGGCGCGCCGCACCGAAATGCAGGTGTTGCAGGCATTGCACAGGCAAGATCTGTCGCAGGGGGAGTCTGCCCACCAGGCCCTGGCGCAGGATGCGGATGACGCACCGCGGCAGGCGGGAGACAGCACGGTGGAAGGGGTCCTGTCCGACATGCACAGCAAGGAGTTCGATGCGGTGGTCAGTGCGCTGCAACGCATCCACGCCAGGGAGTATGGGCTGTGCATCGACTGCATGGGGGCCATCCCGTTCCAGCGGCTGAGCCTTGAACCCCAGGCACTGCGCTGCGTGGGCTGCGAGAGCCGCCATGAGCGCAGCCAGAGGATGCCGGCCCATCCGATTGCGGTGACATGACCCATGACCCCATGGCCCGCTGCGCCCCATGAAATACAAGGACTATTACACCACGTTGGGGGTGCCGCGCGACGCCACGCTGGAGCAGGTCAAGAAAGCCTATCGAAAACTGGCCCGCCAGTACCATCCGGATCTCTCCAAGGACGCCGATGCCGAGGCGAAATTCAAGGAGCTGGCAGAAGCCTACGTGACCCTCAAGGACCCGGAAAAGCGCAGTGCCTACGAGCACATCGGCAAGCACGTCCCCGGCGAAGAATTTGAGCCGCCGCCCGCCTGGGAACGCCCTGCCGGCGGCAACGGCCCCACCTTCGCGGACATGGACCTGGCCGACCTGCTGGCGGCCATGGGGCACGGGCGGTCGGGCCGCCAGAGTGATGGCGGGCCGGTGCCGGGCCGCGATTTCGACACCACGGCGCGCATCAGCCTGGAGCAGGCGCACCAGGGAGCCAAGCTCACCCTGGAGCTTGACGACGGTGGGGCCGGGCGTGCGCTGGAAGTGACGATACCGGCGGGCATGCGCGATGGCCAGAAGCTGCGCCTGCGTGGGCAAGGTGGCAAAGGGCACCAGGGCGGCAACAATGGGGACATCTACCTGCACATTGCCCTGGCACCGCACCCGCTGTTCCAGGTGCAGCAGCACGACCTGTACTTCCACCTGGCGCTCAGCCCCTGGGAAGCCGCCCTGGGTGCGCAGGTGGAGATCCCCACCCTGGGCAAGCCCATGCTGCTGACGGTGCCCCCAGGCACCCGCCACGCCCGCAAGCTCAGGGTGCGCGGGCAAGGCCTGGCCAATGGCCATGGCGGGCGCGGAGACTTCTATGCCGTGGTGCACCTGGACATTCCGAAGACGCTGTCTGCCCGCGAGCGGGAGCTGTTCCAGGAACTGGCCGGTGCATCGGATTTCAACCCCCGTGAAGCAACCACCCTGGAGCATGCCCATGGCCCCACAAGCACATGACTGGCACTGGCTGGACCAGCGCGCCAGCGTCAGCCTGTCCGACCTGTCCCGAGCGAGCGGGCTGACCGCGCAGGAGCTGGCGGAGCTGGTCGACTATGGCGCCATCGCGCCACTGGCCTCGGAGCAGGAGGAGCCGCTGTTCAGCGCGCAGTGCCTCGTCCCGCTGCGGGCCGCGGTCAAGTTGCGCGTCATCTATGACCTGGACATCTTCACGGTGGTGCTGCTGATGGACGGACTGCAGCGCATCGAGGTTCTCACGCACCGCATCAGGACACTGGAAAGCCAGGTGCCGCGTGCCCATGGCGCATTGCCGCAGGCGATGCCGGAGCACATCGAGGTCACGGCCGAGTACAGGCCGTTTTGAGTACGGCCTGCATCGTCAGACCCGTCAGACCGCCTTGGTCAGGTACCCCATCCACGGCCAATAGGTCAGCGAGAAAATCACCAGCAGCGCGGTGGCCGCCAGCGTGATGGCGATGCCGGTGCGCACGAAGTCGCGGGCATCGAAGGTACCGGTGCCATAGGCAATCATGTTCTGCGGCGCGTTGACGGGCAGGATGAAGCCGAAGCTCACGACGAACTGCAGCAGCATGGTCATGCCGACCACGTTGATGCCCGGGGTCTGCACCGCCAGGAGCACGCTCATGATGATGGGAATCATCGTGGATGCCAGTGCCGTGGCGCTCGCGAACCCCAGGTGGATCACGATCAGGAACAGCGACAGCAGCATCAGGATGGCGAATGCGCTGGCCTGCTGCAGGCCCAGGTTCTGCACGATGAGGTGGGCCAGCCACCCGGCGGCCTGGGTCTTGAGCAGAGCCGTGCCGATGCTGATGCCGACCGCGAACAGCACCACCGTGCCCCAGGGAAAGCCGCGCTGGGACTCTTGCCAGTCCATGACGCCCAGGCGGGGCAGCAGCATCAGGGCAATCGCCGCGATGGTGGTGGAGGAGGTGTCGAAGTCGTGCAGCACCTTCTCGGTCGCCCAGAAGCCCAGCAGCGCCAGCACGATGCCCAGCAGCTTCCACTCCCTGCTGCTGGTCTTGCCGATCAGGTCGAGCTGCCGCCGTATCGTGGCCTGGCCGCCCGCGATCTCCTTCATCTCGGGCTTCATCATGCGCGTCATGATGAAATAGACGGCAATGCTCAGCAGCGCGGAGAACGGTGCTCCGGCGATGAACCATTCGAGCCAGGTGATGCTGGCCTGCAATTGCTTTTCGATGAAGCCGATGGCCACCATGTTCTGCGCGGCGGCGGTCTTGATGCCCACGTTCCACACGCTGGCGGTCTGCGCGGCGGTGATGACCAGCAGGCCGGCGAAGCGGCTGCGCCTGTCCACCTGGAAGGCCAGGATGAAGCCCATCATGATGGGCACCAGGCACGCCACCCGCGCCGTGGTGCTGGGCACGATGAACGACAGCAGAAAGCCCACCCCCATGGCACCGATGACGATATGGTTGGTGCGCGCATCGACCCGGGACAGCACCAGCAGCGCGATGCGCCGGTCGAGCCCCGTGGCCGTCATGGCCGCTGCGATGAAGCAGGCGGCCGCCACCAGCGCCACGGCACTGTTGGAAAAGCCCGAGAGGGCCAGGCCGAGTGCTGCGCCTGTGCCCATGGCTGCGCCGGCAGGCCGGGCCGCATCGGGCACGGCGGCCAGCAGGAAGATCATCAGTGCGCCAATGACCACGGCGCTCACCGCGTAGTCCAGCGCCTCGGTCATCCAGACGATGACGGCAAACGCCAGGATCGCCAGCATGGCCTGGCCGGCCGGCGGCAGGCCCTGCGCTGCAGGCATCCACAGAACGGCAAGGAGCGCGGCCACGGCCAGAAAAAGCCCGGCCGTCTTCACCACATGCCGGCCCGAATCGGGTGGCACGGGCGTGACGACTGGGAGAATGGGCGCAGCGGGTTTCATGATCTTTTCCTTGTGAGCAGCTTGCGCAATTCGCTGAACCACAGCACGGTGCTGCCCATCGCGCCGCAGACCAGCCATTGGCCAGGCGACAACGGCGCGGTGCCGAAGGCCAGGTTCAAGACCTCCAGGTGCACCACGCCCACCTGCAGCAGGGCGGACAGCGCCACCGCGCCCCACAGCCAGGGGTTGCTGGCCAGGTTGGCGAACGCACTGGCGGTGTCGGAGCGGGCGTTGAAGCAGTTGAACAGGTGGGCGAAGACCAGCACCGTGAAGCCTGCCGTGCGAGCGTTGGCCAGGTCGCGGTCGCCCTCGATCAGGCCGCCGGGCAGGTACATGTCCATGGTGAGCAGGGTGGCCGCGGCCACCACCACACCGATCTGCACCACGCCCCACCACATGGCGGCGTCGATCACCCGCTCGCCCGGGTGGCGGGGCTTGCGCGCCATGGCGTCGTCGCTGGTGGGGTCCATGCCCATCGCCAGCGCGGGCCAGGAGTCGGTGATCAGGTTCAGCCACAGGATCTGCGTGGCCAGCAGCGGCAGCACCAGCGCGCCTCCAGGAGCGGTAAGGCCGATGACGCCGGCCCCCACCACACCCAGGAACACGGTCAGCACCTCGCCCATGTTGGACGACAGCAGGTAGCGCAGGAACTTGCGGATGTTGTCGAAGATGCCGCGCCCCTCGCGCACCGCTTCGATGATGGTGGCGAAGTTGTCGTCGGCCAGCACCATGCGGGCCGCGCCCTTGGCCACCTCGGTGCCGGTCACGCCCATGGCCACGCCGATGTCGGCGGCCTTGAGCGCGGGGGCGTCGTTCACGCCGTCACCCGTCATCGCGACGATGTGGCCGTCGGCCTGCAGGGCGGCCACGATGCGCAGCTTGTGCGCGGGCGCCACGCGGGCGAAGACCGAGGTGTGGCGCACCGCCTGGGCGAAGGCGACGCCGTCCAGCGCGTCGAGCTCGGCCCCGGTGAGCGCCGTGGCGCCGGGCGGCACCAGCCCCAGGTCGGCCGCGATGCGTGCCGCCGTGCGCGGGTGGTCGCCGGTGATCATGATGACGCGGATGCCGGCCCGGCGTGCCTCGCGGATCGCCACCGCCGCCTCTTCGCGCGGCGGATCGATGATGCCCGCCGTGCCCACGAAGATGAGGCCGCGCTCCAGCGCGTCCACCTCTTGCAGGTCCTCGTGCGCGCCCAGGGGGCGGTAGGCCACCGCCAGCGTGCGCAGGGCATCGCCGGACAGGGTGTCCACATCGGCCAGGATCTTCGCGCGCAAGGTGGCGTCGAGTGCGACCACGTCCATCCCCACCCGGGCATGGGTGCACAGGCCCAGCAACACATCGGGCGCGCCCTTGCAGACGAGCACCCGCTCGCCGCCGTGCTCCAGGTCCCGCTCGATGGTGGACATGCGCTTGCGCTCGGAGGTGAAGGGGTGCTCCGCAACGCGCTCGAACCGCTGCTTGCGCCGCGCGGTGGCCCCGAGCTTGTGCTCGGCTACCAGGAACGCGGCCTCGGTGGGGTCGCCATGGACCTGCCACGCGCCGTTGTCGGCCTGCTGCAGCGATGCGTTGCCCGCCAGGCTGCCGCCACTGAGCAGCACCACCTGCTCGGCGTGCAGCGGGCCCGGCTGCAGACGCATGCCGGCCCATTGCACCTCCCCTTCGGGCGCATAGCCCACGCCCGTGACGTCCGTGGTACCCGAGGCGGTCATGATGCGCACCACCGTCATCTCCGAGCGCGTGAGCGTGCCGGTCTTGTCGGTACAGATGACCGAGGTGGCGCCCAGCGTCTCCACCGACGACAGGTTCTTGATGATGGCGTGGTGCCCGGCCATGCGCTGCACCCCCAGGGCCAGCACCACCGAGAGGATGGCTGGCAGCCCCTCGGGCACGGCCGCCACGGCCAGGGCCACGCCCAACAGCAGCACGCCGACGACCTCGGCCATGGTGTCGGGACGGGAGATGAGCAAAATGGTGCCCACCACCACGGCAGCGATGGCCAGCACGGCCACGCCCAGCATGCGCCCGATGTGGACGATTTCCCTTTCCAGCGGCGTGGGCTGCTCCACCGTGGCGGCCAGCATGCCCGCAATCGAGCCCATCTGCGTGGCCATGCCGGTGGCGACGACCAGTGCGGTGCCGCTGCCCTGGGCGACGAAGGTGCCCTTGAACACCATGTTCAGCTGGTCGCCCAGTGCTGCGGGGCCGGGCAAGGGCGCGGGGTCCTTGAGCACGGCCTCGCTCTCGCCGGTGAGCGAGCTCTCCTGCATGCGCAGGGCGGCTGCGCGCACCAAGCGGGCATCGGCGGGCGTGGCATCGCCCTCGGCCAGCACCAGCAGGTCGCCCTTGACCAACTGCGCGCTCGGCACCCGCTGCACCTGGCCGCCGCGCACCACCGAGGCCGTGGGCGCGCTCATGCGTGCCAGCGCGGACACGGCGTCGTGCGCCTTGGCTTCCTGCACATGGCCCAGGACCCCGTTGAGGAGGACGATGGCCGCGACGACGATGGCGTCCACAGGCCAGCCCTGCAGACCCTCGAACACCCACGCCAGCAGCGACACCACGATCGCGCCCAGCAACAGGTAGATGAGGGGGTCCTGGAACTGCGACAACAGGCGGCGCCAGGCGGCGGTGCGCGGGGTGGCCTGGAGTTCGTTGGGGCCGTCCAGGGCCAGGCGCTTCGCTGCTTCCTGCACGGCAAGCCCGTGCTGCAGATCGGTACCCAGTATTTTGGCCAGGTCCTCGGCCTTCTGGGTCGTAAAGTCCGGCGGCGGCGGCACGGTCATGAGAGCAGTGCAGGCACGCCCCGGCGGGGTGCCGGATCGACCGGCGGGGCATGGCCCACGCGCGCCCACATCTGCACCGTTTGCGCCGGCCCTGGCGCACCGAGCAGGCGCCTGATGCGGGCATGGGGCGCGGCCTGTTCAGGGTATTCCTGCAAAGCCTGCTGCAGGGGCTGCATCGCCAGGCCCTGTGCGGTGGCGGCGAGCTGCACCCGCACATAGGCGCGCCCGGCGCCAATCTGCGTGCGACGGTCGTTGCCCTCGGTCACCATCCACAGGAAGGCAGGCGTGGACGCCAGCTTCTTGCCGAAATCCTCGATCTGGCTGGTGGTGGCGTAATCATCGGGGGCCGGGGCCTTGCTGCGGTCGAACAGCCCGAAGCGGTTGAGCCACACGACCTTGGGGTCCAGCAGGTAGAGGCCGTCGCGGTGCTTTTCGATTTCGGCGGCCCCCACCCGCAGCACCTGGTAGGTTTCGAGCACCACACGCGGCGTGACCATCTCGATGCGCCACGCCTGCGCGGCGATGTCGCGGTGCTGGGCCATCAGGCCGGCCTGGTCCATGCCCACGAAGCCCAGCCGCGATGGATGGGGGGCGACGGCGTCGGCCATGGCCTGCCATGCGGCGGCCGGCACCGGGCGCTGGAGGTCGTACAGCTGCCGGTTGGTGCGGCGCTGCAGGACATGGGCGAACAGCGGGTCTTTCTGCACGGCGGGGTCGGGCGACAGCCGCACGCGTGCCACGGGGCGCTGGTCAATCTGCCCTGGCGCGAACTCGCCTTCGGGAAACAGCGTGATGTCGGCCCGCAGCCCGCGCTCGCGCGCCGCCATGTCGAGCAGCTCCAAAAATGTACCGTGGCTCATCATGGTCTGGCGCGAGAACGGATCGGAGGCGGGCAGCAGGCGATGCAGGTCGCAGCGCAGCAGCATCTCGCCGGGCGTGGTGAGGTCGACGCGCCACGATTGCAGGTTGTGGGAGTGCGGCGCCAGGATGGCGTAGCCCAGGATCCAGCGGCGGACATCGGCCTCCTGCCCGGGGCCCTGCCATGGCGCGATCGCGGCCGGGGGCATGGGCTGGCTGCAGCCCGCCGAGGCAGCCGTGGCGGCGATGATGGCGGCGCCACCGGTCACCCTGGCGAATTGGCGTCGATGCATGGTGCAGCTCCTTATTGGGCCCGCAGGCCAAGACGCCGTAGCCTGGCCATCCATTGCGCGGCGTCCGCGGGCTTGAGGTCGCCGCACATGCCGATCAGGGTTTCATGGACTGGTGAGATGCCGCACAGGCCCAGGATGTTGCGCTCCAGCGACTTGATGCTGTGGGCCCGGAAGTACCAGCGGTAGACGATGGCAGGCATGCCCATCGTGGCCACCACGCGAGCCGAGCGGCCTGTGAGCCCCTTCTTGCCGAAGGCGTTGCCACCGGCCTCCAGGGTGAACGCAAAGCCGGGCCGGGCCACCTGCTCCAGAAAGCCCTTGAGCAATGCCGGCATGTCGCCCAGCCACAGGGGGAAGAACAGCACGATGTGTTCGGCCCAGCGGATGTCGTCCTGTGCCTGCTGCAGTGCTGGCGGGAGCACGCCGGCCTCCCACGCCTTCTGGCTGCGCAGCAGCGGAAAGTCGAGCCCGGCCACATCGACCTGGCGCACGGCGTGGCCCGCATCGCCCGCGCCGCTGGCGTAGGCCTGGGCCAGCGCATGGCACAGGTGGGGCTCGCTCGCGTCAGGGTGGCCCTGGATCAGCACAAGCCGTTTGGGGGACATGGGAGGCATCCCGGCGGGCCGTTCCCTTGTGGCCTGGAGATCGCTCATGCCTCGATGATCACTTTGAGCGCCTTGGTCTCTGCGGCCCGGCCGAAGGTATCGTAGGCCTGCAGGATGTCCGCGAGCTGGAAGCGGTGGGTGATGAGCTGCTTGGCGTCGATGCGCCGGGACTGCACGGTCTTGAGCAACATGGGCATGGACACGGTATCGACCAGGCGCGTGGTGATGGTGATGTTGTGCGACCAGAGCCGCTCCAGGTGCAGGTCGGCCTTGACGCCGTGCACGCCCACGTTGGCGATGGTGCCGCCGGCGGCCACGATGTCCTCGCACATCGTGAAGGTGGCCGGGATGCCGACGGCCTCGATGGCCGTGTCCACCCCGCGCCCGCCGGTCAGCGCCATCACCTGCTGGGCGGCGGTGCCATCGGTGCTGTTGACCGTGGCCGTGGCGCCGAAGCGCTTGCCCACGGCCAGGCGGTTGTCGTCCAGGTCGACCATGATGATCTCCGAGGGCGAATACAGCTGCGCCGTGAGCAGCGCCGCCAGCCCGATGGGCCCGGCGCCGACGATGGCCACGGTGGAGCCGGGCTGCACCTTGCCGTTGAGCACGCCGCACTCGAAGCCGGTGGGCAGGATGTCGCTGAGCATGACCAGCGCCTCTTCGTCCGCGCCGTCGGGAATGGGGTAGAGGCTGGTGTCAGCATGCGGGATGCGCACGAACCCGGCCTGGGTGCCGTCGATGCGGTTGCCCAGCACCCAGCCACCGGTGCTGCAGTGCGAGTACATGCCCTTGCGGCAGTTCTCGCAGCGCCCGCAGGCGCTGATGCAGGAGATGAGCACCCGGTCGCCAGGCTTGAAGGTGGTGACGCCCGGGCCTACGGAGTCGATGATGCCCACGCCTTCATGGCCCAGGGTGGTGCCGGGCTGGCAGGTGGGCACGTCGCCCTTGAGGATGTGCAGGTCGGTGCCGCAGATGGTGGTGCGGGTGATGCGCACGACGGCGTCGGTGGCGTCCTGTATGGTGGGCTTGGGGCGTTCGTCCAGCTTCTTCTGGCCGGGGCCGTGGTACACGAGGGCGAGCATGGTGAGGGGTCCTTTGGGTGGTCAGGGTGCCGATCCACTGTCTGCGCCATCCGGGTGGCTGTCAGTGCGCTGGCGCACACATTCCCTCGGGGCCGTGCTTTATTCGGCCGGCATTTGATCCTGGTCAACCGTGCCGCACATGGCCATTGCGCAGGCCACTGCAACCAAAGCCCGCTAGGATGGGCCCTTTGCAGAACCCGCCTGGGCAAGTGCCCTCCTCCCACTCCCCACCTGCCGTCCCCCATGCGCCCCACCCCTGCCGACACGCCCCCGCCCCTGGACACGCTGATGGTGGCCACCTGCAACGTGCTCAACCTGGCCAACCCCGGGCGCATGTTCTACGCCAACCAGGACGCTTACACCGAGTCAGAGTACGAACGCAAGATCGAGTGGCTGGCCCAGCGCTTTCGCACGCTCAATGCCGACGTGCTGGCGGTGCAGGAGGTGTGGGACGAGGCGGCGCTGAAGGCGGCCATCGCGCACAGCGGGCTGCGCTACGATTTTGTTGCGGTGCCCGGTGCCGAGAACGACGACAAGCGCCACGGTGCCCAGGGCACGCCGCGCGTGGGCATTGCCACGCGGCTCAAGGTGGAGGCGCTGCAGTCGTTTGCGAACTTTCCGCCGGCCTTCCAGGTCGATGTGCCGGGGCTGGGCCCACACACGCGCTTCGAGCGCCCGCCCCTGGTGGCCACGCTGCGCATGAAGCATGGGCAGCGGGTGAACGTGCTCACGGCGCACCTCAAATCCAAGCGCCCCAAGTTCCTGCAGGACGCCAACGGCCACGCGCTGGAGGACAAGGACGACCGCAAGGTGGGCGCCCTGGCCTCGCTGCGCTCGCTGCTGATGCGCGGCGCCGAGGCCATGGCCCTGCGCTGCCTGGTGATCGACCTGCTGCAGCGCACCAGCGTGCCGCTGGTGGTGATGGGCGACTTCAACGACACCCCTGACAGCGTGACCACGCAGCTGATCTGCGCCACCACCGAAATCGCCTACGACCGCTCGGCCCGCGACGTGGCGCTGTTCAACGCCTACGACCTGCAGGGCGAGATGGCGCTCAAGAAGGACGTGGCCTTCTCCCACATCCACCAGGGCTCGCCCGCGGTGCTGGACCAGATCCTGGTGAGCGAGGAGTTTTTGGCCCGCGGGCGCAACAGCCTGGGCGACGTGCGCCGGGTGGACTACTTCAACGACCACCTGCACGAAGGCCGCGACCGCACGCGCTCGGACCACGGTTTCGTGCGTGCGCTGCTCCGGCTGCAGGTGGGGACGCCGCAAACCCAGCCGGCACCTACTGCCCCGCCGATGGGCTGAGCTCCGCGGGGCGCGGCATCACCCATTTGCCTTTACATACCGGGCTGTTCAGGTGCTAAATTCCTGCGCGATTCTGAGGAAGCCAGAGATGCGTTGGAAAATGATCGCGATGGCCTGCCTGGGCCTGGCAGCCCTGTCTGCAGGCGCGCAGGTGCACCGCTGCAAGCAGCCGGATGGAAAGATGGTCTACAGCGACCAGCCGTGCGCCCGCAGCCAGACCGGCGGGGTGATCCTGCCCGACCCGAGCGTGCGCGAAGTCGCCTGGGAGCAGGCGCGCAACCGGGCCCAGGGCTCGGGCAGCGCCAAGTCTGCCGCCTGCCGCTCGGCCAGGGAGGAGCTGGCCCAGCTCGCCGGCCTTCGCAGCCTGTCGCCCGAAGAAAAGCGCATCCGTTTGCGGGGCCAGGAAACACGGGTCGCCGCCGCCTGCGGCACCGAGCCGCCGGGCCCGAACCCGCAGCCGCTGGCCGGCAAGGCGCCTGCCGCCTCCGGCCCCGTGGTCTTCCTCTACTGCGATGCCGGCGTGTGCCACGACAACAAGGGCGGCGTGCACATGAAGAGCGGCCCCGACTTCGTCGATGCGGCCACGGGCAAGAAATGCGCGCGCGTGGGCGCCCAGACCATCTGCACCTGATCCGCACCGCAAGTCCCTTCGCCGCCAGGGGCATCGCGGCCGCGCGCGGCGCGCCGGCACCGCTTTGCAACACGGCGTGCCGGCTGACACAAGTCGTAACCAGCCCCCCAGTAAGATGCCGGACCAAGCCCCGGATTGAGCACGGGCGACGAGACCCATATGACCATGCCCAGAGCCAACACCTCCACCTTGCCCCAGCAACCCGACGTTCGCGCCAGCCGCTGGCCGGTCCGCACGGCCGCCGCCGCGCTGGTGGCCGTGCTGCTGGCGGCCTGCAGCAGCACGCCGCTGCCGCCCTGGAATTCGCCGGGCGCAGCCGCACCGCGCCCCAGTGCCCCGGCACCGCTGCCCCGCCCGCAGGCCGGCAAGGTGGTGCCCGCACCGCTGGGCTCGGCCCAGCAAGCGCCCGCACCCCAGCCGCAAGCGCCGGCAGGCGTCATCACCGCCCCCCTGCCGCCCGCAGCGCCCATTGTGGGCCGCAACGAGCCCCTGGCCACGCCGCCCTATGGCCCGGCCGTGATGGCCCGTTTCCCCGAGCCCACGGTGCGCTACAGCACGCCCGGCCTGGCGCCCGACCGCCGTGCCTTCACCACCAACGTGGAGCTGGAGCAATGGCTGCAGTCCGTGGCCCAGGGCACGGCCGGCGGCCCCTCGCGCGCCAGCATGCTGCGCCTGGGCACCTCGCAGCGCGGCGAGCCCCTTCTGGGCCTGCTGCTCACCCGCGCCCAGGGCAATGACCCGGCGGCCCTGGATGCCGGCAAGCGCCCCACCGTGGTGCTGATCGGCCAGCAGCACGGCAACGAGCCGGCGGGTGCCGAGGCCCTGCTGGTCATCGCCCGCGAACTCGGCCAGGGCCTGCTCGAGCCCCTGCTTGAACGCATCAACGTGATCATCGTGCCGCGCGCCAACCCCGATGGCGCCCAGGCCGACACCCGCGCCACGGCCAACGGCATCGACATGAACCGCGACCACCTGCTGCTCAAGACGCCCGAGGCCCAGGCCATCGCGCGCCTGGTGCGCGACTACCGCCCCATCCTGGTGGTGGACGCGCACGAGTACACCGTGGCCGGCCGCTACAAGGAAAAGTTCAACGCCGTGCAGCGCTACGACGCGCTGCTGCAGTACACCACCACCGCCAACTACCCCGAGTTCCTGACCAAGGCCTCGCAGGAGTGGTACCACCAGCCCATGGTGGCGGCGCTCAAGGCCCAGAACCTCTCCAGCGAGTGGTACTACACCAATGCCACGGGCGCGGACGACCGCACCCTGTCGATGGGCGGCACGCAGCCCGACACGGGCCGCAACGTGCACGGCCTGAAGAACACCGTGAGCCTCTTGATCGAGACGCGCGGCGTGGGCATCGGCCCGCTGCACATGCAGCGCCGCGTGCACACCCAGGTCACGGCCATCGCCAGCGCACTGCGCTCCACCGCCGAGCGCGCCGCCAACCTGGAGCAGGTGCGCGCCTTCGTGGTGCGCGACATCTCGGCCAAGGCCTGCCGCGACAACGTGGTCGTCGAGGCCGGCCCCACGCCCACGCAGCGCGAGGTGGTCTTCATCGACCCCGAGACCGGCATGGACCGCCCCGTGCGCGTGGACTGGAATTCGTCGCTGAACCTGCGCACCCTGAAGTCGCGCGCGCGCCCCTGCGGCTACTGGGTGTCCGACCGCGCCGCGCCCGTGATCGAGCGCCTCAAGTTGCTGGGCCTGCAGGTGCTGCGCATCGGCGAAGGCGGCTCGCTGCTGGCCGACACCTACCGCGAGACCGGGCGTGAAGTCTCGGAGCGGCGCGACGTGCTGGGCACCATCGCTGGCGATGGCGACATCATCCGCGTGCAGGTGGCCCCCGTGCGCGCCGCCATCGACGTGCCCGCCGGCAGCTACTACGTGCCCCTGAACCAGCCCCTGGCCCACCTGGCAGTGGCCGCGCTGGAGCCCGATACGCAGAACAGCTATTTCGCCAACCGCCTGGTGGAAGACCTGTCGCAGACGGCACGCATCATGTCCACGCCGTCGCTGGTGTTCGAAGAGACGGATTGAGCCCTCCATGAAGTACTCGCCTGCGCGCGACGCGAGCGGCAAGTCGCTGATCAACGGCCGGGAAGCAGCCATTGGCCTGTGGCTGATGGCTGCGGCCACAGGTCTGATGCTGTGGATGAATCCCATCGTGCCGCCTTATACCGGCAGGTCTGCGTGGCTGTTCTCAGCATTTGCGCAGATGTTCGGGCCTTAGGGCCCGGCCATCGCCATATGGTCTTTTGTGGCGCTGCTGCTTGCCCTGGGCGTGATGGGATGGATCGGCGCTGGCAAGCAGCCGCGCTGACCCGGCGAAGCCGGCTGGATCCCTTCAGGGAGTGATAGCCCTGTACCTGCTTCGCCATGGCGGTGCCGGTCGCCACCACCAGCCGCGACCTGCGGCCCCACACCAGCCTGACCGGGATCGCCATGGGTATTCGGATGCCGTCGCAGGCAGAATCGGGCCATCCGCACGAAGACCTTTCTCGCCTGCATGAGCACGCAAGACCATCCACCCCCGCTGTACCAAGGCCGTTGCCTGTGCGGCGCCATCCACTACGAAGCCCGCGCTGAGATCAAGGCGGCCTCGCACTGCCACTGCAGCATGTGTCAGAAGGCGCATGGCGCGGCCTTCGGGTCCTATGGCAATGTGCCGGTGGACCGCTTTGCCTTCACACGCGGCGCAGAGCTGGTGAAGCGCCGCGAGTCATCGCCGGGCGTCACGCGCAGCTTCTGCCCGGATTGCGGCTCGCCGCTGACCTGGCACAGCGCGCATGGCGATGCGGCGGCGTGGATGTCATTCTCGCTGGGCACGCTGAATACGCCGTTCACGCCGAAGAAGCCGCTGCGCAGCATCCACGCGGATTCGGTGCCTGCGTGGCATGTGGCGGGCGAAGCGCGCAAAGACTGAGCGGCAAACATCCCATGGACTTTCAAATCAGGCGCGCGACCGCCGACGATGCATCGCAGGTGGCATTACTGACCCGTGCCGCCTATGCGAAGTGGGTGCCGGTGATCGGGCGGGAGCCCCTGCCGATGAAGGCAGACTACGAGGCCGCTGTCAGGGAACACCGGGTCGATTTGCTGCACGTCGACGGCGTGCTCGCCGGTCTTATCGAAATGATCCCCGAGCCACAGTGGCTGCTGATCGAGAACCTGGCGGTCGCGCCCGCCTTTCAGGGCCGCGGCTGTGCACGCATCCTCCTCGCGCAGGCCGAACAGACGGCAAAGGTGCTGCAGCTCACTGGACTCAGGCTCTTCACCAACAAGCAGTTTGCATCGAACGTCGCCTTGTACCTGCACCACGGCTTCGCCGTGGACCGCGAAGAGCCTTTCATGGGCGGATTCACCGTGTACATGAGCAAGCCGTTCGCGCCCGGCAAGGCTCCGCTTGTCGCCCCGGCTTGATGGACCCACGGCGCCCATGGCACCATCCCGCCACCGCAGACCCCGGCTGATTCGGCAGCCGCGCAATGCGGCATCCAAAATCAAATCCAACGAGGGGAATGCCAATGAGGAACCGAGGCGCCAACGCCATCTGTGGCCGGCTTTGCCATGGGGTCACCAAGCCAGGAGTGCAACATGCCTGATACCTACAACGGCATAGGCACGTCCTACCTGGGCAAGTGCAAGTTCGAGCAGGACGATTCATTCGTCACCACCAAGTGGTTCCAGATCGTGGCGCCGATCTTCCCCCTGGGCAGCGTGCGGCTGCGTGACCTGGGCAGCGAGGGCGTGCCCTTTCTCAAGCGCACCACCAACTACGAGTTCATCGAGGAGGTGCCGCTCGATGTGATGCAGGTGGTGCGCACCTATGCGTACACCGTCTTCATCGTCGCCTGGTTTGGCCACTGGGCCATGGGCAACCAGCCGCCGCTGGTGCGCTTCATCATGATTACGCTGGGGATTCTGCTGCCGTTTGCGATGCGGTTCCTGTCCAAGCGCATGTCGCAGTAAAAACCGGTTCGCGGCCTCGCAAGGCCGCGCGGACATTCAGCGCCGGGGGCGCAGGCGCGCTGCCACTGGCGCGGATGGCTTTGCCGCTGCACCCGCCGCATCAGGCCGGCCGCCAGCCTCCTCTCCCACCAGCTCCTGTGCCACCTGAGCGACCAGCGTACGCAGCCAGCGGTGCGCGGGATCGTCGCGGTAGCGCACATGCCAGCCCATGTGCAGCGGAAAGGTGCCCAGGTCCACGGGCGCTGGCAGCACCTGAAGCCGCGTGTCGTGCGCCAGGCGCTGGCAGATGAGCCGGGGCAGCGTGGTGCAGTAGTCGGTCATGGCCACGATCTCGGGCACGGCCAGGAAGTGTGTGACCGATACCGCCACCTCGCGCTTCAAACCCTGGCGGTCCAGCGCCTGGAACAGGCCGGCGCGCAGGCGGCCGGGTGGCAGCACGTTGACGTGGCGCAGCTGTTCGTAGACCTTCTTCGTCAGGCGGGTGCCGACCCCGGGGTGGCCGGCGCGCACCATACAGGCCAGGCCGTCGTCGCCCAGGTGCTGCACGACCAGGTTGTCGGGCGCATCCACGATGCGGCCCAGCACCAGGGCCGTGGTGCCCGAGACCACGCCGGTCTCGGCCAGGTCGGTGCCATAGGGCGTGAGCCGCAGGCGCATGCCGGGGGCCTGCTCGCGCAGCCGCGCGGCAATGGCGGGCACCAGTGCGAACTCCATATAGCTGTTGGCCGCAATGGTCACCAGTTGGTCCGCGCTGGCCGGGTCGAACGCCTGCTGGCCCAGCACGATGCCATCGAGCACGCCCAGGGCCTGGGCGATCTGCGGCGCCAGCGCCAGGGCGCGCGCTGTGGGCTGCATGCCGTAGCGCTCGCGCACGAACAGCGGGTCTTGCAGCAGGGTGCGCAGGCGCGTGAGCGCATTGGACAGCGCGGGCTGCGTGGTGCCCAGGCGCTCGGCGGCGCGGGTGACGCTGCGCTCTTCCATCAGGGCGAGAAAGACGGGCAGGAGGTTGAGGTCATAGCGCATAGATATGCTTTTAACCGTATATCTGGAATCCAGCAAATAAATTGGATGAATTTCACCAGGGCGCGCATCCTTCGTCCTGTGCCAGCCCCGACCCATCCACTTTCGACTTTGCAAGGAACCACCATGACCACCACCGCTACCGCCACCGAAACCCTGTTCACCCCCACCCGCGTGGGCGCCATCGCGGTGAAGAACCGCATTGCCATGGCCCCGTTGACGCGTTCGCGCGCCGGCATGGATGGCGTGCCTTCGGCCCTGGCGGCGCGCTACTACGCCGAGCGCGCATCGGCCGGCCTGTTAGGGCCTGTTCACGCTCATTTCGGGGATCGCGTTGCCCGGCCTGGGGGCTGGATGCAAGGCGCCCGTGCGCAGCAAGGCTAGAGCCTTGCAAGCGCGGGCAACGCCGCAGACGGCCCCCAGGCAGGGCAACCCGGAGGGAAGGCCCTTGCCGGCGCGCCACTCGTCGTTGCGCTCCTTGCGTGTGCACATGCACACGCGGCGTCACGCGCCTAGATTGGCCCTCCGGCAAGGGCCTTCGCGACCCCGAAATGAGCGTGAACAGGCCCTAATCGCCGAGGCCACCAATATCTCGCGCCAGGCGCGCGGCTATGCCTTCACGCCCGGCATCTACACCGATGCCCAGGTAGCAGGCTGGAGGCAGGTAACCAACGCCGTGCACGCGGCCGGTGGCCGCATCGTGCTGCAGCTGTGGCATGTGGGCCGCATGTCGCACACCAGCCTGCAGGAGAACGGTGCCGCGCCCGTGGCACCCTCGGCCCTGCAGGCGGGCGGCAGCGTGTTTACCGAAGCCGGCTTCGAGGCCCCGAGCGCGCCACGCGCACTGACGCTGGACGAGATTGCCGCCATAGTCGAGGACTACCGCCAGGCCGCGCTGCGCGCCCAGGCCGCAGGCTTCGATGGCGTGGAGGTGCATGCCGCCAACGGCTACCTGCTCGAGCAGTTCCTGCGCGACAGCACCAACCGGCGTGAGGACCAGTACGGCGGCTCCATCGAGAACCGCGCGCGCCTGACGCTGGAGGTGACCGAGGCCGTGGCCGGCGTGTGGGGTGCGGGCCGCGTGGGCGTTCGCCTGTCGCCGCTGGACAGCACGCCCATGGAGACCCACGCGTACCTGGCCCAGCGCCTGGGTGCCATGGGCCTGGCCTACCTGCATGTGGTGGAGGGGCAGATGCATGCCGAGGACGGCACCAGCCGCTTCGACAACCAGGCCCTGCGCGCGGCCTTTGGCCACGGTGGCGCCTACATCGCCAACAATGGCTACGACCGCCAGCGCGCCGTGGCGGCCACGGAGTCGGGCCACGCCGACATGGTGGCCTTTGGCCGCGACTTCATCGGCAACCCCGACCTGGTGGAGCGGCTGCAGCACCGGCTGCCGCTGTTCAATGCGCCGGCATCGGGTTACTTTGGCGGTGGGGCTGAAGGCTATACCGAATTCACCACAGCGCAGGCAGCGTGAGCCTGCCGTTCACAGGATAAACACCATGACCGTACTCAATAACCTTCTGCCCGGCCCCCTGGGCTTTGGCACCGCCCCACTGGGCAACATGTTCCGCGCCATCCCCGAGGCCGAGGCCCGCGCCACCGTGGACGCGGCCTGGAACGATGGCATCCGCTACTTCGACAATGCGCCGTTCTACGGCGCGGGCCTGGCCGAGATCCGCATGGGCGAGGCGCTGGTCGGGCGGCCGCGCAGCGACTATGTCATCAGCACCAAGGTCGGCCGCGTGGTGCTGGACGAGGTGGAGGATGTGTCCGCACGCGACCTGGGCGAGAAGGGAGAGGTGTTCCGCCACGGACGTCCGAACCGCATCGTCAATGACTACTCCGAGGACGCCACGCTGCGCTCCATCGAGGACAGCCTGAAGCGGCTGAAGACCGACCACATCGACATCGCCTGGGTGCACGATGTGGCGCAGGATTTCTATGGCGACGAATGGCTCGGCGTGTTCGAGACCGCGCGCAAGGGCGCTTTCAAGGCCCTGGACCGCTTGCGCGACGAAGGGGTCATCAAGGCCTGGGGCCTGGGCGTGAACCGGGTCGAGCCCATCGAGCTGCTGCTGGACCTGCAGGGCCCGCGGCCGGACAGTTTTTTGCTGGCGGGCCGCTACACCCTGCTGGACCACAGCCGCGCGCTGCAGCGCGTGATGCCCAAGGTGGCCGAGCGCGGCCTGTCCATCGTGGTGGGTGGCCCCTACAGTTCGGGTGCGCTGGTCGGCGGGCCCAACTTTGAGTACGCCCCGGCCACGCCCGCCATCCTGGCCAAGGTGGCCGCCATCAAGGCGATTGCGGACCGGCATGGTGTAAGCATGAAGGCAGCGGGCCTGCAGTTCGCGCTGGCGCACCCGGCCGTGGCGGCGGTGATCCCCGGTGCCAGCCAGCCCGGGCGCATTGCAGAGGACCGCGCCGCGCTGCAGCTGGCGGTGCCGGCGGACTTCTGGCGCGAGCTGCGGGCTGCGGGGCTGGTGCACCCCGAGGCGCCGCTGCCGCTGATCGGCTAACGCTGACGACTCTGGACCTGGGGACTGCTCACGCCCTCAGCGTCGCCAGGGTCAGCCGCAGCACCACCGGCCGCACGAAAAGCACGCAGACAAAGGCCACCGGCATGGCCAGCGCATAGGCGCTGAGCACCCGCCCCAGGTAGCCGCTGGTCAAGCCAGTGCCCACGCCCACGATCACCGCGCACATCAGAAACGCCATGATGCCCGCCATGTAGAAGGCGAACACCACGGGCATGAAGCGCTGGGGGAGCTTCCAGAAGGGCGGGCGTACGGGGGTGGTCTGGGGGGCGGGCTGGGACATCGGTGAATAGGCGGCCGGTAACGAAGAATGGCGCTACTTTAGGAGCCGCCGCCATCGGGCGGTAGGCCAGCGCAGACACTTTCAGTGCTAATCTCAACTTATGAATCAACTAAACCATTAATAAGCAAGGCCATGTCCAACCTGCGCGGTATCGAAACCTTTGTCCGGGTCGTCGAAGGCGGCAGCATTGCGGCGGCGGCGCGCCAGTTGGGCATCACGGCGGCAGCGGCCAGCCAGAATCTGGCCCGGCTGGAGAAAGAGCTGGGCACCCGGTTGCTGACACGCACCACGCGCTCGCAGGCGCTCACGGCGGCGGGCGAGGCCTACTTTGCCCAGGTGAGCCCCTTGCTCGACGGCCTGGCCCAGGCGCGGACCGAGCTGTCGGCGCTGCAGGGTGCCGTGCAGGGCCGGCTCAAGCTTGCATGCTCGGTGGCCTTTGGCCGGCACGTGGTGGCGCCGCTGGTGCCGGCCTTCATGGCCCGCTACCCGCAGGTGCGGGTGGAGATGGTGATGGCGGACCGCAATGTGGACCACCTCAAGGAAGACGTGGACGCGAGCATCCGCTTTCGCCATGTGCTGGAGCCCGGCCTGGTGGCGCGGCGCATCGCCACCGCGCCCATGGTGTTCTGCGCGGCGCCGGCCTACCTGCGCCAGCATGGCCGCCCCAGGCGGCCGGAGGACCTGGCGCACCACCCCTGCCTGTCGTTTCGCATGCCGTTCGACGGGCGCTTGATGCAATGGCCGTTTCTGCGTGGCGGCGAGCGCTTTGCCCCTGCCATCCAGACCGCCGCCGTGTGCAATGACATCGACACCCTGGCTGCGCTGGCGGTGGCCGGGGCCGGCGTGACGCGGCTGGGCAGCTTTGTCGCCAACCCCTTGATCGCCGCCGGCCAGCTGGAGCCCTTGTTCATGGCCGCAGGCAACATCAGTCGCACGCGCACCCTGGCCGACCCGGAGCCGCTGGAGTTCTTTGCCTGCTTTCGCGACCGCCAGCACCTGCCCGCGCCGGTCCGGGTGTTTGTGGACTTCCTTGCCGAGGCCTTGCAGGACCACCCGCTGCTGCGGGTGCCGGTGTGGCCTGTGGCGGTTGCCTCCTGAGCATGCAAAGCAGGGTCTTGCTGTGCAGCCCTGCAGCCCACGCCCAAGGCTGCTACGCTGCCGCTTCCTTCCATTTCCGATAAAGCGCGCCCCATGATCGACCTGCACTACTGGCCCACGCCCAATGGCTGGAAAATCTCCATCATGCTCGAGGAATGCGGCCTGCCCTACCGCACCCTGCCGGTGAACATCGGCCAGGGCGAGCAGTTCAAGCCCGACTTCCTGGCCATCAGCCCCAACAACCGCATGCCGGCCATCGTGGACCACGCGCCGCCGGGCGGCGGGGCGCCGGTGTCGGTGTTCGAGAGCGGCGCCATCCTGATGTACCTGGCCGAGAAGACCGGACAATTCTGGTCCACCGACCTGCGCCAGCGCTATGCGCAGATGCAATGGCTGATGTGGCAGATGGGGGGCCTGGGCCCTATGTCGGGCCAGAACGGCCACTTCAAGAACTACGCGCCCGAAAAGGTGCCCTACGCCATCGACCGCTATGGCAAGGAAGTGAACCGTTTGTACGGCGTGCTTGACGGCCAGCTCGCGCGAACGGGGGCGTACGTGGCGGGCGACGACTACTCGATAGCCGACATGGCCAGCCTGCCCTGGATCCGCTCGCACGTGGCCTTCGAGATCCCGCTGGAACCGTTTCCGCACCTCAAGCGCTGGCACGACACCTTGATGGAGCGCCCCGCCGTGCAGCGCGGCCTGGACCTGCTCAAGGACCTGCGCAAGCCCATGACGGACGAGCAGAAGAAGGTGCTGTTCAACCAGACGGCGGAGAGCATTCGGGACAGCGCCAAGCAGGCGGCCGGGTGATACGGCCCGGCGATGCCGCGCCAGTCACGCATCGTAACCAGCACGGCAGCTGGGCGCTGTAGGGCAACGCTGAATAAGTCTTCGCGATGGCGCGCGCCCTGATTTGGGATGGGCTGCTAGGCGCAAAGCGCAGCCATAGCCAGTGCTATGGCGAGCATTTGCAACGACGCAGACCGCCCAAAGCGGGGCGCGCGGCGCGCGAGGGACTTGTTCAGCGTTGCCCTAGACTGCGGGGCCTGCGCATTCTTTCACCCAAGGCACCATGGCCCCATCCACCACTGCTCTTCACCGCCTGCTCGCCTTTCAACAGCGCTAGGCCGGCCTCGACGCCGAACAACGCCAGGCGGACGCAGAGGGCAGTTACGACGATGACGAAGACGGCGAGGAAGAAGTGGAGGCCGCCCCCGCCACCCTGGAAGCCAGCCACCAGCTGATGTTCGCGCCCATCGGCGATCGCTGGCATGTGCACTACCACGGCCCGGCCGCAAGCGTGTCGCTGCAGGTGGCACACAGATTTCCCGGGTGCTATGTGAGCCACTGAACCCGAAGGCGTTCGTGTGGAAGCATCTGCTGGTGAACGGCTGAGCATCACACAAGGCGCAGGCGGCACAGGACACGTTGCGGGCCAGTACCCGCAGCGACGGGACTTCAGCCGCCGCGCGAGCAGGCTGGCCGCCGTGGCGCAGGCCGGGCGGCGTGCCGCGCCTAGAGGTAGGCAATCGCAGTCACGACATTTCCGATGGTGACGGCGCTGCCGCTCATCGTGCCGACCAGCGTTACCGCGAAGCTCTGCACCCCCACCGTGCTGTCCACGTCTTGCACGTAGTAGATGGAGCCATTCGCGTTGTTGCCCGTGCTGGCGCCCGAGAACGAGAACACTACCACCTTGCCGTTGTCTGCCACGGCCACCTCGCCGGCCACGGCGTTATTGGTCGCCAGCAGGATGTCGGACGAGCCAAGGGAGGAGGTTCCGTAACGCACGCCGATGTTGTTGCCGGCCGTGAGGTCCAGGCCTGCGGAATTGACGTTCGAGTCCACCGCTGCGGTCTGCACCACACCCGCTGTGCCGAGAAACCCCGAGAAATCGAACCTGCCGCCATTGCGCACGCCGGTCAGGGTGTCCGAGCCATTGGCAGAGCCCATTGCCTCGAAGACATAGGTGGCGGTGCCGGTGATGGAGGTGGTGATGGTGTCGTTGCCGCCGCCGCCGCGGAAGGTGTCGTTGACCCGGCCGCCCGACAGCGTGTCCGCGCCCGATCCGCCCGTGATGGTGTTGTTGCCCTGGTACACACCCGTCACCACCATCGCGCGGCTGACGCCAGAGAGGTCGACGGTCGCCGTGGAGCCGCTGGCCTGGTCGTACACCAGGTCGATCTGGGTGATGGAGCCGAGGTTGGTGTCCGACTGGAAGGCCAGCGCATAGTTGTGCGCGGCGCCCCCGTTGGCTTCGCTGCGCAGCGCCTCCACATTGGTGATGCGCGCGAGCGACTGCGTGATGCCAACGCTGAACGCGCCGCGGACGGTGATGGCATCGGTGCCGCCGCCGCCATCGATGCTGTCGACTACGGCAGTGCCGGAAATGAACGAGGCCGCATCGGCATAGAAAAAGAAATCGGCGCTGCTGCCGCCGACGATGGTGTCGGCGCCCGCCCCACCGACGAAGTTGTTCACGCCCGCGCCAACGCCCTTGATGGTGAGGTCGCGGGTGATGCCGGTCATGTCGATGTTGGCCGTGGAGGTACTCTTGGTGTCGCCCGACAGGTCGATGGAGGTCAGATCGCCAAGCAAGGTCTCGGAGCTGATGGCGATGCTGTGCGTGTTCTGGGTCGCCGACTGCGCCTGGGCCTTGAGCTGTTCCACTGCGGTCATGCGGCGCAGGTCGCTGGTGGCGCCGAGGGTGATCGCGCCGCTGATGATGACGGCATCGGTGCCCGTATCGCCGTGGATGCGGTCGATCACCAAACCCGCGCTGAGAAAATCGGCCATCGCGCCGTAGAAGAAGCTGTCTTCGCCGGCTTCGCCGTTGAGGGTATCGACGCCGGCCCCGCCGGTGATGAAGTCCGCGCCGTCACCGGCGGTGACGATGTCGTTGCCGCTGCCCAGCGTGATGGTGTTGCCGCCGACCCCACCCGTCACCGTGATGCTGCCCGTCGCGCTGGACGACAGATTGCCCTTGGAAAGGGACACACTGGCCGCAAATCCGCCCGCCAGCGACAAGGTCTGGCCTGCGGCAAGGGCCTGCGCATCGATCGACTGCGCCGCCCCCAGCGTGACCGCGTTGTTGGCTGCAGCCAGGGTGAAGTTCTCCACCGCGGCGTTCAGAACCTCTCCACTGGCGAGTGCCGTGGCCAGGATGATCTTGTCGCTGCCGCCCGCGGCGGTGATGCCACCGGTATTGAAGGTGTTGTACTGGGCCGCCGTCATGGTGATGGCGCCGGCCAACGCGAGGCGTTCGACCGTGGTGGTGTTGGCGCCAACGATGTTGGCGCCGTCGGTGGCGGCCAGCACGTCGGCCGCATTGGCCAGGGTGTAGGTGCCGGTGACCGTGTTGCTCCCTGCGTTCACCGTGGTGGCATTGCCCGCCACGCCATTGACGTGCGTGCCAGCCAGTACCGTGACGCTGTTCGCACCGCCGCCGGAGACGGTGTAGGTTTCCACCCCCGCACGAGCGGTGACCGCGCCGCCATCGGTGATCGTCACGAAATCCGCGCCTCCGGCTGCCGTGATGCTGGTGATCCCCTCGTGCTGGGCCTGCGCCATGATGATGCCGCCGGTCAGCGTGAGGCTTTCTGCCGTGGTGGCCGCGCCCCCGTTGACACCGGAGATGTTCGCGCCGGTGCTGGCGACGATGGTGTCGGCGGTGTTGCCCAGCGCCCAGGTGCCGGTGACGATGTTGCTGCCCACATCAACCGTGGTGGCGTTGCCCGCTGCGCCGATGATGTTGGATGTGCCCCCAGCCACTGTCAGCGCGTTGGAGCCGCCTGCGGAAAGCTGGTAGGTTTCGATGCCGGCCTTTGCGGTGACCGCCCCGCCCGTGGTGACGGTCACCTCGTCCGATCCGCCGGTGGCACCGATGGTGGTGAACGCCGCGTGCTGCGCCCGCGACATGCTGATCGCGCCGTTGATGGTGAGAATCTCGGCCGAGGTGGCGCCCCCGCCGTTCACGCCCGAGAGGTTCACGCCGTTGCCCGCGTTGATCGCGTCGGCAGCGGTGTTCAGGCTGTAGTTGCCGGTGAGCGCCAGGCCGGGGTCGATGAGCAGTGTCACGCTACCCGAACCGCCAGTCACGTTGGTGGTGCCAAGCGCGATGTGGACGGTGTTCGGGGTGCCGGAGTTCCCCACCTGGTAGGTTTCCACGTCTGCGCGGGCGGTGACCGTGCCGCTGTTGATGATGGTCACGCTGTCCGAAGAGCCGGGCGCCGCAATGCTGGCCAGCGCCTCGTGCTGGGCCTGCGTCATGGTGATGCCGCCGGTCAGCGTGAGGCTTTCTGCCGTGGTGGCGGCGCCGCCGTTGACGCTGGAGATGTTCGCACCATTGGTCGCGACGACCACATCGGAGCCATTGGCCAGTGCCCAGGTGCCAGTGGGTGCAGCACCCGCAATGGCCAGAGTGGTCGCGGTGCCTGCCTGGGCGCTGACGTTCTGCGTTGCCGCGCCCAGGGTCACGCTGTTGGCGAAGTTGCCGAGCACGAAGTTTTCGACGCTGGCGGCCAGCACACCGCTGGCCAGCGTGGTCACGGTCAGCGTCTGGCTGCCCGTGGTGCCATCGACCAGTGCCGCCTGGGCGGCCGTGAGCGTGTAGCTGCCCGCCGCCAGCACCATGCTGTCGATGCCGGCAGCCGAGATGGCCGAAACATCGCTGGGCGCGGCGCTGGCGATCACGCTGTCCGCGCCGTGGGCCTTCAAGGTGGCGGCCACGCCGCCGCCCAGGGCGGCCAGGGTGTCGCGCACGGTGGTGGTGCCCGGGTCGGTCAGCGTGCCTGCCGCGCCGGTGGTGCCGATGCGGCCCACGGCTGCCTGCGCGGCGGTGAGGGTGTAGTTCTGCCCGCTGGTCAGCGCAAAGCCGCCGACACCGGTGCCGGTGAAGGTGGTGAGGTCTTCACCACCGGCAAGGGCCACCACCAGGGAGGTGCCCGCGCCGGAGAAGGCTTTGCCGTTTGCCAGCGCACTGCTGATGCTGAGGGTGGAACCCGTGGGCACGGCGATGCCGGCCAGCGGGCCCGCCAGCGTGGCGGTGCCCACGCTGCCGCCGCTGCTGGTGAAGGTGAAGGTGCCGCCCGCCTCGGTCACATCGATCTGCGTGCCCGCGCTGGTGAAGGATGCAATGTTGCCCGCGCTCTTGGTCACCGCGAACACCGGTGGCGGCCCGCCACCGCCTGTATCCGGCACCAGCGGTTGATCGAGCACCCGCTTGGCCGCGGCCACCGAGGCCGGGTCCTGCGTCACGTTCTCCAGCACCTTGGCCAGGGCCGTGAAATCGGTCTCCGTACGACCCAGCACCTGGGAGTGGTAGTAGGCCACCTCGGCCTTGTTCTCCAGCAGCGCGCGCGCGGCAGCGTACTGCGGCGGCAGCGTGGGAGAATCCAGGGCCTGCACGGCGGCAAAGATGATCTGCTGCGGCGACACCCCGTCGTTGAAGAGGTCTGCCGCCAGGCGGTGCAGCGGCGCATCGGCCTGCAGGCCCATGCTGGCGAGGAACCTGGTGGCGAACGCTTCGCCCGTCATGCCCGCGGGGTAGCGCGCCTGGAACTGGGGCAGCGACGCCAGCGCCGCCACCGTATCGGGCACGCTGCGGCCCAGGTCCTCAAAGCCCTTTTCCACCACCGGCAGATAGGCATGCCCGGGGGAAATACCGAACATGCTGATGACAAGCTTGATGAGGAGCTTCTGCTCCTGTGCAGTGGTCGGCATGGCATCTTTCGCGGTTATGTGTTGTTGGGCCGCGCAAGAGCGAAGCAGCGGTGGCTGACACAGGGAGTCCTGTACCCCACATCTAATCAGAACTCTCGACAAACGCCAGCTATATTTTCGAAAATCGTGTGTAGTCTCGACACCTGGGCGCAGGCCGGATGCAACGCAGAGAGCGGATTGCCCAAATGCAGGCAGGCCTTCGCCATCGGGCCAGGCCTTGCATGGACTGAGGACAAGGCCCTGGGGCCCGGCGGCAGCCCGCTAGACTGCAAAGCCTTCGCATCTTTTCACCAACGACACCATGGCAACCTCCCCCGTATTGCACCGCCTGCTCGCCCTTCAACAGCGCCTGGCCGACCTCGACGCCGAACAACGCCAGGCGGACGCAGAGGGCAGTTACGACGATGACGAAGACGGCAACGAAGAAGTAAAGGCCGCCCCCGCCACCCTGGAGGCCAGCCACCAGCTGATGTTCGCGCCCATTGGCGAGCGCTGGCATGTGCACTACCACGGCCCGGCCGCAAGCACGCGCGACACGGAGCAACCCGTCTTTGCCGAGCTGCTGGACACGCTGGCCGAGCCCGCCATTGCCAAGGCTTTGCATGCGCTGACCTTCACCGGGCCCGACGAGGGCGCCAACGGCACGCGCGAATGGGTGTTCACGCCGCTGATCGAGCGGGAGGTGCCCTTCCCGCACCTGCGCCACCTGGCCATCCCGCAGGCGGACAATACGGCGCACAACGAGGTGTGCATCGTGCGCGAGGGCGAGATCCTCGACGATGCGGGCGATGTGGGGCGGCTGGTCGCGCTGATGCCGGCGCTCGAATCGCTGGAGCTGCCCCAGGCCCCCGACCCGGCCTTCTTCAAGGTGCCACTGCCTGCGCTGCAGCGCCTGAAGATCGGCGCCGGCCACAACCCCAACGGCTTCATCGGCCACCTGGCGCGGCATGCGGCGCAGTACCCTGCCCTGCGTCAGCTCGATTTCAGCGACGTGCTGGGCCCGTTCATGCAGCCCGAGGGTGACTGGCTCGCCACGCCGTTCGAGGACTACGAAGCGCTGCTCCAGTCGGCCATGGGCGAGAAGCTTTGGTCCCTGGTGCTGCGCAACACCCAGCTCACCGAAGCCCAGTACCGGCAGCTGGACCAGATGCGGCGCAATGCCTCGCTGCAGGTGACGCACAACTTCCCGGGGTGCTATGTGAGCCACTGGAATCCGCAGGGGTTTGCGTGGAAGCATCTGCTGGTGAATGGCTGAGCCCCGCAACCTGGTGGCCAGGTGCCTGCTGCACCCTGTACACCCGTAGCTCGTCCTGCGCCTGGGTCACCAGCAGCCGGCCATCGGGGCTGAAGGCCAGGGGGTACTGCACCACGGTGCGGATGCGCTGGCGCACCCGGCCGCTGGCAGCGTCCACGGCGAGCAGTTCGCCGGCACGCGACGCCGGGTGCGCGCGGCGCTCCACCCGCAAGCCGCTGGCAATGGACTCGATGCTGTAGCCCGCATGGCCCGGGGGCAAAGGGCCATCCACCAGCGACACCATGCGGCCCGTGCGCATGTCGAAGGTTCGCAGCCGCTGGCGCTCCTCCTTCCAGGCGTTGAAGCGGGCCACGCCCTGGGCCTGGTCGAATGCGAAGCCCTGCAGTGTTCCATCCGGCGGGAGGCCCGGCCCATCGGGCGGGGGCTGCAGCACGATGGGCACATCGTCCCTGGCCAGGTCGCGAAAGCGCACATAGGGAGGCTGCTGGTCGGTGTGCCAGGACCAGACCGATCCACCCACCTGCTTCAATCCCCTCACATGCCATGGCGCCGCATCGCCATAGCGGCGCTGCGCCAGCACCTTCAGCGACGGCACCTGTAGCTCCACCGCGAGCAGGTTGGCCGCCGTGGGCCGGTACTCCGATCCACAGGCGAACCACAGGGTGGCGCCATCCTGCGTGAATTGCACGGCATCCTGGAAGGATACGGAATCGGCATGGCACTCGTCGCCCGTGTGGCGGTGCTCGCCGGCCGGCACAAAGCCCGGCACGGCGTACAACCGCAGCGCGGCCTGGTGGCGGCTGCGCGCACCAGCCGCCCGATCCCCTTGCGTGCGCAGCGCCAGCCAACGCCCATCTGGGCTCCAGGCCCAATCGAGTGATTCATGCGCACCCAGTCCGCCCTGCAGCCGGTGCGCGATGGCACCCGTGGCTGCATCGATGGCGATGACCTGGCGGTCGCGTGCCACCGCGATGATCCAGCGGCCGTCGGGCGACACCGACGCCCTGCGTGGCGTCTCGCGCACCCGCACCGGAACACTGTAGGCGTATTGCAGCAGCGGTTCGCCCTCGGATTCATCGCGGTCTGGTGGGGGTGAGAATGCCCGTTGCACGGCCAACTGCAGCCGCTCGGCCGCACGTGGCCCCAGCGCGGCCACCACCACAGGCACCAGCACCGCGCCCACCAACGCAGCCGCCGCCAGCCTGCGGTACTGCCCCGGTGACTGCAGCCACGGGGCTTGCGGTGCACCCACGCCACGCGCAAAGATCAGCAGCGCCGCAGCGGCCCAGATGGCCTGCGCGAGGGCCTGGGACAGCACCGCCGAGGCGCGCTTTTGCCAGGTCCAGCCATTCATGGCGCTGCGGGACAGCAGCTCGACGTCCACCCCGGCCTGCGCCCAGAGAACCCACAAGGGGGCGACGACCAGGCTGGCCCCGATGACTGCGCGCAATGCGACCGCCGGGCGCACATGGGCCATGCGGGCGAATACCCAGGCGGGCAGCAGCATCCCGCTCACGGCGAGTATCGGAAGCAGGCCGGCCGCCGACATCCACGGCAGGGCGGTGAGGTCGCCCCCCTGCACCCGTGCCAGCGACTGCATGCTGCGCACCAGCGCCAGTGCCATATGCAGCAGGGGCCCGACCGCAATCGCCCCGGCCATCCACGCCAGGAACATGGCGATCGCAATGCGCCACCAGGGCCGCGCAGGCAGCATCCGCCGCAGCACCAGGGTGTGCAACAGCAGCGGCGCGGCCAAAGCCAGGGCCGCCAACGGGATCAACGCGGACGCAAGCCACGAGGCGAGCGGATCGGTTGCCCGGACCTCCTTGTTCAACGCCGTCCAGCCCACGGCATGGAACAACGGGTTGGCGGCGCAGACGCAAATCCAGGCCAGCGCGATGCCGCGCGTCAGGCGCAGTGCATGGGCGGGGTTGCCGGCGGCAGCGCCGGACGCCGAGGGTGCATGTCCACGTGCATGTGCAAGGTTCACAGGGTCTCGTTCTTCCAGGTGGCGATCCAAGGCGGTTGCCACCGTACGGCGGTAGTGCCCGCGAAAAGAAAAAGTGTCCGGGCCGCCGGTGAGGCGAGGATGAAGTGTGTGAGGGCTGCGTGAAGGAGGCGCTGGCGATCGCGTGGGGACGGGGCCCTCCATCATTCCGTGTTGGGTTCGCATCCGGCATCTCCTTGGGCAAATTCAGCGGCTTTTGCAGTTGCACTCTGCGTGCGGCATACCCTCCGTCAATGCACCAAACGGGTGTGGGGTACATCCGTATGGGTTGGGCATTTTTCGCTTATCGTCGATGCAAGCAAACCACCGATGCATGGATGGGTTGCACCGCAAATTGAGCGTGGTGCGCCGCATTGCACTCGGATACACCAGCCGCGCCGGCACACCCACAACCCGCCTCCATCGCAACCCATGATTCCGCCCGAACTTGATCCCGACCAAACCCAGGTTCGGACTTTCTTCAGAGGGCTGGCGGCGCTGTTGTTGCTGGCGATGGCGGGAATGCTGGTTTACGGGTCGGTGCCGCTGATCCTGGAACCGGGTCCCGCAAAGATCCAGTGTCCAGTACAGCCTCGCAAGCTGGCTTGCGAGCTGGGCGCCAGCATGGTCAACGCACTCCCTGCAGTTGCGCAACGCACCGCTCTCGGGGTGGCGGGCCTTGCCGCAACTGCAGGCATCGGTTGGGTGATCTGGGCGTTCACCTTGCGGAAGAAGACCCAAGGCTGACCGCCTGCATGGCCAGGCTGGCGCGTGGCCTTTGAATTCTGTCGGCCACTCTTGTCCACTGGGAGCTGCTTTACCATTGACCCGGTGGGTGCCGGCCCCCAACTCAAGCGTGACCCACGAGCTCCGAAGCATTCGTCTCGGCCCCGCCCTTTTTGAATTGACACAGTGCAATGCACCCCCAGGCCCGATGCCGCAAACTGCCAGGACCGTGAAGAACCGATATTGCGTGCTGCTGGGCGGTTGCATGGGGGTTGTCTGGCTGATCGGTGTGTTCGGGATTTTTTCCGTGGTCCGGGACCCCGTTTTTGGGGACTGGAATGGCGGCGATGCGAGCACGCTCGTCGTCGTGGCGAATGTGCTCGCCTATCTTGCAACATGCCCGCTGATCGCCATGGCGATCCCCTCGATGTGCAGTGGTCGCTTCAGAAACTTCAAGGCTTTGTGCCTGCTGGCACTGGGCAGCCTCGTCCTTGTGGTGGTAGTGACAGCACTCCTGCTCGGGTTCGGCAATCTTGCGGGTCTTGCGAGGTGAGCGGCATTGCCGATCACTGCACGCGCGCTGCGCAGCTTGCGCAACCATGGCTGTGCATGGCGACCACTTCGATGGGGGGCTGTGGGGCCGCCGCACGCACGGCACTATGCCGGGCGATTGGAAGACGGCGCCCGCTCAGCCGCTCTCGTGCAGGCGCGCGGGCGTGGTCGCAGTCCCGTGCCGCGCCATGTCGTTCGCCCGCTCCAACACGTGCCGCACCATGGCCTGCGACAGCGCCTCTTCGGCCAAAAAGACGGTGCTGCCGTTTTCCTCTTCGAGCAGGCGGGCCTCCTGCTCGTTGTGGCTGCGGATCACGGTCTCGATACTGGGGTTGAGCAGCGTGGCGGTGGCGATCATCTGGCGCACCTTGATGGTGTCGGGGGTGGCGATGACCAGCATGGCGGCGCGGGCGATGTGGGCCTGGATCAGCACGGCGGGCTCTTCGGCGTCGCCAAACACGGCGGCGATGCCCTTGCCGCGCAGGTGCTCGACCAGCTCGCGGTTCTGCTCGGCCACGACAAAGGGTACGTCGTTGGCGGCCAGGGCTGCGGCGATGCGCCGGCCCACCTTGCCATATCCGACCAGCACCACCTGGTGCGCGAGGAACTTGGCGTGGGTGCTCATGGGCAGCTCGGCCAGCGGGTCGTCGCGCTCCTCCAGCCGGCGCGCAAAGGCCGAGCGCTTGCGCAGCCAGCTTTGCAACGGCGCGATGGCGTGGAACAGCATGGGGTTGAGCGCCATGGAGATCAGCGCACCGGCCAGCACCAGGCTGGTGCCCTCGGCCGGCAGCAGGCCCAGCGATGCGCCCAGGCCCACCAGGATGAAGGAGAACTCTCCTATCTGCGCCAGGCTGGCCGAGACAGTGAGCGCGGTGTTGAGCGGGTAGCGGAACGAGAGCACCAGCGCAGCGGCCGCAAGGGTCTTGCCCAGCATGATGATGGCCACCACGGCCAGCACCTGCAGGGGGCGGTCCCACAGCACGGCGGGGTTGAACAGCATGCCCACCGAGACGAAGAACAGCACGGCGAAGGCGTCGCGCAGGGGCAGCGATTCCTGCGCGGCGCGGTGGCTGAACTCGGACTCGCGCATCACCATGCCGGCGAAGAAGGCGCCCAGCGCAAACGACACGCCGAACAGCGCGGCCGAGCCGAAGGCGATGCCCACGGCCGCGGCCACCACGCACAGCGTGAACAGCTCGCGCGAGCCGGTGCGCGCCACCTGCCACAGCACCCAGGGGAACACGCGGCGCCCCACCACCAGCATCAGCACCACGAAGCCGCCCACCTGCAGCAGGGTGAGCCCCAGGGTCTTGAGCAGGTCCTGCGCATCGGCACCATGGCCGCCGGCCGCGCCGTTGCTGCCGCCCAGCACACCTGCAAGCGGCGGCAGCAGCACCAGCACCAGCACCATGACCAGGTCTTCGACCACCAGCCAGCCCACCGCGATGCGGCCGGTGTAGGTCTCCAGAATGCCCAGGGTTTCGAGCGCGCGCAGCAGCACCACCGTGCTGGCCACCGACAGCGACAGCCCGAACACCAGCGCCCCGCCCAGGCCCCAGCCCCACCAGTAGGCCAGGCCCATGCCCATGAGCGTGGCCACCATGATCTGCACGATGGCCCCGGGCACGGCGATCTTGCGCACCGCGAGCAGGTCACCCAGCGAGAAATGCAGGCCCACGCCGAACATCAGGAGCATCACCCCGATCTCGGCCAGCTGGCTGGCCATGCCCGCATCGGCCACGAAGCCGGGCGTGAAGGGCCCGATCACCACCCCGGCCAGCAGGTAGCCCACCAGCGCCGGCAGGCGCAGCCGCGTGGCGACAAAACCCAGCGCCAGCGCCAGCGCCAGGGCGGCGGCGATGGTGTTGATGAGGTTGACGCTGTGGGGCATGGGGATCGAACGCTGTTATGTAAGCAGTGGTTGCGGGAACGTGCGCACACGCATGCAGGGCACACCAGCAAGAGGCATGCCCTGGATCGCAAATTCGTGAATGGATATCTTATAACCTGAAGCTGCATGGGGTGCAAAATCAGGGTACTGGTTCTGAGATGCGCCAACCCACACACCCTCCACCCGGGCCCGACAGCCCGGACAGCCGTCCAGGCCCGGCAAGAATTGCCTGAGTGTGCGAGTCCGAGCAGGGCCATGCGGCCCCCGAACAGCCGGAGGGCGCCTGCCCGTCTGCCCCTGCACATCACTGCGGCACCAGCCCGGTACCGCAGTGCTTGCATTTGCGTGCGTCCTGGCGCACCAGTTCCCGGCAGTCCGGGCAGTGCACATGGGTGTTGGCGGTGATGGGCTCCGGCCTCGTCCTTGGGCAAGGCGGCCAGGCCGTGCTTGGGCAGCACCAGCACCAGGGTGAAACCGACCAGCGGCGAGAAGATCACCGAGATGAAGAACCAGGCCAGGCACTGCGCCCGCGCGAGCTGGCCACCAGGCTGACCAGGGCAGCAAGAATGATCCAGGCAATGATCAATCCCATGGGTCCCTCCTTCGTTCTGCAGAGAAGCGCAGGGTAGCGAGGGCCTGCGATTTTTCATCAGGATCTTTGCCAAGCGCTTTGGCTGCCGCCCACCCGGGCAGGCCGACAGGCCTGCGGGCCGAAAGGCTGCTGCGTGAGCCTGCACGGCTCAGCGTGCCATGGAATCTGCTATGGGATCGGCTGCGCCATCACACGGCAGATTCCCGATGCGCAGGCGATGTTCAACTGCTTGCCGTTGGTGCACGCGGCGGCAAAGAGCGTGTCCACACCTGCCAGGCCGGTCCTTTCGACCTGGGGATTTTCCTGGCACTGCTGTTCCTTCGCGAGCGCGTTGGCTGCGGCAATGTCAGCCTCCTGGGCGAGCGATACCGGCGGGGGCTTCGGTGTGGGATGGGGGTCCCTGATTTCCAGAAACCCCTGCTTTGCCTTGACCAGCGCAATGCCCCACAAGCTGGAACGCGCAAACTCCACCGGCACGCCCTTCTCCCATCCCAGGAAATTGGAGTTCACCAAGGGCAGCTTGTACTTGAAGGCAATTGCCTCCAACCCGGTTCTGCTCACAGGCGGTGCATTCGGGTAGATGCGGACATTGTCACTATGGGCATAGAACTCGATGGATCGGCCCCAGACGATGCCGGCGTCCTTGTAGGCTTCCAGGGCCTCTTCCAGCGCCGTGCTGGGCAGTGCGCTCCCCTGCTGCTGGTAGACCGCGAGCGCACGTGCCAAGGTGACCACTGACGACTGGTAGTCGTTGTAGGACAGCCCCACGCCCAGGCCGGCACGCATGGAGGCGAACGCCTGTTCCAGCGTATCGATCACGGCAGCCTGGGGCGCCACTGCCGTCGCCCCCATGGCGGCCTTGAGGCACTCCAGGCGCTTGTCGGCGGCCGGGACGGCATTGCAGGCCTCGATTAGTACCAGGGGTGTCTGGGCCTGCACGGCTCCGGCAAGCAGAAGGCCTGCCAAGGCGGCTGTGTAGTACTTCATTCCTCTTTCCATTTCAGTTGCTGCATGCCCCGGGGCCCCGCAAAAGCGGCACGGCGGACCCCGCGGAAGGGGGCTACGGCTTGCGCCCCCACTTGGCTTCGTAGTCTCGCTCCATCTTCTCGCAGGCACCGGCCACGAAGCGTGATGTCGCCGCGTCGAGCGACTTGCGGCCCTGTTCGCTCCAGCACAGCTTGATGGCGTCCTGGTCCCTCCAGCGCGCATCCCGCTGCGGGTTGTCGCCCATGAGGGCCCCGATGATCAGCAAGGCCCCAATGGCAATCACCGGTGCGAGCAGCACCCACCCCCACCAGGGAAGCAGCCGCTTCTTGCCCGGGGGGTTGGTGGGTGGGGGTGGCACCTCGGTAGCGACCGGCGGTGCACTGGACGCGACCTTGGCCCGTATGTAGGCCGCCTTCGCGCGCTGCTCGTCGCCGTCGTTCTCGGCAAAGCACCTGGCCCACAGGGCCGGGTCCCTATCGGCAGGAGACTCTGCCTCCTTCATCGCTGCAGCCCAATGGTCTTGCGATCCTTGCATGCACACTCCCTCAATAGTCAGTCAATCCATGTTGTTGTGGCTTGAACAGCGCGGCGCGGCCCATCGTTTGGCCGATCCTGCCTGCTCGAACGGGTATCATTCGGGCGCTGCACATCCGGACGTTTGCGGAATAATCTGCCAACGCCCACAAAATAATAGCGCCAAACGCAATGTTGGCGCTGTCTGCCTGTAGCTCAACTGGATAGAGCAATAGCCTTCTAAGCTATAGGTCGGGGGTTCGAGTCCCTCCAGGCAGGCCACTTTTCTTGTTCACCCCTCCCGGCATTCGCTTGCCTGCCAGTTTGGCAGCCCGGCCAGGTGCCACGCGTCCTCCCCTTGCCACGCAATGCCCGCATCGGTCTGGGTGGGCGAAGCGGAAGTCAGCGAGTCGTCCGCCCCCGGCAGCCTGCACACCGAAAGCAGCACGCCATGGCCATCGGCTGTGGCACCGTGCCATGACCTCGCGTGCGCCAGAACCTGCCCTTGGCCGGCCTGGGCTGCGGGCATGCACTCGATGCGCCGGATCACCGAAAAATCCACGCCCGTGCCGGTGCACTTGAAATACGCCTCCTTGAGGCTCCAGATCTGCAGGAAGTGGCGCTGGCGCTCGGCCCCCTCATCCAGGGCCTGCAGTTGCGCCGTCTCCCCCGGCGTGCAGGCCATGGCGGCCAGGGCAAGCACGTCGCGCCGTCCCCGGTGCGCCAGGTCCTTCACCTCCAGGTCGATGCCCACCGGGTAAGGGGCTGCAGCGCAGGCCAGCCAGGCGCCGCTGTGCGTGAGGGACAGGTGGGTGGCGGCCGCGGTCTGGGCGCCATGGTGCTCTGCGTTCAAATGCGGCGCCCTGCCCTCGGGCGCATCCAGGCGCCAGTCGCTGGCCGGGATGTCGCTGCCCGCGGCCAGCAGATGCCGCAAGGCCCAGCGGCAGGCGATGAACTCCTCGCGCCGCGCCGGGTTGTGCATGCCGGCCAGCCGGGCCTGTTCACTGCCGGTCAGCCACTGCACTGCCTGCTGGCAGGCAACGGCCGCCAGGGGGGCCTGCGCGGCCAGCAGCAGGCGCAGCCGGCCTGGTAGGGCGGCCGGCTGCTGCTGCGCAATCACGGTGCCGTGCGCACGTAGGTGCCCTTCAGGGACACACCGGTGAGCATGGAGCCCCGGTAGCACTCGAAGTTGACCGGGTCCTTGAAGGTCTTTTCCTTGAAGAAGCTGTGCAGGTCGACCACGGCATTGGCGCCCCGGGCCTTGGCGTTGTCCTGCAGGGTCATGAGGCCGGACAGTGCGGCCCAGTGGCAGGCGAACACGGGCTCCTTGCCGGGGTTGTTGGTGCGGCGGTTGACATGCTCCTGGCCCAGCGGGGCGCCCAGCAGCTCGGGCGTGGGTGCGCCAGACAGGTAGAACTTCACGCTGCCATCGAGCTTGCCCTCCTGCAGGCCAAGCCGCACCGCTTCCTCCAGCGGCAGCAGCGACAACTGGTCGCGCGCCTGCGCCAGCGGGGTGGCGCACAGGGCGGCCGCTGCGGCCAGTGCCAGGGTCAGCCGCCTGGCGGTCGTTGTCTGAATGGTCATGCTTTTTCCTTCCCTCTTTGGTTTCTCATGGAGTTTTTCATCATCCGTCATTCCT
The DNA here is from genome assembly GCF_059423865.1 of Acidovorax sp. GW458-11-26-14-TSB4. NCBI lineage: Bacteria > Pseudomonadati > Pseudomonadota > Betaproteobacteria > Burkholderiales > Comamonadaceae > Acidovorax > Acidovorax sp. GW458-11-26-14-TSB4. Next base: position 73,407 of record NZ_JBWKYR010000013.1, read on the forward strand.
CACGGCGCACTTCACGCCACGCACCGGCCCACGAAACTGGCGCGGCACAGGCAAGCGCCCCCGTGCAAGGGCCGCCCCGCCGCACCGGGGGCGTCCCCCTTGGGGGGATGACGCGAAGCGGCTCAGGGTGCTCACACCCTTGCGAAAGTCCCCTTGAGCGTCACACCGATCACGACGGCGCCGGCATGGCACTCGTAGTTGGTGGCGTTCTTGTAGGTGGCGCGCCGGTAGAAGCTGTGCAGGTCGACCACGGCATTGGCGCCCTTTTGTTTGGCCGACTCCTGGAAGGCGATCAGCGCCGACAGGGCGGCCCACTTGCAGCCATAGGCGTCGTCCTTGCCCACGCCGTTGGTCTTCTTGTTGGCGATGTCCTCGCCCAGGCGGGCGCTGACCTTGGGCGTCTTGGTCCCCGAGAGATAGAACTTCACGCTGCCATCGAGCTTGCCCTGCTCCACGCCCATGCGCACCACTTCATCGAGGGGCAGCGTCAGCACCGTGTTGCGGGCGTGTACCGCGCCCACGGCCGACAGTGCGGCCAGCGCCAGAACCCATTGCTTCATGCGGACTCTCCTGTTGCGTTGCTGGCCCCTGCCACACGGCAGGGGCGGTTTCGAATGGCTTGCCTGGGCGCAGCTCCGGCTTCAGGCGCCGCCGCTGATGCGCTGGATGAGGTTGCGGATCCAGCGGTTGTAGTTGGGGTGGATGCGGCGGTTGCCATCCACTTCGGCATAGTTGAGGTTATAGCTGCTGACGTAGTCGATCTTGTAACCGGCATGGTCATAGCGTACGGCGATGTGCGCCATGTGCTTGCCCTGCTTGTCGTACTGCAGTTCCACCACGCCCGGGGCTTCGCGGGTCACGACCCAGCCCAGCGACTGGCCGGCCAGGATGATGCGGTCGCGCACCTGCGCCGCGGTGGGCACATAGGCGCCCGAGAAAATGACCTGCGGCGCGTCGGCCAGTGCTTCGGCGCGCGCATGGGCCGTGCCACTGTGCAGGGCCAGTGCCAGCACGGCCGCCGTGGCCAGGGCGGTCCCGCGGCCGATGTGCTTCTGAATACCCATGTTTGCTACTCCCTCCATCGTTTGAAAATCAAGGACGTGTTGATGCCGCCAAAGGCGAAGTTGTTGCTCATCACCACGTCGGTATCGAGCTGGCGCGCCTGGCCCATGATGTAGTCCAGCGCGCCGCAGCGCGGGTCGGGCTCGGTGAGGTTGGCGTTCTGGGCAAACCAGCCCTCGCGCATCATCTGAAGCGTCATCCAGGCCTCCAGCGCGCCGCAGGCGCCCAGGGTGTGGCCCATGTAGCCCTTGAGGGTGCTCACGGGCACTTTGCTGCCGAAGACCTCGTGCGTGGCATGGCTCTCGGCGATGTCGCCCTGGTCGGTGGCGGTGCCATGGGCGTTGATGTAGCCGATGTCGCCCGGCGCCAGGCCTGCGTCGTCGAGCGCCATGCGCATGGCCTGGGCCATGGTGGCTGCGTTGGGGTGGGTGACGTGGGTGCCGTCGGAGTTGGTGCCGAAGCCGATGATCTCGCCCAGGATCTGCGCGCCGCGCGCCTGGGCGTGGCCGAGTTCTTCGAGCACGAAGGTGCAGGCGCCCTCGCCCAGCACCAGGCCGTCGCGCGCCGCGTCGAAGGGCCGGGGCGTGAGCTCGGGCGTGTCGTTCTTCGTGCTGGTGGCGAACAGGGTGTCGAACACTGCCGCCTGGATGGCGTCGAGCTCTTCGGCCCCGCCGGCCAGCATGGCCAGCTGCTTGCCGCTCTGGATGGCCTCGTAGGCGTAGCCCAGGCCCTGGCTGCCCGAGGTGCAGGCGCTGGAGGTGGTGACGATGCGCCCCGTGGCGCCGAAGAACACGCCGATGTTCACCGCCGCCGTGTGCGACATCATCTTGATGTAGGTGTTGGCGTTGATGCCCTCGGTGCTCTTGCCGGCGATCATGCGGCCGAAGTCGCCAATGGCAGCCGGCGTGCCCGCCGATGAGCCGTACGAAATGCCCATCTGCCCGCTCTTGACGAAGGGGTCGCCCAGCAGGCCGGCGCCCTCCAGCGCGATCTCGGTGGCGCGCGTGGCCATCACGGCCACGCGGCCCATGCTGCGCATGGTCTTGCGGTTGTAGTGCGCGGGCAGCTCGAAGGGTGCGGCGGTGCAGGCCAACTGCGTGTTCAGGCCCTCGTAGACCGCCCAGTCGGGCATGCGGCGGATGACGTTGCGGCCGCTTTGCAGCTGGCTGCGCACCGTGGCCCAGTCGTTGCCCAGCGGGCTGATGGCACCGATGCCGGTGATGACCACGCGGCGTTTGCTTGGGGAACTGCTCATCCGACCATTCCCCCATTGACCGAGATCACCTGGCGCGTGATGTACGAGGCCTCAGGCCCCATGAGGAAGGCGACCGCGCCAGCCACCTCGTCCACCGTGCCCATGCGGCGCATGGGGATCATCTCCAGCGCGTGCTTGAGCACGTCTTCGCTCACCATCTCGGTGTCGATCAACCCCGGCGCCACGCAGTTGACGGTGATGTCGCGCTTGGCCAGCTCGATGGCCAGGGACTTGGTGGCGCCGATCACCCCGGCCTTGGCCGCGCTGTAGTTGGCCTGGCCACGGTTGCCCATGAGGGCCGAGACCGATGCCAGCGTGACGATGCGCCCGGGCTTGCGCCGGCGCACCATGGGCATGACCACGGGGTGCAGCACGTTGTAGAAGGCGTCGAGGTTGGTGTGCACCACGCGGTCCCACTCCTCGCCGGTCATGGCGGGGAAGGCGTTGTCCATGGCGATGCCGGCATTGCAGACCACGCCGTAGTAGGCGCCATGGGCTTGCATGTCGGCCTCCAGTGCGGCGGCGCAGGCGGCGCGGTCGGCCACGTCGAACTGCAGCACGCGAGCACCGCGGCCCAGGGCCTGGATCTCGGCCACGGCGCTGTGCGCCTGCTCGATGCCGCTGCGGCAGTGCACCACGATGTCGTGGCCGTTGCGGGCCAGGCGCAGCGCGATGGCGCGGCCGATGCCCCGGCTGGAGCCGGTCACCAGCACGGTGGTGGCTGTGGTGCTTGTCTTCGTTGTCTGCTCGGTCATTCTCGCTGTCGGTTGCCTGTTGTGTGTTGTTCTGTTTCTGCCCGCCCGGCGCGCCCGGTCACGCGCCCGTGCCGGCGGATGGGGAAATATAGGCGCTGCCGTCCTCTGGCTCAAAGACGGAAATGCGCGCACATGCCAATTCCTTCTCATCCGCGCCATGGATGCGGCAGTCGAACATGCCCAGTCCGTTGTCGCCCATCATGTCGCAGTCCACGCGGATCCGGAGCACTGCGCCCGGGGCGAAGAAGGCCTGGGTGGTCTCGTACCTGCGCGACCCCAGCAGAAAGCCGATCTTCACCGCCTGGCCCTTGCGCAGCGCGTTCCAGCCAGCCCAGGCGGCCACGGTCTGCGCCATGTACTCCATGCCCACCCAGGAGGGCATGCCGGCATCGTGCAGGAACAGGCCGCCACGCGGTACCGTGACCTCGGCCACGGCGCTGTCCGCATCGGCGGCCAGCAGCCGGTCCAGCAGCAGCATGGCGCCGCGGTGCGGCACATAGTTCTCTACGGGTAACAGTTCGGTGGTGGTGCTCATCGGTCGGTGTGTCGTCAGTCCTCAGGCGGCCTCGAACAGCAGGCTGCTGTTGCTGCCGCCAAAGGCAAAGGAATTGCTCAGCACGGCCCGGGCCGCGCGCGACAGCCGCGTGCCCGGTACCACGGCGGCCAGGGCCGGCATGGCGGGGTCGGCCCCCCCGTCCCACCAGTGCACGGGCAGCACGCCCTCGGGATTGTCGTGCAGCACATGCCAGGCCACGGCGGCCTCCAGCGCACCGGCCGCAGCCAGGGCGTGGCCGGTGAGCGGCTTGGTGGAGCTTACAGCGACCTCGCTGCCCAGCACATTCTGCACGGCGCGGCTTTCCATGGCATCGTTGTGCGGCGTGGCCGTGCCGTGCAGGTTGACGTAGTCAACGGCCGCGGGCTGCATGCCGGCGCGCGCGAGCGCCTGCTGCATGGCCGCTGCCGCGCCCTGGCCCGTGGGGTCGGGCGCGGACATGTGGTGCGCGTCCTGCGACTCGCCCCAGCCCGCCAGGCGCACCGGTCCGGCCTCGCGGCTCAGCACGAAGAAGGCCGCCGCCTCGCCCAGGTTGATGCCCCGGCGGTTCGCAGACAGCGGGTTGCAGCGCTGGTCGGACACGGCCTCCAGCGCGCTGAAGCCGCCCACGGTGAAGCGCGCCAGCGCATCCACGCCGCCGGCCAGCACCGCATCGGCCATGCCCGACTGCAGCAGCCGCGCGGCCGAGGCCAGGGCCTTGGCGCCCGAGGAGCAGGCGGTGGAGATGGTGTGGGCAGGCCCGCGGATACCGAGCTGCTGCGCCAGGAACTGGGCCACGTTGCCCATCTCCTGCACGGCATAGGCAAAGCCGGGCGGAAAGTCGCCCTCAAGCAGCAGGTGGCGCGCGGCCATCTCGCCTTCTTCGATGCCGCCCGTGCTGGTGCCCACCACCAGCGCCACACGCGTGGGGCCGTGTCGCGCAATGGCATGCGCCACATCGCCCTGCAGCGCCTGCACGGCACCCCAGGCCAGCGCGTTGTTGCGCGATCGCTGGTGCACGGGCGCAAAGTCCAGCGCGGGCAGCACGGCATGCGCCGGCAGGCAGCCCAGGGGCAGCACACGGCCGGGGGAATAGCGCTCGGTCCACTGCAGGGTGGCGGGGTCGGTGGCGGCAAACAGCTGCGCGCGCATGGAGGGCGCATCCAGCCCCAGCGCGCTGTGGGCCGAGGCGGCGTTCAGGTAGACATGCGGGCGTGCCATCACGAAGGCTCCTGCGCCGGGGCGCACAGTCGGGAGCCCCCGGGCGATTCGACGCGCAAGGTGAAGGGCCCCTCTGGGTAGACGATCTCGACGGCCGAGCTGCCGACGAACTGCACGCGCACCTGCTCCTGGCCGTTGCGCAGCAGGCGCCGCCCGGTGGAGGATGCCTCCACACTCCAGGGCGGCTGCACGGCGCGCTGCACGGCGCGCGCGGGCCAGAAGGCCAGCTGCAGATCGCTGAGCACCTGCTCGGGCGTGAGCTGCGCGGGCCACTGGCGCGAGAGGTCTTTGTCCCACTGCCAGCCGTCCCACACCATGCGGCCCACGCCCTGCCCCACCACGAAGAAGGCCAGGCGCACGGCGTCGGCATCCACCTCGAGCAGGGCATCGAGCTGCTGCGCCGGCCGGCCGGGCAGCTGTACCGTGATGCGCTGCTGCACCGCCACCTCGCAGCGCAGGGCGGCGGGCGCCAGGGCCAGCGGCGGCGTGCGCGCGGCCTGTGGCGCGCTCAGGGAGGCACAGCCTGCCAGCAGCGCCAGCGCCGACACGGTGGCGGCCCGGTGGCCTGCCTTGGCGAACCTCATGCGGGCGTGCCCCCCGGTTGCGGCGGCTGCTGCCTGCGGCACAGCTCGGCCAGCACCTGCAGGCGGCGCTGCGGCTCGGCCACATAGGGGTTCTTCGCGTCCCAGGCATAGCCGGCCAGGATGGAGGCAATCATGCGGCGGATCTCGGGGTTGCTGTGCCGGTCGTGGAAAACCACGTCTTGGAAGCTGCCGTCGTACCAGCCCTGCACGAAGGCGCGGAAGGTGTTGACCCCGGCCTGCAGCGGCACGGCGTAGTCCTGCTGCCAGTCCACCGCCTCGCCGCGCCAGGCACGATCAATGCAGCGCGCGGCCAGACTGGCCGACATGACGGCAATGGTCACGCCGCTGGAGAACACCGGGTCCAGGAACTCGCCCGCATTGCCCAGCAGCGCATAGCCCGGGCCCCACAGCGAGGTGACGTTGGCCGCATAGCCGGTGATGGAGCGGCCCGACGTGTCCCACACGGCGTTGCGCAGCACGTGGGCCAGGCTGGGCGTCTCGGCGATGATGGCGCGCAGGCGCTCGACCTCGCTGCCCTCATACAGCGCCAGGAACTCGGGCGTGGCCACCACGCCCTGCGAGCAACGGCCGTTGGAGAATGGGATGGTCCAGAACCAGACCTCGTGGTGCGCCGGGTGCACCGAGATCAGGATCTTGCTGCGGTCCATGTCGCCATGGGCGATGCCGTCCTCTATGTGCGTGAACAGCGCACCCCGCACAGGGAAGTCCGACGGGCGCTCCAGTTGCAGCAGGCGCGGCAGGATGCGCGCGAAGCCGCTGGCGTCAAGCAGAAAGCGTGCGCGCACGGTGTACTCCTCGCCTTCGGGCGAGGTGACCGACACCTCGGGCTGCTCGCCCGACACATCCACTGCCGTCACGGTGTGGCGGTAGCGCACCTCGGCACCGGCCTTGGCGGCGGCGTCGGCCAGCACCTTGTCGAAATCGCCGCGCTGCACCTGGTAGGTGGTGCCCCAGCCGGGCGAGAACTTGTCGCGGAAGTCGAATTCCGTGCGCAAATCGCCCTTGGCAAAGGCAGCGCCGTTCTTGTACTGGAAGCCCGCCTCCACCACGTCCTGCAGCATGCCGGCCTCCTCGATGCAGGCCATGCTCTGGGGCAGCAGGCTTTCGCCGATGGAAAAGCGCGGAAACGTCTCCTTCTCCAGCACCAGCACCTGGCGGCCCTGCTTGCGCAGCAGGCCGGCGGCCACGGCGCCCGAGGGGCCTGCGCCCACGATCAATACCTCGGTCTGTTCGATGCGGCGTTGTGCCATCAATGTTCCTTGTTCCCGGTGGTGCTGCGAAACAGCGGCGCCAGCACCAGCACCAGCGGCAGGCCCAGCATGAGTGTGAGGCCAAAGGCCTTGAGCGCGGGCGTGGCCGACAGGCCCAGCAGCCCGAAGGACAGCCAGGTGCTGCCAGCACCGATGACCACGGCCAGCCAGGCATGGGGGTCGTCCTCGTGCTCCTGCAGGAAGATGCCGTAGTCGATGCCCACGCCCAGCAGCAGCATGAGCGCCAGCACGTTGAACAGCTGCCAGGGCGCGCCGGTGGCCGTGAGCACGGCCACCACCACCAGGCTGGCCAGCACGGTGGGCATCCAGGCGCGCCAGGCCTTGCGGCCAAAGCGCAGCCACAGGGCGGCCAGCACCAGCGCATGGCCCAGCAGCAGCAGCTCGGTCATGGAGATGCGGTAGCGCTGCAGCAGGGCCGAGATCTCGGCCGGCTTGTCCACCCAGGCCACGCCCTCCAGGCCCTGGGCCGCGCCGGCCAGTGCGGGCAGCGATTGCAGGTCGGCCACGCCGCGCAGCATGACCAGGCTGCGGTAGCGGCCCTCGCGCTCGCCCAGCCACAAAGGGCGCGCGGCGGTTGCAATCGGCTGCGCCAGCCAGGCCTGCACGGTGAGCGGTTCGGGTGCCGGCGTGGCGGCCCGGGCAAAGCTTTCGCCCAGCGCGGCGTTCACGCCCTGGTAGACGGCATCCTGCGCGCGCGCCACCAGCTCGCCATCGCTGTCCTGGCGCCGGGCCGAGGGCACCCAGTCGGATACCGCGCTGTAGCCCGCCAGCAGCTGGCGCGCGACCAGGGCATCGAGCTTGTCCTTGAGCTCTTCCTCGCGCTGCAGCACCTGCTCGGGCGTGTCGCCCTGCACCAGGTAGAACTGGGCGGGGCTGGGCAGGCCCAGCATCTCGCCCACCAGGCGCTGCTGGGCCACCAGGGCAGGCGAGCCGTTCTGCAGCTGGCGCACATCGTCCTGTGCGCGCAGGCCACCCAGCAGCCACAGCGCCAGCGCCATGGCCGCACACACGGCCAGCGAGCCGGGCAACGCCTGGCGCCAGCGCGGCCAGGCCATCAGGGTCCGGCCGATGCGCCGGGCCACGCGGCTTTCGGGCATGCGGCCCCGATCCAGCCAGGGGAACCAGCAGACCACGGTGAGCATGGCCGCCGTGAGCCCCACCACCGAGAACACCGCCATCTGCCGCAGGCCCGGAAAGGCCGCAGCCCCGAGCGCCAGGTAGGCGATGGCGCTGGTGCCCAGGGCAAGCCACAGCGCCGGCATCAGAGCGCGCATCAACCCGTGCGGGCTGCGCTGCGGCGCGCCCTGGCGGCTGGCGAAGTAGTGGATGCCATAGTCTTCGGCCACGCCCACCAAGCTGGCGCCGAACACCAGGGTCAAGAGGTGCACCTGCCCGAAGAGCATCGCCGTGACCGACAACGCCACCGCGCAGCCCACCAGCAGCGACACGCCCACCAACGCCACAGGCCGCAGCGAGCGAAACGCCAGCCAGGCCAGCAGCAGCACACCGGCGAGCGAGCCCCAGCCGATGGTGTTGATCTCCCAGTTGGCCTGCACGGCAGCGGCCTCGGCATGCAGAGGTACGCCGGCCGTGACCATGCGGGCGCCGGGCCATTGGGCGCGCACCTGGGCCAGCGCGGCCTGCAAGGCGCCATCAAGCACCGGCTCGCCCGACAGGCGGAAGGCCGAGCCCTCCAGCGTGTACTGCAGCACGGCCCACTGCAGGCCGTCGGCCGCCACCCACAGCTCGCCGTCGCGCGGGCGGGCCTGGCTTTGCGCGCCGCGCGCGGCCCACCACTGGGTCCACAGGCCAAGCGGGTCGCTCACCCAGTCGGACAGGCGGGCCTGCACGGCGGGCTGGTACAGGTCCTGCAGGGCCTTTTGCACCAGGGCGGCGTCGGGCGTGCCCGCCAGCATGGCGCGCTGTTGCGGGGTGAGCAGGCGCTCGCGCCAGGGCTGGTAGAAGCCCAGCGCGGCGTCCATGGAGGTCTTTTGCGCCACCGCAGCATCCTCGCGCAGGCGCGCGCCGGCGCCGCTGGCCAGCGACTGGCGCAGCACCTGCGCGGCAGCGCGCGCGTCGGCCCACTCGGCCGCGCCGAGCAGCACCACCACCTGGCGCGACATCTGGCCCACCAGTTGCTCGGTGGCCAGGGCCACGTCGGGAGCCTGCTCGTTCACGGGCAGCAGGGCCATCACGTCGGTGTCGATGCCGTCGTGCTTCCAGAACTGCCACTGGTGCACACCCACGGCCAGCACCGCCAGCAGCCAGGCCAGCGCGGCTGCACGCCACAACCAGCCGGGAGCGGCGTCCTGCGCGGGGGAGTGCACGCTCATTCGAACTGCGCCGCGTCCTGCGGGCGCAGGGCGTTCTCGGCCACGGGCGCGAGGATGCGGATCACGCTGGCGTCGCCGCGCGCCTCCTGCAGCTTCACCTCCTGCACGAACTGGTTGCCCTGCAGGTCCACGGCGGCCAGCCACTGGGCCAGCGTGGGGTCGCGCGGCACCAGATGCAGCGACCAGCCCTTGGCCGCCACCTGCCCCGTCACCTCGAAGTGCTGGGCGAGATCGGCCAGGTTGGCCGACATCACGGCGAACAGCATGGCGTTGACGGTGCGCAGCACGGGCTCGTCCTGCGCGCGCATCTGGGTGGTGAGCTTGCCGTCGCTGCCGCGCGACTGAAGGCTGTCGGGCCGCACCACCAGCGTGGACTCGAAGGGTTTGAGCACATGCCAGACAATGCCCTTGCCGCGCGCCACGATGAAATCGCCGCTGGAGCGCAGCGGCTGCTTGAAGCCCTTGACGGTTTTCAGCTGCTCGAACCCGCCGCGCACTACGGGGGCATCCTTCACTTGCTGGCGCACCTGGGCCAGCAGCTCCTGCGCCGTGTGCTCCGCCGCATGGGCCGGCAATTGCAACGCCAGCGCGCCCAGGGCCAGCACAGCAGCCCGCAGCCACAGAGTGATTCTCATGGTGCCACCCCCAGCCGCTCCCACAGCACGGGCGGGCAGACAAAGCACATGGCACGCGTCTGCATGTCCACCGCCACCTGGATGGTGTGGGCGCTGTTGACCTTCTGGCCCGTGGCGGCGTCGGTGATCAGGTAGTCGATTCGCAGGCGGTTCTCCCACTCGGTGATGGTGGCGCGCACCTTGAGCACCTGGCCGAAAGTGGCCGGGCGCACGTACTTCAGGCGCATGTCCACCACGGGCCAGCCGTAGCCCGACTCGCGCATGCGCGGGTAGTCGTAGTCGAACCTGCCGAGCAGCGCGCTGCGCGCCAGCTCGAGAAAGCGCACATAGTGGCCGTGGTAGACGATCTCCATCACGTCGATGTCGTAGAACGCGGGCGTGATCTCGATCTCGTGGGTCAGCCGCTCGCGCGAGGCCAGTTCTTTCTCAGTGGACATGCGCGGGCCTCCGGGCGGGCGTGGTGGCGGGGAAGTGAGTCATGCTCATGCAGTGTGGGCAGGGCGCGCGGGCGCGCCCTGCTCCCAAAAGGGGAAGAAGTTGAACCAGTCGCAGGGCGACCTGCGCAGCATGCGTTCGAGCTGTTGTGCGAACAGGCCAGCGTACCCGGCCATGGCCTCGTCGCGCCGGCCACGCGGCAGCAGCACGCGCTCGGCCAGCGGCACGAACTCCACGGCATAGCCGGCACCCTCGTGCACGCAGCCCATGAAGAACAGCGGGCATTCGAGCACCGAGGCCAGGATGTAGGGCCCGCAGGGAAACGGTGCCTGGTGGCCAAGGAAAGGGGCGTGCGTGATGCGGCTTTCGCGCACGGGCACGCGGTCACCGGCAATGGCAATGAGCTCGCCGCGCGCCACACGCTCGGCCAGCAGCATGGCGGTGGCGGCGTTGAATTCGGTCACCTGCAGCAGCTGCACGCCGCTGTCTGGGGCCAGGCGCTGCAGTACGCGGTTGAAGCGCTCGGCGTGTGCCGTGTGCACGAGGATGTTCAGGCGCAGGCCCGTGCGCCGTTCGGCCAGGGCCCGGCACAGCTCGATGCAGCCCATGTGCGCGGTGACCACCACGGCGCCCTGGCCGGTGTGCGCCAGCGCGTCCAGGCGCTCGCGCCCGGTGACGGCCACGCTGTCGAAGCGGTAGCGCCCGGTCAGGGCCAGGAGCTTGTCCAGGATCACCTCGGCGAACATGCGAAAGTGCCGCTGGCTCTGGCGCCAGCCCGGTGTGGTGGGCCACAGCCCATGGGCGGCCTGCATGCGCTGCAGGTACTGCAGCGAGGCGCGGCGCGCCACCGGGCTCACCAGCCAGTAGTAGGCGACGACGGGGTACAGGCACAGCCGGAACGGCCAGCGCCCCAGGAACCGGTGCACCTGGTAGAGCAGCCACATGCCGGCGACGAAGGTGTTCTCGCCCAGCTGCGCCCAGTGCGGGGCGGCGGGTGCGGCTGCAGCAGCTTCGGCCTGCGGCTTGGGCGCGGAGGCCGTCATGCCGCCTGCCCTGCCCCGCGCCGGCCCAGGAGCTTGCGCGCCAGCAGCACGGGGCTGCGCAGCAGCATGCCGCCGAACAGGCGCGTGTGCATGCCCGAGATGAGCACGTTGTCGCGCCACACGCGAAAGTGCGACAGCCCGTCCTGCGGGTAGGTGACGGCCGTGCGCTGGGTGATGAAGGGCACGCCCTTCCAGTGCATGCGCACGAGGATCTCCGTGTCGAACTCCATGTGCTTGCCGATGCGCGCGCCGTCCATCACGGCGATGGCCTCGCGCAGCGGGTAGACGCGAAAGCCGCACATCGAGTCCTCGATGTCCAGCGACAAGGTGTTGATCCACACCCACACGTGGGTAGCGTAGCGGCCGTACAGGCGCGCCTTGGGCACGCTGGAGTCGTAGCGCGGCGCGCCGCATACCATGGCACCGGGCCGGGCCCGCGCCAGCGCGATGAAGGCCGGGATATCGGCCACGGCGTGCTGGCCGTCCGCATCGATCTGCAGGGCGTGGGTGTGGCCCGCTGCCAGCGCATGGCGCATGCCGGTCATCACGGCGCCGCCCTTGCCCTGGTTCTGCGCCAGGCGCAGCAGTGTGACCTGGCTGCCGTGCTGCACCGCCAGCGCATCGAGCACGGCAGCACAGCCGGGCTCGGAGCCGTCGTCCACCAGCATGCAGTGCAGGCCCGCGGCCAGCACGCCCTGCACCATGGCGCCGATGGTGGTGGGGTGGTTGTAGACCGGGATGATGGCGACGGGGTTGAACGCGGTCGTCATGCGGCCTCTCCCCCCCGCACCAGGCGGCCGCTGGCGTGCGGCCCGCGGCCGGAGGTCAGCGCGAACTGCAGCTGGCCCTTGTCGGGCACCCATTGCAACTGCACCTGCACGCGGGTACCGGGCAGGATGGGCTGCTGGAACTTGACCACCTCGGCACGCAAAAATGCGGCCGGGATGCCGAAGGCCTGCTGACCCAGCGTGACCACCCAGTGCAGCTGCGCCACGCCGGGCACGATGGGCGCGCCAGGGAAGTGGCCGTCCAGCACGCGCAGGCCGGGGTCGACCAGCAGGGTGGCCGTGGCCTGGTGTTCGCTGCGCTCGGTCCACTCAGGCGCGGGCATGAGCGGGCGGAACAGGTCCAGCAGGTCGTGCTGCGTGGTCTTGCCCTGCGCGTTCTGCGGCAGCGCGGCCACATAGCGCCAGCTGCGCGGCAGGGCCACGCGGTCCACCACGGGTTCGAGCAGGGTACGCAGCGCGGCGCCCATCTGCTTGCGGCCCTGCTGCTGAAGTGCCTGCCAACCGGCGCCGTTGAGCGCCAGCACCATGCCCACGCGTGCGGCGGCGGGCGACGCTTGCAGCACCACGGCCCGGGCCGCGGCCACCCAGCCGCTGGCCAGCAGCGCGTTTTCCATGGCGGTCAGCGAGATGCGCTTTTCGGCGATCTTGGCAATGCGGTCGGCCCGGCCCTGCAGCACGAAGCCGGCACCGCCATCGCCACCGTCTTGCGGCAGGGCGCGGTCGGCCGTCTCCCACCAGGCCTCGGCATCGGGCAGGTGGCCCGAGCGCACCGACAGGCAGCCGCTGTCGGCCAGGCGCACCTGCACGCCTGGCAGGGGCTGCCAGGCATCGCCCTGCTCCGCACGGCGGCGCCAGGCGATGCCGCCGGTTTCGGAGCTGCCGAAGACCTCGGTGGGGGAATGGCCGAGCAAGGCCAGCGCATGCGCCGAGGCCTCGGGCGGCAGCGGGCCGCCCGACGAGAAGATGCCGAGCAGGCCCTGCGATGCGGCCGCCCAGCCAAGCTGCTCCGGCAAGCGGCCGAGCATGGCGGGGCTGGAGATGAGCAGCGTGGGCCCGGGCTGCAAGAGCTGGGCCACCAGTTCCTCGGGGTAGCGCGCGAACTCCATGCCCAGCAGCCGCCCTGCGGCCAGCGGCCACAGCACGCGGAACAGCAGGCCGTATATGTGCTGGTGCGACACGGTGGCCAGCGTGCGTAGGCCCGGCGCATCCCGGGCCAGGGGGCCGAACACGGCCTGCAGCGCATGCACCTCGGCATCGAGCTGCGACAGGTGCTTGGCAATGCGCTCGGGCACGCCCGTGGAGCCCGAGGTGAACAGCACCACCTGCGCCGCACGCAACGACAGGGGCTGCAGCACCACCGCCAGGGCGCCGGACTCGTCGGGCTGGATGGCACCGGGCAGTTGGCCTGCACAGGCCTGCACCTGGGGCAGCAGATGCGCCAGGGTGTGGGGCTGCAGGTCGCTGGCCAGCACCGGGGTCTTGCCCGCATGCCAGGCGCCCCACAGGGCTGCGGCAAAGGCCAGCGGGTCGTCGAAATACAGGCCTACCTCGGTGCCCTGCACCTGCTGGAAGGCAGCGCACCAGGCCTGCACGCTGCGCACCCAGTCGGCATGCGTCACGGTGCGCCCGCCGGTGGCTGCAACCCCGTGCGCGGCGGCACGGGCCTGCGGCAGGGCCACATCGGACAATGCGGAGAAAGTAGTCACCTTGCTCAATTCCTGGATTCTTGGAGTTGTTGGAACAGGGAAAGCAGTTTCTTGGGCCGGGCTCAGGCCATGGCGCCGCGGCGTTTCACCCACTGGCGCACGCACCATTCACCCCCCATGAGGCAGCCCATCAGCACATAGGCGATGAGCCCGTTGTACAGCGCCCAGGTGGCATTGCTGCTGAAGGCGGCGGTATAGGCCGCGGCAGCGCCGTTGGCCACGAAGAACGCGCACCACACGGCGGTGACCTTGCGGGTGTAGCGCACGCCGGACGGGGGCAGGTCCGGCACGGTCAGCCGGGCCAGGCGCTCGATCACCGTGGGCGGGTAGCGCAGGCTCACCGCGAACACCACCAGCAGCACGGCGTTGACCAGCACCGGATAGAGCTTGACGGCCAGCGCATCGCCCTGCCACCAGGCGGCCAGGGCCAGCACCGCCGCGCCCGAGGCCACGGCCCACCAGAAGCGCTGGCGCGTGACCACGGCGCGCGCCATGGCCAGCAGCACCAGCAGCACGGCCAGCCACTGCGGCGCCACGTGGCCCATGGCCAGGTACACGCCCAGCGGGTACAGCACCGTCAGCACCACCAGCACGGCGGTCACAAGCTTGTGCATGGCGGGCATGCTTGCGTGCTTGCAGCCGGCCCCGCTCAGGCCGTGGAGGCGGAAGCGTCGTTCACCAGCCGGTGCAGCGCGTCGACCACGTCCTGCACGGTGCGCACGGACTTGAAGGCGTCGGCGTTCAGGCGCTTGCCCACCCAGGGCTTGAGCTGCACGATCAGGTCCACGGCATCGATGCTGTCGATGTCCAGGTCGTCGTACAGGCGGGCCTCGGGCGTGATGCGCGCGGCGTCGATTTCGAACGTCTCCTGCAGGATGGCGGCGATGCGTTCGTAAATGGCTTCTTTGTTCATGTCAGGTTTTCCGTGAATGCCGCCCGCCTTCAGTGCGTGCGGCTGGCGGCCACGAAGGCGGCCAGCGCCTGCACGCTGCCAAAGTGCTTGCGCGTCTGCTCCGAGTCGGCCGACATGCTCAGGCCATAGCGCTTTTGCAAGGCCAGGCCGAGCTCCAGCGCGTCGATGGAATCCAGGCCCAGGCCCTCGACGAACAGCGGTGCGGCGGGATCGATGTCGTCTGGCGCGATGTCTTCCAGCGCCAGGCTGGAGATGATGATTTCCTTGATTTCTTGCTCAAGTTGAAGCACAGGCAGGTCCCTTGAAAAGTTGTACGGACAGGTGCTCGGTCACATGGCGCGCAGCCAGGGAATCGCTGGCAGCCGAGTCACAGAATTCTTCCACCGCGATGTCGGGCCGCACCTCGATGGTGAAGTGCGGCTTGCGCACGGGCACCCTCCACCAGGGCGTGCCCTTGGTCAGCATGGGCAGGCTGCTGTGGATGTGCACGGGCGTGATGTCGATGCGGCCCTTCACCGCCACGTGGGCCGCGCCGCGCTGCAGCTTGGCGTTGCCGTGCAGCGGCGTGCGCGTGCCCTCGGGGAAGATGATGAGGTTGTTGCCGTCCCTGAGCGAGCGCACGCAGTCCTCCAGCAGGCCCGCGCCATCGCCGTTGGTGATGAAGCCCGCCGCGCGGATGGGGCCGCGCGTGAAGGGGTTGCGCGACAGCGCCTCCTTGACGATGCAGTCCGCATGGCGCACGAAGGAGATCAGGAACACCACATCGATCAGCGAGGGGTGGTTGGCCAGGATCAGAAGGCCTCGGCGCTGCAGGCGCTCGCGGCCATGCACCTCGTAGGAGATCACGCCCACGAAGTTCATGAGGCCCACGAACCAGCGAAAGCAGTGGTGGATGATGGTCTGGCACAGCTGCTGCTGGCGCGCGGCCCCGCGCACGAAGAGCATGACCACGGGGCACACCACGATGCCCAGCACGATACCGCCCAGGCCGAACACGGAAAAGCAGAAACCCGTGGCCACGATGCGCCAGGCCCGGTTGATCGCTTCACGCATGTACACGCTCCCACATCCATTGGCCCGTTGCATGGCCATGCACCAGGCTCTGGCGCTCGCCCTGCAGCAGAAAATGCAGCGCATCGAGCCCATGCGGCAGGCCGGAAGGCGTGCCGCCCTCCGAATGCGGCAGGCCGGAAAGCGCGCCGCCCTCCGAATGCGGCAAGCCGGAATGCGCGCCTTGCTCTGCAGCCGGGCCCTCACCATCGACTGCGTGCAGCGCAAAGCCTGCCTCGCCAGCCTGCAGGGGCGCAAGGCGCACGGCCCAGGCGTACTGCGCGGCGGGCTCGTCGTGGAAGGCTGCGTAGTCGGTCCGCAGAGGTTCGTCGTAGCAGACCAGCAGCACCTCGGCGGGCGCCTGGGCATCGCTCAGCAGGCCGACGGCCTCGACGATGCCGGCCTCGGGCGCGCAGTGCGAGGACGCCACGCAGACCGCGTTGGCGCGCATGCCGCGCAGGATGGAGTGCTGGGCGCCCACGGCGTTGTGCACCGACAGGCCGAAGGCCGTGGGCGACAGGGGTTCATCCTGCGCCTGCGAGCGCAGCAGGCCCAGCGCCTTGTCGGCATCGCCATAGCGCGAGGCCCAGACAACAGGAATGTCGGCACCCTCTTCGGGCGGCAGCACGCTGTCGGCCACGGAGACGGCCATCTTGGCCAGGTGGCCCAGGCGGCGCCGCGCCATGGCCGGCACATGGGGCAACTCGACCGCCGTGTCCCCCACGGGGCACACCGGTGCGTCTGCCCAATGCAGCCATTGCTCCTGACTTTGCAGGCCTGGTGCTATCGCAGCCCACGCCCGAACGGCGAACGCAGCGCGCACGGCCCTCTCCCGAATGCATTGATGGATTGAACGCGCGCAATGTACGCGCAATGCAATTATCTCAGAAAGACCCTTTGCAGCGGCAGTTTTACCGTTACAAAAATACACAAATACCCACCCTGATGCGGGTTGCGCGTGCTGGCGCAACGGTTTAAGGCCCGGCCCCCACCCGTTCGGGTGGGACCGAGGTGCCGTTGCATGGAGGCGACAGCGCCCGCAGCCCGGCGGGTGCCGCCTATTCCTCGAAGCCGAAGCCCACGGCCGATACCCCGGCCGCGCTGGCCCGGGCCACCAGGTACTGGCCCGGGCCGACCACAATGGCAGTGCGCTCCAGCACGCCCGAGGGCGGCAGGTACACGTCGTACTCGATCCACTCCGCATCGGTGGGCGTGGCCGCAGCCGCCAGGGCCACGCGGGCCAGCACGGCCCAGGTGTTGCGGTTGACCAGCGACAGCGTGAGTGTGGCAGTCTGCGTGGCGGGCTGGTAGAGGGTGGTGGCCGTGGCCGCAGCCAGGTCCAGTGCAAAAAGGCGTCCGTTGGCCATGTCGATCAAGCTCCTGAAAGATAGAAAACCTTGCTGCGCGATTGCACCGGCGCCCACTGGTGCACGCCCTGGACCACGAACAGCGCCAGCGGCCGGGCCTGCACCGGTGCCACGGGCAGGCCAATGGTCTCGCCGGCCCGGGCGCTGACCCAGGCCTGCACCCAGTTCGTGCTGGCCAGGGCCTGGCTGTTGTCGCCCGGGGGCAGCGGCGTGTTGGCGGTGACGGCGCCAGCCACCGTGAGGTTGCCGGCCATGGACTGATCGCCCGTGAAGGCGTTGCCGCCGGCGAGGTTGGCCTTGGTGGCCAGGCCGGCATCGGTCTGCCCGGCCTTGGTAGCCACGCCGTCGAAACCCAGCTCGATGCGCTGGAATTCGTCCTTGAGGACCTGCTCGTCCACCCGCTGGCCGGGCAGCGGGTTGAAGACGCGGTGGTAGTAGGTATTGGCCATGGGGCTGCTCTGCTCCTTGTTGGGGGTTACCGGTCCAGGCGCCGGGGCGTGTACACGATGGACACGCTTTGCAGGGTGTGGGGCAGCTCGTCGCGCGCGCTGCTCACGATGTTCAGGCTGAGGTCGGTGCCCACGCCGTCCAGGCGCACCTTGGAGAGCACGTTGGCCGGCACGCTGTAGTAGCTCTGGCCATAGTTGCTCACGCTGTAATAGGCGCCGCCGGCGCTCTGCAGCACGGGCACCACGTCGGTCAGGCCCACGTCGGGCTTGCCCAGGCTGTACTCGCCCTGCACCAGCAGGCGGCAGGCGCTGCGGTTCTTGCTTTCCAGGTCGGCGCGCCGAAAGCGCTTTTTCTCCATCGGGCTCCGGGCGTGGTTGAAGGCCAGGCGCATATAGGCCTGGATCGGGGCGCCGTCGAAGCTGCGGCCACGGTCGGCCTCATAGACGAAACCATCGTCGCTGCCGAAGAAGTTGCGGTGCTCACCGCCCACCACGGCATCGCAGGTGCAGCGCACGCTGCGGCCGTAGTCGATGGGCATGAAGGCCAGCGCGCTGCCGCCGTCCTGCGTGGGGATGGGCGTCACGCTCAGGCTCTCGCCCGTAGCGAAGAAAAGGCGCATGCGCTTGTCGGCGCGGTTGACCACCGAGGCCGTGACCTGCCGCGCCTTGAGCAGGCGCTGGATGCGCGAGGACAGCGGCAGCCGCTCGAAGTTGCCGAAGGCCTGTGTGGCGCTGACTACCGCCACGCCCAGCGTATCGAACACCAGCACGCGGCCCAGGTTCTGCACGCTGCCGCGCTGCGCGCCCACGTCGTCGGCAAAGTTCACGAAGCGCCAGTCGGCACTGCTGCTGCCGTACAGCACCCAGGTGCGCTCGGCCGCAAACACCATGAGCGCGCCGCCCTCGGCGTCGGACGGCAGTACCTGGAAGCCGGTGACCACGTCGCCGGCTGCAATCTCGGCCGCGCCCACCACGGCGGACCAGCGGTACGGATCGCCCACGGCGCTGTGCTGTACCGAGCCCTCGAAGCTGAAGAACAGGTGGTTCTTGTGCGCCACGCAGTGCACGGGCTTGTCCACCGCCATGCCGGTGGCCAGCGGCACCAGCAGCTCGCCATCAAACTCAAAGCCGCGGTTCACGCCATCGGCGCCGTAGATGCGCTGCTGGCCTGCCCGGCCGTTGAAGTTGTAGACCACGGCATCAAGCCGACCACCGGGCAGTTGGGTGATGGCCGCCTCGGCCCCGCCGGCCACGGCTGTTACACCGGCCGTGAAGGCCCCCGCGGTGAACGCCCCGCCCGAAGGCGCGCTGATGATGAAGCGCCCCTTGGCCGTGCCGGCCTGCCAGGTCCCCGACTCCACCACCACGCGCTTGACGATGGCGGACACCGCGCCCTTGGTGATGTTGGACCCCACCGCGGGCTCGGCCCCGCTGCCGCCGCTGAAGGCCAGCTCGTGGTGGTGGAACACTGGCGCCCAGCCGGTGGCAGCGCTCTTGTAGACGCTGCAGGCGGTGGCAGCCAGGTTGTCGCGCCAGGCGTAGACGGTGCCGTTCAATACGGCGATGCCCCGGATCGGCCCCGACCCCGGCACAGCGCCAATGGCCGTGCGGTAGTGGTCGGCGGCCAGCGCCGCAAAGGCGTTGTCGTCAAAGCCATCGATGTCCGAGGCATCGCCATCGAACACGCCCACGGCGCTGCCTGCCACGGTGAGTGCCTCGCCCACGGCAAACACACCCGTGAGCCGGGTCACCACCATCTGCGCCGCAGTGCGCAGCAACAGCACCACCGCCGTGGCGCCCGAGGTCGCGCCCGTCACCGTGTTCCCGACGGCAACCCCCGTGAAGGCGGTGGCGGCGCGCAGGCACTTGTAGACCGCATCGCTGGGCCGGGGCCGGCCGTCAAAGCGCTCGTAGCCGCCGATGCGCTCATAGCCCTCCAGGGCCGAGCTCTCGTAGTTGATCGCGCCCGTGACCATGCCCGGGCGCAGCGTGAGCTGCGCGGACTCGGCATCGAGCCCCCCGGAAAGCGGGAAGTACTGGGTCTTGAGCGCAGGCATGCGCACTTCGCCCGTCATGCCAAAGGCCTCGCGCCAAAGCCGAGGCGTGGCAGCTGCGACTGCGCCAGCGCCGGAAAGCCCATGCTGTAGTTCTGCTCGGCACGCTGGTAGACCTCGCTGGCGGCATCGAAGCCGCCATATTCGCGCAGCGCGCGCCAGGCGATCAGGGGATGGAAGCGCGCCGGCAGGGCCGGCTCGTCGGCATCGAGCACCAGGCTGGCCACGTCCTTGACATAGGCGGCCCGCACCATGTGCGCCGCATCGGGCGTGGGGCCCACCAGCAACTCGCCACCGGGCGCCATGCTCCAGTACTGCAATGCGCCCGGTGCGTGCGCTCCGGTGAGGAAACGCCAGCGAAACGCCTCGTAATCGAGCCAGGCCAGCGCATGCTCGCTCACCTGGCCATCGGCCACGCGCCAGGCGCTGGGGCGGTAGCCGTCGGCCGCGGGCTTCCAGGCCGCAAAGTCGGCCAGCGCAAAGCCCGGGGCCGCGGCCTCGGGCACCATCACCAGGGTGCCTGCGGGCACCTGGCCCAGCGCCTCGCCACGGCGGAACAACCAGGACTCGTGCGCCAACGCAATGTCGCGCCAGGCCCAGTTCACCCACTCGAACACGCGGGCATCGTCGCCACTGGCCGTGCTGGCCGAGGCCGGTGGGCCGCCGGACAAGCCGCTTTCGCGCTTGACGGCCCGGGCCAGTTGCAGGAAGTTCATGGTGTGCGCCCTCCCCGCTCAGCTCTTGCGTTGGAGGGGGAAGCGCGGCTTCTCGACCCAGCGCATCTTGTCGATGTTCTCGGGCTCCTCGGGGTCGGCTTCGCGCACCGTATAGGCCAGGCCTTCGATGTGGTCGGCCATCTCCACCGGCACGCGCACCCAGCGCTCGCGCTGGATCTGGATCTGGTAGTTGTTGAGCCCGAAGAAAGGCTGCTGCGGCTCGTGCAGTTCGCCCTTGAAGAGCTTGATCTCGCAGGTCTGGCCCGAGAAGCCATGCTGCTGCACGGCCACGTCGATGTCGGTGTCGGTGCCGGCGATGGGTTCGGCCAATGCGGCGGCCTTGACGGGTGCTTTTGCCATGGGTGTTCCTTGTTCGATGAATGAATGAAGGGGCAGGCTGCATGCCTGCCCCGGGGTTTCAGGCAGGCGTCACGAAGACACGCCGTGCTCGATGCGGGTCATCCAGGCGTCGTTCAGGATGGCCGCCGCCGACCACATCTTGAAAGCCACGTGCCCACGCTGGCCCATGGGGTCGCTGTCGCTGGGCTTGGGGTTGACCACGATGGGCGTAAGGCCCGAGCCCGATGCCGACAGGTTCACCGTGGCATAGGCCTCCTTGCCCACGATGACCGACTGGTACACATCCACCGCCGTGCCGCCCAGCATGCCATTGAGCGTGGCGTTGCCGGCGTTGGCCAGCGGCGCGTACAGCGTGGACGAGACGAAGCGGATGTTCTCGAACGAGCCGATCTCGTTCTCGCACAGCGGCTTGAAGGTGCCGTAGTTCTGGATGCGCGTGTAGCCGGCCGGAAAGAACGCGGGGTTCTGCAGATCCATCTCCACGTTGGGGTGCACGAAGCACACGTAGCACGGCGGAATGGGCAGCGTGCCCACGCCGTCGGTGGCGTTGAGCACGGTGGTCAGCGGCCGCGCGTCCTGCGCCTTGAGCTGGCGGATGGCGCGGCGCGCCACGTTGGCCGTCATCGTGGTGTTCACCGCGTTGCGCGCCACGCCGTTGGCATACAGCACCTGGGTGCCGGCCTTGATGGTGTTGTACAGGATCAGCTCCTGCGTCTGGCCGGCCGTTTCGCCCAGCGAAGCGCTCAGCTCGCTGAGCACCGGGTCTTCGTGCGTGTCGGCGATCACGTCGGTGATCTGCACGCGCTGGCCATACTGCTCCAGGTTGGCCGACACGTCGGTGCTGGTGATGTTGCCCTGCACGGGCGTCACGCCTTCGGTCAGCGGCGTGGTGGTGGGCGCCAGGCGGCCATAGCGGCGCCACTTGACCACCTTGGTCTTGCCCTTGGGCACGGCCGTCACCACGGCGAACTTGGCCATGTTCAGGGAGGGCTGGGCACGCTCCAGCATCTTGTCCACCGCATAGGCGGCGGTACGGGGGGTGATGTCACCGTAAACGGTCATGTCGATTGCTCCTCATCGGGAAATTGGGGTGTGGGTGTTCCAGGCGCTGCGGGTGGCCGCAGCGCCGGGAGGGCGCACTGCCGTAGCGGGCCGTCAGTCAGCCCGCGCGGTTCAGGCGCTGGCGCCGAAAGAAATCCAGCGACGCCTCGAAGTCGTCCTCAGGCGGCAGGCCGCCCTTGGCGCCGCTGGCGCGCGAAGGCAGGCCCGCCGCCGATTGCAGCCGCGCGGCATTGGCACTCGCGCGCTGGGCGGCCGGCTGCTGGGGGTAGCGGGCAATGGGTGCGCGGCCCGCGCGGCGCAGATGGGCGTCGTAGGCGTCCATCACGGCGATGGCCTCGCCCGGGTCCTGCCCCTGGTAGAAGGCTGCCTGGATGGGCTGCGGCTGCGTGCCGATCCAGGCGCTGAAGTCGGCGCTGCGCACCACCTCCACCGCGTTCGGGTAGGTGGCCTCGAAGGTCTGCATCGCGGCCTGGTAGGCGGCGCTGCGTTGCTCCTGGGCACGCTGCTCGTGCTCGGCGCGCAGGCCGTGCAGCGGCTCGACCATGCGGGCGGCGGTCTGCTCGGCCACCGTCGCGGCCTTCGCATCCACGGCCTGCAGGGCCTGCTGCACGGCGCCCACCAGCCCCTGCAGTTCGGGGAACTGCTGCACCTTCTGGGACAGTTCGGCCAGCCGGGCAGCGGCGGCGGATCCATCAGCGGCAGCGCCCGGCGCGGCCTTGCCGCTTCCCTTGAGCTGGGCGTTCTCCTGCAGCAGGCGGTCGCGCTCGGCCCGCGCCTGGTTCAGGTAGCGGTTGAGCTGGCCCACGCGGCCCATCTCGCTGCGCGCCTTGTGCAGCTCTTCCTGCGTGCGGCGCAGCTGCTCGGCGGGGTCGGGGCGGCCATCCCTGCCGGCTTGCTGCGCAGCGGCTTGGTGCGCACGGGCCTGCGCCGCATCGGTGCCAGCAGAATCGGCGCCCACCCCCATGACTGCGGGCATGCCCCCGTCGGGGCCTGCCGGCATCGCGGCGGTTGGCGCTTGTGCATCCCCACCCGTTTCCGCACGCTCCTGGCGCAGCGCATCCAGCGCCTGCGCCATCTGGTCCTCGGCATCCATTGCGCTGGCGGCGCCCTCGCCGGGTTCCTGGCTGGCCACGAAGGTGGAGTGGTTGCTGTTGCTGCTGCTGTCGGTGGCGTTCATGGTGCGGTCTATCCTTCTTCGGCATGGCCCGTGCGGGCCAGAGGCAGTGGTGGTTGCTGACACCGGGCACATCGCCCGTGAAAGCAATGTCCGCGAAGAGGCGACCGCGCTGAAGGGGTGGCATATATGCCGCCGTTTCAAAAGCCCGCCAAGTCGAGAGGAGTGATGAAGATGGTGGCGTTTCACGGCACGCCAAGAGAAAAAAAAGCCCGCACTTGGCGGGCTTGGCTCATCGGATTCCCCATCAGATGTCGGAAAAATTCTGGCGGACGAAAGACGCCACAAAGGCGAGCGCATCGGGCTGCAGCCGATTTATCTGGCATACCTCCTGGTAGCTGCTCGAGAACATCTGCACCCGATCGGTCACGCCCGGTGGAAAATCCATCTGCCTGGCCACGATCTCCTGCTACGACCCCCGGTCGCGGTACACCGCGGCCAATCGCGGCTGCATGGCAACCAGTGCAGCGTTCTGAGCCTCCCCCAACTGGCCGATCACATCCAGAAAGTAGCTGTCCAGCAGCCTCAAAAAGGATTTGCCTGCGTAGCGATCCATCTCAATCCTACTTGGGTTTATCGGGTGCAGACGAAATTGCCCCTGGGCACAGGACACTCCAAAATCGGGCGATCACAAATCAGAAAACTCAACCGCCCAAAGCATCCCTGCCGCCACCGAAGCGACGGAAAAATACTGCATCTGGCCATTCATCGTCGTAGGCCTCCAAAATGCTATGCAAGGCGGTTGACATCTTTCTGGAGTGGAACTCGAAATTCTCCTGCTGAGCAAACGCCAGGATTTCCGGCCAACGAAGTTCTCGCATGCAATACCCTATGGCGGTATCCGAAAAGCATATCTCGCCCTGCCGCCCGCCATACCGCTGCCGACGGATGTCGTCCATAAGGAGCTGCGCCAACTGCTGGCGGTGCTGAGCGTTACGCTGCAAAAGACCTAGCAGTTCCTCGTACAAAGGCTCCATCTCATCTTCGCCGGTTTCAGCGTAGTTCACAGAGCGGAATTTTTGACACAACGTATTGAAATTTTCGACGATGAGATCATTCATTTCTTCACCCATTTCCTGCTCTTGAAGTCAAAGATTTTGTTGATGTATCTTTCATCAGAAACTTGGAAGCCATGGTTGCGAAAGGCCTTGACTGCGGCCGCCGCCGCTGCGTCTCCGTTGGGGAGGTAGTGGCCTGATGCGTTATCGATGTACTTGACAGTTCCCCACAGCACCTTGGCTTCACCGGCGGCAATGACCTTTTCTCCTCGTGCCAGATCAACATGGCCAAAACCTCCCGGATCGTGCGGTTTGCGCGCCATGATCAACGCACCATTTTCCTTGACCACATAGAGAACATTTGCAGGCATTCTCAACGCTTGGTCTGTCGTCAAGGCCGGCACATCGCGAAGCTCTCTTGCGTCGTCGGGAAATCGATTCGCAAAAACCGGCCCTGGCGGCAATGCATGCATGGGCCAGGCAGGCGGCCCATCGAATGCCTGTGCACCATTGTGAAAACCAGAGCGCGCTGGCACAAGCTTTTCAGCACCTGTCGCCGAGAAAATCTGCAGCACTTTCTGGACACTGCCTGGCGGCACCAGCACCCCTCCTGGAATTTGCAACCGCTCAGTCTCTCCGATCCCAGCCCGAAGGAGTTGATCCACAATTTCGGCAGGATCACCGCCCGTTACCGCCAGCGAGCCTCCATCCAACAAAACCATTCCCGGATGCGAAGGAGTCAAGGCAGGGGATGCGACCGGCAAGACAGGCCCCTGGCGCCCTGAACCTGCGTCCAGAGCCTGCGCAAGGGGCGACAATATCCCCCAGGCGCGCTTGGCACTTCGGGGCGCCACCAAAGCGCCTTGGGATCCTGGGAAGATATCCTCAGCAGCAACACCCGCCTGCAACAAGGCGTCGCGGATGAGCGCCGGATATCCCGTCACGGCCAGCGTGCCGGTGGGCTGCGTGTCCATCCGCAGGACAGCGGCGGCCATAGGTTGGGCCACTTCCTGAGCCGGCTCGGCTTGCGCTGCATCCCCCTGAGGGTCCATTGTTGGCTGTGCCATGTGCGCGGCAGGCTCGCTCACCATCGCAAGCTCAGGCCCCCCTTTCGCCGCTGGTGGGTTCGCGCGCTCGGCTCCGCCCAGGGCGCGATCAGGCGGCAGGTCGGAAGGCACGGACAGGTAATCCTCAGGCAACGCAGGAGCCTGTTCGGCATGCACTGGTGGCATTGGCGTGGTGTGCTTCTCCCCAACCAGTGGCACATCGGCCCTGTGTACTCCATACTGGGCCGGCGTTCCCTTTCCGCCGCGCAAACCGCCCACCGTGCCGGCATGGGCACCGAACAGGGCGCCGGCTGCGAAGTCATCCACATACTGGGCGCCAGTTCCTTCCCTGAAAGGCGCTCTGCCAGCGCCCAACTCTTCAGGCACACGCTGCACAGCCTCGGTCCCTCCCTGCACGGCCATCTGGATGCCCACGGACTTGCCCAGGCGTTCCAGCGCGTTGCCTTTGAATGCCTGGGTGCTCAGAGCGCTCAGGCCTATCCGATCCGCAAGCGTGTCGATGGAGGTGGAGACCGTGGCACCGGCCAGCATCGTGGAGAGATCGAGGGATTTGCCAGTCCTGCGGGCCTCTTCGGCCGCGTCGCCATAGACGGAACCAAAGGTCTGAACGGTGTTGTTCAGCGCAATGCCGACCGCCTCGCCCAGCGCCTTTCTGCCTACCGTGTTGGCAATCAGGCCACCCATGCCGGCCGAGAGAATGGTGGTCGCCGCCTGAAAGCCCGCGTAGCCGCTGTTTTCCAACGCCCACTCCAACGCATCGCCCGTGCTGCGAATACCGGTGAAGGTCGGCGCAAGGCTGAAGTTGTTGGTGCCGCGCATGGTCTCCCGGTACCCCTCCAGACCCCAATCGCGCAGATCCTCGCTACCGGTCAATTCACCCGCCAGGCCTGCTGCGCCCATGGCGGTTGCATAGAGCCCACCCGCACCCTGCGCCAGCCCTCGCACCACGGACGGCATCTCCTGCGCTGCGGCGCGCTGGCGGGCATCGGCGCGCAAGGCACGCATTTCCTTTTCTTCGGCGGCCACGCGCTCGCGCTCAGAATTGGGGTTGTAGCGCTGCACGATGCGCTCGCCTGTCACGGCGTCGGGGCGCGCCTTTTGCGTCCGCGCATTCAGGCGCTGTTCCAGATTGGCGTCGAACCGCGCGTTGCCAGCGGCATCGGCAGTCGCATAGCCCAGCGCCATGTACTGCGCCTCCCGGTCCACAGGCTTCTGCTCGATGACCGGCTGGGACAGGTTGAACTGCGCCAGCGCGCGCAGCCTCTCACGGCTGGCAGGGTTGATCTCTACAAGCCGCTGCACCTCCTGTTCCAGCGCCAGTTCGCGCCGTCCAGCGTCGGTATCAAGCCGCATGCCTGAAGCAGCCCCCCGCCCTCCACCGGCGCCGCGCCAGGCGTGGGCCGACGTGATGACCTGCTGCTCGGACATATCCTCCTGGTCATCGGCAGCGCCAGGCCAGGCCAGCTTGAAAAGGTTCATTGGCAGCCCTCAAACGGGACGAGTGGATCGGCTCGCCACTGTCCACGCCGGCAGGTTGGCCGCACAGGATCTGCATATATGCGCAGGCAGGGCTGCGCCGCACTCCAAGGCCCTCAACCTGACCGAAGCAGCGGCAAAAAAAAGCCCGCACAGGGCGGGCTACTTGGGGACGGATGTCGCGAACGGCCGCGCCATCACCACAGCACCCCAATCAGCGCAAACGCCCCGCCCAGCACAAACATGGTCTGGAACAGCATGCTGCGCAGCTTTTCGTCCGCGCTTTCGCCGGACCACGATTCCACGCCCATGAGCTGGATCACCGAGCCCCAGGTGGCGAAGATGGCGCCCAGGGCGGCGAGGACCTTGCCCATGTCGTCCGGAAAGACCAGCTCCAGCGGCCGGCCCAGGCCCGAGTACATGATGACCAGCAGCATGAACACGCCCACGATGGCCAGGCCCGAACGCCAGAACTGGGTGCGCGTGCGCAGCAGGCGCGCGAGCGATGCCTGGCGCATGGCCTCCAGCTCGGTGCCTGAGCTCCAGGCTCCGGCCTTGTAGCGCGCTAGCTGGTCTGCGGGCTGGACGATGATGGCCAGGTCGTGCGCGGTCGCCATGTCGGCAAAGCGCCTGCGGCTGAACAGAAACGCCCACAACGTCGGGAAGGTACTGAGACGCTTGGGCACCACAGGGGGCACCGGGAAAGACATGGCTAGATTTCCGCCCTCTTTCGCAATTGCGCCATCGCACGCCGCACGGGCAGCGCAGCGCACGGCGGTGGCGCGGTGCTGCAGCCTGCGGGGTGGAACGTTCGATCTTCTGCCATCTCTGGATCATAGGCGCAGGCGCGGCGGCTGCAATGAACCAATGGCCGGCCGGGCGCTGGCGGTGTCTTGCACCGCTGCCGGCCGGGCTCAATCAGGCCCGAGCGCACGCTGGCCGCGGCTCATCTGGCCAGCAGTTTCGCCTTGAGGCCCTGGAATTCCTGCTCGGTGATGGTGCCGTCGGCCCGGAGCTTTGAGAGCTTCTGCAGCTCATCGGCCACCAGGGCCTGGCCGGGCGGCACGGGCGCGGGCGCAGGTACTGCTGCGGCAGGCGCGCTCACGCGGCGGTACTTGGCACTCTCCACACCCGCACGGGCCACCAGATCGTTCACGGCCTGCGCGTCCAGCTCGATCAGGGCGGGGGCGGCGCCCGGCCCCGACAGTTGTATGCGCAGCGGCTGTGTCCTGGCCCGCTCCACTACGCCGGGCGTGAGATCGATGAACAGTTCTTCCGAGAAGGAGCAGCCGTTCAGGCACGACACCATGCGCGCGCTGAGGCGGCCGACCTTCAGGCCCTCGCTCGCGTCCGTCTGCGCCGCAGACAGGGATTTCCAGCCGCTTGCGCCGTAGATCTCGTAATAGTGCACGTAGTAGTCGATGCTCCCCGTGCCCTTGTCCACCAGGGCGGACAAGGTCCAGCGCCGCATGTCCAGCGGGCCGGACTCGCGGCTCACCGGCAGGGCCTCCAGCTTGGCAAAACGCAGGGACTCGGCCGATGCAGGCTGGAAGCCGCCGCGCTTCTTGGCCGCCGCATTCGTGGAGCTGCCGCCCGCAAGGGTACCCAGGGGGGCTGGGGCGTCGACGAAGACGCCACGGCTCCTGGCCTCCATGTCCATGGTTTTCTGAGCAAACGCAGTGGCAGCACACATCGCCGTGGCGGCAATGGCAGCGGTGGCCCGCTTTTTCGACACTCCCTGCATGGGTCTCCCTTTCGACATCTGTGTTGTTGTGGCGGCGTCATCTTATACAACGCCTCAGATGCACCCGCGGATGACTCGTCCAGAGCGGCCGCGTCGTGCCCCTGGGCGTCACCAGCGCCGCGCGCCACCCGTCACGGCCCCATGTGCCCGCCCTGGCCGAGCACCCGCTGCTCAAGGGCTACGACCTGGTGGGCTGGTTCGCCATGGCCGCGCCAAAGAACCTGCCGCCCGCCTGGCCCAGCAGTTGAGCCAGGGCCTCAAGTCGACCTGGCCGCGCTGATGCGCAGCGGCACCGCGCAGTACGCGAAACTGGTGGACTTCGCCAAGACAAAGGATTGAGGCCCCGGGCCGTGCGATCATGCGGCAGACCCATTCCAGATCCTCTGCCCATGACGACCACCACTGCCACTACCCCTGAACAATGCGCCGCCCTGCGCACCGCCCTGCTGGGCCTGCACCGTCACCTGATCGAGCTGGAGCGGCGCGACTACGAAAAGCTGCACGGCCGCCAGTCGGCCGGCGAATTCCTGCAGGTCATGGCGTACGCCGAGTCCATGCGCTGGCTGGAGCCGCTGAGCCGCCTGATCGTGATGCTCGACGAGGCCATGGAGCCCGGCAATGCCGACGCGGCCGAAGCGCCCCACATCGTGGCCCGGCGCGTGCGCGAGATGCTCAAGCTCGAGCAATCGGCCGAGGCGGATTTTTCAAGCCACTACCAGAAGCATTTCCACACCTCGCCCGAGCTGGCGATGGCGCATGCGGCGGTGATCAAGGCGCTGGGAGCGCCCACTTAGATCGGCTTGCCCCGGGGCCGCATGCACCGTGCGCCCTCACTCATGGCGCATCCGGCTGAACGAGGTTGATCAGGTTGCCGCAGGTATCTTCCAGCAGCACCATGGTGATCGGCCCCGCGCGCATCGGCTCGCCACGGAACACCACACCGCCGGCCTTGAGCCGCGCGTAGTCGCCCGCCAGGTCCTTGGTGATGAAGGCCGTGGCAGGGATGCCCGCCTCGAACAGCGCGCGCTGGTACGTGGCCGCTGGTGCAAAGGCCATGGGTTCGAGCACCAGCTCCACGCCCTCGGCCCCCTCGGGCGAGTTCACGGTGAGCCAGCGGAAGGTGCCCATAGGGATGTCCTTGTCCTTCACGAAGCCCAGTTGCTCCGTGTAGAACTTCAGGGCCTTTTCCTGGTCGTCCACGAGGACGCTGGCGAGTTTGATCTGCATGGTGCTTGGCTCCTCAAAGTGGTTTGCGCGCTACGGCATTGAGCAGGGTTTCCTCGCGCACCTTGGGCACGCCAAAGCCCAGCCACTCGAAGGCGCCCAGGTCCTTGCGGCTCCACCACAGGTAGGGCGTGCTCACATGCTCGGGCTTCACCTCGAAGCCGGCCTCGCCCAGCATGGCCAGGAACTCCGGCGCGCTGCGCTGCACGTGCATGGGGTGGCGAAACAGCAGCCGGATCACCCAGCTGTGGATATAGGCGCGTGTGCTTTCGGCCAGCAGCAGGTGGCCGCCGGGCTTGAGCACGCGAAAGATCTCGGCCAGCGCGCTCTGCTGGTCCACGATGTGGTGCAGCGTCTGGTGGCACAGCACCAGGTCCACCGAGGCATCGGGCAGCGGGATCTTCTCGGCATGCGCATGGTGCAGCGTGACGGGGGCACTGGCCGCCTCGCGCATGGCGCCGCAGCGCTCGGCGAAGTCAGGCTCGGGGTCGAGCGCATGGATCTGGCTGGGGCGAAAGCGCTCGGCCAATTCAGGCAGTGAATGGCCCTGGCCAGTGCCGATATCCAGCACCGCACCGCCCTTGGGCAGGTCGGGCGCCAGGACCTGCAGGTCGTTGAGGGCACGCTGCAAAACATGCACGCGCCAGGTCTCTGTGGACAGGAACCACAGGCCAAAGCGGGTCTCGGGGACGAAGGCGTGGGACGACGTGGTTGCGGCCGGAGGCGACGAAAGAGAGGGCATGGATGGACGGGCTTGGGCGGAAGGCCGCCGGTTCGATATTCTGGTGGGCGGGCCGATGACCGATGCGGCATCGGGCGGCTTGCTCGTGATTACATGATAGGCCAAGAGAAGGCCCCGCCCCCTGTCCCCCGGCGCATGCAACGGTAACAGGAGCCAGCCTGGGCAGCCACACCATTAGCATCACAATCATTTGAATTCAAATGATTGTGATAAAATCATTCCCCATGAAAGAAGACCTCCCCGATCCGCGCCACCGCATTGGCATCCGCCTGGTGGGCCTGGCAAGGCGCTGGCGCCAGGCGCTGGATGCGCGCCTCTCTGCCAGCGGCCTGAGCGATGCCACCTGGGCACCGCTGATGCACCTGCACGAGCTGGGCAGCGACAGCGGTGTCTCGCAAAGCGCGCTGGCGGCGGCCGTGGGGCTCGATGGCTCCAGCTTGGTGCGGCTGCTCGACATATTGGCGGAGCGCGGCCTGATCGAGCGCCGCCCCCACCCCGAGGACCGCCGCGTGAAGCTGGTGCACCTGACCGCCGCCGGCCGCCTCACCGTGGCCGCCCTGCGCAAACAACTGCAGGCCATTGAATCGGAGCTGCTGGCCGACATTGGCGAGCAGGACGCGTTCACCCTGCTGCGCGCCTTCGAACGCATCGAAGCCCGCATTGCAGCCACGGCCTGATGGAGCCACCCATGCATGCACGCCACCCATCGCACAGCCACTTGGCTGCCGTAACCCACCTGCTCGCCCCCGCGCGCCTGCGCGAGGCCTGCGCCATCACGCCCCCGGCATCGGTGCGCAATGCCGCCGTGGCCGGCCTGCAGACCGGCCTGGCGGTGCTGATTGCCGTGGGCGCCACCCATTTGTCGCCCTGGGCGCACCTGCAAGGCTTTCCGGCACTGGGTGCCCTGGCGGCGCTGTTCGGGCGCTTTGCGCCGGCAGGCCAGCGCATGCCCGCCGTGCTGCAGGCGGGCCTGCTGCTCATAGCTTCGGTCGCACTCATGTCCGTGGCCGCGCTGGCGGGCGCCGCGCCGGCCGCCCTGCTGCTGTGCCTGGGGCTGCTGGCCGGTGCCGTGACCTGGCTGGCGGGCCATTGGCGCCTGGGCGCCCCGGGCGCGGTCATCTTCGTCTTCGCAGGCTGCGCCGCCATTGGCCCGGTGGACGGCTGGCAGGCCGCCGCCGAGCGCGTGCTCTTCACGCTGGCAGGGGTGGCCGTGGCCTGGTGCGTGTGCCGCGCGAGCGACCGGCTGCGCGCCGAGGTGCCCGCGCCTGCCGCCCCGTTGGCCGCAGCCTGCCCCACGCCACTGCCCCCGTGGGCCGCGTTGGCGCGCACCGCCCTGTGCACCGTCAGCGCTGGCCTGCTGGCCTTGGCTGCCGGCTGGCAGCACCCGGCCTGGGCCGCCATCGGCGCCATGGCGGTGCTGCAGGGCAGCCACCTGCACCTGGCCATGCACCGCGCGGTGCAGCGCACCGCCGGCACCGTGGCCGGCGCGGCACTGGCCTGGCTGGTGCTGGCCCAGCACCCCACGTTCTGGCCCCTGCTGGCGGCCGTGATCGTGCTGCAGCTGGCCACCGAGGTGGTGATAGGCGCCAACTACGCGCTGGGCCAGGTCTTCGTGACGCCCATGGCCCTGCTCATGACCTCGCTGGCCGCGCCCGGCGCGGCAGCCGGCATGCCTCTGGCGCGCGTGCTGGACACCGTGCTCGGCGCCCTGGTGGGCATGGTGTTTGCACTGGTGTTCTCGACGCTGGAAGACCGCCTGCACCTGGCGCAGCACCATGAGCGGGCGCTGGGTGCCTAGGCGCCAGCGTCGGGCGGCAACGCCCCCTGGCATGCATGCAATCCCGGGTCATGGAGCCAGATGGCTGCCGTCGCCTTTGCAAGCGCCACACCGCCATCGGCGATGATCTGGCCCATGGACCACCTTGCCACCACCGCGGCCATGATGCCCAGGCGCTGCACCGCATGAACCCCGTACTCAACCAGTCCGCCTGGCAGGACGTCTACCAGGGCTATGAAATCACCGGCGTGGCCATTCGCGACCGCGACACGCTGCAGACGCTCGCACGCAAGGCCGTGCAGCACGAAGAGGCCACGCACCTGATGGACGGCCAGATCCCCACCCGCATCGCGTCGATCTTCCTGTCGGACCCCGAAGACGACAACGTCGGCTACCAGGAGCTGGAGGGCTTTGGCTACCCACGCCTGGGCGTGAGCCGCGCGCCGTTCGAGCGGCCGGGGGGCATGGTGACGGCCATGGGGCGCGATGGCGACGTGTGGCCTTTCGGCGGCGGCAGCAACGGTCCCATGGAAAAGATCGCCCCCGGGGAGCGGCCTGCGACGCACCGCCTCAAGTGCCTTTTCGGCACCACCTACTCCGTGGGCATCGCCCGCGAGCTGTACCGGCGCGAGGCGGTGGGCCGCTGGTCGCGCATCGAGGGCATTCCCATGTCCCTGGACGAAGCATCGCTGCAGGCGGCAGGCTTCCACGACCTTGACGCGTTTTCCGAAACGGACATGTACGCCGTGGGCGGCCACGGGGATGTGTGGCACTTCAACGGGAACGCATGGCGGCAGATGGATTTTCCGAGCGACGAGCACCTGGAAACGGTGACCTGCGCCGGCAATGGCACGGTCTACATCACGGGCGAAGGGGGCTCGCTGTGGGCGGGCCTGCACTCCACCTGGCGCCTGCTGGAACGGCGCGGGTCGGGCGTGTTGTGGAACGACGCGCGCTGGTTTGGCGGCCAGTTGTGGCTGGCGTCGGACTACCAGTTGCGCGTATGGAACGGTCACGAACTGGTGGCACCGGAGCACGAAGGCAGGACGGTACTGGCATCCGGCCACATGGATGCGCACGACGGCCTGCTGGTGGTGGCGGATCTGTGGTCGGTATCGACTTTCGATGGCAACGCATGGAGAAGAATCGTGGCGCCGTATGGGGATAACCAATAGACCCTGCGGCTGCCGAAGTTGAGGCCACAGCGGTTAGGGAAACTCTGCAAAACCTCCCCCGCCTGACCAGCAGCCAGTGCCAAGCGTCCAGCACAATCGGCGCATGGATCAATACACTCTGGGCCTGGACCCACTGCCCAAGAAGACCCGCAAGGAGGTCTTCCTCGACGAGATGAACCAGGTCGTGCCCTGGGCAGTATTGGTATCCCTCATCGCCTTTTGCCCGTGGTGCACACCAGGCCCTGGGTGGCCGCCCACCGTTCCCCATCGAGACCATGCTG
Organism: Acidovorax sp. GW458-11-26-14-TSB4; assembly: GCF_059423865.1. Taxonomy (NCBI): domain Bacteria; kingdom Pseudomonadati; phylum Pseudomonadota; class Betaproteobacteria; order Burkholderiales; family Comamonadaceae; genus Acidovorax; species Acidovorax sp. GW458-11-26-14-TSB4. The sequence goes on from NZ_JBWKYR010000013.1 coordinate 106,677, forward strand.
CGCATCCACTGCCTGCAGCTGTGGTGGAACCTGAGTGATCCCGCCATGGAAGAAGAACTGCACGAGCGGACCTTGTACCGCCGCTTTGCAGGGTTGGATGGTGCTGCCCGCATGCCTGATGAGACCACCATCCTGCGTTTCCGCCACCTGCTGGAGAAGCACCAACTGGCGCCCAAGGTACTGGCGGCCATCAATATGGGACTGGCCCAGCAGGGCCTGATGCTCAAGACCGGCACCATCGTGGACGCCACCATCATTGCAGCGCCCAGCTCGACCAAGAACAAGGAAGGTGAGCGAGACCCCGAAATGCACCAGACCAAGAAGGGCAACCAGTGGCACTTCGGCATGAAGGCGCACATTGGCGTGGATGCCGACTCGGGACTGGTGCACACCGTCATCGGCACAGCAGCCAACGTCAATGACGTGACACAGGCGGCAGGCCTGCTGCACGGCAAGGAAAAGCATGCCTGGGGCGATGCGGGATACCAGGGCGTGGACAAGCGCCAGGAGATGCAAGGCAGCAAAACGAAATGGCACGTGGCCATGTTCCCGGGTAAGCGCAAGGCGCTCGATCCAGAGAGAGAACTTCACAAGCTGCTGGACAAAGCCGAGCGACTGAAGGCCAGCGTGCGGGCCAAGGTGGAGCACCCGTTCAGGGTGATCAAGCAGCAGTTTGGCTACGCCAAGGTGCGCTACCGGGGCCTGGAGAAGAACACGGCGCGCCTCATGATGCTGTTTGCGTTGAGCAACCTGTGGATGGCTAGGAAGCGCATCATGAGCGCACAGGGATAGGTGCGCCTGTTGAGTGCAATAGTGGCACCTGCGAGGCCGAAACGGGCCTGAAAGTAGCGCCAAACTGGCCCCAAAAAGCGGATTGCGCAGGCATTGGATGAACCTGCGCCGGGCATCAGGCTCGCTGGTCTGGCGAATGGGGTTTTGCAGACCTTCCTTAGCAGCCTTGAATTTCTGCCCTCGGCCGCCACGATGGCTTGCGAGTGCCAAAATTCGCAAGCGGGTCCCATGCAGCTGCACAGATAATCCCTCCAAGATCCAACAAGGGGGGAAAGAGATGGGACGTGGACGCGAGGGGGGGGGAAGGGTGCTGTTGGTCGTTCTGGCCGTACTGGTGCTGGCGATTGGGGCCGCCATCTACAAGAATGAGTCGCGCAAGACTGCTGCCTTGGAAGCCGCTCAGCGTGCGGCGGCTGCCGCCAAGGAAGCCGAGCTCAAGCAACAGCAGGCGCGCGCAGATGCAGAACGCGCCGCATTGGAAAAAGCCCAGGAAGAAGCCAAGACAAAGGATGCCCTGGCCCTGGCGCTCAAGGCCGTTGACGATCTTTACGTCCGTTGGCAGGACGCCAGCACGGTAGCGGGAACGACATCGCGAATTGCCCTGTCCATGCCCGTGGCCACCATGCAGGCGATCAAGCGCGAGGCGGAAAATCTTATTGTTCCGCCCTGTCTGGCCGCAGGCAAGACCGAGCTGGTAAAGGGCATGCAGGCCACCATCGATGGCTACCTGGCATTCATGCTCAACACGGAAAAGCAGGGGGACATGAAGCTCTACCTCAAGTTCGAAGAGGCCAAGCCCCACTTCGTGAACTTCAGCGCAGACCGGCAGCTTTGCCCAAAGCCCTAGATGGCACCGGGTAGATTGCTTGCGCATGCCAGATTCAGGCCGATACTGCGCAACGCTGGCAAGCAGCCAGAAGCACGCGAATGGTCAACCCACAGGAGTCAAAGCATGTCTTACATCGATGGTTTCGTGATCGCGGTCCCCACGGCCAACAAGCAGAAGTTCATCGAGCACGCGCGCCAGTTCGACCCGATATTCATCGAGCTGGGCGCCATCCGCGTGATCGAGGGCTGGGGCGATGATGTCCCGGACGGCAAGCTCACCGATTTCCGCCGCGCGGTGCAGGCCACGGCAGAGGAGACAGTGGCCTTTTCGTGGGTCGAATGGCCCGACAAAGCCACACGCGACGCGGGCATGAAGAAGATGATGGAAGACCCGCGCATGGACCCGGCCAACCCCGGCAACCCACCCATGCCCTTCGATGGCAAACGCATGATCTTCGGCGGCTTCGAACAAGTGGTCGAAGTGAAGGCTTGAGCCGCCGTGGCGGGCCGCGCTGCCTATCGCGCCCCCGCCTCCCCGGGGCCCGCGTGGTGCCGCCCCAGGAAGTCCCGCACGCGCGCAGCCACCTGCGGCAAGTGCGTCTCCAGCAACCAATGGCCCCCATCGCCATGCAAGTCCAGTTCTGCATCGGGCACATCGCGCAGCCACGCCCGGGCGGACTTCTCGGGCATGTAGCCATCGCGCGTGCCCCAGGTGATCAGCGTGGGCGGCCGGTGCGCGCGCAGCCAGGCCTGGTAGCGCGGGAACCATTCGAAGTTCTCCCTCCACCCCAGGATCACGCGCGCCTGGATGTCCTTGCGCTCTTCGGTCGCCAGTTGCCAATGCAATGCCAGCAGTTCGGGCGGCATGCGCGCCACGTGGTCGCCATCCTCGGGCACGCCGTTCATGAACTCGCGGTCCCATTCCTCGCGGACCATGCCGCTGCGCAGTGACTGCAGCGCCTGTGCCTCGGGCAAGGCCAGCACCTTGAGCAGGGCCTCGTACTTGTCACCCAGCGCATCCTCGTAGATGTCGCCGTTCTGCACGATCAGGGCGGCCAGTTGCCCGGGCCGGCGCATGGCCGTCTGCAGCCCGATCCAGGTGCCGAAGTCGTGCAGGTACAGCGCAAAGCGCTGGTCGCGCGCCACCCCCACCCGGTCCAGAAACTGCTCCAGGAAGGTCGCGAACCCGCCGAAGCTGTAGTCGAAATCCGCAGGCGTGGCGCTGAACCCGCTGGCCGGAAAATCCGGCGCCAGCAGGCGCCACCGGTCCCCCAGCAGCGGCATCAGGTTGCGAAACTCGAACGACGAGCACGGATACCCGTGCGGCAGCAGCACCAGCGGCGCATCGGGCGGCCCGCACTCGCGGTAGAAGACCTCCAGGCCATCGAGCTCCAGGCGCCGGTGGTGCACAGGGGTGTACACGGCGCCTGCGCCGTCGCCATGGAGGCGGTGCTTGCTGTCTGCAGCGTGGGTCATTTCGGGCATGCTTCTTGGTAGCCCATGCAGGCCATGGGCGCAATCCGATCAGGGCATGCCAGGAAAGCCTTGCTCCGAGCGGTGTCGGACAGCATGCCGAGCGCGGACGATTCCCGTCGCCATCACGCTGAACGCGGCCGGTTGGCCAGACCGGGCACATCATGTTGGCGCAAGTACATGGCAAGCCCGCCTGATCGTTACACCATGCCCCGCGCATACAGCACAGCCAGCCGCTCCATGGCCGCCTGCACGAAGTCCTCCGGCAAGTCCTGGATGGTCTGCGACGCGGGCAGGAACACCTCCTCGCCATGCTGTGCCTCGATCACCTCCAGCGCAGCCATGCGCGCGTCGCGGTCCAGCGGGTAGGTATCACCGAAGTAAGCCAGCGTGGATTCCAGCGCCGCCAGGGTGATGGGCATGCCCAGGCTGCGCAGCCCATCGCGCGCCAGCAGGGCCATGTCGCCCGAACTGTTCCAGTAGAACTGGTTGAGGGCGCCGTTCATGGTTTCGGCCTCCAGCCACCATAACGCGATCGCTTCCTTTTCTTCGCGCATGAGGGTGTCGAAACCCTGGCGCCAGCGTTTTTCGAGTTGCTTTCAGGTGAGGCTGTTGCTCACACGCATGGGATGGCCTCCTTGCTGGCGTTCATCATGGCCTGGCCTTGCCCGGCGCAACGACAAAGCGCACGACCGCGTCCACCACGCCCGGCGCCAGCGGCTGGCCCGGGTTGGCATAGGTCGCCATGTTGGCGGCGGCATCGTCCGTGGGCACGGCCTTGAGCACGTGGTTGGTGTCGGGCAGCAGCACCAGTTGGGCGGCGGGCTGGGCCTTGGCGAGCAGGCGGGCGTCCTGCGCGGCCACCTGCAGGTCGCGCTCGCCCTGCAGCACCAGCACGGGCTTTTGGGCGGCGGCGATGAGTTGGGCCGGGTCCTGCGCAAAGGCGCTGATCAGAAAGCCCTGCAACGCCTCGTTGAACAAGGGCTGCAAGGCAGGGTGCAGGCTGGCCGGGTCCACACGGGCACCTCCCTCCAGCCGGGTGATGGCCGCCAGCGCCTGGTCCAGGAGGGGGGCGTTGGCCGGGTTGGCGCGCAACTGGTCGCGCAGCACCTGGCCCAGGGGGCGGCCGGGCGTGGCCGCCAGCACCAGGCCGCAGATGCCGCTCGCGGCCTCTCTGCCTTGCAGGGCCGCCAGCGCCACCATGCCGCCTTCGCTGTGCCCCAGCACCCAGACGCAGGGCACACCCGTGCTGCGCCGGATGGCGCCTACCCAGCTGTGCACGTCGGCCACGTAGTCGGGAATGGTGACGGCGTTGGCATCGGCCACGGCCTTGCTGCTCTCGAACATGCCGCGCTTGTCGATGCGCACCGTGGCAATGCCCCGGGCCGCCAGGCCCTGCGCCAGCAGCCTGTAGGTGGCGGCATTGACGCCCAGGGGGTTGTTGTTGCCGTTGCGGTCCGTGGGGCCCGAACCGGGGACGATGAGCACCACGGGCACCCCTGCCTGGGCAGGGGCCAGCAGGCTGCCCTTGAGCGGGCCCAGCGGGCCGCGCGCCTCGATGGGCTGGTCGCGCGGGCCAGCCGCCGGCTGCGCCATTGCAGCCAGGGCCGCGGTCGACACCACCAGGCCGAACAGAAATGTTTTCATGGAGCCGAGTATGCCCACCGCCCGGAGCAGGAATGTGAGAAGTCGTTGCCCCATGGGGTATTCATCGCAACCGCCACGGCGCGCCCTGCGCGAACTGCCCCACCATCCACGCCTTGAACGCGGCCATGGCCGCCGTGCTGAAGCGCCCCGAAGGCCGCACCAGGTAGATGCCGGCATGCGCATTGAGCCCCCAGGGTGCCAGCACCGGCACCAGGTGGCCTGCAGCGATGTCGGGACTGACCAGCCAATCGCCCGCGGCCATGATGCCCAGGCCCAGGCGCGCGGCGGCCAGCAGGGCCTCGTTGTCGTTGCTGATGAGGGTGCCCTGTATCTGCACCGATTCGGTCACGCCATCGCGCGTGAGGCGCCATTCGGGGTACGAGCGCAACCCCGTGAAACCCAGGCAGTTGTGCTGCGCAAGATCGCCCGGCACCCGCGGCGTGCCATGGCGCTGCAGATAGGCCGGCGCCGCGCAGAGGATGCGCCGGTGCTCGCACAGCCGCGTGGCGACCAGGCGGCTGTCTTCCAGTTCGCCGATGCGGATGGCCGCGTCGAAATGCTCGGCCACGATGTCGACGAAACGCTCGGCGTATTCCACCTCGACCACCACCTCGGGGTGGGCCATGGCAAAGCCGGCCACCATGGGGTGGGGCCTGTTAGCCCTATTTTCGGGGTCGCGAAGGCCCTTGTCGGCGTGCCAATCTAGGCACGCGACGCCGCGTGTGCATGTGCACAGGCAAGGAGCGCAACGACGAGTGGCGCGCCGGCAAGGGCCTTCCCTTCGGGTTGCCCGGCCTGGGGGCCGTCTGCGGCGTTGCCCGCGCTTGCAAGGTGCACACCTTGCTGCGCACGGGTGCCTAGCATCCAGCCCCCAGGCCGGGCAACGCGATCCCCGAAAATAGGGCTAACAGGCCCCAGCCACCTTCGCCCCAACGCAGCGGGCATGGAAAGGCGCAGGCGCCCACGCACCTCGCGCGCGCCCTGCGCGGCCTCTTTCTCGGCCTCGGCGATCAAGAGCGCGGCATGGCGCACCTTCTCGACCAGGCGCAGGCCATCGTCGGTAAAGCGCAGCTGGCGCGTGGTGCGCTCCACCAGGCGCACGCCCAGGCGTGCCTCCAGCGCGGCCAGGCGCTTGGAGAGCACCGAGGGGTGCTTGTTCAGCGCCCGGCCTGCGGCCGCGAACGAGCCCTCGGCATGCAGCGCGAGCAGCGTGGCAAGTTCATCGGCATGTTGGCTGTCGAGCAGGTCCATGGGGCATTCGCAAAGCAGTCACGGGGACTGTACGCCATGGCCCTGCCCTCATTTTTTCAGGGGATCAAGACAATCGCGCCTTGGGATCGGCCTTGCTCCAGATCCGCATGCGCCGCCGCCACCTCGGCCAGCGGGTAGCGGTGCCACACCTGGGGCCGGATGATGCCTGCCGCCACCGCGTCGAGCACATCGCGCGCCCGCTCCTGGTACTCGGCCGCCGTGGCGGTGTGGGCGGCCAGCGAGGGGCGCGTGGCGAACAGCGAGCCCTTGGCATTGAGCGTGCCCATGTCGATGGGTGCAGGCGCACCCGAGAGTGCCCCGAACGACACGAACAGCCCGCGCGGGCGCAGGCTGTCGAGCGAGGCCTCCAGCGACACCCGACCGATGGGGTCGTACACCACGTCGGCGCCCTGGCCCTCTGTGGCCTGCTTCACCTGCGCGGCCAATGTGGCGGGGTCGAAAACGAAGGCCTCGTGACAGCCCGCAGCCCGCGCGCGCTCCACGCTCTCGGCCTTGGACACCACGCCGATGACCAGGGCCCCCAGGTGCCGCGCCCAGGCTGCCATGATCTGCCCCAACCCGCCTGCCGCGCCGTAGAGCACGATGCGCGTGCCCGGCCCCACGGCATACGTCGTCTTGAGCAGGTACTGCACCGTGATGCCCTTGAACAGCACGGCCGCCGCATCGTCGAACGATAGCGCATCCGGCAGCTTCACCAGCCGGTCCGCCGGGAAGCGCCGCGCTCTGGCATAGGCCCCGAGCGGCCCCGCGGCATAAGCCACGCGGTCGCCCACGGCGACATTCGTCACTCCCGTGCCAATGGCCGCCACCGTGCCCGCCCCTTCGAGCCCCAGGCCCGATGGCAAGGCGATGCGCACCGCACCCTTGCGTTGGCTCACATCCAGCGGGTTCACGCCGATGGCGGCCTGGGTGAGCCAGACTTCGCCAGGGCCGGGGGACTGGGTCTGCGCTTGTTCAAGGCGCATCACCTCCGGGGCGCCGGTTGCGTGGATGACGACTTGGTGCTGCTGCTGTGCCATGCGGGCTTTCCTGCTTCTTGCGGTTGGGATCCGCCAAGGGTTAGGCATGCGAGCCCGCGACAGCAATCGGGCTGGCTGCAGTTGAGCCGTGCATGGGTTGCAGCAATGGGAGGCGTAGCGCGCTCACCCCACCACTTGCAAAGACAGGCACCGGCTCAGTCGTACGAATAATGGAAGGGCCGCGGGTCCTTCTTGGGCCACAGATCGGTGAAGTCCTCGCCCGTGGCCTCGCGGAACGCCACCCGCAGCTTCTTCTCCACCTTGCGCGTGCCCAGTTACTTCCTGAAGGTCCAGAAAGCCGCATTGGGATAGCCGGTGTAGATGAAGAAGTTGACGGTGCCCGAACCGACATCGTGTCCATCGACATCGCAGGTTTAGAACGTGTTTACGATCTTTGCGAGGCCGCGTTGGGGTGCAATCGGGATGAGTGGATGCTTCGGGTGCGCCGCATGGGCTCGTGCCCATGCAAGCAGCCGGGGCGTCCAATCGCCCGATTTCGCCCCAACCTTCGGGCAAGTGCCTTGCCGGGCGGTCCGCGGCGTTGCGGCACTTTTTGATAGCCGAGCTATCAACTGCGCACCGCGCCTTGCATCCCATCCCGGCAAGGCGCTTGCGCGGCCCCGTAAAGATCGTAAACACGTTCTTAGGCATGCAGGCGATCAGGCGGTCTTCAAAGGCATGCACCTAGTCCAGCGAGGTGAAGTAGCTGCCGGGAAACTGGAGGACCAGTTGGTAGCGCACGGGCTCGGTCGTCATGGGACAGCTTGGATTGAAGGGTTTGCAAACAGAAATTCCGGTCGGCATTGTGTCGCGCCTGGGCGCCAGGCCATTCGTGACCAGGTGTTTTTTGTGTGTGCATACGGCAGCAAAGCTGATAGAACGGCCGCCATGCGCAACACCTTCTCAGCTCCCCTCCTCTGGCTTGGGGCCCTGCTCGCCAGCCTGTTGATTCTGGCCGCTGCGCCGGCCCAAGCCACCACGCTCAGCACCGGCTACGACACCTCGTGCTCCGTCTCCAACGACTGGGTCGCCCAGTGCTGGGGCGCCGTGCCGCTGGCCAGGACCAGCAGCGCAGGCATTGCCGACCTGCGCGCGGGCAAGGGCTTCAACTGCGCGCTGCGCAAGGACGAAACCGTGAGCTGCTGGGGCACCATGGGCAGCCTCTCGTTCGGCCCGGCCACGGCTGACACACCGGGCCAGGCCATCGCAGGCGTGCGGCAGGCCACCCAGTTGGCGGTGGGCGCCACCCATGCCTGCGCGCTCAGCGGCGCTGTTGTGTACTGCTGGGGCGATGGCAGCCGGGGCCAGCGCGGCGCGCCGGTGAGCGCCACGCCATCGGCCCAGGCCTCGTATGCCGAAGGCCTGTACGACGTGACCCGTGTGGCCGCCGGCAACGGCAGCACCTGCGCGGTCAAGCGCGATGGCAGCGTGTGGTGCTACGGCACCGGCAGCCCGCAGCTCACCGCGCCGGGCGGCATGGCCCCCGCGCCCGGCACGGGCACGCGGGTGCCGGGCATCGGCGATGCGGTGGACGTGGCCCTCTTCGACGGCCACGCCTGTGTGCTGCGCAAGACCGGCGCCATCGCCTGCTGGGGCAGCAATGCCCAGGGGGAGCTGGGTACGCCGGCCAGTGCCACGCCGGTGACCGCACCGGTGGAGGTGCAGGGCCTGGGCGGTGCGGCCAAGGCCGTTGCCGTGGGCCCCGGATACAGCTGCGCCGTGCTCACCGACGGAACGGTGAAATGCTGGGGCGGCAACGCCGGCGCACAGTTGGGCATCGGCTACCACCGTGATTCAGCCGCGCCGGAAACGGGCAATGTGCTGGGCATCACCGATGCCACCGCCATCAGCACAGGCGCCACACACGCCTGCGCGGTGCTCGACGGCGGCTATGTCAACTGCTGGGGCACCGGCATCGGCCGCGGCGACGGCCTGTGCGATACTGCAGGGGCTTACTACCCGGGCGTGCAGTACAGCCATCCCACTTCCAATCTCGCTGCCTGCTTCAGTAGAGTGTCTGCCACGCCCTACGCAGTGCAGGATCTTGGCCCGCTGGCCGATGCGAACATGGTGCTGGACTGGGCAGAGGCCAGCCTTCCAAGGACTTTTCCACCCCAGTTCAACCTCCCCTCGTTGCCCGGTCGCATCGGAAACTACCTGGTCCGCGCCTACCCGGGCAACACCTACCTCGCCGTCAACGGCCACGGCACCCCGCACCTGATGTACCTGGGCCCCGACAGCGGCGGCCAGCTGCGCGACCTGGGCCGCCTTGCCCACTGGGCACGGCAAGCCCGTGCCTCCCAGCCCGTCACGCCGCCCATCAGCAACAGCTTGCAGCTGCAGCACGTATCGGTCAACGTGGACTTCTTTGGCAAGTCGTCCCAGACCAGTTGCAACAACCTGTATGTCTGGTTCATGGTGAGCCCCACCCCTGGCCATACCCTGCCCGCCGGATTCAAGCCGACCTCGATCCGGCTGCTCAAAGGCGACACCTATGTGGATGTGCCCAACGTGACAGAGGAAAGTCAATACACCCCATCACCCGACGTTTACAGGGGCCGTGCCTCGGGCTGTCCCGCCACCATCATCCGCGGGGACGCCGACGTGGAGCTGGTGCTGTATTTCACCATCGACGGGCAAGCGGGGCAGGTGCGGGCGCGGGCCAAGGTGTTGGAGACGTCCTGAGAACAAGTCCCGAGTCCTGGCCTCGGGTCAGAAATCACACGTGGTGCGTGCCGTGCACATGTTGCCGCGCTGCCGGTAGGCCTGGCTATACAGGCAGGCCGCCTCGCTCTCTACCAGCCTGATGCTGCCGAAAAGCGCCGGCCCCGCGCGGTGCGACTGCTCGCGGTGCGGCGCCCAGTAGGCCCGGTCATCGGCCGTGCACCTGCTGCACATGCAGGCCCAGCCGCGAAACGCGGCCAGATACAGCGACCGTATCGTCCGCTGCTGGCACCGCTCCCGCAAGTCGGCCATCCAGGCAGATGCGGGCCGTAGCGCCCTTGAATTCAAGCCGGGCAGATTGATCGCAGTTGCGCTTCCTTCCATCGTGCACCTGCACCGAGGCGACACGCACATCCACGCGCGAAGGCGCGCCGAAGGTCCACCCCAGCAGGGCCGCCCATCCCCATGGGATGGAAATCAAAAAGCCCGCCATGAACACCACCATCGTGGGATACAAGAAAACCCAGCGCACAAACCCTGTAGGGTACTGCGCTCGAATCGACCCGGTCGATCTTTCATGGAGATACAGGCCCACCGCGCATACCGGTGCCAGCACCACAAACAATTGCCCTCCCAACGCACCGTAGGCAGTACCTCCCGACCAGATGAAACCCGATCCAAGGGTGACTTCCAACAACAGCCCGGCGAACGCGGCGGCAAAAACCAGTGCGACGACGATGCGCACCCTGTCCGATGTCCCTCGGTGGCGAAGCGGCCTCCCCGCACTGCGGTGCGCAGCATGGGCATCCGGGGTCTCAATGGCTTGCTGCGGTTGCTGCGGTTGCTGTTGCGGCAACCCCGCCGCGCGCATCTGGGCCTGCAGGATGGCATCCAGCCGGGCCTCGATGGCTGCGCTGGCCTTGGCATCCAGCAGCCCTTTTTCTTCGAGCGCCATGCCTTCCCGAAGCACGGCCGCCACCTCCGGCCCCAGGGCGTCGACGGCGTTACCTGGCGCGGTCTGCGCAGGCAGCAGGGTGTTGGCAGGCTTACTTGGCATGGATCTCCCGCACATACAAACCCAGGCGCGAAACGCGCCCATACACCGCCACTGCATCCCCAGCCCCTGGCGCCTTGGCTGCCAGGCGATCCTCCACGCAGATGCGTGCAACCGTGCCACGGAACTCCAGGCGCGCATGCTGGCCGCAGGGAACATAGTTGCGCAGCACTTCGACCGAGACCACGCGCGCGTCCACGCGCTGCGGCGTGCCGGCCATCCACCCCAGGTAAGCCACCCAGCCCCAGGGCGCAGCGGCCATCGCTGCTGCGCACATCAACGCCAGGAAAGGGTACGCGATCACCGTGCGGAAGAACGCGCCAGGAATGGTTTGCGCCAGCTCGGGCAAGACCCGTTCAAAGCGAAAGAATGCCCAGACGAAGACCGGGACCAGGGCACCCACCACCCAAGGCATGGCAGCGCGCAACGCGGCGCTGCCGAAGAACAGGAAGCCCCCGCCCATGGACAGCTCGAAATACAGGCCGCCAAGCACAAACACCAGCGCTACAACGGCGGGAATCGCGAAGCGGTAAGCCAGCAGCTTCCTGGCGGAAAGCCTTTCGCGCTGCAGCCGGTTCAACCGGGCCTGCCGCGCCCGCGAGGCATAGGCATCACCCATGCCACTGCGGATCTGGTCCAGCACCTGCAGCTCGGCATACCGCTGCCGGGCGGCCAGCTCCTGCGGGCTTTTACGACGGCTTGGCTGAGCGCCGGCATGGGCGCTGCTGGTCAGTGGCGTCACCTCCCCTGTGCGAAGCGCCTTGCCAGGCGGTGCATTACTGGCCGCAGGCAGCAGGGAGGCTCCCGGGCGGAGCCTGTCTCTCATGTTCTGGTCGTTCTTGTTTGTTGGATGGAAAAAATCCCTCGCAACCATCGTAAGCGCAGCCCCGGAATCGGCCAATTCCGCGTTTGCCATGCAGTTTGTGGGTGATTTGGGCAGCCCTCAACGCACCGCGCAACGGCGCCAAAACGCCTGCAGCATTCATGTTTGTCACGTACCATGGCACGCCCTGCCGCAACTGTTTTGTTTTGACCGAAAAGGAGCTGGACCTACCATGTGCGATTCCAACGACGATCTCCACAAGTACACCCGCCGCGACTTCACCGCGTGGGCGGCTTCCGCCGGTTTGCTGACCACCTTGCCGGCGGTGGCCAACGCCGCAGCGGTGGCCGAGCGTGACGTGACCATCACCACGCCGGACGGCAGCTGCGATGCCTACTTCGTCGCCCCGACCTCTGGCCCGGCCCCCGGCGTGCTGGTATGGCCCGACATATTCGGCCTGCGCCCGGCCTTCCGGCAGATGGGCAAGCGCCTGGCCGAGTCGGGCTACAGCGTGCTCGTCGTCAACCCCTTCTACCGGCAGAAGAAGGCGCCGACCGCACCACAGGGCGGCCAGACGCCGATTGCCGAGGTGATGCCCCTGATGCAGGCCCTGACGCCCGCCATGCACCTGAGCGACGGCAAGACCTTCGTGGCCTGGCTCGACGCCCAGGCCGAGGTGGACAAGGCGCGCAAGATCGGTACCACCGGCTACTGCATGGGCGGGCCGATTGCGGTGCGCACGGCCACGGTGGCGGCGGGCCGCGTGGGTGCCGTGGCGAGCTTCCACGGCGCCGCCATGGTGACGCCAGCGCCCGACAGCCCCCACCGCCTGGTGGCGCAGACCAAGGCGCAGTACCTGATTGCGATTGCCGAGAACGACGACACCAAGGACCCCGAGTCCAAGACCAGCCTGCGCACCGCGTTCGAGAGCGCCAAGCTGCAGGCCGAGGTGGAGGTCTACCCCGCCGCGCACGGCTGGTGCCCGCCCGACACGCGGGTCTACGACGCCGCCCAGGCCGACCGCGCCTGGACACGCATGCTCGCCACATTCGGCAAGGCACTGGCCTGATCCCGGCCTGAATGAACGCATCCCCGGCGCTGCGGCGCCCGGGCATGCATGTGCGGGGTTGCCTCAGGGCAGCCCAGGTGGTTCAATCCCGCCCGCGAAACGACTTCATCAGCATCCAGATGCACACGGCCATGCCCACCAGCGGGATGGCCGCCACCGCGGCCACCAGGGCGCGCGCGGCCGGGCCCCAGTCGAAATCGCGCCCCGTGCGCCAGGCGCCGAAGGCGGCGATCAAGCCCAGGATGTACATGCCCGTGCGAAAGCTCGGGCCGGATTTGCCCGAGGCGATGAGCAGCACCACGCTGGCCGCGCCGATGGCCAGGCCCAGGTGGCCCAGGTGCACAGAGGTGCCCTTGCGGGATGCATCGCTGCGGCGCGCCCCGGCCCGGCGGGTGCCGTTGTCCTCATCTTCTTCTTCGTCGGCGCGGTTGCGCGAGGGCCTGGGCGGGGAGGATGGCGACGGCGATGCACCACCCTGCGGCGGTGCGGCGCCGCCGCCGGCACGGCCCCAGTCGGTGCCCGACAACCCTGCCATCGCTGCACCGCTGGCCGCACCTGCGACGGCGGAAGCGGCGGGCGCAACGCCCCGCCCTGCCGCGCTGCCGGCGCCAGCCTGCAAACCCTTCTCGCGCAGCACGGCGCGCAGGCGGCCGGGTTCGCGCAGGGCCGCGACCAGCGCGCGCACAGGGCCTTGTTCGTTTGGCGCGATCTTCAGGGCGTCCACGCGCACGGTGGTGCCGCGCGTGTTGGCCAGCATGAAGAGCGCCTGGGCCACCAGCCTATCCCTGGGCCCGCCGCTGCCGTTCTCGATGGCCACCCCCAGGTTGTAGGTCGCGTCGGCGTGGCCGGCCTCGGCCGCCTGGGCATACCAGTCGCGCGCCAGGGCCAGGTTCACCGCGCCGCCGTCGCGGCCGTGCTCGTCCAGCGTGCCCATATGGTAGGCCGCATGCGGGTTGCCCTCGCGCGCAAACCAGCCCACCAGGTCGCGCGCGACCGAACCGGTCCACACGACGGGAGCGGTCGCGTGCGCGGCCGGCTCCAGGGGCGCCAGGCTCAGCCCGCCTGGGGATGCGGCCGCTTCCTTCGCCTGGCGCTGCCTTTGCTCCTGCTGCCGCTGCTCTTGGGCCGCGGCGTTCCACTTGGCGGCCAGGGCCATGTCCACCGGGCCGCCCCAACCGCGCTCGTGCATCAGCGCGAACAGGCGCTTGGCGGGCTCGTGGTCCCAATCCACGGCGCGCTGGCACCAATAGCGCGCGTTCTCGAAATTGGGCTCCTCCCAGCCGATCACCGCCTCCAGCGCGCGCTGGAAGGCCGCCACCTCGTGGCCCTGCAGGGCCGCAGCCTCCAGGCCGTCGGAGGCTTCAATGCGCTTTCGGCTGTAGAGCATCATCTGCTCGGTGCGCGCAAAGGCCTCGTCCAACGCCTTGCGTTCGCTGTCGATGATGGACAGCAGCAGCGAACCCGATGCGGACTTGAGCCGCGCATGCAGGGTCTGGATGCGCCCCTTGGCATCGTCCGGGAAGCGCTCGTAGAAGGCCTGCGCATCCGCGCGCGTGGCCTGGTCGTAGGCGCCCATCATCTGCAGCGCGGCCGCCAGTTCGAAGTGGCGGCGCCGGTCCAGCGTGCCGAAGCGCAGCGCCCGGCCCAGCGCGTACTGGGCATGCGGATTGCCGCGCGCGGCATGGTGGCGGTACTCGGCCCAGGCGGTGTCCAGATCACCCGCCTCGCGCGCCTGCTCTGCGCGCCGGACCTGCAGGTCCGGCTCCTCGGGCGTGTCGCCATTGCCCAGGTAGTGCACGCCGCTTTGCGGGTCGTACAGGTTCAGGCCCAGCCGGGTGGCCTGCTCCCAAGCCAGGTTGAAGGCCGCATCCCAATGCTCCGTGCGGGTGTTGATGCCAAAACCCAGCGTGGCATCGTCGGTGACACCGTCCTCGCTGCCGTCCAGCCACACGTCCATCGCTTCGGGGTAGCGCTCCTGCAGCGCCCGGCCCCACTCCAGGAACTTGGGGTTCTGCCCTGGCGGCGGGCTGTCGCTGACGCGCTCGAACTGCGCATCGGCCTCCTTCTTGGTGGTCGGCCACGGCCAATCGGCGGGTTTTTCCCACAGCTGCAGGGTGTAACTCATCGGTAGGTCCCTCCCAAGAACGCGGCGGTGCCGGTGTTTTGGGGGGAATTCTAGGGCGCTGCGTGCGTGTCGGGCGGGCCACGGCAGCGCCGCAGCCGGCTCATCTGCCGCATTTCGTTACACCAAGCCTGTGACCGCAGCCACACGTGCCGGGGAAGCCGCGTTCCTAGAATCGCCCAAAAACATCCCGAGAGGTTGAGGACCATGGACGACAGACACACCCCGGTGCGTGCACCACGGCTGGTGCGCAGGGCATTGGCCATCGTTGCGCTGGCGCTGCCCGCTGCCTTTGCGCCCCCGGCATCGATGGCCACCACCGTGAGCATGGGCTACGGCCATGGCTGCTCGGTGGCCGATACCACTCTGGCGACCTGCTGGGGCAGCCTGGCGCTGCCGGACCTCGGTCCTTTCACGGTGAGCGACGTGAAGGTGGGCCGCGACTTCAGCTGTGCCCGGCTGGGCGGCGTAGTCAAGTGCTGGGGCAACAACGATGTCTCGCAGCTGGGCGAGTCGGCCACCAACCCCGAAGGCCAATGGGCGCGCGGGCCCCAGCAGGCACAGCAGATCGCCGTGGGGCCGCGGCACGCATGCGCTCTTTCCTATGGCGCAATTTACTGCTGGGGCGATGCCAGCCAGGGCCAGATGGGTGAGCCCGCCCGGGCGAGCGTGCCGGTGGCGAGCCAAGTCCAGGGGCTCAAGAGGGTTGTGCACATTGCCGCAGGCAACGGCGCCACCTGCGTGGTCCAGGAGGACCGCAGCGTGGCCTGCGTGGGCGCGGGCAGCGGCCTGGCGGGTGCCGCCGAGGCACCGCGCACGCCCCGCACGGTGCCCGGCATCGGCGACGCGCTGGAGGTGTCGATCTTCGATGGCCATGCCTGCGTGCTGCGCGTGGGCGGCAAGGTCTCGTGCTGGGGCAACAACCGCTACGGCGAGCTGGGCGTGCCGGCCAGCAGCGGCCCGCTCACCAGCCCCGTGGAGGTGCCCGGCCTGGGCGCGGCCGCCAAGGCCGTGGCAGTGGGCAATGGCTACACCTGTGCGCTGCTGGAGGGCGGCACGGTGAAGTGCTGGGGCACCCATGCCAACGGCCAGCTGGGCACGGGCCTGGCCCCCAGCACCGCCACCCCGGCCACGGGCCTGGTCATCGGCATCACCGATGCCACCGCCATCAGCGCAGGCCAGACGGCGGCGTGCGCGGCCCTCGAAGGCGGCTACGTACAGTGCTGGGGCGAAGGCGCGGGCTGGAGCAGCTACCCCTGCCGCGTCCCCGGCGGCCCCTACCCCGGGCATGCCGACTCCTTTATCGACCTGCCCGTATGCCGCGCGCCCGGCTCCGCCGCGCCCATGGCCGTCAAGGGCCTGGGTCCGGCGAACGATGCGGTGCAGGTGCTGGAGTGGGCAGAGAGGACCCTGCCGCAGATCTTTGCCGCCCAGGCCGCCGACATGCCGGGCCATATCGACAGCTACTACCTGCGCACGTACCCGGGCGGACACCAGCTGGCCGTCAATGGCAATGGCACGCCGCACCTCATGTACCTGGGGCCCATCACAGGGGGGCAACTGGCCGACCTGGGACCGCTGCGCCAATGGCTGCGCAAGGCGGCCGAGCACGAAGGCATGGTGAGCGGCATGCAGCTCCAGGCGGCCCCCTACGTCAAGCTGATCGGCTACAACGGGGTATGCGATGGATTCACGGTTCCCTACGCCATCCGGGGTGGTTTGCACGGTTTGCCAGCAGATGCGGTCACCACCTCGGTGCGTGTGGAAGGCGGCGGAAAATCCATGGAATTCCCCATCCTGAGCCGGTTCCAGATGACGGTCCTCACCACCGAGAGCGACTGGATTTCCCAACGCACGCGCCGACAGGGCGAACCCATCCCTTCCGGTATGAAGGAAGAACCTGTGCTGTTCGGCAGGGCGCAAGGTTGCCCCAGCTTCGGTAAGGTGTCCGAAGACGTGGATGTGATCGTCTTCTACGCCCTCGGCAACCGCAAGGGGCAGTTGCGCACCCGAGCAAAGATCGACTCGGTGATCTAGGCGGCGCAGCCCTGGCCTTGTTCTCTCGCATCTTCAAAGGACCAACGCCATGACAGGAAGATTCAATGCCGCGACGCTTCTCCAGAAGCTGCTCGCCAGCGCCGCCCTGCTGCTGGCCGCCGCATTCACGCCCACGGCATCCATGGCCACCACGATCAGCGTGGGCCACAGCCACGGCTGCTCGGTATCCGACACCCACCAGCCCACCTGCTGGGGCAGCCTGCCCATGCAGGACCAGGCGCCCGACACGGTGCTCGACGTGCGGGCGGGGCGCGATTTCAGCTGCGCCCTGATGGCGGGCCGCACCGTGCGCTGCTGGGGCAACAACGATTTTTCGCAACTGGGCGTCAACGCCATCACCACAGCCAGCCCGGGCGTGGGAGGCGTGTGGCGCTTCACGCAACTGGCGGTGGGCGCAACGCATGCCTGCGCCCTGCTCGACTCCCAGGCCTACTGCTGGGGCGACGGCAGCCGAGGACAGCTGGGCGCTGGCAGTGCAGCCAGCTCGGCGGCTCCCATCGCGGTGGAGGGGCTGTCCAAGGCTGTGCACCTCGCGGCGGGCCAGGGTGCCACCTGCGTGGTGCAGTGGGACGGCAAGGTCGTCTGCGTCGGCCTGGGCAGCGAGCTCTCGGGCGGCCTGGATGAGCCGCGCGTGGCGCGCACCGTGCCCGGCATCACCGATGCACGCGAGGTCGCGCTCTTCGACGGCCACGCCTGCGTGCTGCGCGCGCAGGGCAAGGTGTCGTGCTGGGGGCGCAACAGCCATGGTCAGTTGGGCACGCCGGCCGGCAGCGACATCCAGCGCAGCCCGGTCGAGGTGGCGAACCTGGGCGCGGCGGCCAAGGCCGTCGCCGTGGGCAACGGCTTCAGCTGCGCCCTGCTGGTCAATGGCACCGTGAGGTGCTGGGGCAACAACACCAATGGCCAATTGGGCACGGCCCTGGGGGGTGCCGCCACCGGGCTGGTCACCGGCATCACCACCGCCACCGCCATCAGCGCCGGGCAGACAGCGGCCTGCGTGGCCCTGCACGGCGGCTATGTGCAGTGCTGGGGCCAGGGCACGGGTTGGGGCAACGGCATCTGCGGCACACTGGGCGGTACCTACCCGGAGCACCCTGCATCGTGGGGCCCCATTGTTGACATCGCCATCTGCCGCCCACCGGGCTCGTTCGCACCGCTGGCCGTCAAAGGCCTGGGCGCCGCCAGCGATGCAGCCCAGGTGCTGGACTGGGCCGAGCAGGCCATGCCCGGGACCTTCCAGGCCCAGGCATCCACCGATCCGGATCCGGGCAATACCCAGCTCCACTTGCGCCAGTACCCGGGCGGCCACACCCTGGGCGTCAACGCCCATGGCACGCCGCACCTGCTGTACCTGGGGCCCATCAGCGAGGGCCGGCTGCTCGACCTGGGGCCGCTGGACCGCTGGCTGAGCGAGGCACGCCAGGAGGAAGGCGAGAAAAGCGGCCTGCAGCTGCAGGCCGCGCCCTACCTCAACCTCATGCCCGGCGTCGCCTTCACGGACCGGATCCCCAGCCCGTGCAGCGACTTCCTGGTGCCCTTTGCCATTCGCGGCGGTGCGAACGGCTTGCCCAAAGGGCTGGTCGCCACCAGCGTGCGGGTGCAGAACACCAGCGGCACGGGCATGGAGTTCCCCATCCGCGAGCAATACCGCCAGGAGCGCCTGACAACCGATACGGACTGGATCATGCAGCGCATCCTCCAGCCAGGCCAAGCCGTGCCGGCCGGGATGAAGCAGGAAACGGTGCTGGCCGGCGTTGCCGCAGGCTGCCCGGTGGCAGTGGGCACGAACGACGAGGTGGGCGTGACGGTGCTCTACACCCTGGACGGCCGCAAGGGACAGCTGCGCACGCGGGCCTCGGTGAGCGCAGCCTACTGACCGCGGCCTGGGGGCAGTTGCATCCGCCTCAAGCATTCGCCCGCAACGCCAGGGTCACGCCATGCGGCAGGCGGCGAAAAGCAAAGTCTGGAAAGAATCGGGCGAGGCCTTCTGGCCACCGCCAGGCACGCGGGGCAGTCCACGGCGGCCAGCATATGGGCGCCGCGCTTTGGGCGGTCGGATGACAGGGTGGGTGCTGCTGCGGCAACTGCGGCTGCGCTACCATGCGAGGACCGGCCGGCACCCGGCCTAGCCGCCTTGCAACAGGAGTACGCACACCCATGGAGGGCTTCCTTGAGCTGTTTGTCTACGTCCTGGTCAACTATGTCTTCCTCTACACGGGCAAGGCAGTTGTCTATGTACTGACCTTGGGGCGCTGGCGCGGCGAGTGCGGAGACAACGAAGGCCGCATCCACGGCGCAGCGGGCGCACTGACTTTTGTGCGTGATGGGCAACGGGTACTCACGGACCGCAGCGCCGCCTTCGTGGGCGGGATTGCCTGCATCGTGCTGGGTTTTGCCTGGGTGGTGGTGGCGCAGTAGACGCTGTCTTGCCCACCCGCCTGCCCGCACAGGCTGCGGCGCCAGGCCCAGGCGGCGGCGAGCCCCGGCCTACGCCCGCTGAAAATGCTGTTCAAAGACCTCCACGTCGTAGGCCGTGTGCTTCTCGCGCAGCAATTCGGCGGCGGCGATCGGCTTCGCAGCCCCGGTCGAAGAGGTTGTCGATGTTCAGCGCCAGCTTGAGGTGTGGCGTGATCGGGTAGGCCGCATACAGCGACCACACGCTGTAGCCGCTCGCCCGCCAGTCCGCCAGCGCACCGTGCCCAGTGCGTCGTAGACATCGCTTACCGCGCGCACGCCCGCGCCCAGCTCGGCCCGCCGCACACTGCCGGCGGCGGGCAAGGCGCCCACGCAGTCTTTCAGGGCGCAAATCCGGGCCGGGTGAGCAGGTATTGGGTTTTGGGCGGTAGTGCCATGACCCGGCTTTCGGCCTGGGTCAGCACACAAGGTGGACATGTCTCTGGGCGTGACCAAGCCTGCCGGAAAAGAAGCCCATGGCAGGGCCCACGGCATGCCACGCCGTGCCCTGCATATATGCCGCAGCTGTGCACGCCCCCCGTGCGCGCGACACAGTGGCAGACCTCAAGAACCTGTTCACGACAGGTTCCAAACCACGGTCGCTGCGCGGAGCCCTTCCATGAACCTGTACCAACTGGCCTCGCAAGACGAGGCCTGGGGGGCTTACGCCCCCGATAACGACACCACACCCTGGACCGCCTGGCCTGCGGACCCGCCCGCCCCCATGCCGCCCGGCCCAGTACCTCTTGACGCGGCCCTGGATGCCGCCGCGCGCGAATACGGGGTGAATGCCGGTGTGCTGCGCGCGCTGGGCCCTGGCAGCTCGGTCGATTCCATTTTCGACACCGCAGCCTCGCTGCGCTCGCGCCTGGAGGCATTTGGCGGCGACTACGCCCAGGCCCTGGCCTCGTATCGCCAGGCAGAAGAAGGCCAGGGCGGCAATATTGCCTTGGCGCCACCAGCCGCCGCCCTCTCTCCCCCACCCCTGGCCGATGCGCAGATGCCAGCCCCGGGGCCTGCACCAGAACAAGCCCCCTCGGCACGGCCTACAGCGCCGGCACCACGGCCCCGGCCTGCGCGGCTCCCGGCAAGCACGCCCGTGCCAGGGGCGCCGCCACCGCAAGCGGCAAGGCCAGACCAGCCCCCTGCCCCGCCAGACGGCCGGCTGGGCTCCGCCGACGCCCCGCGCAACGTGCTGTACCGCCCGGCCCCGGCAGCGCAAAAGCCCGTGGTGGATGAGGTCAAGAATCAGCTGGCATCGGGCACCAAGACCCTGGCCCGGATGCTGCCGGGCACCGGGGCTGCAGCACACTGGGTGGCCAGCCAGTCCGAACCTGCTGCCGGCCAAGCCGCGCCACCCAGCGCAGGCAGCGTCTTTGAGCGCACGGCGTTGCCAGTGGCAGACCTGCCCTCCCGCGATTTGCCGCTGCGGCCCGAAACACGCAAGGCCGCCAACAACGCCTGGGATGCCGCCAGCCCGCAGGACCGCCAACGCATGCAAGCCCTGCCCGGATGGCAAGGCCAGCTCGCACGCGAAAGGGCCGCGCAATTCGCGCAGGCGGACAAGGGCATCTTTGCGGAATCGCCGACGGCGGCCTTGTTCGATCCCCGTGTCGAAGGGCGTACCAGGACGCTGATCGCCAAGGGCGAGCACCCCGACTTCGCACGGCGCGCAGCCCGCGAAGGCGCCGCCGCTGGCGTCGCGCCAGGGCAGGAGGTAAAGGCACTGGGGTCCACGGTGCAGCAGGCCCCCCGCCACGCCGCCAAGGTCCCGGTGCACGCGATGACCCCCCTGTCGGTTGCGCAAGACGCGCTGTCAGGGGCCTTGCAGATGGGCCCCACCGCCGCGAAAGGGGGCGCCGACATCGTGCGCCTGGCCACCGGCGATGCCGTGGGCAAGGATTTTTCAGACTCGATGGCTGCCCGCGCGCAGATCATCAAGGACATGGTGGGCAGCGACCGCGCCAAGGCACAGGAGCACAACTTCCAGGTCGACTGGGCCGACCCGAACGTCAGCGCCATGCAGATGCTTGCACGCAACAAGGGCGCCGTCGGCGACAAGCTGCTGCCCTCGGCGGGCAGCATGCTGTTGCCTGCCGGCGTCGCAACCGGCGCGGGCAAGGCAGCCACACTGGGCAGGACAGCCCTGGCACTGGACAGGACCGCCCTGGCAGCCCGCGTGGCATCGGCGCAGACGGCCGCAGGCATCGGCGCCACGGCCGCGCAGAACGCCGCCGACGTGTTCACTGGCCTGCTGGACAAAGGGCATTCGCCAGAAGAGGCCTACACCTCCGCAGGTATCAGCGTGCCCTTCAGCATCATCGCCGGCAAGCTCACCGGCGGCGGCGCCGAGACCGCACTGGCGCGCCAGGCCATGCGCCAGGGAACCGACAAGGCCGCCCAAGGCGGCCTCGCCAGCGGCGCCGCTGGTGCGTTGAAGGCAGGCGTGCGCGACGGCACGCAGGAGGTAATCGAAGACTCTGGCCAGATGATCGGCGAAGCCATCGCCACAGACGTGGCCCCCACGGCCAACGAAGCCGCCAAACGCGGACTGCTCGCATTCACCATGGGCACCGCCATGGGCGGCGGCATGCACGCCGCTGGCGCCACGCACGCACCGCGCGTACAGAACCAAGCCACCACGCCCCAAGTGCCCAGGCAGCAGGACGCGGCCGCCAACATGACGGGCCCAACGACCGAAGGCACGGCGCCAGCAGCAGAGCTCGCGCGCAGCACAGCCACTGGCTCCGGCACAGACACAGGCAACGCCGTCCCGGCAGCCGGGCAAGCGTCTGCGCCCGACATGGCTGCGGGCCCCACCGGCGAGCCCGCGCCCGGCGCAGCCACCTGGTCCGACGTGGCCGCCGCCGCCAAAAAGGCCCGCGCCGAGGCCGACATACTGCGCCAGGCCGCAGCCCTGCCCGAGCAGAATGCCGCAGCCAGCACACCAGACACCACCATCCGCAACACCCCATCGGCCACGCCTGCGATGGCGACCACGGCCAAGGCCGCAGCGACGAATACCGATAGCGGCACCAGCACCGGCAGCACCAGCCACACACGGCAAAGAGCCGACACCCCGCCGCAAGAGCAGGCCAGCAGCGATGCGGGCCAGGCGGGCACCTCCACCCAGGCAGGCGCCACAGATCCAGCCACCAATGCACCCGGCGCCCCGGCACCCACAGCTTCCGCGGCAGGCCCTCAAGCCGATGCCAATGCCGCCACAGACACGGCGCCAGCCACCACACAGCACGGCACCGCCCGCCACACCGCAGCGGCACAGGTCCAGCCTTCGGCCACCGCCTCCATAGACGCAAAGGTCCAGGCCCTGGACTCCGGCATGCTCGTCGTCGGCGGCGACCAGGCCACCATCCTGGCGCACCTGCAGGCCGGCGGCGTGCGCGGTGCCGAACCATTCGCGGGTGTGACCCTGGTGCCTGTGGACCAGGCGGCACTGGCACAACGGGTGCTCAGCCGCCCACTCGCTGCACAGACTGGCCCGGTTGGCCCTGTTGGCACGCAGGCAGACCGTGGGTCTCAGCGCGCATCGGCAACGGCCACCTTGCCCCGGACCAGAACTGCCGCGCAGCTCGCGCCCGCTGCCACCCAAGCGCCGACGGCTGGCGGCTCCACAGCCGGCTCCAGCCCAGTGGGCGCCAGTGCTCCTCGTACTGAGGGGCGGCATGGCTCGCCAACGAATGTGGCGAATGCTGGATCGTCTCATCCCGTACCGGTCATGGAGATGCAGCGCGACGGCACGCTGATGGTCCGGGGCGACCCCGTACAGCTGCAGGAGCGCCTGCGCCAAGGCGGCGTGGATCGCGTGCTGCGGCGCGAGGGCGGCGTGCTCGTCGGGCTCGACCAGGTGGGCAAGGCGCGGCAGTTGCTGCAGCAGCCACCACGCGCACAAGCCTTGGCAGGCGCCACCCTGCCCTCTCAGCCTTCCCTTGCCTCCCTATCCGGCCAGCAATTCAGCCGCAGAGCACTACCTTCGCCGGACCGCCCCTCACGGGCCAGGGGCCTGCCCTCCAAACCCGCCACCGTTCAATCGGTGCGCGCTGCAGTTGCCAGGCTCACCAACAGCATGGGCCTGCTGGCCAACGGCCTCGGCCGTGTGGTGGTGGCCACCTCGGCCGACATCCAGGCGCATTGGGAGCCGCTGGTCGGCGAAGTTGACATGGGCTCGCAAGGCGCAGGTCCAGCCCCCGGCCACCGCCCCGATAGACGCACAGGTGCAGGCCCTCGACTCCGGCATGCTCGTCGTTGGGGGCGACCAGGCCACCATCCTCGCGCACCTGCAGGCAGGCGGCGTGCGCGGTGCCGAGCCATTCGCGGGCGTGACCCTGGTGCCCGTGGACCAAGCGGCACTAGCACAACGGGTCTTGCTTCGCCCATCGCGCTCTCTGACGCCATCAGGCCCGTCAGAAGGTCATACATCGGAGTCTGCAAAGAGCGACGGGACCGCTGCGCGAAGGCCTGCGCGCGACACATCTGGCGAGCAAGGAGCCGGACCCCACACTGGAGATCGCCAAGAGCATCCCCGCTACACTTTCAGCGATCACAACGTCCCCACCCAACCTGCCCCATCCATTGTCCGACATGGCCCGGAATCCACCTCACCAGAACCGGTCGCCCATGTCGATGCACGAGTCAGAGACGCGCATGGACTACTACCAACCACGTGGGCCGTTGAGCTGGGAGTCGGACGATCAGGGCACCCCGGGCGAGGCCGATTTGGCCCCCATCAATTTGCAGCAGCCGTCCCAAGGCACGGTGAAGGTCCCCCGCCTATCCAACTGGATGATGGACGAGGACCCACGATTGATCAGCCCCAAGCTCCCGCCCTGGACACTCTGCGGAGGGCTGGTGATGCCGTACCGTCTTGAACCGCCCCTTTCGTGGGACGGCTGGGATTCCACGATCGAATCCAGCAAACCGGGCACCGAGCCCCTGTCGGAGCGCACGCCCAGCCCGACGGCGGATGGAGGCAACCCGCTCAACGCGAGAACCAATGGACCAGCCAGGGGATTCTGCGGGGGGATTGAAGAGCATCCCTACCGCATCGGGCCAACGCTCTCCTGGGACGACGTGGACTAAGCGCCCGCCTCCACCCAGTCCCAGCCCGGCCCTCACTGCGCAGCGCGCAAATCGCTCCGGGTGGCTGTCACGGGACAGCGGGTGTGCCAGCTCACCCTACGCCTTGCGCCCCCGCCCGGCCGCCTTGGCGCGGTAGAGCGAGGCGTCGGCCCGCTCCATGAGGCCGCGCCAGCCGTCGTCGCCCGCAAAGGCCACGCCCACGCTGGCGCCGATGAGCACCCTGCGCCCGTCCAGGTCGAAAGGTTTGGCGGCGGTGGCCACGAGTTTGTCGGCCACCTGCTCGGCGGCGGCGCGGCTGGGCATGCCGCCCAGCACCACCACTAACTCGTCGCCGCCCACGCGGGCCACCAGGTCCATGGGCCGCACCAGGGCCAGAAAGCGCCCGGCCACGGCCTGCAGCAGTTGGTCGCCCACCGGGTGGCCCCAGGTGTCGTTGACGGGCTTGAAGCGGTCCAGGTCCACGTACAGCATGGCCACGCCGTGGGCCTCTCCGATGGGTATGCGCTGCAGGTAGGCCTGCAGGCCCTGCCGGTTCATGAGGCCGGTGAGGCAGTCACGCTCGCTCAGGCCGATAAGGCGCGACTCGCGCTGGCGGTGGATGGTGACGTCGTCCAGCACGGCGATGAAGCCGTCGGGCGTGCCGCCTTCCGACAGGCGGGGCACGAGGGTGAGGGCCATGTTGCGCTGGCGCCCGCCCAGGTGCAGGTCCAGCTCGAACGAGGTGGGCTCGCCGCCGAGCGCCTTCCGGATGTGGGCCATGCTGCCCCGCAGTTCCTGGATGGGCATGACCTCGCCGATCCTGTGGCCCACAATCTCGGCACACGAGGGGCCCACCAGCTTCTCGAAGGCGGAGTTGACGAACTCGTAGCGGCCCTCGCGGTCGACCACGGCGATGACGTCGGGGATGGCCTCGGCAATGGAGCTGAGCGTGCGCTGCTGGCGAAACAGGTCGGCGCGGGCGCGCTGCTGCGCCGAGGTGCCGCGCATGACGGCGGTGTAGCGAACCACCTGGCCGGTAGCGTCCCTGTGCGAGAGCACCGAGTGGTCCACCGCAATCGGCTGGCCGGCCACGAGCACGGTGCTTTCGCCCATCCACACGCCGGTCTTGTGCACCGAGGGCATGACCTCGTCGCGGTAGCGGCGCGTGGTCTCGGGGGTGTTGAAGTCGGTGAAGCGGTGCTGGGTGACGTCGTAGCCGGCATCGTAGCCCTGGGCCTGGCGCGCAGCCGGGTTCATGTAGGTCACGCGGCCGTCCCTGCCGGCCTGCGCCACGTAGTCGGGCGTGGCCTCCAGGATCTGGGCGAGCATGTGCAGCGATTCTTCGGCGCACTTGCGGCCGGTGATGTCTTGCAGCGCGCCGACCACGCGCACCGGTGCGCCCTGCTCGTCGTACTCGGTGTTGCCGATGGCGCGCGCCCACACGCGCCGGCCGTCGGGGGTGCGCAGGGGGGTTTCGATCTCCCACTTGTGGCCGTCGTCGATGCCTTGCTCGAAGGCGGCGACGAGCCGCTCCTGCGCGCCTTCTTCGTAGAACCCGATCACGCCGGGCAGCGTGGGCACAAAGGTCTCGTCCACGCCGTGGATGCGCCGCACCATGGCGGACCAGTGGACCTGGCGGATGCGCAGGTCCACCGTCCAGGAGCCGACCAGGGCCAGCTCGCCGGTGCGCTGCAGCAGGCCCTGGTTGGCGCGCAGTTCGCGCTCCACCGCCTGGCGCTGGCTGGTGTCGCGCAGGAACGCGGTGGCCCCGATGCCGCCGGCCATGCGCAGCGGCGCGATGGACAGCTCCGCCGGCAGGCGATGACCGTCCTTGTGCAGCGCATCCACCTCGAAGCGGCGGCGCAGCACCGGGCCTTCGCCGGTGCGCTGCAGCCGGGCCATGCCGTAGAGGTGGGCGCTGCGCATCTCGGGCGGGATGATGAGCTCGTGCATGGGACGCCCGATGGCCTCGTCGTAGCTCCAGCCCAGGGTGGCCTGCGCCTGGGGGTTCCACTCGGTGATAAAGCCGCCGGGGTCGATGCTGATGAAGGCGTCCTCCGTGCTGGCGAGCATGCTCTGCATGCGTTTCGTCGCGCGCTAGTTGGCCCGGCCCGGCGGTATCGACCGCGGTGCTGCCTTGCGCCGGCGCCTGGACCTGGCTGCCCAGTGGCCCGCGCGCATCCCAGCGCGGGCGCTGGCTGGCGAAGTCGCTGCGCGTGCTGCGGATGGCGCTGGCATCATCGAGCGTGCCCACGGCCACCGCAACCAGGCCCGGCTGCGTGTCGTCCAGGCGAAACAGCTGGCTGCCGCAGGTGGGGCACAGCTGGCGCGCGCCCTGCTCCGACGAGCGCCAAGTGTGCACCGCGCCGTAGACGCGCAGGGTGGCCCGGTCGCCAGCGATCCAGGCCATGCTGGCGCCGCCACAGGCGCGGCGGCAAAGCTCGCAGTGGCATACCACGGCCTCCAGCTCCAGCGCGTGCACGGCGTACTCGACACGGCGGCAAGCGCAGTGGCCTCTCAACACAACAGGAGCCGTGCTCATACGCACCCTTCCTTCCCGGGCAGGGACCGCAGCTGCCGCGCCCTGCGCCAGGCGGGCCCGTGGAACAACGGTAACTGCTCTTGCCGCCAACTTTTGTAGGACAGGTCTTACGCGAGCCGCCTGTGCTGCGCGGACCCCGCGCAGGCCTCGCGCCTCCGCCCATGCGCACCGCTGCGCGCATTGATTGCCGAAATGGCAATCGACTCTTCTCCAAATGGCGCGTGCGGGCACGGGTTTTCCCGGCGGCGGACGGCACAATCGAGGCCATCCACTGCACCGCCGCCATCAATAATCACCACCCCATGCAAACCCTTGTTCTCGGCGCCGGCATGGTCGGCGTCAGCACCGCCCTCGCCTTGCAGCAGCGCGGCCATGCCGTCACCCTGGTCGACCGCAAGGCCCCGGGCCAGGAGACCTCGTACGGCAATGCCGGCATCATCCAGCGCGAGGCCGTGCAGCCCTATGCCTTTCCGCGCAACATCGCCACGCTGGCACGCATTGCCACCGGGCTGAGCAACGACGCCCACTACCACTGGGGCGCCCTGCTGCGCCTGGCGCCGCAGCTGCTGGGCTACTGGGCCGCCTCGGCGCCTGCGCGCTACGCGCCCATCGCCCAGGCCTACAGCCGCCTGATCGCCCACTGCCTGACCGAGCATGGCGGCTGGATCGAGGCGGCCGGCGCCGCCGACCTGGTGCACCGGCAAGGCTGGATGCAGCTGTACCGCACCGCCCCGGTGTTCGATGCGGCGGCCACGCTGGCGCGCACCACCGCAGCCGCGCACGGCCTGGCCTGCAAGGTGCTGGACAGCGCCGCCCTGGCCGCCGCCCAGCCCGTGCTGCGGATACCGCTGGCCGGCGCCGTGCACTGGCAGGACCCGTGGACCGTGCGCGACCCTGGCGAGCTGGTGGCGCGCTATGCGCGGCTGTTCGTGCAGCGCGGCGGCCACCTGGCCACGGGCGATGCGCTCACGCTGCGCCAGGAGGGCAGCGGCTGGGCCGTGCAGGCGGACTCCGGCAGCATCAGCGCGCAGCACGCCGTCATCGCCCTGGGCCCCTGGGCCGGCGAACTCACCACGCGCCTGGGCTACCGCCTGCCGCTGTTCAGCAAGCGCGGCTACCACCGCCACTTTGCCGGCGGCCCCAGCCTGGCCATGCCCGCGCTGGACATCGAGCGCGGCGTGATGCTGGCCCCCATGGCGCGCGGCCTGCGCCTGACCACGGGCGCCGAGTTCGCGCTGCAGGACGCGCCCGCCACACCCGTGCAGCTGCGCCGCGCCGAGCAGTCCACGCGCGAGCTGCTGCCCCTGGGCGAGCCTGTGGAGGCCACGCCCTGGCTGGGCGCGCGCCCCTGCACCGCCGACATGCTGCCCGTGCTGGGCCCGGCGCCGCGCCACGCGGGCCTGTGGTTCAACTTCGGCCACGCGCACCAGGGTTTCACCCTGGGCCCCGTCACCGGTCGGCTGGTGTCCGAGTTGGTCAGCGGTGAGAAGCCGTTCGTGGACCCAGCGCCTTATTTGGCGCAGCGGTTTTTGTAACAGCGCAGTCCGCGCACGCGGCGCGGTCCCGCCCCTCACCGCGCCCTGCAGCGCGTTCGGCGGTGAACCCTGCTGGCATCACCCATATTGGCGATTGTGGTGATCGCTCCATTGTTTTGAAATCAAGAAACCAATGGATACAAGTGTGTCCATGTGGACACATGCGCTTC
Source organism: Acidovorax sp. GW458-11-26-14-TSB4 (assembly GCF_059423865.1). Lineage (NCBI taxonomy): Bacteria > Pseudomonadati > Pseudomonadota > Betaproteobacteria > Burkholderiales > Comamonadaceae > Acidovorax > Acidovorax sp. GW458-11-26-14-TSB4. The sequence goes on from NZ_JBWKYR010000013.1 coordinate 135,275, forward strand.
GTGCGCGTTTTTCTTGTCATCCTCTGCCGGCCACCACAACCCCAAGAATCCCACGCCGGCTCAACTTCGATCCATCACCGCCATGCGCCTTACCTGCACGCTCAAGAAAATTGCCGCCGCCACCGCCCTCGTCGTCGCCAGCCTGGGCGCCGCCAGTTCCGCGTGGGCCGACATCACCGCATCGGCCACCACCAGCGGCTCGGCCAGCGCCTACACCCTGGTCGCCCGAATCACGCCCGACGCGCAGTACCTGGGCCGCGGCAAGCTGTACTTCGTGATGCTGCACGGATCGCAGATCTACGTGCTGTCGGAAACGCGCGGCTTCATCCCTTACACCGGCGGCGAGCCCGAGGCCTACCGCGGCATCACCCAGGCCACCGAGACCATCACCGTGCAGGGCTGGAACACCACCGCCCAGGCCGGCGCCGCCATCTTCGTGGGCTTTGGCACCGATGTGATGGACATGATCAACAACGGCAGGTTCAAGCAGGTGGCCACCCTGCCCCAGGCGCCCGCGCCGACACCCACGCCCACGCCAACGCCAACGCCCCCCGTTGTGACCAACCCCTATGCGGCCTACAGCGGCAACTACCTGTGCATCAGCGAAACGGGGTCCAGCTACACGGTTTCCGCCACCATCACGGCCACCCAGGCGGTGGTGGATACGTCCAGGATCCTCACCATTCCGGACTACACCTTCAACGTGCCCTACAGCAACATTGGCACCACTGGCGACCGCATCTATACCAACAACGCATTCCCGCTGCGCCTGGTGTCGGTGGACACGACCGCTGGAGCCCGCTACCCGCTGGCCCTGGGCTACGCGAGCAATGGCTCCAGCACCCCGCGCGTTTTCATCTGCTCCCGGCGCTGAGCGCCATCAGGGCAGGCAACTGGCGCGGCCGACGGCATGGACGAGTGACGCACAACCGCCGCGCAGACTGGGGCCGTGCCAGCGACACGCAGGCCAGGGCCGCACCACACCCACGCTTGCAGGCCGCGGCAGCCGTTGATCCGCGAACCGGATGGCCGGCAGCGCCGGCCCCACCACCTCGATTCCTACCGCCATGAAGTTCGCCAGCCCATTCAAGAAAATCTCCGCCGCCACCGCCCTCGTCGTCGCCAGCCTGGGCGCCGCCAGCCCTGTGTGGGCCGACATCACGGCATCGGCCACCGCCAGCGGCTCGGCCCGCGCCTACACCCTGGTGACCCGCATCACGCCCGACGCGCAGTACGTGGGCCGCGGCAAGCTGTACTTCGTGATGCTGCACGGCTCGCAGATCTATGTGCTGTCCGAAACGCGCGGCTTCCTTGCCTACACCGGCGGCGAGCCAGTGGAGTACCGCACCATCACCCAGGCCAACGAGACCATCACCGTGCAGGGCTGGAACACCACGGCGCAGGCCGGCGCGTCGATCTTCGTGGGCTACGGCTCCGACGTGATGGACATGCTCAACAATGGCAGGTTCAAGCTGGTGGCCACGCTGCCGGCGGCGCCCGCGCCCGCGCCGACACCAGCTCCCGCTCCGGCGCCCACGCCCGCACCGGCCCCGTCCAGTCCCTACGCAGTGCACAACGGCAGCTACATGTGCTATGACCGCTCCGGGCGCTCAGCCTCCGTGACGGCCACATTCACGGCCAGCCGGGCAGTGGTCGACACCACGTGGCTGACGGGCATCCCCGACTACACCTTCAACGTGCCCGTCAGCACGCTGGTCCAGGAGCCGGGCCTGATGATCTACAACAACCTGAGCTATCCGGTGCGGGTGGTGGTGCTCGACCTGACGCGGACCCTGCCCTACGGCATGTCGCTCGTCTACCAATCGAGCATGTACAGCGCCGAAGTGGCCTATAGCTGCCTGCGGCGCTAACACCGCGCCGAGCGCTGCATCTGGAGCCTGCCCAGGCTCCTACACATTCACCGCCGCCCCATCTACCGCCCAGCGGCACTCCGCCATCCAGGTGGGCAGTGCCGGGTCGCGCACCACAGGCGCCAGGGCGCGCAGCGTGGTGTCCATCTGGCCGTCAAACCAGTGCAGCTTGCGCTCGGCGAACTGGATGGACGACAGCGCCTGCAGCACCAGTTTGCCGCCATCGACCACCGGCAGCGGCAGCGCCGCGTTGAACGCCATGTCCAACGACGGGTGCTCACGCACCAGCTCCTGCAAAAAGGCGCAGGCCCCATCGATGGCTTGCGCATGCCGCGCATGGAAGGCCGGGCTCATTTCCTGTGCGCCCAGAAACTTGGCAATCCCCGCGAGCGACTCGAACGGGGTGGGCAGGCGGGTGGGTGTGGGGGTCGTTGAGGGCATGGTGGCAATCGGCTGGGCTGAGGAATGGCAATGTCAACGCAACGGCGCGCAGGCACCATCCATCATGGCCAGCGCGCACCTGAAGTATGCGCCTACCGCAGGCCCTGCAACCCAGGCAGGGTGCAAAATGCACCGTAGATGCCCGCCTTACCTTACGTAAACCACCGGCAACGCAGCCGCGTTGCATGAAAGTGCTGCTGCAACCGGACCCTGCCATGCCCATCCGTACCACCTTGCGCAACCTCATCGCCAGCGCCGCCCTGGCACTGGGCCTGGGCGCCACGCCCGCCTTTGCCCAGATCACCACGGTGGCCACCACTATCAGCGGCACCACGCAGGCCCTGAACTTCGCCGTCAGCGTCAACCCCGAGGCGCAGTTCCTGGGCCAGGGCAAGCTGTACTTTGTGGTGCTGCACAACAACCAGTTCTACCTGCTGTCCGAGACACGCGGCTTCGTGCCCTACATGGGCGGCGAGATCCCCGAGTACCGCACCATGCGCCAGCCGACAGAGACCATCGCCGTCAGCAACTGGAACACCCGCGCCCAGTTGGGCGGGGCCGTCTTCGTGGGCTACGGCACCGATTTCTTCGAGATGCTGGCCGCCGGCCGCTACCGCCAGGTGGCCACCCTGGCGGAGTACCCCATTCCTCCCGTGGTGGACCCCTACGCGGCCTTCAGCGGCGCCTACCTGTGCTCCAGCGGCACGGGCGCCAGCTACAACGCCACCGCCACCATCACCACCGCCCAGGCGGTGGTGGACACATCGCGCATCCCCGCCATCCCGGTGCCCAGCGTCAGCCTGCCGTTCGACGGCCTGGGCAGCAGCGGCGACCGCCTCTATGCCAACCGCGGCTTCCCGTTGTACCTGGTGTCGCTGGACACCGCCGTGGGCGCACGCTACCCGCTGGCACTGGCCTACCAGGCCAGCGACTTCAGCACCTCTCACATCTTCGTGTGCACAAGGCGCTGAAAACGCCCTTCCCTTCGGCGTTGCAGGCCTGCGGCAAGGCCCGTGAGGCCACCGCCCAGCGCCGCCCGGCGACCGCCTGTCGGCGCGCGGCGCCATGTCGTGACATTTGGTTTCGCGCCACAGTGAGCGCGGCACCCCGGTGATAGATTCGCCGGTCGCTCGGCCCTGTGCCGGGCGTTTTTTCCGCCCGAATCCACGCCAACCCATCCCGCACGACATGGCCGTTACCGTCTCCGACCTGCAGAACATGCGCTTTTCCGGCAACCCACAGGCCGATGCCCTGCTGGGTGGCACGCCCATCTGGAACTTCTGGCCCGACGGCCGCAAGGTGATCTACTACACCTTCGACGCCAGCGCCGGCAGCGAGGCGACCAAGAAGACCGGCAGCGCGGTCACAGCCTTCAACGCCGACCAAAAGCAATCCACCCTGCAGATCCTGCAGCACGCCTCGGCCGTCACCGGCATCGTCTTCTCCGAGGTGGCCACCTCGGCCCAGGCCGACCTGCACTTCGCCGCCACCAACCTGCAGGGCCCCTCCACCGCAGGCCTGGCATCGTCGGGCTACGGCTACAGCTACTCCGGCCCCAACCAGACCGTGAACTCGCTGAACATCGAGGCCGTGGTCTACCTGGACAACGTGGAGCACGCCGGCATCAACAACCGGCCCACGGCCGGCGGCGCCGGCTACGAAGTGCTGCTGCACGAAGTGGGGCATGCGCTGGGCCTGTCGCACCCCTTCGACTCCTCGCGCCCCCTGCCTGCGGGGCAGGACAACACCAACAACACCGTCATGTCGTACACGCATGCCGGCCCCAACAAGACCACCTTCCAGGCGTATGACCTGCTGGCGCTCGACTGGCTCTACGGCCGCGATGGCCTGGGCGGCACCTATGGCTTCAACTCCACCAAGGGCCCGACGCTGACCTTCGATACAGCCCCGGCACCCGCGCCGGCACCAGCCCCCGCTCCAGCACCCACGCCAGCGCCCGGACCAGCCCCTGCACCAGCGCCCACCCCCACCCCCACCCCCACCCCCACCCCCACCCCCACGCCCGCGCCTGCGCCTACCCCGGATCCCAAGCCGGGCCCTGCTCCCGCGCCCACACCAGTCCCTGCGCCCACGCCGCCCAAGCCGGTCCCTACGCCCAGCAACCCCAACCTGCCCACCGGCACCACGGGCACCGCCGACGCCGACCTGTTCAACAGCAAGCCCGCCAACGAAACCTTCACCGGCGCAGCCGGTGTGGACACGCTGGTGACCCACGGCCTGCGCGGTGGCTACACACTGCAGCCACTGCCCGGTGGCGGCTGGCAGCTCAACGACAAGGGTGCCGGCCACGACGGCCTGGACTCCCTGCAGCAGATCGAACGTGTGCGCTTTTCCGACCACTCCGTGGCGCTGGACCTGAACGGCGCCGCCGGCACCGCGGCGCGCCTCATCAGCACCCTGGTCGGCCCCGACGCGCTGAAGAACCGCGAACTGGTGGGCGCCGTGATCCGCGTGGTGGACGAATCGGGTGCCACGCCCCAGCAACTGGCCGAGCTGGGCCTGGCCGCCGTGGCAGGCGCCTCGGCCACGCCCGAGCAGGTGGTGGCCCTGCTGTACGCCAACCTGTTCGGCACCGCGGCCGACGCCGCCACCGTACAGAGCCTGGCGGGCCTGCTCAAATCGGGCAGCTACACCGGCGCATCAATGGCCTGGGCCGTGGCCAGCTCCGACCTCACTGCCAGCAAGATCAACCTGGTGGGGCTGAGCGAAACCGGTCTGGCCTATATCTGAAGTGAAACACCCCCGCAGGCGCTTCGCGCCTCGGTGCCACCGCCAGAGGCGGTGGCTCTTCGGGCACGTCCAAGCCTGCGCAGGCAGGCTTGGAGCCGCGGCCCTCAGCCCCTCTCTCGAGCGGCAAGCCGCAGACAGCGCTCCAACACAGCAAGACGACTCAACGGCGCTAGACGGTTGAGGGCGGCACCGCTGGGCGCCCGGCGGGTCACGGCGCCCCGCATCGCCCCCGCCCAGCACCATCGGCCGCCCCCCTTTTTGGGGGATACCGCCCGCGAGCGATTTGCGCTCCAATCACTTCCGATGCCCCAAGGCAAGCATTTTTTGCCAAGGGCAGACATGCTCGCCCTGTGCGCGCCAAGCCCCGGGGCGCAAACCACGCCCTGCGGGTACCACGGCCCCTGGGGCACAACACCTGGCCAATCCGGTGACGGTGGCATCTGAATCGTGATTACCGCTCTCTTCGAATTCACCCGCGCCGGCGTCTGCAGGTTTCCGCCCAGCGTATCCGCCTCCACCGACGCCCAGGCCGTGCTGCTCAACTGGGCACTCATGGCCAACGACCGCGCCTTCCGCACCGTGCTCGATCTGCCCGACCGCCTGGTGGCCGAACTCAGCTGGAACGAGCGCCACGACACCGCCCAACGGCACGACCTCGACGATTGGGCCCACCGCCTGGACATCACCGTGTCCAGTGCCCTGCGCATGTCGCAGGTCGACCGGCCTGCCGCGCGCCCCCTGGCGGCGTAAGAGGCCCATGGCCCGCGCGGGGCCCTGCCTCAGCCTGCCGCCGCACGCACCCGGTACGGCCTGATCGAGAAAAGCCCACGTCCAGCTCGACACTCCCGGCCGTCACCACAACCTTCCCCGGCCCGTCCATCAGCGCGCCTGTGGGGATGCCCGCGCCTTCCAGCCACTGGCGCACCGCCTGGGTGTCGCCCTCCACGTCGAGCATGCCGCCCTCGCGCGTCTTCCACTGCACCGGTGGTGGCGACTGCCTCACCGCATCGGCTGCAGCGCCAGCCTGCGGCTGCGCCAGCAGCTCCTGGGCCCGTGCTGCCTGCTCGGGTGCCACCCATACGCTTTCGGGCCACATCCACACCAGGTTCAGGGCTGCTCACACTGGTTTCGAGCTCGCGAAACGAATGTGAGCCGGCCCTGGCCCGGCATCGCGCAGTCGCTTGTCCAATTGCCAAGGGTGGTCTCCATCCACGCTCAGCGTGCCTTTGTCGGTCAGGTGCATCGCACCGACGAGCACCCGCCGCGGCAGCATCTGCAGTCGAATCCAGAACTGGAGTGCCTTGGAAGTCTTGGGTCCCTGTGATTTGTGGTGCTGTCGCTGATGCCTGCTGGGGGATGGTGCCGGCACCGGCCTCGAGCGCAGCAGCAACCACCAGCACCGACGTGCCCCGCGGGCTGGGCTTGAAAACTCCCTTTCCGTAACAGGGCCGACATCCACCCCGGCGTTCTGCAATTGGGAGTGCGATGAAGGCATGTCTTGAACCGCTGGGGAACGGACCAAGGCAACCGGCAAAGCTCCCGCGCCAGCCAACGCCTGCTTCGCCCGCTCGACACTCCCAGCCGTCACCGCAACCTTCCCCGGACCATCCATCAGCGCGCCTGTGGGGATGCCGGCAACCTCAAGCCACTGGCGCACAGCTTGGGGGTCTCCCTCCACGTCGAGCATGCCGCCCCGGCGCATCTTCATCTGCACTTGTGGTGGCTGCCTCACTGCATCCACCGCAGTGCCAGGCTGTGGCGATGCCAGCACCTGCCGTGCCCGTGCAGCCTGCTCGGGTGCTACCCATACGCTGTCGGGCCACATCCAAACCTGGTCTACCCCGGCAGCGCGCAGCCGCTTGTCCAATTGCCGGGGGTCTCCCTCCACGCTCAGCGTGCCTTTGTCGGTCAGGTACATTGCACCAACAGATGTTTCCGCCGCAGCATCGGCAGTCGAATCAGGCGCGGAAGCGCCTTGGGGGCCAGGTCCATGCGAGCCCGGTGTTGCCTGCTGTGTGTCAACCGCTTCAGCAGCAGCCTGATGCGCGCTGGCCCCAACCTCGCCGCCAGGAGCAACGGCTGTTGCCAGCGCATCCATGTGGCTGCCCGGCAAGACCTGCGCGCCCCGTTCCATGGAAACAGAGTCCATCGCCTGCGGCACGACCGGCGTCACCGGCTGGCCTTGCACCAGGGACTGAAGCAAGTCGTCTGCATACCCACTGCCACGCTCTGCAGTTACCGCCGAGTTGTCTGGTATGGCGTTGTGGGCATCGGACGGGCTTTGCTGCGGGTTGACCCCTCTGGGGTGCTTGGGTCTCTGCGATGGGGCGTGGCCTGCACCCGGGGTCCTTTGGGACCGCCCGGCACGACGCTAGAGCCGGCCCCAACCAGTGCACTGCGGTCCACGTCGTCAAGCAAGCCCTTGTCCTTGCCCGACGCGTAGATGTCGACAGCGTTGCCGCCGATGGTGTCGGCCGACTCCTGGATGGCTCCGATCACCGCTTTCGTGCTGATCTCGGAGCCGGTGGCCAAAAGGCGCTTGCCTGCATCAGCCAGCACCTGGGCGCGCACCGGCGGCGGGATGCGGAGCACCATGTCCTTGATCGTGTTCCCCGCAGGCAGTGGCAGCTTCTCGGTAGCGAACGCCAGACCGCCCTTGAGCGCAGCGGCTGCGGCGCTATCGCCCTCTGCGTAGGCCGATCCCGCCGCGCTGGCCGCCATGGGTGCCGACAGGCTGGCCTGTGCGCCGGGCACCATCATGGACGCAAGAAACTGCGCAGCGGGCAAGGAGTTGCCTGCGAGTTGGACCGCCATCCAGCGGCCGAACTCGCCGTTCTCCCAGGCCTGCGCCGGGCTTTGGCGCGACAAGGTGGAGGCGTAGTCCTGGCTCATCTGGCGCAGTTCGTCCACCAGGGGCATGTTCGGCACGCGACCAAAAACGGGGGAACCGCCGCCATCAACCAGGAGCTTGTTGACCCCCTCGGTGAACAGCCCCGCCGCCGCCGACGGGACATTCAAGGTCCCGGCCAGCGAACCTGCCGCGCCCTGTTTGAAAGCAGCCTTGATGGGGTTGGCTTCGGCATAGGCTTGCACCCTGCTCTGAGGCGTTGATGCACGCATCTCTGGCGAATTGGCTATGCGCTGGCGCTGCTCCGCGGCTTCGGCATAGTCGCGGCGGGAGAGCCTCTCGGCCTCGGCCAGGTCCATGCCAGTTGCACCGCCGGCCACATCACGCCCCTCCAGCACGCTCTGCCACTCTGGGCGCGGCCGGTTGGAGGCTTCAATGGCCGGCCGCATCCAGGCATCACCGCCACGGCGGCCCCTCTCGCCAGGCTGTAGGCCTGGTCTGCAGCATCCGACACAATGGACGCTTGCTTTGGAGCATGGGTCCTGCGGCCATCCTGTGCACGCACGGCCGGCGCCGCATCTACCAGCGAAGTCGCCTGCACGCCATCGCCCGGCCCCAGCGCCACCAGTTCGAACTGAGGCCAATCAACCTCCGCATCGGAAACGCCCGGCGCATCCACCAGCTCAAACTGGGACCAGTCCATCACCGCCCCTTTGCCTGGAGTTCAGGCCGGCCATTGCGCACCACGTACTGCTGGCCATTGGCGTCGCGCACGACCGCGCCGTCGCGCGGCGCGGACGAGAGCGGCCGAGTCAGCTTGGCGCCGGTGCCTGCCAGCGAGCCGGGGCCAAGCCCACCATTGGGGACGGAGCCCATGGGCTGCAGAGCAGACTCTGCCCCAGGGCGCACACCTGGGCGCTCGGGCTGCGGGGCACTGCCGCGCTGGAAGGCCGCGGCCACGTCAAGGGCCGAGCCACCGCCCTGCTCCACCGCCACGGCGCTGGCTTCGGCCAGGTCGTTCAATCCAAACTGCCGCTCGCCGCGCGCATGCGCCTCCAGCTTGCCCGGGTCCAGGAACAGCGTGTACAGCCGCTGCAGGGCCTGCGCGCCCTTCTCGCGGTCGTAGGCGGCGCGCTCCAGCGTGGTGGTGGGCGGCGCGGCGCCCATGTCGCCGGTACGGTCGTAGCGTGCAAAGTCCCCGGCCGTCCGTGCCACGGCGTTCATCACCGGCATGCCAAAGCCCACATCGGCCAGGCGCAGGCCAGCGTCTTCATCGACGGCGCGCACGCGGTTGATGAGGTCCTGCCGCTGCCCCGGCGTCTGGGCGCGGGCGGCCTCCTCCATCAGGTTGAAGCCCCGGCTGCCGGCCAGGCGCGTGCTCATCTGCTCCTGCTGCCATTGCCGGTCGGCCATGCGCTCCTGCTGCTTTTCATGCAGCAGCGCGCGCTGCGCCTGCACCTTGTCTTCGTCGGTGGCCACGGCCGACATGCCGGCGCCCACGCCCTGCAGCGTGCCACCCAGGAGATTGGCGAAGAAGCTCATTGCACACCTCCCTGCGGCAAGGCCACGTGCGCGCCGTGGGCCGTTTGCGGGCCTGTGCCGGGCGGGGGGGGCCGTCGCGGCGCTGCGCCCCGCGTCGGCGGCATCAGGCCCGCATCGGCGTCCAAGCGCATGTACTCGGCGATGGACTCCTGCATCACCCGCTGCAAAAAGGGCTCCAGCTGGTCGTCGGGTACCAGGCCAGCGTCGTTGGCCAGGCCGGCCACGTCTTTCACGAACTGCACACCGGCATGCAGCAGCACGGCAGGGTCCACAGGCTGGCCGGCCTTTTCCGACTCCATCGCAAGAAAGCGCAGGGTCGCCGTGCCGAAACGCACCGCCGCCCCCGCCGGGTCGATGTCCATCGCCGCGCGCCATTCCCGGGCCGACTCGCCCAGCAACTGGCGCGCGCGGCCGAGGATCATGTCGAACTGCGCCTGTTGCTCAGCGCTGGCGGGGGTCTTGCCGCCCGGGGCGGCGGCGCTGGCGCCTTGCCCGGCCGGGCCCTGCATGGCCATTTCATGGAGGTTCATCGGGGGTCCTTCATTGCACGATGCGCGTGGTTGGGGTGAAGCCATAGCGCTGCTTTTGCCAGGCAAGCTTGTCCTTTTCGGCCTTGGCATTGGCCGCGCCGCTGATACCGACGCCTACGCCCTTGATCAGCTCGCCGACGGCTTTGTCGTTGGAAAGCAGCCTGTCGAAAAAGCTGTTGGCTTGCGGCTTGGCGGCGGCCTGCAGCCCAGAAGCATTGGTAGCGGACGCACCTGGCTTCGACATGGAGTTCTGGGCGGCAGAAGCGTTGGGCTTCGCGGCGTCGGCAGCCGCAGCCTGCGGGCCTACGGCACCGCCCTGCGACGTGTTTGTGGCTGGTGGCGCTGCAAGGGCTTTCGCATCTTTCCCCAGCGCGCCACCGTCGCCCAGCAGGTCAACACCCTTGCTGACTTCGGGTGCGAAGGGGGTAGGCGTCCGCGCGGCGCTCATCTCGATGGAGGTCGTGTCACCCGGCGTGAGCGTGCTGTTGCCAAACGCGTCCGTCGTGCCCGAGAAGTCGCCAGTAGCCAGGCTCGCCGTGCCCACGCCGTCCGCGAGCGGGAATGCGTCCTTCATCGAATTGAGCCCGAAGGAATCCGTGCCATCGAGCATGGCTTTCGCGCTCAGTGTGCCGCCCGCCTCCGTCAGGCCAGCGGCTCCCTCTGCCCCGCTGCCGAAATCGAACCCTCCGTTCACGGCCCCGTAGACGGCCCCGGCCACGTTGGCAATCATCACCAGGTCCTCTCCGAACACCTTGGACGCGGCCTTGTTGATCTTGTCGTTGACGCCCGTTACCTGGAAGACCACCGATGCCGCCGTGGCCATCATCGTGGCGGTGGTCGCGGCAACACCCAAGGCAGTGGCGCCGTAGGAAACGAGGATGGGAACAATGATGGCCATGGATCAGCTCTCCAGTGCGGACACGTAGGCCGTGCCCATGACGCCAAAGCCGCGGCGGGCCATGACCTTGTTGAAACGTGCCGGATCGGCGATGCCGGCGTAGTCGTGCACCACCAGTTGCACGGCGCGCATGCGCCGTGCCCAGTCCTGCAGGGCGGCCAGCAGGCGCAGGCCGGAGCCGTTCTCGGCGTACCACAGCAGCTCATAGGCGGTCTGGTGGCGGTTGAACAGCCCGGGCTGCACGATGCCGGCGATGAGGCCGCGCACCGTGCCGCCCTGCTCGCTCACGAAAACCGCACCGGCCAGGCCGTGGATGACGCCGAGAAAGGACGCCTGCACATGCGCGAGTTCCACCGGCTGGCTGGCGAACTGGCTGGCGGCGTGCTCGCGCAGGGCCAGCGCAGTCAGGGCGGGAAGGTCTTCGCGCGTGGCGCGGCGGATGATGGTCATGTCACACCCCGTTCCCGGCACCTACGTTGCTGTCATAGACTCCAACGGGGTTGGGTGCAGGCGCTGGAGCGGCCTTCGGCTCCGTCTTGATGATCCAGCTGTCCGGGTTGTAGCCCAGGCGGTTCGACAGCGCCGTGAGCTGCGGGTTGTAGGTCGCGGCCAGGTCGGCGATGGCGCGGTCCGCCTTCTCGGGCGACAGATCCGCCGTGTTGACCTGGAACACCTTGTTGGCGTACTCGGCGCGCAGGTTGTTCAGCGAGGCCCGGTCATCCGCGTTCATCTGCTGCTGGGCCCTGCGGTCGTCGGCATCCACCTGCATCTGCGTGCGCAGCACGCTGGTGTCGGGCTGGACGCTGGCCAGCCTGCCGCTCAGGTCCATCTGGCCCAGTTGCAGGCGTGCCGCAATGTCCTTGTCGTCGCGCAGGGCCTGCTGCTGGGCCGTGAACTGGTCGCGGGCCGACTGGTAGCCGTTCTGGATCGCGTCGCGCTCCAGCGTCAGCTGCTGCTGGCGGTCCAGCATCCTGTAGTCGCGGTCGAACTGCTGCTGCGCCGCCCACTCGTTGGCCTGCACGTTGAAGTCGGCCATGTAGGCATCGCGCACGAACTGGTTGTTGTCGCGCGCGAAGGTGTTGGCCTGGCCGGCGTTGAACTCGCCCGCCCGGGCGTAGGTGGCCGCGTCCTGGGTGGCGATGGGCATGGCCGCGTCGTACAGCGCCGACTCGCCGGCCGTGGCCGCCATGCTGCTGTTGAGCAACCCCCGCGTATTGGCCGTCTGCATGGCGCGCGCACGCGCCTGCTGCATCAGCGGGCTGTCGTCGGCAATGATCTGCTGCAGCTGGCTGCGCACTGTCTCGTTGGGCGCCACGTCCCAGCGCGTCATGCCCTGCAGCTGCGACAGGTTGATGCCCGTGGTGGGCGGCTTCTTCGTGTCCTTGGTCCAGCCCTTCTGGGCGTCGTAGGTGTAGTCGTAATACGGCTTCTCCAGCCCGCCCTGGGTGCCGTAGCCGCCCATCGCCGAATCCTCGGCCGACCAGCCGTAGATCTGGCCGAACTGCTTTTGCGTGAGATTCATGCCCGTGGCCTGCTGCGCTGCCTCCTGGCTGGTCTTGCCCACGGACCACTGGCGCGCCTTGCCGATCTCGTCGGCGGTCAGGTCGCGCCCACCCTCCCATCCCGAGGACACCGGGGTTGCAGCAGCCACGGCGGGTGCGGGCGCAGCGGCCGGTGTGGAAGCCGAGCTGTAGGAACCCCCATCGGGCGTGCTGCCCCAGGCCTGGCGGGCCAGGTTGAACTGCTCCTGCGTCACGCCAAAGTTCTTGGCGCCGGAGTCGAAGATGTCGGCGTCGTTCATGCCGCTGGCCTTGGCGTTGTTGTAGGCCGTGGTGATCTGGTCTTGCGTATATCCCGCCATGGTCAATATCCTTTGCTGCGATCGGTGGTGCCGCGCTGCTGCGCCTGCAGGGTGATGCGCGCGGGCAGCGCCAGCAGGGCCCCAAGCTCCTGGATGGCGGCCTGCGCGGCGCGGATCTCGGCATCGGTGGAGCGCGCCGTGGTGCACACCGCCGTCAGCTCCGCGATGCGCTCGGCCGCGTAGGCCTGCACGCCGCGCCACACGGCCGTGGCGGGGTTGATCTGTTCCATCCAGCTCATGTGAAATTCCCTCTGGTCATATCCCCCTCCCGTTCATGGCGGCGAACTGCATCTCGGCGTTGAGCATCTGCGCCCGGTTGTCGCGGTCGGCCTGGCGGTCGGCCAGCACGGCGCGGGTCTTGTGCGCCTCGAAAGCCTGGCGTTGCGTGGCCTCGGCCTGGCCGGTGCGCTCGCGCGCAGCGCTGCGTGCGGCATCCAGTGCCATGCGCTGCTGCGCCAGCTCGCGTTGGGCCAGGCTTTCCTCACGCCGCATCTGCAGGCGGGCCTTTTCCAGCTCGCCCTCCATCGCGGCCTGCTCGCGCTGCTGGGCCACACGCTCGGCCTGCGGGTCCGCCTTGCCCGGGGGCTGCTGCGCCTCGGCCTGCTGCATGCGGGCGATCTCCTGCTCGGTGGGCAGCACGCGGTCGGGGTCGAGCTTGAAGGCGCGCGCAAACTCGCGCATCAGCCGCATCTGGTTGCTCGGCGGCAGGCCCATGGCCTGCGCCGTCTGCATGAAGGCCTGCAGCCGCTGCGCCTGGCCCTCCAGCTCCACCAGCGCGGCAATGCCCAGCGCGCGCACGCGGCTGTCGCCCTTGATCTCGGCCTTCTCGCTGTACTGCATGTTCCAGTCGAAAAAGCGCGTGATGAGCGGCGTGACGATGTCGTCGTCCCAGTTGCGCACCGCGCGGCGCACCCACAGGTTGGCCGCGTTGTAGGCAATGCTGGCGCCCGTGGCGCTCTGCATGTAGTTGGGCGCCTCGGTGCCCTGCAAAAAGGCTGGCAGCGTGCCCACCTCTTCGATGAGCTGCTTGCTCATGCCGAAGATGGCCTGCAGCTCCTGCAGCCTCGCATCGATGGCAATGAACTGGATGCCCTGGCGCGCGTCCGAGCCCGGGCGCTTGTTGCGCCAGAACTTGCCCGGCGCCATGCGCCAGGAGCCGTCCACCGGCTCGATGGCCTGGTCGTCCACCACCACCTGGGGCAGCACGCACAGGCCCATGTTGTCGTGCATGGCGCGAAAGGCGCTGTTGGCGCTCTCCTGGTTGTCGCGCACCTCGTACGGCATGCCAAAGCCGAAGATGCTGGCCTCGTCCATCTGCCAGGTGAACACGCTGTAGGGGTGCTCGTTGCTGTCCAGCGGGTTCAGCGCCGCCTTGAGCACCTCGCCCTGGCTGCCGAACCAGACCACGCCGGTGTAGGTCCTGAGCGGGTCTTCATCCACCGCGCAGCCGCAGTCGATCAGGTCCTGCGCGCTGATCGGGCCGTGGTACTCCCACACCTCGTAGCGCCGGTCCTTGGCGCCACTGGCGCCGCTGATGGCGCGCAGCCGCTCGCGGTGGTTGCTGGAGGGCGTGCCAGGCTCGGCGCCCAGCATGCGGCGCAGCGCATCGGCGTCCACGTCGGGCATGTCCTGCAGGTCGGCCGCCTCCTGGCGCGTGAGGTAGTGGCGCTCGAACACGAACTCCGCCTCGCGGATGTGCGTGCTGCTCATGTCGGGAAAAAAGTTCCAGATGTCCACGCGCCCCGCCTGCGGCAGCGGCTTGCGTGCCAGGCTCATCACATACGCGCCATCGCCCTGCCGCTCCCAGCGCTTGGTGGTGCGGAACATGGGCACCGGCCCCTTGATGACGCCCGTGCCGTACAGCACCGCATCGTGGATCACATCGCGCGCATGGCGCGGGTAGCTGCACTCGGCCAGTTGGTCGTCGATCTCGCGCTGCATCGCGTCGCAGCGCTTGGCCGCCTCGCCCACCAACTGGCCGATGGCCTGCTTGATGCCGCCGGCCGTCAGCATCGGCCCCTCGGGCGACTGCATGGGCGTGGCAGGCGGCAGCTGCCCGGCCAGGTCCAGGGCCTCGTCCAGGTCGGGCACGGGCGTGGGCTCGATCACATAGCTGCGCTCCTCGCTGGGGAACAGCATGTCGAACAGCCGCGCCTCCACCAACCCGCACAGCCGGCGCGTGAGCGGCACGAACACGCGGCTGCCGTACTCGTTTTCGTCGCCGAACATGCCAGGGTCGTACTGTCCGTTGAACTGGCGCACATCCTTGTACCAGCGCTCCTCGGTCACCTGGCGCTGCTGCACCTGCTCCTGCGCCAGGGTCAGCAGCCGCCGCCCCAGCGCGCCCACGCGCACGGCGCGGGCCTCGGCCTCGCGGCGTTGCTGCGCGGCGTCGGCCTCTGCCGCATCAGCCAGCAAGGCCAGCGCCTCGTCGGTGCCCATGGCCCCCGTGGCGACCAGGGCGGTGATGCCATCGGCATCCAGGGCAGGCAGGCCCTCGGCCAGGGCCTGCGGCGGGAAAGAAAGCGGTGGATTGCGCATGCACCGCAGTGTTGCGGGGCACCCGTTGGCGGACAACGCGCGGCATATATGCAGGCAGGCGGCCCGACCCCTCTTCGCCGGCAGCAACCGCCTTGCCCGCGTTAGTCACATCTTCGCCATGTTGCCACCCCATCGCGCGCCCAGGGCAGCGAGGCGCACGCCCTTTGCTGGCACGCCCGCGTGAATCATTCGGTTACCGACGAACGCCGTGCAGAGTTTTTGTTGACCCTTGCGGATCTTTCACTTACTTTCAACCACCACCCCAGACCGGGGGACTTTCTGGCATAGCGCCTGCCCTGGATGAACGCAACCGAAGCAACGAACCTTGATACCTGGCGCGAACCGCGTTGCCAAACAGCTTGCCAGGCGCCCTTCGCGCTTGCGTTCACCCTGTGTTGACAGACCGCCGGCCTATCTGCACTTGGCGCACCCTTGCGCCCATGCATTCGGCCGGCAACCTCGCGATCACCGGCGCCACAGCCCAGGCCACGGCGCGCCATACCACGCAGGTGTGCATGCGGGGCCTGGCGAGCAGCCCATTCACCCATTTCACTGAAGCAGCACCATGACCACCCTCCAGACCAACGATGCGGCCGCCCGCGAAATCATCTTTGTCGACAGCCGCGTCAAGGACGCCGATACCCTGCTCAAGGGCTTTCCGCCCGGCGCGCAGGTGGTCTACCTGGATGCGGGCAAGGACGGCCTGGCGCAGATGGCGGCGGCGCTGGGCGAGCGCGGCGACGTGGGCGCCGTGCATGTGCTGGCCCACGGCAGCGAAGGGCAGCTGTGGCTGGGCACCACCTTCCTCGATTCCGGCAACCTGGCCGGGCACGGTGATGCGCTGGCCGCCATCGGGCGCGGCATCACGGCCGATGGCGACCTGCTGGTGTATGCCTGCAACCTGGCCCAGGGCGAGGTTGGCGCGCAGTTCGTCAGCAGCCTGGCGGCCCTCACCGGGGCCGACGTGGCAGCCAGCGACGACCGCACGGGCGCGGGCGGGGATTGGGAGTTGGAAATCACCAACGGGCATGTCGAAGCGGTATCCGGCGTCACCGCAGACGCTGCGGCCAGCTACGAGCACGCACTGGCAACCGTCACCGTCACCACAGGTGCCGACAGCGGCGCGGGCTCCCTGCGCCAGGCCATCGCATCCGCCACCGCCGGCGACACCATTACCTTCAGCGCCGTGTCGACCGTCACGCTGGCCAGCGGCGAGCTTGTCATCAACAAGAACCTGATCATAGACGGCGACCTGGACAACAACGGCACTGCAGACGTCACCATCGATGCCAACTACACCAGCCGTGTGCTGAGCATTACCACGGGCTCGACTGTGACGCTGGATGGCCTGGTGATCACGCATGGATCGCTTTCGGGTGTCGGTGGGAATGGCGGCACACTTAGCACCGATGGCGGCAATGCCCTCGGCGCAGGCATCTCTAACGCAGGTACGCTGACCATCAACAACACCAGTGTGACGGCCAACGGCGCTGGTGGAGGTGGCGGCGGTGCAGGTGTGACAAACGTCTATGTTGGTGGTGGTGGCGGCGGCGGCGGCCCACTCATCAATGGTGCAAGCCAAGGGGTTGGAGGCCGCGGAGGTGATGCAGGGCCTGGTACCGGCAACTACGCAGGGTCCGCCGGAGTCAGCGGCGCAGGCGGCATGGGAGGTGGCCATGACGGCGTCACCATGGGCGGCAAGGGCGGAGCGACCGCGGGGGGGGCCGGTGGCATCGGCTCGTTCAACTATTCCACCGGCGGCGCCGGTGCCACAGCCACCAGCGGTACGCTCAAGGTCAGTGGCGGCGGCGGCGGCTCCGGCTGGGATGCCACCGGCAAAGCCGGCGGCATGGGCGTAGGCGGCATTTACAACGCCGCCACTGGCACCATTGCCGTCATCGGCACCTCGGCCATCACCAACAACGTGGGCGCGGGCGGCGGCGGCGGCGGCGGCAGCGGCACTGGAAGCAACGACGAAAGTGGCGGCGCCGGGGGCCTTGGTGTCGGCGGTGTCTACAACCTTGGCACCTTCAAGATCACCACCGCCAATTTCGGGCTCATGTCGAACAACGTCGGCGTCAGCGGCAGCGGCGGGCTGGAAGACGGCGCCGGCAGCACGGGCACGGTACCCACGGCCGTCACGCACCTCGGCGGCACGGGCACGACCGACACCGCCTACGTTCCCCCGCCCACCCTCACCAGCGCCACCTACGACGCGGCCACCGGCGCCCTTTCGGTCACCGGCACCAACATGACCGCCGGCGACACCATCGCCGTCAACAAGCTCACGCTCATCGGCGAGGGCAGCACTGCCCACATCCTTACCAGCGGCAACGTGACCGCCAGCAGCGCCACCACGTTCAGCGTCACGCTCAACGCCACCGACCAGGCGGCAGTCAACCTGATCCTCAACAAGAACGGCACGGCCTCCACAGGCGGCACCACCTTCAACCTGGTCGCTGCCGATGACTGGGATGCCAACGTCACTGCGGGCAACACGGCCGATGCAAGCAATGCCGTGACGGTGAGCAACGTGGCCGTGCCCACCATCACCAGCGCCACCTACAACGCAGCCACCGGTGTCCTGCTGGTCACGGGCACAGGCTTCCTCAAGCTCGATGGCGCCACCAACGACATCGACGTCAGCAAGCTCACCTTCATGGGCGAAGGCGGGGCCACCCGCCCACTGACCACCAGCAGCGTGGAGATCACCAGCGGCACATCGTTCACGGTCACGCTCAATGGCGCAGACCTTGCCGCCGTCAACCAGATCGCCAACAAGAACGGCACCACATCCACCGGCGCCACCACCTACAACCTGGCTGCGGCAGAGGACTGGGCTGCGGGGGCCGATACGGCTGTCGTGGTGGCCGATCTCACGGGCAATGGCATCACGGTCTCCAACGTGGCCGTGCCCACCCTCACCAGCGCCACCTACAACGCGGCCACCGGGGTATTGACGGTAACAGGCACGGGCTTCCTCAGGCTCAACGGCGCCACCAACGACATCGACGTCAGCAAGCTCAGCTTCCTGGGCGAAGGCAGTTCCAGCCACGTGCTGACCTCCACCAGCGTGGAGATCACCAATGGCACCACGTTCTCGGTCACGCTCAACGCCACCGACAGAGCGGCCATCAACCAGATTGCCAACAAGAACGGCTCCAGCTCCACCGGCGCCACCACCTACAACCTGGGCGCCGCCGAGGACTGGGCCGCAGGGGCCGATACGGCTGTCGTGGTGGCCGATCTCACCGGCAATGGCATCACGGTCTCCAACGTGGCCGTGCCCACCATCACCAACGCCACCTACGACGCCAGCAACGGAACCCTGGTGGTCACGGGCACGGGTTTCCTCAAGCTCAATGGCGCCACCAATGACGTCGACGTCAGCAAGCTGACCATCACAGGCCAGGGCGGCGCACCCTACCCGCTGACCACGTCCAGCGTGGAGATCACCTCTGACACCCAGTTCACCGTCGTGCTCTCCGGCACCGACCAGGCCGGCCTGCGCACCCTGGTCAACGCCAACGGCACGCAGTCCTCGGGCGGCACCACCTACAACCTGGCCGCCAACGAAGACTGGGCTGCCGGCGCCGATGCCGCAGTCGTCGTCGCCGACCTCACGGGCAATGGCATCACCGTCTCCAATGTGGTCTCGCCCACCCTCACTTCGGCCACCTACGATGCCGCCACCGGCACCCTGTTGGTGACGGCCACCGGCATGCTCACGGGCGATGCCATCGACGCCACCAAGCTGACCCTCACCGGCCAAGGCGGCAGCTTCGCACTGACCGCAGACACCTCCAACACCACCGCCACGAGCGCCACCGCCTTCACGCTCACGCTCGGCGCCGCCGACAAGCTGGCCGTCAATGGCATCCTGAACAACAACGGCACCGCCGCCGCAAACGCCACGGTCTTCAACCTGGCCGGGGCCACGGGCTGGAACTCCACGGTCAACGCGCCAGCGGACACCACCGGCAACGGCATCACGGTCTCCAACGTGGTGGCCCCCACCATCACCAGCGCCACCTACGACGGCGCCACGGGCACCCTGGTGGTCACCGGCACCGGCCTGGTCAAGACCGTGGGTGCCACCAACGACATCACCGTCAACAAGCTCACCATCACCGGCGAGGGCGGTTCCTACGCCCTGTCCACCACGGCCGATGTGGAGGTCACCTCGGCCACCAGCTTCACCCTCACCCTCGCCGGTGCAGACATCGCGGCCGTCAACGCCCTGCTCAACAAGAACGGCACCAGCTCGGCCGGCAACACCACCTACAACATCGCCGCCGCCGACGACTGGAACAGCGCCATCACCGGCGCCAGCATTGCCGACCTCACGGGCAACGCCATCACCGTGTCCAATGCCGCCCCCGGCATCCAGTCGGCCAGCTACAACGCCAGCACCGGCGTGCTCACCGTCGCCGCGCTCAACATCGCCACGAACGACGCCATCGACGTCACCAAGCTAACCCTCACCGGCCAGGGCGGCAGCTTCGCACTGACCGCAGACACCGCCAACGTCACAGCCACCAGCGCCACCGCCTTCACGGTCACGCTCGGCGCCGCCGACAAGCTGGCCGTCAACGGCATCCTGAACAACAACGGCACCGCCGCTGCGGACACCACGGTCTTCAATCTGGCCGCCGCCGCCAGCTGGAACACCACCCGCGCCAGCGGCGCCGACACCACCGGCAACGGCGTCACGGTCTCCGCTGTAGCAGCCCCCACCATCACCAACGCCACCTACGACGGCGCCACGGGCACCCTGGTGGTCACCGGCTCCGGCCTGGTCAAGACCGTGGGTGCCACCAACGACATCACCGTCAACAAGCTCACCATCACCGGCGAGGGCGGTTCCTACGCCCTGTCCACCACGGCCGATGTGGAGGTCACCTCGGCCACCAGCTTCACCCTCACCCTTGCCGGCGCCGACATCGCGGCCGTCAACGCCCTGCTCAACAAGAATGGCACCAGCTCGGCCGGCAACACCACCTACAACATCGCCGCCGCCGACGACTGGAACAGCGCCATCACCGGCGCCAGCATTGCCGACCTCACGGGCAACGCCATCTCCGTGTCCAATGCCGCCCCCGGCATCCAGTCGGCCAGCTACAACGCCAGCACCGGCGTGCTCACCGTCGCCGCGCTGAACATCGTCGCTGGCGATGGCATCGATGTCAGCAAGCTGTCGGTTGCGGGCCAGGGCGGCGGCTCCTATGGGCTGACCACGTCCAATGTCACCGCCACCAGTGCCTCGGAGTTCTCGGTCACACTGAACGCCGCAGACAAGCTGGCCATCAACGGCATCCTGAACAACAACGGAACCTCCGCTGCGGACACCACGGTGTTCAACCTGGCGGCAGGCGCCAGCTGGAACACCACCCGCGCCAGCGGCGCCGACACCACCGGCAACGGCGTCACGGTCTCCAATGTGGTGGCCCCCACCATCACCAGCGCCACCTACGACGCCACCACCCACATCCTGACCGTCACCGGCACCGGCCTGGTGGGGACCCTGGGTGCCACCAACGACATCACCGTCAACAAGCTCTCCATCACCGGCGAGGGCGGCTCCCGTGCCCTGTCCACCACGGGCAATGTGGAAGTCACCTCCGACTCCAGCTTCGCGGTCACCCTCTCGGGTGCCGACATTGCTGCGGTGGAGGCCCTGTTCAACAAGAACGGCGCCACCTCCACCGGCGGCACCACCTACAACCTGGCCGCCGCCGATGACTGGAACAGCGCGGTCACGGGTGCCAGCATTGCCGATGCGGTCTCGGCCATCACGGTCTCCAATGTGCCGGCCCCCGCCATCACCAGCGCCACCTACGATGCGGCCACTGGCGCCCTGGTGGTCACGGGCACCGGGTTCTCGGGCCGGGCCGGCGCAGCCAACGATATCCTGGCCACCAAGTTCAGCTTGACCGGAGAGGGCGGCGCCACCCATGTGCTGACGGCCTCCACCGCCAACGCGGAGATCACCAGCGCCACGTCGTTCACGCTGTCCCTGAGTGCCGCCGACCGGGCGGCCGTGGCCCAGCTGACCAACAAGAATGGCACCAGTTCCACCAGCGGCACCACCTACAACCTGGCGGCGGACGAGGACTGGGCCGCCGGGGCCGATGCCGCCCTGGCGATCATGGACGCCACCAATGCCGTCACGGTCTCCAGCGTGGCCGTGCCCACAGTCACCAGCGCCACCTACAACGTGGGCACCGGTGTGCTGGTGGTCACGGGCACCGGGCTGCTGGGCAAGAGCGGCGCACTCAACGACATCGCAGCCAACAAGCTGACTTTCACCGGCAAGGCCGGCGGTACCCATCTGCTGGCCAGCACCACCGATGTCGAGATCACCAGCGCCACCTCGTTCACGCTCACGCTGGGCGCCACCGACAAGACCGCCGTGAACCTGCTGCTGGACAAGGAGGGCACCAGCTCCAGCGACAGCACCGTCTACAACATCGCCTTTGCCGAGGACTGGAACACCGGGGCCGATGCGGGCGTGGTGATTGCCGACCTGGCGGGCAATGCGGTCACGGTGGGTGGCTTTCCTTCGGACGGTGGCGGCACGCCTCCGAGCACTGGCACGGTGGACGGGGTGCCCGTCATCACCGAGCCAGGCCCCGGCGGCTCCACCGTCGTCACCATCCCGGTGGTGCTGCCCACCCGCCCGGACGTGCCCGGCACACCCACCCCGCTGGCCGACATCCCCCTGGTCACCTCGCCCAGCGGTACCCCCATCGTCTCGGTGAGCGTGCCCACGGGCGTGGGCCTCTCGGCCGAGGGCCTGACCACCACCACCGCCGGCTCGGCCGCCCTGGCCGAACTCGGCTTCCGCATCGAGCGCATTGCCG
>NZ_JBWKYR010000014.1:0-137026 GCF_059423865.1 Acidovorax sp. GW458-11-26-14-TSB4
TTTCGTCAAACTTTTTGGAAGTTTTTGAAACCGCTCAGCGCTTTCAACCACCCCAACGCACCCCCAAGATCAACCGCTTTTCGGCAACCCACTCTTGTCAGCGCAGCCTTAGATTGTATACCGAGAAATCGGTGACTTTTCCAAAACTTCGAAGTTTTTGCAAACTTCCTTCTTCATCTGCCCAGACTTCCAAAAGAAGGACCTCCGTGCAGCGAAGCCCTCTACTATAGCACCAGTTCGAGGGCCTCGCAGGGAAACCCCGGGGAATTTGCAGCAAATCCTTCCATGCCCCTGGAGGCATGCGCCCTCCTCTATATAGGGCTATGTCGCCGCCCCAGGGCGCGCCGCAAAGTCCCCCGGCGTGAGCCCGTGGCGTTGCAGCTTGTCGTACACCGTCTTGCGCGGCATCTGCAGCATCTCGGCGGCGCGGGCCACATTGCCCTGGGTCAGGCGCAGCGTGTCGCGCAGCAGCTTGCGTTCGAAGGCATCCACACGCGCCGCCAATGAGGGCGCCGCCGCATCGCCCTGTCCCAGCGGCTCCATGGGCAGCCCCAGGCACAGGCGCTCGGCCGCATTGCGCAGCTCGCGCACATTGCCGGGCCAGTCGTGGGCCAGCCAGGCGGCCAGGTCGCGGTCGGTCCAGGCGGGCGCCGGACGGCCATGGCGCGCCGCGGCCTGGGCGATGAAGTGGGCCATGAGCACGGGGATGTCCTGCGGCCGCTCGCGCAGCGGCGGCAGGGCAATGCTGGCCACATGCAGGCGGTAGTACAGGTCGGCCCGGAACCGGCCCTCTGCGGCCAAGGCCTTGAGGTCCACCTTGCAGGCTGCCACCACGCGGCAGGTGATGGGCAGGCTCTGGTTGCTGCCCAGGCGCTCCAGCTCGCGCTCCTGCAGCACGCGCAGCAGGCGCATCTGCAGGGGCTGCGGCATGGATTCGATCTCGTCGAGCAGCAGTGTGCCCTGGTTGGCATGCTCGATCTTGCCGATGCGCCGGCGCGTGGCACCTGTGAAGGCGCCGGGCTCGTGGCCAAAGAGTTCGCTTTCGATGATGCTCTCGGGCAGCGCACCGCAGTTGATGGCCACGAAGGGGCCGCTGCGCCCGCTGGCCGCATGCAGGGCCCGCGCCACCACCTCCTTGCCGGCGCCGGTCTCGCCATTGAGCAGCACGTCCACGCTCAGCGGTGCCAGCGCAGCCACCAGGCGGCGCACCTCGGCCATGCCGGGCGATGGGCCGATCAACGCGGCCAGGGCGTCCCGCGGGTTGCGCTCGCGCAGCTGGCGCACCTCTTCGGCCAGGGCCCGGCGCTCGAGCGCGCGCCGCACGGTGGCCACCAGGTGCTCGGAGGAGAAAGGCTTTTCGATGAAGTCGTAGGCACCGTCGCGCATGGCGTCCACGGCGAGCGCCACATCGCCATGGCCGGTGACCAGCACCACGGGCAGGTCGGCATCCTGCGCGCGCAGGGTGCGCATCAGCTCCATGCCGCCCATGCCGGGCATCTGGATATCGGTGACGAGCACGGCGGGCCGGTCCTGTCCGAAGGCATCGAGCGCCGCCTGTGCACTGGCGAAGGCGCGCACCTCGATGTCGGCCAGCGACAGGGCCTGCGCATAGGCACGCCGCACCATGGCGTCGTCCTCGACGAGGTAGACGACGGTCGGGTTGCCGCCTGGAGAAGGGGTCATGGAATGTCCTGTATCGCTGGGGTGGCGGCCGGGCCCGGCACCCCGGGTATGCCCGGCAGGCCGACGGTGAACTCGGCCCCGCCTTGCGGCAGGTTGGCCGCCTCCAGGCTGCCCCCCATGCCTTCGACGATGATGCGCGAAACGGCCAGCCCCAGGCCCAGCCCTTCGCCGGCCTTGGTGGTGTAGAAGGGCTCGAACAGGTGGGTCTGCACCTCCGGGTCCATGCCGCGGCCGGTATCGGCCACGCGCAGCAGCACGCGCCCGTCGGGCTGCACTTCGGCGGCAAAGCGCACCTCGCGCACGGCCTGGTGCTGCACGGCATCGAGCCCATTGCGCAGCAGGTTCACCAGCACCTGCTCGAGCCGCGTGGCATCGGCCAGCACGCACAGCGCTTCGTCGAAGGCATCCACCACGATCTGCGCATCCACCGCCTGGCAGCGTGGGGCCAGCAGCAGCAGCGCGTGGTCCAGGGCCTCGCGCACGCTGCAGGGGTGCAGGGCCGGCGGCTCCTTGCGTGCAAAGCTCTTGAGCTGGCGCACGATGCGGCCCATGCGCTCGGCCAGCTGGCCGATGAGGCGCAGGTTCTCGGCCACCTCCTGTCCACGCTGGCGCTGGTGCAGGGCGATGGCGTTGTCCGACAGGGTCTGCAGGGCAGCCAGGGGCTGGTTGAGCTCATGGCTCATGCCGGCCGCCATCTGGCCCAGCACAGCCAGCTTGCCGGCCTGCACCGCCGTGTCGCGCGTGCCGCGCACGATCTGCTCGGCCTGCTGCAGCGCGTGCACGCGCTCTTCGAGGGCGGTGTTGGCGGCGGTGATCTCGCGCGTGCGCTGGGCGATCTGTGCCTCCAGCATGCCATGCGCCTCGCGCAGCCGCTGGTCGCTGGCGGCGCGCTCGGCGCGGCCCTGGCGGTCGAGCCGGCGCAGCAGGGCCAGCCCCAGCACCAGCGCGGCACACAGGCCGCCGGCCAAGCCGGCGACCAGCGCCTCCTGCCGGGCCGGACGCTGGTCGGCCAGCAGCAGCATCTGCCAGCCCAGCGGGCCCACCGTGCGCGCCGCCACGCTGAAGTCGCGCTGCTGGCCCGCCTGCTGCAGGCGCAGGGTGTCGCCATCGACCGGCCGCGGGCCCTGGCCCTGCAAGGGGGCCAGCGGGTAGTTGCCATATTGCTGCACGCCCTGCAGGCGGCTGCGCACCTGTGCTGGGATCGGGGCCAGCGTGCGGTAGCGCCAGGCGGGATCGGTGCTCACGAAGACCACGCCTTCGGTGTCCGCCAGCAGCACGGTGTCGCCGCCCCCGGCCAGCGCGGCCTCGAAGGCATCGAGCGAGATCTTGACCGCCACCACACCGGGCGCGGGGGCTTCGGGTGGCAGCGCC
This sequence comes from Acidovorax sp. GW458-11-26-14-TSB4, assembly GCF_059423865.1. Classification (NCBI taxonomy): domain Bacteria; kingdom Pseudomonadati; phylum Pseudomonadota; class Betaproteobacteria; order Burkholderiales; family Comamonadaceae; genus Acidovorax; species Acidovorax sp. GW458-11-26-14-TSB4. Next base: position 3,055 of record NZ_JBWKYR010000014.1, read on the forward strand.
GAGGCCATGAAGTAGCCCGCCCGGCCGGTCGTCACCCCCACGCCGAAGAAGCGGCCGACCTGCCCCTGCATGGCCGCCTCGAAGTACGGGCGAAAACGGTAGTTCTGGCCCACGAAGCTGCTCGGCAGATTCCAGTTGCTGGCCGCCAGCGTGAGGCCCTCGGTGTTCATGACGTAGGCCGTGTCCACGCCCGCCAGCGCCACGGCCGAGGCCAGGTAGGCGTTGGCAGCCTGCAGGTTCTGCGCCGTGGGCTGCTGCAGGGCCAGGTTGGTGCGGCTGTTGAGCGCCAGCAGCGCGGGCAGCGCCTCGTTGCGCTGCAGGAGCGACTCCAGGCTCTGGGCGGCAAAGGCCAGGCGCTGGCTGGCGGCGCGCTGCTGCGCCGCCAGCTGGGCATCGAGCGACCAGCGGTAGGCCAGCGCGCCCGCGAACACGCAGGCCAGCAGCGCGATGCCGGAGCCGAGAAGGGAACGGGTGGGTTTCAAGCGGCGAGGGGAAAAGGGTTCAGGAGCACGGCCGCCACACCGTGCGGACAGGCCGCATTGTGCGCGGCCGCCGGCATGCGGCCAGCGGGGCTATTTCGCTTGACAGGGCCACTTGTCTGGAAATCCGCACAAAACGCCGGTGGGCGTGTGGAAATCCGCCGCTTTTTGCGGCATCGGGGCGACTGCTGCACCAGGCCTCTTGCGTGTGCAAACCCACGGCCGGCGCGGCCTGCCGGACGGCCAGGGGCGCTTGCCGCAGCCCTGGCACGCAAGCTGCAAAACGCCAGGGCGGGCGGCGCAGCCAGCGCAGCCCGGCTCTTCACACACCAGAACCTGTCCGGAGACGACACATGACGAAAACCCCTTCCTTCAAGCTCTGCAACGCCTTGGCCATCGCCACCGGCCTGCTCGCCGGCGCCGCGCCCGCACTGGCCCAGGACTACCCCAACAAGCCCGTGCGCCTGATCGTGCCCTTCGCCCCCGGCGGCACCACCGACATCGTGGCCCGCGTGGTCAGCCAGTCGCTGGGCACGGCCCTGGGCCAGCCCGTGGTGGTGGACAACAAGGCCGGCGCCGGCGGCGTGGTGGGCGCGACCGAGATCGCGCGCGCCCCGGCCGATGGCTACACCCTGGGCGTGGCCACCGTGTCCAGCGTGGCCTCGGCCCCGGCCATCAACCCTGCCGTCAAGTACAACCCGCTCACGGACTTCACCTCCATCGTCAACATGGCGGCCACGCCGAATGTGCTGGCCGTGCACCCGAGCTTCGTGGCCAAGGACTTCAAGGGCTTCATGGCCGCGGTGAAGGCCAGCCCGGGCAAGTACTCCTTTGCCACCTCCGGCACGGGTGGCATCGGCCATCTGCAGATGGAGCTGTTCAAGTCGCTCTCGGGCCTGGGGCTCGAACACATCGGCTACAAGGGTGCCGGCCCGGCCCTGAACGACGCGGTGGCCGGCCAGGTGCCGATGATCTTTGACAACCTGCCCTCGGCCCTGCCCTTCATCAAGGAAAAGCGCCTGGTCGCGATTGCCGTGGCCGCGCCGCAGCGCCTGCCTTCGCTGCCCGATGTGCCGACCTTCAAGGAAGTCGGCTTCGAGCCGGTGAACCGCATGGCCTTCTATGGCATCCACGGCCCCAAGAACCTGCCACCGGCCGTGGTGGAGCGCATCTCGCAAGCCGTGCGCAAGACGCTGGAAGACCCGGCCGTGAAGAAGCGCATCGAAGAGACCGGCTCGCTGGTGGTGGGCAACACCCCCCAGGAGTTCACAGCCCAGACCAAGGCCGAATTCGAGTTGTACAAGGGCGTGGTCGCCAAGCAAAAGCTCAAGCTGGAGTAATTCTGCGGCAGGGCGGCCATCGCCCTGCCCGCCTGCACCAGAAGCCCGCCCGCGCCATCCCGGCGCCGGCGGGTTTGCCATTTCAACGGGGGGCGGACGCTGGCACCCAGGCCACCCAGGGCGCCAGCAGCCGCGGCTTCCAGGCCAGGGTGAAGGCAATGGTCAGCGCCGAGCCGGCCAGCACCATGAACCAGACCAGCGAGGCCATGGAGCCATGGTCCACCGACAGGCACACCGCCAGCGAGGCGGCCACCACGGCGGAGCCCAGCCAGCGCAGCAGCACCACGGTGCCGCGCGCCAGTGGCGCCGGCCCGCGCACCTGCTCCCAGTGCACATCCATCGACAGGGCCAGCCAGGCCAGGCCGGTCAGGTTGGCCAGCAGGGCCACGCCATAGAGCAGGGCATCAGGCATGGGCGGCCTCCGGTGCGGCACCGCCCGCCGTGGCGGCACCCAGGGCGCGGCGCTTGAGGCGGCGCGCCGCCAGCACGGCCAGGGCCGCGGCAGACAGCAGCGCCAGGTCCACCCCGGCCACCGGCCAGTAGCCGTTGACCATGGTGCGCAGCAGGTGGTCACCCGTGGTCACCCAGTTGAGCAGCACGGCCGCCACGGCCAGCACGGCGGCGGCCCAGCACTGCTCGGCCCAGGCGGGCGACATGCGCCCCTCGGCCATGGGCGTGGTGCGCCAGATGGCGTGCGCGCAGGCCAGCACCCAGGCGCCCCAGAAGATGGTCTGCTCCACGCTGCCGCGCGCAGGCAGGTCGGTGGGCAGCAGGCGGTTGCCGATCAGCATGGTGAAGGTGGCGATCAGCATGCCCGTGACGGTGGTGACCGCGAAGGCGTCCACCCAGCGCGCACCGCTCACGCCCTGCTTGGCGTGGTTGCGCTTGCGCTTTTCGACGAAGAAGATGAAGCCCGTGGCGATGCACACGCAACCCGACAGGCCGCCCAGCACATACAGCCAGCGCAGCAGCCAGTGGCGAAAGTGCTGCAGGTGCAACCCAGTGAGGAAGTTGTTGATGCCGGCCACCACGGTGACGGGCGGGTCTTCGCGGATCAGCTCGCCCGTCGATCCCTTGAAATGCATGCCTTCGCCCGTGAGCGTCACGCGGTCGGTGCCGGCGCGGTACACGCTGACGTAGGCATTGGCATCGCCCACGTGCTGCACGGCCAGAAAGCCCACGTCCCCCGCCATGCCCTTGGCGGCCCAGCGGCGCTGGGCCTCGGCCACCATGGCGTCCACCGATGCGAGGGTGGCAGGCACGCCGGCCTTCTCGTGCGGCAGGCCGGTCTCCTTGGCTTCGTGCTTTTCGTGCAGTTCGTGCAGGGGGTCGAGCTGGGTGTGCGTGACCGGGAAGTAGATGCCCCCGAAGATCACCAGGCCCGACAGCGCGAAGATGAAGTGGAACGGCAGCGCCACCACGCCCGTGAGGTTGTGCAGGTCGAGCGCGCTGCGCTGGGTGTGCTTCTTCGGGCGGAAGGTGAACAGCTCGCGGAAGATCTTGCGGTGCATGACCACGCCGCTGACCAGCGCCACCATCATGATGAGCGCGGAAAAGCCCACGATCCAGTAGCCCAGGTTCTTCCACTCCAGGTGCAGGCTGTAGTGCAGCGGGTAGAAGAACTGGCTGCCGATCTTGAGGTGGTCGTCGGGCAGCGACGCGCCGCTGCGCGGGTCGATGGTGCGGATGCCGAAGATCTCGTCATCCTTGTTCTTGGCATTGGGCAGTTCGTGGCCCGAGAAGATGCCCAGCACCGGGTCGCGGTGGGTGGTGTAGGCACCCCAGCGCTTGACCGGAAAGGTCTCCGCCATGGTGCCGTTCACGCGGCTGCGCGCCTGCTCGATGGCCTCAGGCGTGGGTTTCAGGTCCTGGAACACGGGCAAGAGGATCTTGTCGAACGAGGGCATGGGCTGCGGCTCGAAGCGCGTGCCCGGGATGGCCCAGCGGTCGATCTCGCGGTCGAACACCGAGAGCGAGCCGAAGAAGAACACCACCATGAGCACGAAGCCCAGCACCAGGCCGAACCAGGTGTGCAGCCAGGCCATGGTGAGCCGGAAATTTTGGAACATCGACAGGTCTCCTGGTGCGCTGCCCCCTGCCCCGGGACCGCGCAGCGAAAAAAGATCAGAGCAAGGCCTTCTGGACCAGCGACGCCGCCCCGGCCATCAGGGCGCCGCCACCGGCCAGCACCAGCCATGCGCGCACCAGGCTGGCAGCGCAGAACGCCCACAGGAAGGCCACCAGCAGCACGATGAAGCCCAGGATGTAGCTCAGCGCCTCGGCATCATGGAACGGCATGCCCGCCGCGAACATGGTCCCCACGACCAGCGCGATGAATCCCCAGGTGAAGGCGTAGCTGCCCAGCGTGCCGGCGGCGATGCGCGAGACGACGTGCAGGCGGGAAGCGGAACTTGTGGCCATGGATGAAACAACGGAGCGACGATTGAATGCGAGTGATTTGCGATTATGCAACGCCCCTCCGGGTAACCCCTTGCTATGTAGGGACTGCTGCCCAGCACTGTCCGCCGCGCAACACTTCGGCACTGACATTTCGTCACATCTAGGCCAATGCGGAGCACAATGCTTGCAACGCAGCACCCGCAGCCTGACCCTGAAGGATGCCCTCGCTCTCCATGCACAGCATTTCCTCCGAGAAAGTCGTCGACCTGCTGCTCGACGCCGTCTGCATCGTGGACGCCGACAGCCGCGTGCTGTTCGTGAGTCCGGCCTTCGAACGCATCTTCGGCTACCGGCCCGACGAAGCCGTGGGCCTGCGCATGCTGGACCTGGTGCACCCCGAAGACCGTGGAAGCACCGAGCGCCAGGCCAGGTCGATCATGGCGGGGGAGCTGCAACTGCACTTCGAGAACCGCTATGTGCGCAAGGACGGGCGTATCGCGCACATCCGCTGGACGGCGCGCTGGCTCGAAGAGCGGCAGGTGCGGCTGGCCGTGGCCCACGACATCACCGAGCGCAAGAACACCGAGTCGATGCAGGCGGCGATCTATGCGATCTCGGAGGCCGCGCACACCGCCAAGGACCTCCTCGCGCTGTTCGAGCACACCCACCGCATCATCGGACAGCTGCTGGCGGCCATGAACTTCGCGGTGGTGCTGTACGACGCCGACAAGGGCCTGCTGAGCTATCCCTACCATGTGGACGAGCGGCACCCCTGCCCCGGCCCGAGCACCCTGGACGAGGACGCCCTGTGCGCCCAGGTCATCCGCACCGGCCAGGCGCTGCTGCTGACACCGGGCGAGACCACCGTGGCGCGCGGCGCAGGCGCACCTCTGTTCTGGCTGGGCGCCCCCCTGCTCACGCACAACGGAACCATCGGCGCCCTGGTGCTGCAGGGCTACACCGAGCATGCACCCTATACCGACAGGGACAGGGAGCTGCTGCAGTTCGTCTCCACACAGGTCGCGGCGGCCATCGAGCGCAAGCAGATGCACGAGCGCCTGGCCCGCATGGCGCAGTACGACCAGCTCACGCAACTGCCCAACCGCCAGCTGTTCCGCGACCGCCTGAAGACCGCGCTGGCCCGGGCGCGGCGAGAGCAGGGCCTGCTGGCACTGCTGTTCATCGACCTGGACCGCTTCAAGGACGTGAACGACACCCTGGGCCACGCCATGGGCGACCTGCTGCTGCAGGGCGTGGCCCAGCGCCTGCTGCAGTGCGTGCGCGGCTCGGACACGGTGGCCCGCATCGGTGGCGACGAGTTCGTGGTGCTGCTCGAAGGCTGCCAGACCCGCGAACATGCCCATGCCGTGGCCGGCAAGATCCTGGCGGCCTTCGGCCCCGCGTTCGACCTGGCCGGGCTGCCCGTGCCGATGCAGCCCAGCATCGGCATGGCGCTCTACCCCGAGCATGGCGAGGGGGAAGACCTCCTGCTGGGCCATGCGGACGCGGCCATGTACACGGCCAAGAAAGGCGGCGGCAACCAGGTGCACACGGCAGCGCCCCTGCCCGGCCCTGCGGGCTGACCGTCCTCTCCCGAGCAGGCGGGAAATCGCACAGAATGCCGGCCATGCAGCCCCTGCCCAGGCCTTCTCCAGCGCCCGCCCCCGCGCCCGCGCCCGCCCCCGACGCCGTCGTCGAAATCATGGAATACGACCCAGGCTGGCCCGGCATGTTCCACGCCGAGCAGCGATTGCTGGTGGAGGTGCTCGCGCCTTGGCTGGCGGGTCCCGTGGAGCACATCGGCAGCACGGCCGTGCCGGGCCTGGCGGCCAAGCCGGTGATCGACATCATGGCGCCAGTGCACAGCCTCGCCGGATCGATGGCAGCCCTGGATGCAGCCGGTGCGCTGGGCTATCTGTACCACCCCTACAAGCCCGGGCAGATGCACTGGTTCTGCAAGCCCAGCCCGGCCCAGCGCACCCACCACCTGCACCTGGTGCCACTGGGCAGCGCCCTGTGGCACCAGCGGCTGGCGTTCCGCGATGCGCTGCGCGGCAGCGCCGAACTGGCTGCGCGCTACGCTGTGCTGAAGCGGGGGCTGGCGGCACAGTACCGCCATGACAGAGAAGGCTACACCGAGGCCAAGGGCGCTTTCATCGCAGAGGTGCTGGGCGGGGTGTAATCCCCTCCCGGGGGACGGCCTACCAGCGGGCTGGCGTCCGGACCCGCACAATCGGGCCACTACAACCCTTGCCGGGCCCCACGCCCCACACCCTTGCCATGCTGTACGCCGCGCTCAAGTTCGTCCATGTCCTGTCCCTCATCGTCTGGATCGGCGGCATGGTCTTCGCCCATTTCTTCCTGCGCCCGGCCACGCTGTCGCTGGAGCCCCCGCAGCGCCTCAAGCTGATGCACGAGGTGCTGCAGCGCTTCTTCGCGGCCGTGTCGGTCGCGGTGATTCTGGTGCTGGGCTCGGGGCTGTGGATGATCGGCAACGTGGCGCGCGCCGCTGCGCAGTCGGGCGGCAAGTTCTCCATGCCGCTGTCGTGGACCCTCATGGCCACCATCGGCCTGGTGATGGTGGCCATCTTCGGCCACATCCGCTTTGCGCTGTTCAAGCGCCTGCGCGTGGCGGTGGCGGCCAGCGACTGGCCTGCGGGCGGCAAGGCGATGGCCTCCATCCGCACGCTGGTGGGCATCAATCTGGCGCTGGGCGTGCTCACCGTGGCGGTGGTCTTCCTGCTCCCCGCGTGACCACCCGCTGGCTCAGGGCGCCAGCAGGTGCATGGAATGCGCGGCCTGCAGCACCAAGAGGGCCGACAGCAGCGCAGGCGGCATCACCACCAGCCCGAGCTTGAGGAACTGCCAGGCGCCCACGTGCAGGCCCTCGCGCCGCAGGGCGGACAGCCACAGGATGGTGGCCAGGGAGCCCGTGACCGACAGGTTGGGCCCCAGGTCGATGCCGATCAGCGCGGCCGCCCGCACGGTGCCTGATGCGGAAGCGGCGTCGAGCGAGGCGCCCGCCAGCAGGCCCGCGGGCAGATTGTTGACCAGATTGGCCGCCACGCCGAGCAGCGCGCCCAGCACCGTGCCCGCGCCCTGCGGCCAGGCGGCAGCGGCCTGGCGCAGCACGCTGGCCAGCAGCCCCACCACGCCCGTATGCTCCAGCGCCTGGACGAAGACGAACAGGCCCGCCACCAGCGGCATCACATCCCAGGACACGGAGCGCAGCGCCTGCCAGGGCGCGCGCCCGCAGGCAAAGGCCAGCAGTGCCAGCGTGGCCAGGGCCGCACCCAGCGTGGGCCAGCCCAGGGGAATGCGCAGCCAGGCGCAGCCCACCAGCACCAGCACCGACATGGCCAGGCCGCCAGCGGCCACGCGCCCGCCCAGGCCCAGGGGGTGCTCGGGCACGGTGGTGGCAATGGTTTCAGGGATGGTGGATCGCAGAACCCAGCGCAGCGCCACATAGGTCACGGCGATGGAGGCCAGCGAAGGCAGCGCAAACAGCGCCAGCCAGTGCGCCAGCGAGGGCATGCCGCTGCCCCAGACCACCAGGTTGGCCGGGTTGGAGATCGGCAGCACGAAGCTGGCCGCATTGGCGATGAAAGCGCAGATGAACAGATAGGGCAGCGGCGAGGCGCCCACCGCGCGTGCCACGGCGAACACGGCCGGGGTCAGCACCACGGCGGTGGCATCGTTGGACAGGAACACCGTGACCAGGGTGCCCACCGCGTACACCCACACAAACAGGCGCGTGCCCGAGCCCCGGGCCTGCCTGGCCGCCAGGGTGGCAAGCCAGTCGAACACGCCCTCGCGCCGGGCCAGTTCGGACAGCAGCATCATGCCGGCCAGGAACAGGTAGACGTCGTGCCCGCGCATCACGCCCTCCCAGGCCTGCGCGGGGCTGATGAAGCCCAGGGCCAGCAGCGCGAGGGCGCCGGCCACGGCCCAGATTGCCTCGGGCAGGCGGAAAGGCCGCACGATGACGGCTGCGGTGGCCACGCCGATGATGGCCCAGGTCCAGGGGGCGGCGGCCGTCATGCGGCAAAGCCGCCAGCGGGGCGGACCAGGTTACGGAAGATCGCAGCAGTTACAGGGAGGCATTGCATGGGGGCGGATTCTATGCAGTGCCGAGGCAGCGCAGCCTGCCGCAATGCCCCTCTTGGTGCGGCGGATCACATGGGGCGCTTACCATGTGGTCAAAAGGGCGTGCCCGCAAGCGCCCCCTTTTCAAGGAGTCATGACTTTGTTCGGTTTTTTTGAGAAACGCGTAGCCCCCTACCCCGCCGAAGAACCCCATCTCCCGCCCAAAGGCTTCCTGGCCTTCGTGTGGCACTGCGCGCAAGGCATGCAAGGCCATGTGCTGGCGATGGCCGCCCTGTCGGCGGCCATTGCAGTCTACGAGGCGCTGCTGTTTGCCGTGCTGGGCCGGGTGGTGGACTGGCTCGGGAGCGTCGCGCCCGCCGACCTGTGGGCGCAACGCCGTACGGAACTCATCGGCATCATGGTGCTGCTGCTGGCCTCCATCGCACTGGTGGCCCTGCAGACCAGCGTCAAGCACCAGGTGCTGGCCATCAACTTCCCGCTGCGACTGCGCTGGAACTTCCACCGGCTGATGCTGGGCCAGAGCATGGCCTTCTATGCCGACGAGTTCGCGGGCCGCATCACCACCAAGATCATGCAGACCGCGCTGGCGGTGCGCGACATGATCTTCACCACCACCGACGTGGTGGTGGGCATGGGCGTGTACCTGGTGACCATCCTGGCGCTGCTGGCGGGCTTCGATGCGCGCCTGCTGCTGCCCTTTGCGCTGTGGATGGTGGCTTATGGCCTGGCCTGCTGGTACTTCGTGCCGCGCCTGGGCAAGGTGGGCAAGGCGCAGGCGGACGCGCGCTCGGCCATGACCGGGCGCATCACCGACGCCTATACCAACATCGCCACCGTCAAGCTGTTCTCGCACACGCGGCGCGAGTCGGAGTTCGCGCGCGCCGCCATGGACGCCTTCAAGCTCACGGGCTATGCCCAGATGCGCCTGGTCAGCCAGTTCGAGATCGTCAACCACATCCTGGTGGTGGGCATGATCCTCGGGGCCTGCGGCACGGCGCTGTGGCTGTGGTCGCTGGGCGAGGTGGGCGCGGGCGCCGTGGCCGCCGTGACGGCGATGACGCTGCGCGTGTCGGGCCATGCCCACTGGGTGATGTGGGAGATGACCACGCTGTTCGAGAGCGTGGGCACCATCCAGGACGGCATCAATACCCTGACGCGCCCGCGCGCCGTGGTGGACGCGCCCGATGCGAGACCGCTGCAGGTGACGCGGGGCGAGGTGAAGTTCGAGGCCGCGACCTTTGCCTATGGCAATGGCCGGCCGGTGATCGACGGCCTGAACCTGACCATCCGCCCGGGCGAGAAGATCGGGCTGATCGGGCGCTCGGGCGCCGGCAAGTCCACGCTGGTGAACCTGCTGCTGCGCTTTCACGACGTGCGCTCGGGCCGGGTGCTGATCGACGGGCAGGATATTGCCCATGTCACGCAGGACAGCCTGCGCCGCTCCATCGGCATGGTGACGCAGGACACCTCGCTGCTGCACCGCTCCATGCGCGACAACATCCTCTATGGCCGCCCCGATGCGAACGAAGAGGACCTGCAGGCCGCGGCGAAGCGGGCCGAGGCGGCGGACTTCATCGCCAGCCTGACCGACCTGCAGGGCCGCAGCGGCTTCGACGCGCACGTGGGCGAGCGCGGCGTGAAGCTCTCGGGCGGGCAGCGCCAGCGCGTGGCGATCGCGCGCGTGATGCTCAAGGACGCGCCCATCCTGCTGCTGGACGAGGCCACCAGCGCCCTGGACTCCGAAGTGGAAGCCGCCATCCAGCAAAGCCTGGACGGGCTGATGCAGGGCAAGACCGTGATCGCGATTGCCCACCGCCTGTCCACCATCGCCGCCATGGACCGGCTGATCGTGCTGGATGCCGGCCGCATCGTGGAGGAAGGCACGCACGCGCAGCTGCTGGCATTGGGCGGCGTGTATGCCCGGCTGTGGGGGCACCAGAGCGGCGGCTTTCTGGGCGAGACCGAGGACGAGGGAAGCGCGCTGATGCCTGGGTGACAGGCGCGGGCGCGCCTGTCACCCAGGCGGCTGCCCGCAGCCACCGCCCCCCCTAACGTGCAGGCCTGGGCGCGTCATCCAGACGGCCATTGCAAAAGAGAGGACCTGCTGCATGATCAAGATCACCGCCCTGTACCGCTGGCACGAAGGCGCGCGCTTCGACCACGACTACTACCACGGCGAGCACATGCGCATCGCGCGCGAGGCCCTGGGCCCGCTGGGCCTGGTGCGGCTGGAGAGCGACCGCGTGATGTACCCCGGCCCGCCGCGCCCGGGCCAGGTGGTGGCGCTGACCAATGCCTTCTTCGAGACGGCGGAACAGGCCCAGGCCGCAGCGCAGAAGACGGCGCCGGTGCTGACCGCCGATATCCCCAACTACACCGACATCAAGCCCGAGTCGTACATGGCGCAGATGAAGGCGCACCCGTTGGGGGCCTGAGCCTACATGCCGCGCCGCTCCTTGGCGCGGTAGACCCCGATGGCGCCCACGGACCCTGCCTGGTTGCCCCAGCTGTTGCGCACGAAGGTGGCGACGGCGGCCACGTCTTCGTCGCCCAGCACATGGCGGAACGGCGGCATGCCATGCGGGCGCGGGTTGCCGGCCGTGGCCGGCAGGTAGCCGCCCTGCAGCACCACGCGCACCAGGTTGGTGGTGTCGGCCAGCAGCACGGCGCGGTTGCCCGCCAGGGGCGGAAACGCGCCGGGCTGCCCCTGGCCCTGGTCGCCATGGCATTGGGCGCACTGCTGCTCGTACACCTTGGCGCCGCGCGCCATGGCAGATGCGACGGGCGGTGCGGCAGGCGGCGGCACCACGGTGTGCTGCGGCAGGTCCTGCAGGTAGACCGCCATGGCGCGGGCATCGGCGTCGCTGAGGTACTGGGTGCTGCGGAACACCACCTCGGCCATGGGGCCCATGACCGAGCCGTGGGGTGCTGTGCCCGTCTTGAGCAGGGCCACCACGTCTTCCAACGGCCACTCCTTCACACCGGCCTCGGCCGCGGCATTGAGTGCCGGGGCATACCAGTTCTGCACCGGGATCAGGCCGCCGTTGAAGGCCAGGGCTTCCGTGGTGGCGCCCAGGGCATTGCGCGGGGTGTGGCAGGCCGTGCAGTGGCCCAGGCCGTTGACCAGGTAGGCACCGCGGTTGTACTCGGCGGTCTGGGTCGGGGCGACCACGGGCGCGCCCGGTGCGAAGAACAGCGCCCGCCACACGGCCAGCGCGGCCTGCGTGCTGTAGGGAAAGCGCAGCGCATGCGGCCGGTTGGGCTCGGCCACGGCGGGCTGGCTTTGCAGGTAGGCGTAGATGGCGTCCGAATCCTCGCGCGTGACCTGGGTGTAGTTGGGGTAGGGAAACGCCGGGTACAGCAGGCGCCCGTCGCGCGAGCGGCCGTGGTGCATGGCGCGCCAGAACTCGGCCGACGACCACTGGCCGATGCCGCTGGCCTTGTCGGGCGTGAGGTTGGAGCTGTGCACCACGCCGAACGGCGTCTCGATGCCGCGCCCGCCCGCAAACGCCGCCCCGCCCTGCGTGGTGTGGCAGGCCATGCAGTTGCCCACGCGCGCCAGGTATTCGCCGCGGGCCACCAGCTCGGGGCGGGAGGCGAAGGCCTCGGGCGCGGAGGGCAGCGGCTCCTCGCCGCGCAGGTTCAAGGTGATCACGGCCGCGGCGGCAATGCCCAGCGCGGCCAGGGTGGAAGAAATGGACCAGAGGATGGTGCGTGCGTTCATGTTCGCAACCCTCCCTCAGCGCCCGGCCACGGGTACGCCATCGACGCCACCGCAGCGCACCGGCATCGCCCCCGTGAGGCGCGCGGCGGGTTTGCCGCCGCCGGGCACGGGCTGGGCCGCAAGCCATGCGGACACGGCGCTCACGTCCTCGGGCGTGAGCTGGCGCGCGATGTCGGCCATGCAGTCGGGCGCATGGGCGCGGCGCTGGCCGGTCTTCCAGGCGCCGAGCTGGCTGTTGAGGTAGTCGCGCGGCAGGCCCAGCAGGCCGGGGATGAAGGGGTTGACCCCGGTCATGGCCGGGCCATGGCACTGCACGCAGGCGGGGATATTGCGCGCCGCATCGCCCTGCTGCACCAGCAGGCGGCCACGCTCCAGCGCGGCAGGCGGCGCCTGGGGCGCGGGTGGCGGCGGGTAGGGCAACTCCAGCGCGGCGAAGTGCGCGGCCATCTCGCGCAGGTAGTCGTCCGTCAGGTGCTCGATCAGGCTGCCCATCTGCGGGTAGCTGCGCCGGCCCTCGCGGAAGTTGATGAGCTGGTTGGCCAGGTAACCGGCCGGCTTGCCGGCGATGCGCGGGAAGTAGCCCTCCTGGGTGGCCCGGCCTTCCTTGCCGTGGCAGGTGACACAGGCCAGCACGCGCGGCGCCATGCCGCTGGCGATGGAAGTGGCGGCCACAGGGGCCGGTGGGGTCGCCGGTTGCGCAGCCGCACAGCCCAGGCTGGCGGCCATCCAAAGCGGGACTACAACGGGACGCAGCAGGCTGCGCAAACGATCGATCATGGGGGGCGACTTCTTTTGAGGATTGCAACGCACTCTACGCCTGCCCTCAAAAACAGTACAGATTCAGTTTAATGTTAAAAATACGGATCAGTTTGTACTAGATCAAAATCGTCTTTGTATGAAACGTTATGAGCGCCACGCCGATGCCATCGCCCAGCTGATCCACAGCGGTGCGCTGCGCCCCGGCGACCGCGTGCCCTCGGTGCGCGAGTCCAGCCGCACCCGGGGCATCAGCCCGTCCACGGTGTTCGAGGCGTACTACCTGCTGGAGGCCCAAGGCCTGATCCATGCGCGCCCGCGCTCGGGCTACTACGTGAGCGCCCATCTGCCCATGGCAGCCGGGCAGACGCCCCCGGCGGAGCCCCTGCCCTCGCAGCCGGCCAGCGGCTCCACGGGCGTGGCCATCAGCGACCTGGTGTTCGAGGTGCTGGGCTCGGCGCGCGAGCGCGACCTGGTGCCGTTGGGCTCGGCCTTTCCGGGGCTGGAGCTGTTCCCCTTCGAGCGGCTGGGGCGCTGCCTGTCGGGAGGCATGCGCCGGCTCGACCCCTGGAGCATCGTGCAGAGCCTGCCGCCGGGCGACGAGCGGCTGCGCCAGCAGATCGCGCTGCGCTATGGCCTGCACGGCACGGCGGTGGACATGGGCGAGCTGATCGTGACCAACGGCGCCATGGAGGCGCTGAACCTCTGCCTGGAGGCCGTGACGCAGCCGGGCGACATCGTGGTGGTGGAGTCGCCCACCTTCTACGCCGCCCTGCAGGCGCTGGAGCGGCTGAACCTGAAGGCCGTGGAGGTGGCAACCCACCCGCGTGAGGGCATCGATCTGGCCGCACTGGCCGAGGCCCTGGCGCGCCACCCGGTCAAGGCCTGCTGGCTGATGCCGAGCTTTCAGAACCCGCTGGGCAGCCTGATGCCCGAGGGCCGCAAGCGCGAACTGGTGGCCCTGCTCGTGCGCCACCAGGTGCCGCTGGTCGAGGACGACGTGTATGGCGAACTGCACTTTGGCCCCGAGCGCCCGCCCCCGGCCAAGGCCTTCGACACCCAGGGCCTGGTGATGCACTGCAGCTCCTTCAGCAAATGCCTGGCGCCCGGCTACCGCGTGGGCTGGGTGGCGGCAGGCCGCTTTGCCACCGCCGTGCAGCGCCTGAAGCTCATGACCACGCTGGCAGCAGCCGTGCCATCGCAGCAGGCGCTGTCCGAATACCTGGCCCAGGGCGGCTACGACCGGCACCTGCGCCAATTGCGGCGCAGCCTGGCGCGGCAGCAGGAGCGCGCGCTGGCCGCCATTGCACGGCATTTTCCGGCCGGCACCCGGGTGTCACGGCCCGAGGGCGGGTACTTTCTGTGGGTGGAGCTGCCGGCAACGGTCAACGCCCTCACCCTGCACCGCCAGGCCCTGGCCCAAGGCATCAGCCTGGCACCGGGGCAGATCTTCTCGGCCGACCAGCGCTTTGCGCATTGCGTGCGCATCAACTACGGGCACCCGGCGCAGCAGCGTTTCGAGGAGGCGCTGGCCACCGTGGGGCGGCTGGCAGCGCAACTGGCGCAAGGTGGCTGAGGCAGGCAGGCACGCGTCCAGCCCCTCCGGGCGAAACCCAGCACGATGAGTCCTTGCATTTTGCTGACAAACCGCGCGCAGCGTTGGATACGCCCAACTTCGGGTTCGCCCCTCTTCTGGCATGGCTATTGCACGGCATACTGACCGCCGCCCGGCTTGCGGGCCCCGCAACAGGTCCGGCCGTCTGCACCTTCACCACCGCCCACCATGCCACCACCCCAGCGTGTCCCGATCCTGACCGTGGAAGACGAAGACGACTGGATCGTCTCGTTTGCGTTCGGCCCCCAGGGCACCGACCGCCTGACGCTCAAGCGCACCCCCCGCCTGGAGTTCATGCTGCGGCCCGAGCAGCGTGGCGTATTCGTCGGCCTGGGCATGGGCGGGCGCCCGGCCCCGCTGGTGGCCGTGCAATGGGGCACCAGCAGCGTGGACGTGGTCTCCACCGAGCGCCGCTACAGCCTGGACATCAGCAAGGTGGACGGCAACCTGCTCAATGCCGCGTTGCACGTGCTGGGCAAGATGAATTTCGACCAGCGGTTCCAGCTGGCAGGGGTGCGTTGAGGCGGGCAGCGGCGCCATCCTGGGCCATCGACCCCTGCGCCGCTATGCCCCCTTGAGCCGAAAACGCGCCACCACCTCGGTCAGGCGTCCCGCCTGATCGCGCAGCGATTCCGATGCGGCAGCCGACTCCTCCACCAAGGCGGCATTCTGCTGTGTCATGCCGTCGAGCTGTGCAATGGCGGTGTTGACCTCGCCCACGCTCTGGCTTTGCTCCTCGATGGCGCTGGCAATCTCACCGATGAGGTGGCTCACGCGCTGCACCGAGCCCACCACCTTGTCCATGGTATCGCCCGCCTCGCCCACCAGCCGGGCACCGCCCTCGACCTGGTCGACCGAGCTGGATATCAACGCCTTGATCTCGCGCGCCGCCTGGGCGCTGCGCTGCGCCAGCGTGCGCACCTCGGTGGCCACCACGGCGAAGCCGCGGCCCTGCTCGCCCGCGCGCGCCGCCTCCACGGCCGCGTTGAGCGCCAGGATGTTGGTCTGGAAGGCAATGCCGTCGATGACGCCGATGATGTCGCCGATCTTGCGCGACGAGGCCTGGATGCCGTCCATGGTGTTCACCACGCGCGCCACCACCTCACCGCCCGCCACCGCGACTTCGGACGCTGCCGACGCCAGCTGGCGTGCCTGCTGGGCCGAGGCCGAGCTCTGGCGCACGGTATCGGTCACCTGCTGCAGCGCGGCCGAGGTCTGCTCGATGCTGGCTGCCGCCGCCTCGGTGCGCACCGACAGGTCATGCCCGCCGCTGCTCACCTCCTGGCTGGCCACGGAGATGCTGTCGGCACTGCGCCGCACATCGGTGACCGAAGCATTCAGCGCATCCTGCATGCGCGCCAGTGCCCGCAGCAGATCGCCCAGCTCATCCCCGCGCGTGGAGCGCAACTCGCCGGTCAGATCGCCATCGGCAATGCGGTCAGCGGTGCTGGCGGCAAAGCTCAGCGGCACGGTGAGCGAGCGCGTGAGCAGCCAGCCCACGGCCGCGCCCATGGCCAGGGCCGCGCCCATCATCAGCCAGATGCCCCAGAGCACGGTGCGGTAACTCTGAGCGCCGGCCACGCTGGCCTGCTCCACGCCCGCATCGTTCACCGTGCCCAGCTTGCCGATGGCATCGGTGGTGGAGCGAAAGGCCACGCGCGAATCGCCGCGCAGGTAGGCCATGGCGTCTTCGGTCTTGCCCTCGCGCAGCAGGGCCAGCAGCCGGCCCTGGGTGTCCTTGTAGCGGCCCACCGTGGTCTTGAAGGCCTCGAAGAGCTGCTTTTCCTCGCCGTCGGAGAGCGTGCCCGCATAGGCGTCGAGCAGCCTGGGCACCAGGGTCCATTGCTTGTCGATGCGCGCGCTTTCGTCCTGGATGGTCTTGGCGTCGCCGCCCAGCATCATCTGCAGCTCGGCACGGCGCATCTGGTTGAGCGCTTCGTTCAGGCCGGCAAGCTGCTGCGTGCTCGGCAGCCAGTTGGTGGCCAGATCGACCACGCTGCCCTGCACCCGATTGACCCGGTTCACCGCAAACAGGCCCATGGCCAGCACCAGCAGCAACAACAGGCCAAAGCCCAGGCCCAGACGCAAACCGACACGCAGATTCGACAGGGGCATGCTCGTCTCCCGAAAGGTGGACGTGAAAAGCCCGGTGGTCGTTCCGGGCTCAGGGAACCGTGTTCGGGCCAATATAGTTCATCGGCGGCAAATGTGCCAATTTGTAATGAAATGCCATGCGCAGGCTACTGCGGCAACTCCCGGATCACCCGGCAGGGGTTGCCCGCCGCCAGCACGCGGGGCGGCACATCGCGCGTGACCACGCTGCCCGCGCCGATCACGGCACCGTCGCCGATGCTCACACCAGGGCAGATGATGGCGCCGCCGCCGATCCATACGTCCTCGCCAATGGTCACGGGCAGGCATTGCTCGGTGCCCGTGGCGCGCTCGGCGGGCGACAGGGGGTGCGTTGCGGTGTAGATCTGCACCCCGGGCGCGCACAGAGTGCGCGCACCGATGCGCACCGGCGCGCCGTCGAGCACCACGCAGTTGAAGTTGAAGTAGGCGCCCTCGCCCAGCGTGATGTTGTAGCCGTAGTCGCAGTGGAACGGCGGTGTGATCTGCACGCTGGCCGGCTGGCCCGGCAGCAGTTGCGACTGCAGCGCCTGCAGGCCCGCCGCATCGCCGGGCGCGGCGTGGTTGAGGGCATGGCACAGCCCACGGGCGTGCAGGCGGTCGGCCACCAGTTCGGGGTCGGCGGCCTGGTACAGGGTGCCGGCGACCATCTTGTCTTTTTCAGAAGCCATGGGGCATTCTCGCCCCGGCACTCAAGCCCTCTCGCCGGCCAGGGACGTCCACTTGCGCTCGCTGCCTGCGGACTCGATCACCCGCTCGATGAAGCGCACGCCGCGCGCGCCATCTTCCACGCGCGGGTAGTCGGCCGCCAGCGGGTCGGCCGGCTGGCCGGCTGCATGGGCGCGGATATCGGCCGCCACACCCAGATACACGTTGGCAAAGGCCTCGATGAAGGCCTCGGGGTGGCCCGAAGGGATGCGGCCCGCGCGCAGCGCCGACGGGCTGAGCCAGGGCGCGCCGCGCGTGAGGATGCGCCGCGGCCCATCCACCGGCGAGTGCACCAGGTGGTTGGGGTCCTCCTGCCGCCAGGTGATGGTGCCCAGCGTGCCCGAGACCTGCAGGCGCAAATCGTTCTCCAGCCCCGCGGCCACCTGCGATGCCACGATCACACCGCGCGCGCCATTGGCGTAGCGCAGCAGCATCTGTGTGTCGTCGTCGAGCCGGCGGCCCGCACCGAAGGCGGTGAGGTCGGCGCACAGCCATTCGGGCTCCATGCCGGTCACGGTGGCAGCCAGGTTCTCGGCATGCGAGCCAATGTCGCCCATGGTACCCACTGCGCCGCTGCGCGCGGGGTCCAGCCGCCAGTCGGCCTGTTTGTTGCCGCCGCCCTCTTCCACCGCCGTGGCCAGCCAGCCCTGGTTGTATTCGACGGTGACCTTGCGCAGCGTGCCCAAGGCACCGCTGTGCACCAGGTGCCTTGCTTCGCGCACCATGGGGTAGCCGGTGTAGTTGTAGGTCACGCCGAACACGGTACCGGCCTGGCGCACGGCGGCCACCAGTTCGTCGGCCTGGGCGCTGGTGTGCACCAGCGGCTTGTCGCACACCACATGGAAACCCGCCTGCACGAAGGCCAGGGCCACCGGATGGTGCACGTGGTTGGGGGTGACGATGCTCACCAGGTCGATGCGCTCGCCCGGCGGGCGGCGCAATTCGTCGACCAGCAGATCCTGCCAGCTGCCGTGGTTGCGGTCGTCGGCCAGGCCCAGGGCGGCGCCCGAGGCGCGGGCCCGCTCGGGCGAGGACGAGAGCGCGCCGGCCACCAGCTCGAACTGCCCGTCCAGCGCCATGGCCTTGCGGTGCACGGCACCGATGAAGGCGCCGTTGCCGCCGCCCACCATGGCATAGCGCAGCTTGCGTTCAGAGGACATGGAATCCCTTGTTGGTTATTTCGGTTGCTCGTCGCGCGCAAATACGGCGTCGAATGCGCCCGTGGCGGGCTTGAAGTCGAGCCGCTTGCAGAAGGCCGCGCTTTCCGTGGCCCCGTGCACGCGGTCCATGCGGCTGTCCTCCCACTCCACGGAGAGGGGGCCCTGGTAGCCGATGTCGTTGAGGGCGACGATGATGGATTCGAAATCGATCATGCCGCGGCCCACGCTGCGGAAGTCCCAGTTCCGGCGCGCGTCGCCAAAACTGGTGTGCCCGCCGAACACGCCCACCGTGCCGTCGCCCTTGCCCCACCACACGTCCTTCATGTGGGCGTTGTAGATGCGGTCGGCAAACTGGCGGATGAACTTCACGTAGTCCACGCCCTGGTAGGCCAGGTGGCTCGGGTCGTAGTTGAAGCCGAAGCGCCGGTGGCCCTTGACGGCCGCAATGGCGCGCTCGGCCGAGGCGATGTCGAAGGCGATCTCGGTGGGATGCACTTCGAGCGCGAAATTGATGTCGTGTTCCTCGAACACGTCGAGGATGGGGCTGAAGCGCTGGGCGAAGTCGGCAAAGCCCTTGTCCCAATACGCCTGGCTGGTGGGCGGGAAGGCATAGATGGCATGCCATACCGACGAGCCCGTGAAGCCCGTGACCGTCTTTACGCCGAATTTTGCCGCTGCGCGCGCCGTGTCGGCCAGCTCGCGGGCCGCGCGCTGGCGCACGCCTTCGGGCTCGCCATCGCCCCACACATGGGGCGGCAGGATGGACTGGTGGCGCTCGTCGATGCGGTCGCACACGGCCTGGCCCACCAGGTGGTTGCCGATGGCAAAGCACTGCAGGCCGTGCTGGGCCAGCAGCGCATGCTTGTCCTTCACGTACTGCGCGGAAGCCAGCGCCTCCTGCACATTGAAATGGTTGCCCCAGCAGGCCAGCTCCAGGCCGTCATAGCCCATGCTGCGTGCCAGCGGCGCGAGCTCGGCCAGCGGCAGGTCGGCCCACTGGCCGGTAAAAAGGGTGACGGGTCTTGGCATGGTGGGGCTCCAGGAAATGGGGGCAGCGCGTGGTTGATCCGCTGCCCATCGCAACAATCGACCTTGGTGCAGCGGCCGGCCATGGCACGGCCACTGCGATGGGAGTACCAGGCCCCCATCAGGCGTCCTGATCAGAAGGGAGAATCAGGGAAGTAGAAGCTCTTGGCGTTCTCTTTGGTGATCAGCACCGAAGGAATGATGGTCGTGGGCGGCAGCTTGTCGCCCTTGATGCGTGCCTCGGCCGTGAGCTTGATCGAGTCGTAGATGAACTTGGGGCTGTACGACACGTTGGCCTGGATCAGCGGGTTGCTGCCGTCGGCCAGCGTCTTGATCATGCCCTTGGCGCCGGCGCCGCCGAACACCAGCTTGATGTCCTTGCGCTTGGACTGCTCGATGGCCTTGAGCACGCCCACGGCCATGTCGTCGTCGGCCGCCCACACGGCGTCGATCTGCGGGAAGCGGGTCAGGTAGTCCTGCATCACCTTGAAGGCATCGTCGCGGTTCCAGTTGGCGTACTTGGCGTCCAGCAGCTTGATGTCGGGGTGGTTCTTGAGCACGGCGTTGAATGCGTCCATGCGCTCGTTGTCCAGCGTGGTGGCAATGCCGCGCATGGCGACCACGTTGCCCTTGCCGTTCAGCGCCTTGGCGATGTACTCGGCCGGAATCTTGCCGAAGGCGGTGTTGTCACCGGCCACGTACGCGTCCTGCGCGCTGGTGTCGGTCAGGCCGCGGTCCACCACCGTCACGTAGACGCCCTTGGCCTTGACCTGGGCCACTGGCTTGGTCAGCGCGGCCGATTCGAAGGGGAAGATCACCAGGGCGTTGATCTTGTTGACCGTGACCAGGTCCTGCAGCTGGTTGGCCTGCTCGGGCGCGCCGCCGGCCGTCTTGACGATGACCTGCAGGCCGGGGTGGGCCTTCTCCAGGTCCTTCTTGGCCTGGTTGGCCCAGTACACGATGCCGCCCGTGAAGCCGTGCGTGGCCGACGGAATGGCCACGCCCACAACGACCTTGTTGGCCTGCGCCATGGCAGGGCCGGCCAGCGCCAGTGCGGCTGCGGCGCCCACGGCCGAGAGGGCCAGGCGGCGGGTGAAAGAAAGTTGGCTGTTCATGATGCGTTGTCTCCTGTTGCTGTTGCTGTTGCTTGGAAAAAGGCCATGGAAGCTGGCCGGCTGGGGAACACCTTGAAAAACAAATACACGCAAAGAGTGGCTGGAAAGCTCAGCGAAGCGGTCCTGGCTAGGCGCTGCGTCGCAGACAGTGCGACTAGCATGGCAAGACGCAGCAACGACGCCAGGAGAGTTGCTCCGGCCACTCCGTCACCTCTTGCCGCGTTGCATGAACGCTACTGCAATGATCACGAAGCCCTGCACCGCCGCGTTCAGGTACACGCTGATGATGCTGGTGAGGTTGAGGATGTTGCTGATGACCGACAGCAGGATGGCACCCACCACCGTGCCGGTGATGCTGCCAGCCCCGCCCTTGAGGACCGTGCCGCCCACGATCACCGCGGCGATCGCCTCCAGCTCCCACAGCAGGCCCGTGGTGGGCGATGCCGAGCCCAGGCGCGGCACGTAGAGCAGCGTGGCGATGCCCACGCACACGCCGAGCAGCATGTAGGTCAGGATCTTGATCTTGTGCACATCCACCGCGGCGTACTGCGCCACCTGCTCGTTGGAGCCGATGGCCTGCACATAACGGCCATAGGCCGTGCGGTTGAGGATGACGCCACCCACCAATGCCACCAGCAAAAAGATCCACACGGGGATGGGCACGCCCAGCAGGTTGGCGTAGTACACGGGGCTGTAGAGGTCCGACAGATCGTTCTCCAGCGTGATGGCGCCGCCGTTGGAGAAGTACGTGAGGTAGGCGCGGAAGATGCCCAGCGTGCCCAGCGTCACGATGAAGGGCTCGATGCGCCCCTTGGTGATCAAGAGGCCGTGCACCAGCCCGAACACGGCGCCCAGCACCACGGCAAGCGCCATGCCCACCACCACGGCGGCCATGGGCGAGCCCAGCACGGGCGCCATGGCATTCATGAACAGGATGACCGAGCCCGCGATCAGCGCCGCCATGGAGCCCACCGACAGGTCGATGCCGCCCGAGATGATGACGAAGCACATGCCCACCGCGATGATGCCGATGAAGGCCGTGCGCGTGAGCACGTTCATCACGTTGTCGTAGGTGGCGAAGTTGCTGTTGAGCAGCGTGCCGGCAATGCACAGCAGCACCAGGCCGATGACCGGGCCCAGCCCGTGCAGCTTGCCCCACCAGGCGGTTGCGGCACCGTGGCGGCTGCCGGCCACCTGCGGGGTGGGGGCGTTTTCAGCGGGTACCTGTGGCATGGACGATCAACTCCTCTTCGGTCAAATGGGGTTCCTGGAGCGTGGTCTGCAGCCGGCCGGCGCGCATCACCGCCACGCGGTGGCACAGGCCGATCAGCTCCATCAGCTCGGACGAAATCACGATCACCGCCAGGCCCTGTTCCGCCAGGCGCTGCACCAGGTGGTAGATCTCGCGCTTGGCGCCCACGTCCACGCCGCGCGTGGGCTCGTCGAGCACCACCACGCTGGGGCCGGGGTGCAGCACCTTGGCCAGCGCCAGTTTTTGCTGGTTGCCGCCCGACAGCGACGAGGCGCGCACGTCGAGCGAGCCGGTGCGGATGCCGAACTCCTGCACCGCATCGCGCAGCGCGGCCTGCTCGGCCGCGGGGTCGAGCCAGGGCTTGGCGTAGCGCTCCAGCGCCATCAGCGTGAGGTTGGGCCGCAGGCTGAAGTGCACGTGCAGGCCCTTGCCCTTGCGGTCTTCGCTCAGGTAAGTGAGGCCATGGCGGGCCGCGTCGCGCGGGCTTTTCAATTGCACGGGCTTGCCGGCCAGTTCCACCGTGCCGGCCGAGCGCGGGCGCAGGCCCAAGAGGCCCTCGAACAGCTCCGTGCGCCCGGCGCCCACCAGGCCGGCAAAGCCCAGGATCTCGCCGCGCCGCACCTCGAAGTCGATGCCCTCGGCCCAGCCCGGCACCGTGAGGCCGCGCACCTTGATGGCGGGCTCACCCGCCGGTGCGGGCAGCTTGGCGGGGAACAGGTCGGCCAGCTCGCGGCCCACCATCAGGTTGGCCATCTGCCGCCGCGTGACGTTGGCCGTGGGCTCGCGCGCCACCAGCAGGCCGTCGCGCATCACCACCACCTCGTCGGTGGTGCGCTCCACTTCGTCGAGCTTGTGCGAGATGTAGATGATGGTCACGCCCGCGGCCTTGAGCCCGGCCATCAGCGTGAACAGGCGCTCCGTCTCGCCCGGGGTCAGCGTGGCGGTGGGCTCGTCCATGATGAGCAGGCGCGCATTGCGCGCCAGTGCGCGGGCGATTTCCACCAGCTGCTTTTCGGCCACGATGAGCTTCTTCACGCGCGTGTCGGGGTCCAGCGGCAGGCCGACCTGGGCCAGCGCCTGGCGCGTCTTCTCGCGCATGGCCTTGTCGTCCAGGAACAGGCCCTTCTTGATCTCATGCCCCAGGAAGACGTTCTGCGCAATCGTCAGGTCGTCCGCCAGGTTGAACTCCTGGTGGATCAGCACGATGCCCTGGGCCTCGGCCGCGCGCGAACCGCCGCCGGGGGCGCGCACGGCGCCGTCCACCACCACCTCGCCGGTGGTCGGGCTCTCGTACCCGGCCAGTATCTTCATCAGCGTGGACTTGCCCGCGCCGTTCTCGCCCAGCAGGCCATAGACGCGGCCCGGCTGCAGCGCGAAGCCCACGCCGTGCAGCACGCGCACGGGGCCGAACTCCTTGGTGACGTTGCGGAACTCGACGGCGACGCTCATCGTGCACCCCCTCCCGAACGCGATGACTGCGCCATGCTCTCCTGCATGGCCAGCACACCCGCGCCCACCACGCCGGCATCGTCGGCCAGGGGGGCGTACTGGATCTCCAGGTGGCGCGTGGACAGGGCCAGCGAGCGGTGGTAGACGCTTTGACGCACCGAGGCCAGGAACAGCGGCCCCATGTCCGTCACCCGCCCGGCAATGAACACGTGCGAGGGGTTGAAGAAGTTGACGATGGAGGCCAGCATCTGCCCCACCAGGCTGCCCGCGCGCTGGATGATGGCGTTGGCCGCCACATCGCCCGCACGGCTGGCCTGGGCCACGTCTTCGGTGGTCAGGGTGCCGGTGGCCTGCAGGCGCTCGGCCAGCAAGGCGCTTTCACCCGCCTGGGCCGCGGCCAGCGCCATGCGGGCCATGGCGGGCGCGGCGGCCATGGCCTCCACGCAGCCCTGGTTGCCGCAGTGGCAGCGCGGGCCGGCCTGGTCCACGCAGATGTGGCCCACGTCGCCGGCCGAACCATTGGCGCCCCGGTACACCTGGCCGTGGCAGACGATGCCGCAGCCAATGCCCGTGCCGACCTTGATGACCAAAAAGTTGGGCAGGTTGCGCTGCAGCCGCCACAGCTCTCCCAGCGCCATCAGGTTCACGTCGTTGTCGACGAACACCGGCGCCGCAAAGGCCTCGCGCAGGTAGTCGCGGATGGAAAAGCCGTCCCAGTCGGGCATCAGCGGGGGGTTGACCAGTTGGCCGCTTTCAAAGTCCACCGGCCCCGGCACACCCATGCCGATGGCGATGACCTGCGAGGCCGGCAGGCCGCAGCGGGCCATCAGCTCGCGCATCAGGCCGCGCAGCCGCGCCAGAATGACGCCCGGCCCCTGGCGCACGTCGATGGGTTCGCGGTGCCGCGCCAGCACCGCCATGTCGGGCCGCATCACGGCCACCTGCATGCTGGTGGCGCCCAGGTCGGCACCGATCACCACGCCCAAGGTCTCGCTCAGGCGCAGGGTTTCAGCACGGCGGCCGCCCGAAGATTCCTGCAGGCCCACCTCGTCGAGCAGGCCCTCGTCCAGCAGGGCCGCCACCCGGGCGTTGGCCTTGCTCTTGGAGTAGGCCAACCGCTGCGCGAGTGCATGCCGCGACGCGCCTGCCGACCAGAAAATGGTCTGCAGAACGTCCAGGTCTTCGGTGCCGCAGTTGTGCCAGCGTGCCAAGGCTTGTCTCCTGTTCTTGTGGTCTGGCCCGGCTGCCGTTGTCGGCCTTGCCCGGGTCGCCTGCGCCTCAAAAGGACGCGTTGGGCAAATACTATGCGGCCCACTTAGACCACACAAGACTTAACTTAGACCAATTTTGGGTCTAAGCCCTGCGTTCATGGGTTTGTCACAAGGACTGGGTCCACTCGGCAACGGACCGAACACACCACCTACAGAGGGTCTTCCATGAAACTGCGTTTGATTGCCGGGGCCACCGCCGTCCTGGCCGCCACCTTGGTCGCTTGCGGCAGCGATGGCAGCGAGCCGCCGTTCACCGTCAAGCTGATCGGCTTCAACGACTACCACGGCAACCTGGAATCCCCGGGCACTTTCGGCAACAGCGCCGCCGTGCCGGCGGCCGAGCGCCCGCCCGTGGGCGGTGCCGAATTCATGGCGGCCCATGTGGCCAGGCTCAAGGCGCAGAACCCCAACAACGTGGTGGTGGGCGCGGGCGACTCGATCGGTGCTTCGCCGCTGATCTCGGCGCTGTTCCAGGACGAGCCCGCGGTGGAGACGCTCAACCGCATCGGGCTGGAGTTCAACTCGGTGGGCAACCACGAGTTCGACAAGGGCTCGGCCGAGCTGCTGCGCCTGCAGAACGGCGGCTGCAAGGCCGGCGAGCCCAACAGTTGCAAGGGCGCAACCGCCGGCACGCCGGTGCCCTTCGAAGGCGCCAGGTTCAAGTGGCTGTCGGCCAACGTGATCGCCACCGCCACGGGCAAGACGCTGCTGCCTGCCTATGGCATCAAAGAGTTCAAGGGCGTCAAGGTGGCCTTCATCGGCATGACCTTCAAGGCGACCCCCACCGTGGTGACGCCCACCGGCGTGGCCGGCCTGGAGTTCCGCGACGAGATCCAGACGGTGAACAGCCTGATCCCCGAACTCAAGAGCCAGGGCATCGAATCCATCATCGTGCTGGTGCACGAGGGCGGCTTCCAGTCGGGCACGGTGTCGGCCATCAACACCTGCGATGGCGGCCTCGCCGGCTCGGCCATCGCCACCCTGGTCAAGGGCCTGGACAATGCGGTGGATGCCGTGATCAGCGGCCACACCCACGCCGCCTACAACTGCAAGCTGCCCAACGCCGCGGGCCGCGCCATTCCGGTGACCAGCTCCAGCTCGTTCGGCCGCGTGCTGACCGACATGGACCTGACCATCGACCCCTCCACGCGCGACATCACGGCCATCACGGCCACCAACCGCCTGGTGGTGCGCAACGACCCCGCCGTGCCCGCCGACGCCTCCGTTGCCAAGATCATCGCCGGCTACAACAGCCTGGTCTCGCCGATTGCCAACACGGTGATCGGCTCCATCGCCGCCGAGCTGCCCAACTCCCGCAGCGATGCCGCCTGCAACATGCCCGCCGGCGACCTGGTGGCCGACGCCATGCTGGCGGCCACGCAGGGCCCCACCTTCGGCTCGGCCGTCATCGCCCTGATGAACGGCGGCGGCGTGCGCAACCCCGGCTTCACCTTTGCCAGCAGCGCGGTGGGTGAAGGCGCAGGCAACGTGACCTATGGCGAGGCCTTCACCACCCAGCCCTTCGGCAACAGCCTGGTGACCATGTCGCTCACGGCGCAGGACCTCAAGGACGTGCTGGAAGAGCAGTTTGCGGGTTGCAAGGGCCAGTCGGCCACGGCCACGCGCGTGATGCTGCCGTCCAACGGCTTCAAGTACACCTGGGACGGCGCCAAGGCCTGCGGTGCGCGCGTGAGCAATGTCACGCTGCGCAACGGCAGCACCACGGAAACCATCGTCGATGCCTCGGGCACGGTGGCCAACCCGACCAAGACCTACCGCGTCACCATGAACAACTTCATGGCCGACGGCGGCGACGGCTACTCCACCTTCCTCAAGGGCACCAGCCGCCTGGGCGGCGCGCAGGACATCGATGCCCTGGTGGCCTACCTGTCGGGCTTCAAGGCGCCCAAGGCACCGTACACGCTGGGCAGCAACCCCAACGACGCGGGCGGCAAGCGCATCAACCGCAGCGGCACCAGCACCGAATGCCCGACCGGCGCCGTCACGTCCTGATCGGTCTGCTGGGCCTGGCAGCCGGCCCGCTGGCAGCCTCGCCGGCTTCCGAAGAGAAGCTCCGGGCCATCATGCAGGCAGCGGGTGGGCGGCCGCCCGACGCCGAGCGGCTGCGCGAACGCGAAGCCCTGCTGCGGGACGCAGAGGCCGCCCTCGCCGCCGGCGATGCGCACCAGGCCGAGCAAGGCTTTGACCGCGCCGCCTTGATCCTGCACTCGCCCGATACCGAAATGGGCCTGGTGCGCAGCTACATGCAGTCGGGCCAGTACCGGCGCGCGCTGGCCTTTGGCGCGCACACGGCAGGCGCGCACCTGGATGCCGTGGGCGGCGCGGCCCTGTACGCATGGCTGCTGCACGCGGGGGGGCAGGACGTGATCGCCCGCAAGCTGCTGGCCGATGCGCAGGCACGGGCGCCATCGCAGCCGCTGGTGGCGGGTGTGGTTCGTGAGCTGGCGTCGGCAGCACCGCATGCGAGCGGGGACATGCTGCTCCCGCCCGCGCGGCTGGCCCCTTACAGCCACTCCACCCACCTGGCGGCATTGCCGCGCAGCGCGCGCCTCGTCGCGGCCGGAACGCTGCTCGGGGAAGGCCGCATGGCACTCGCACCTGCGCGCGCCATTTCCGGCAGCCAGCGCCTTTGGGTGCGCAACGGCCTGGGGCACATGGCACTGGCCTCTGCCGAGCCAGGGCGCGGCGATATGAGCGGCGTTGCCCTGTTGCGCCTGGACAGCCCGCTGCCTGCGCCATCGTCACTGGGCACCGTGCCCGCCGATGTCTTCCCTGGCTCTGTGGCGTTTGCCGTGGCGTACGCGCAGGCTGGCGACGCGGGGGCTGCATGGCCCCTGCTGCGAACGGGCTTTGTCGGCGCCGCCGTGGGCGCGCACGGAGACCGGGAGCTCGATGCATCCATGCACCGGGGCCTGGCCCCGGGCGGGCCCGTCTTCGACCAGGCGGGCCGGCTCGCGGGCATTGCGTTGCCCGATGGCGCAGGCACCAGGCTGGTGGCCGCGCCCCGCTTGCGCGAGGCCTTGGCGGCGCGGGTGGCGCTGCCCATGTCCCGGGAGGCCGGCCGCCTCGGGCCCGATGCGGTGTACGAGGCGGCGCTGTGCAGCACCTTGCAGGTGATTGCGGCCGGGTGACATAGGGACAGGGGCCAGTACCCCAAGGCCGCTCTTCACAGGCCGCCATGCCAAGGGGGTCGGCGGAATCTTCCCGGCACTGACCCAGGCAACGCCGCCGGACCGATACCATCCAGCGCATGCAGCAACGCCCTCCGAAGACTCTGAATTTCATCACCCTCAGGGCCCGCTGGCTGGCATGGCTGTGCGCCCTGGGTGCCCTGACGGCACCGGTGTCGCGCATCCTGCCGGCAGACCAGGTGCCCACGCTGCAATGGTTGGTGGAACTGGCGGCCCACTGGCAATGGCTGTACCTGGTGGTGGGCGCAACTGCACTGGCGGCGCTGGCGCTCTTACAGCCCCGCGGCCGCACGGGCCATGGCTGGCTCGCCCTGGCGGTGCTGGCACTGGGCGGCAGCTTCCTGTGGCAGCCAGCCAGGCTGCCGCAGGGCGCCGAGCCGGCCGACCCCGGCGCGGTGCTGGCCGTGGGCACCGCCAACCTCAACTCCTCGACCACCGATTTCGGCCCGCTCACGGCCTGGCTGGCTTCGGCCGATGCGCCCGACGTGGTGTTCCTGCAGGAATTCACCCCGTTGGCCCAGCAGGCCCTGGCCGGGCACCCCGGCGTGGCGGCCCGCTACCTGCACCGACTGCAAGCCCCCGACCCCAGCCCCTTCGGCCTGGCCGTGCTGTCGCGCCACCCCTTGTCGGACATGGAGACGCTGCAGCCCAAGGACCTGCGCGACACCCTGCGCTTGCGTGCCACGGTGGCCTGGAACGGCAAGCCCGTGCACCTGAGCGCGCTGCACCCCATGCCGCCGCTGGACGCAGGCTTCGCCCAGGCCCGCGACCGCGCCCTGGCGCAGGAGGCCGAACGCTTTGCGCAGGCCGGGGGGCTGGCCCTGCTGGCCGGCGACCTGAACACCACGCCCTGGGCGCGCAGCCTGTACCTGGTGGAAGAAACCCTGCGCCGCGCCAATGGTGCGGCGCCCAGCTGGCCCAATGCCTTGGGCTGGCTGGCGGTGCTGCCGCTGGACCATGTGCTGGCATCGGGCGGCTGGCAGGTGCTGGACTCGCGTACCGGGCCGGACCTGGGGTCGGACCACCGGCCTGTGGTGGTGCGGCTCATCGCTCCCTGAGCCGTTCTTCTGCAAAGTTCTGCTCAAACAGTGGGAACCGTTCCGCCATCGATCACATGCTCCGAGCCCGATACCGATGCCGCGCGCGGAGACACCAGGAATGTGATCAGGTCTGCGACCTCCTGCGGGCTGGCGGGCCGACCGACCGGAATTCCGCCAAGCCAGTCCATGATCATCTTCTTGCCGCCCTCGTAGTCCGTGCCCGCCTGGACAGCCATTCGCTGTGCGAATGCCACCGAGGCCTCGGTCTCGATCCAGCCCGGTGAGACGCGAAGAACGCGTATGCCCTTGGGCGTGACCTCTTTCGACAAGGATTTGCTGTAGGTCGAGAGCGCACCCTTTGCCGCAGCGTAGGCGGTCGTCGACTCCGGAAGCGGAAGCACACGCTGGATCGAGGTCACGTGCAGGACCACGCCTGCGCCCTTGGCCAGCATGGCGGGCAGCAGCGCGCGGTCCAGCCGGACTGCGGACAGGAGGTTCAGGTTCAGTTCGCTGAACCACACCTCGTCATCCAGGGCCGCGAAGCCGCCCGGCGGCGCGGTCGAGCCCCCGAGGGAATGGACCAGGATGTCGACATTGCCCCAGAGTTCGGTGACCGTGCGTGCGAGCTTGGCCACGCCTTGCGCGGTCGCCAGGTCGGTCTGGACATAGGCCACGCCGTCCAGCGGCTTATCCGGCGCAGAGCGCGCAGTCGCCATCACCTGCACGCCGGCATCCTGAAGGCTCTTGACGAGCGCCGCGCCCAGGCCCTTGGTGCCGCCCGTCACCAGGGCGCGCTTGCCTTTGAGTTGGAGGTCGAAGCTCATGCCTTGATCTCCAGCGATGCGATCAGGCCGCGTTCGAGCCGAAAGCGGTATGACAGGTCGATCGGGCTGCCTGGAAAGTTGCCCGTCACCTTGGCGCGGACGACCTGGAGGCCCTCCTCCCGTTCGAGCGCGAACGGCATGCTGGTTGCGCCGTATTGGGCCGATGCCTTGGCCATGAAGGCCTTGATGGCGTCGATGCCCGTGTAGGTGTGGCCTTCGTCCTTCATGACGGCTTGCGCCGTGAAGCAGCGCGCCAGCGCCTCGGGGTGGTGTTCGGCCGCAAAGTACGCGGCGATGGGTTCGGGAAGGGTCAAGGCGTTCATATCGATGGCTCCAGTGGTTGGTGATGACCCAAGGATGCGCGCCAATGTGAATTTAGTGAATGCTCTAGAATTCGGATGGGCTGTGTAGGAAGGAATACATAATGCGTGGATCCGAGTTCGCAGAGCTGAAAGCCTTCGCTGCGGTGGTCGAGCGCAAGAGCTTTGCGCGGGCGGCAGAGCACCTGGGCCTGTCGCCTTCCGCGCTGAGCCAGACCATCCGGCAGCTCGAAGGCCGTATCGGCACACGCCTTCTGAATCGCACGACACGCAGCGTTGCGCCATCGGCCAGTGGCGAGCAGCTCTACGGGCGCATCGCCCCGCTGTTCCGGGAGATGGCGGTTGCCGTCGCACAGGCCAGTGAAGCCGCAGGACAGACCAAGGGCACGCTGCGCATCAACACGCTGGGGATCGCAGCGAGAACCGTCATTGCGCCCCGGCTTTCACGCTTCCACCAGGCCTACCCGGATGTGGTGCTCGACATCGTGGTCGACGACGCCCTGGCCGATATCGTCGCCGGCCGCTTCGACGCGGGCATCCGCGTGGGTGGGCGGTTGGAGAAGGACATGGTTGCCGTGCGCCTCACGCCCGACCTGAACATGGTTGCCGTGGCGTCCCCAGGCTACCTTGCCGATCGGGGCATTCCGAAGACACCCGCCGACCTGCACGGCCACGCGTGCATCAACTGGCGGCTCCAGATGGACGGCAGGCACTACCGCTGGGAGTTCGAGAAAAGGGGCAAACGGCTGGAAGTGGCGGTGGACGGCCCCGTCGTCACCAACCGCGCCGACATCGGCATCGCTGCCGCGGTGAACGGACTCGGCATTGCCTACCACTTCGAGCGCGACGGCGTGGGCGATCTCCTGGCCCAGGGCCGCTTGGTCCAGGTGCTGGCGGACTGGTCGATCTCGCGCCCGGGGCTGTACCTCTACTACCCCCACCGGCAGCACCGGCCAGCCCTTCTTGGTGCTTTCATCGACTGCCTGCTGGACAAGGACTTGGGAGGAGGCTTTGCTGGTTAGTTTGTCTTTTTCTTCGCAGGTGCCTTGGCCTTCTTCTGCGCGGCCTGCAGGCCATTGAAGTCCGCCGCGGCACGGAACAGCGCCTTCAACGCCGCTTCGTTGATGGCCTCGCCCTCATGCACGTCGATGGCGCGGCGCGTATTGCCCTCCAGGCTGGAATTGAACAGGCCCTTGGGGTCGGGCAGCGAAGCGCCCTTGGCAAAGGTCATCTTCACGGCCTGCTTATAGGTCTCGCCGGTGCACAGGATGCCGGCATGCGACCAGACGGGCACGCCCATCCATTTGACCTCTTCGACCACCTCGGGCACGGCCTCGTGCATGAGCTTGCGGATGCGGGCCAGGGTGGCGCCGCGCCAGTCGGCCAGGTCGCGGATCCTGGCGTCGATGAGGGCCGATGCGGATGTCTCGGCTTCCTGGGGTGCCGGTGCTGCAGCCATGGTGTTGTCTCCTGATGGCAAGCCAAGGCCTGCGAGCCGGCAGTTTATCGGCTTGCAGGCGCCTGCGCCGGCTGCCGCCGTATGGTCCACAGCGCCCCCGCCATCAGCACCACCCCACCCAACTGCACCGGGCTTAGCGTGCGCCCGTACACCGCCCAGTCCACCAGCACGGCGGTGAGCGGGTAGACGAACTGCAGCACCGCCACCTTGCCCAGCGCCAGCCGGGCCATGCCGGCGAACAGGATCACGTAGGCCAGGCCCGTGTGCAGCACGCCCAGGCCGGTGAGCCAGGCCCAGGCAGCAGCGGTGTGCGGCCCACCGAAGGCCAGCGGTGCCCAGGCCAGCAGCACGGCGCCCACCAGGCACTGCCACAGCGACAGGGCGAACGGGCTGATGGGCGCGGGCGCGCGGCTGGCCAGCAAGGTGACGGCGGCATAGCAGAACGAGCCGCCCAGGCACATCAGCACCCCGGCCACATAGGCGCCGCCATCGGCCGTGCCGGCGGGGATGCCGTCGAGCAGCCCGGTGGTGAGCACCAGCCCGGCCAGGGCCGCCAGCGTGGCCGCCCACTGGGTGCCCGAGATCGTCTCACGCAGGAACAGCGCGCCGAAGACGATGACCCAGATCGGCTGTACGTGGAAAATGACTGTGGCCACCGCGATGGAGGTACGCGGGATAGCCGCGAAGAACAGCGCCCAGTTGAGCACCATGAACACGCCCGTGGCACAGGCCACCCAGCGGCTCCTGGCCTGGTGGCGCAGCAGCAGCTCACGGCCCCGGCCCGTGGCCAGGCACCAGGCCACCAGGGCCAGCGCACCGAACACGCAGCGGAACCACACCGTGACCAGCGGGTGCTGGCCGGCCTCTTCGACAAACACGCCGATGGTGCCCAGCAGCACACCGCCGGCGATCATGAGCCACTGGCCTGCGCGCTCGCGGGCCAGAGTGGCCGGGTCGGCAGTGCCAGTGAGGATGGCGGAGGAAGCTGGCAGTGCGGAAACCTTGTTGTTCATGGTGCCGATGGTCCTGCCTTTGTTGCCCCAGGTAAAGCGCATAGTTCGCAGCATAGCCATTCGGTAATCGAATACATTGCACGCATGGTGAACTACCCCGACCTGCAGATCGACTGGCTGCGCGCCTTCGTCGCCGTGGTGGATGCCGGCTCGCTCTCGGGCGCGGCGCCGCTGGTGCACCGCTCGCAATCGGCGGTGAGCATGCAGATCAAGAAGCTCGAATCTGCGCTGGGCCGCCCGGTGCTGCTGCGCGGCCCGCGCCACCTGGAGCTGACCCCCTTGGGACAGGAGTTGCTGGCCTACGCGCGCCGCATGCTGGAGCTGCAGGCCGAGACGCAGGCGGCGCTGTTCGGCCCGCGGCTGGCGGGCCGCGTGCGCCTGGGTGTGCCGGACGACTATGCATCGACCTACCTCACGCCCGTGCTGCGCAGCTTTTCGCACCGCTACCAGGGGGTGGAGATCGAGCTGACCTGCGAGCAGTCGACCTCGCTGATCCCGCGCGTGGGGCGCGGCGAGCTGGACTTGGCCCTGGTCTCGCGCGACAAGCCGCAGCGCGGGCGCTTTCTGTTCCAGGAGCCGCTGGTCTGGGTGGGCGCGGCCCAGTTCGAGGCCTGGCGGCGCGACCCCTTGCCGATTGCGGTGTACGAATCGGCCAGCCTGGCGCGCATCGCCACCATGAAGGCCCTGGCCGCACGGCGCCGCGCCTACCGCATCGTCTACCACAGCTCCAGCCTGGCCGGCCAACTGGCCGCCGTGGAAAGCGGCCTGGCCGTGGCCGTGCTCACGCGCTGCAGCGTGCCGGCCAACCTGCAGATACTGCAGAACCTGCCGGCCGAATTCGACCTGCCCACACTCGACTCGATGGACGTGGCGGTGCTGCGCAGCAGGGAGTCGCAGCGCTCCCCCGCGGTGGATGCGATGTACGAGCAAATGGTGCGGACGTTAGGTGGGTGACAGCGAAAAAATCCCGTAGTGGCGACAATGCACCAGCCATTCCCCAGGAGACACCCATGACCGCGACCATCCCCTCCACCGCCCTGCAACTGCGCTCGCTCGTGCAGCCGGACGGCACCCTGCAGATCAGCCTTGAACCCACGCCCGTGCCCACGCCGGGGCCCGACGAGGTGCTGGTGCAGATCCAGGCCACGCCGATCAACCCCTCGGACATCGGCCTGCTGTTCGGGCCGGCCGATCTGTCCACCGTGCAGGTCGCAGGCAGCGCCGACCGGCCCGTAGTGACCGCGCGCATCCCAGACCGCGCCATGCCCGGCATGGCTGCCCGCATGGGGCAGAGCATGCCCGTGGGCAACGAGGGCGCGGGCCTGGTGGTGGCGGCGGGCTCCTCGCCGGCAGCCCAGGCGCTGCTCGGGCGCACGGTGGCACTGATCGGCGGGGCCATGTACGCGCAGTACCGGGCCATGCCCGCCGCGCAGTGCCTGCCGCTGCCGGCCGGCACCACGGCGGCCGAGGGGGCGTCGTGCTTCGTCAACCCCCTGACCGCGCTGGGCATGGTGGAGACCATGAAGCGCGAGGGCCACACCGCGCTGGTGCACACTGCGGCGGCCAGCAACCTGGGCCAGATGCTCAACAAGGTATGCCAGAAAGACGGGATCGGCCTGGTCAACATCGTGCGCAAGCCCGAGCAGGCGGTGCTGCTGCGCGAGATCGGTGCCCATTACGTCTGCGACAGCAGTTCGCCTGGCTTCATGGTCGAACTGACCGACGCCCTGGCCGCAACGGGCGCGACCATTGCCTTTGACGCCACGGGCGGCGGCACGCTGGCCGGGCAGATTTTGCAGGGCATGGAGGCGGCCATCAACCGCAAGGCGACCGAGTACAGCCGCTATGGATCGGACGTGCACAAGCAGGTCTACCTGTATGGCCACCTGGACACGCGCCCCACCGAGATCCAGCGCACCTTCGGCATGGCCTGGGGCGTGGGCGGCTGGCTGCTGTTCCCGTTTCTGCAGAAGATCGGCAACGAGGCCGCCCAGGCCCTGCGCCAGCGCGTGGCGGCCGAGCTCAAGACCACCTTTGCCAGCCACTATGCGCGCACGGTATCGCTGGCCGGGGCGCTGGGCGCCGACGCCATTGCCTTCTACGGCCCGCGCAACACCGGGGCCAAGGTGCTGATCGATCCGTCGATGGAGTGATCAGGCCGCAGCGGACATCACCAGTTCCACCAGCCGCTCGTGCGGCCCCAGCAGGGCATCGCCGCCGATCAGGCGCAGCGCCCCGCCCTGCCCCGTGGCCACCAGCTGCGGCACGCCGCGCGCACCGACGGCACGCAGCAGGGCCTGGGCGTTGGCTACGCGCTCAGCCATGGCGCGATGCAAAGCCGCATCGGGAGCACGGGCGAGCGCGGCCGCATCGGCCAGACCCAGGGCGGTCAGCACCTCGGCCAGCACCGCCGCATCGGCCGTGTCTTGCCCATCGACATAACGCGCGCGCTGCAGCGCATGCAAGGCTTCGAGTTCGCGGCCCGGTGCGGTCTGGGCCACGGCGGTCAGTGCGAAGGTGGCCGGGCCGGAGTCGAAACGGCCGCCCTCGGCGCCCAGGATGTTGTCGCGATAAGCCTGCGTGAAGGGCTGGCCCGTGAGCTGCTCGATGCGCTGGTCGTTGGACCAGGCATAGGCGGCGAACTGCGCGTCCATGGGCCGGGCGCCCTGCCCGGCGAACAGGCCCGACGGGGCCAGCGTGATGCGCACGCCGTGCGTGCCCTGCAGCCGGCCCAGGGCCGGCGCCGCGGCATAGCACCAGCCGCACAGGGGGTCGAACAGGTAAGTGACGGAGGTGACTTCGGTGGACATGCTGCTTACCACTTCATCTCACCCTTGTTCACCTTGGCGCCGATGTCCAAGGACAAGCCCATGGGCGCTGCGGGATAGGCCGTCTTCATGGCCTCGATCAGCTCCGCGCTGGTCTTGGTGGCGGCGGCGTTCTTCTCGAAGGCCTGCAGGTAGCCCTTGGTGTAGGTGACATTGGCCGCGGTCAGCGCGGTGCCGGCGGCCATGTGGCCGGGCACGACCACGGTGGGTTGCAAGGCGGCCATCTCGTCGAGCTGGGCCACCCAGGCGCTGCGCTCGGCCACGGTCTGGGTGTCGGCGGTCCACACGTGGGTGTTGGTGCCGAACACGCCGATGTTGCCTACCACGGCCTTCACCGAGGGAATCCAGGCGTAGGGGCGGTGTGCCAGCAGGCCGGTGGTGCCGCGGATCTCCACCACCTGGCCGTCCACGGTGAGGGTGTTGCCCGAGATGGCCTTGGGCAGCACGGGCGTGCGCGGTGCGTTGGCGCCCATCTTGGGGCCCCAGAAGGCGAGCTTGCCTTGCAGCTTGGCGTTGATCTTTTCCAGCACCGCGGGGGTGGTCACCACCTCGGCATGGGGAAAGAACTCCTTGAGCGTTTCCACGCCGAAGTAGTAGTCGGGGTCGGCCTGGCTCACATAGATGGTCTTGAGCGCCTTGCCGCTGTCGAGCACGTTGGCAGCGATGCGCAGGGCATCGGCACGGGTGAAGCCGGCGTCAATGACCATGGCCTCCTTTTCGCCGTAGACCAGGGTGGAATTGACGTTGAAGCTGTTGCCATCGGCGTTGTAGACCTTGAGCTGCAGCGGCTCGGCGGCATGGGCACCGGCAAAGGCGATGGACAGGGTGGCGGCAAGGATGGTGGTGTGAAACATGCGGATTCTCCAGAAGGTTTTGATTGCGATGGCTGCAGTTTATTTGCACCAATCGATCCAATAAACCGCATAAAATGCGCATATTTGTTTTATTAATAGAGCAAATATGGACCGCCTGACCGCCATGCGGGTGTTTGTGGAAGTCGCCACCAGCGGCAGCTTCAGCGCCACGGCCGAGCGGATGGAGATGTCGCGCGCCATGGTCACCCGCTATGTGGGCGAGATGGAGCAGTGGTTGCAGGCCCGGCTGCTGCAGCGCACCACCCGCAGCGTGACGCTGACCGATGCGGGCGAGCAGGCCCTGCGCCGCTGCCAGCAGATGCTGGCGCTGGTGGAAGACATCGAGGAAGAGACCACGGCCACGACCGAGGGTGAGTTGCGCGGCCAGTTGCGGCTGACCTGCAGCGTCTCGTTCGCCTATGCGCAGCTGGGCACGGCGATTGCCGACTTCCTGGCGCTGCACCCGCAGCTCAAGATCGACCTGGATGCCAGCGAAGGCTCGCTCAACCTGGTGGAAAAGCGCATCGACCTGGCGATCCGCATCAGCAGCGGGCCCGACCCCATGCTGATCGCCCGGCCGCTGGCGCGCTGCGATTCGGTGCTGGTGGCCTCGCCCGCTTACCTGGCGCGCCATGGCGTACCCGCCCTGCCGGCCGAGCTGGAACGCCACCGCTGCCTGAGCTACGCCAACTTCGGCAAGAGCGTGTGGGAGTTGTCCCAGAACGGCCGCACCGAGCGCGTGGCCGTGTCCGGCCACTTCAGCGCCAACGAGGCCACCACCCTGCTGCGCGCGGCGCTGGCGGGCGGCGGCATTGCGCTGCAGCCTACCTACCTGGCCAATCCGCACATCGCCAGCGGCGAGCTGCGGGCGCTGCTGCCCGGCTGGGAGCTGCCGGTGATGGCGATCAACGCGCTGTACACGTCGCGCCGGCACCAGTCACCGGCGGTGCGGGCGCTGCTGGATTTTCTGGTCGAGCGCTTCAAAGGGGCGCCCTGGTCACTTTGAAATGAAAAAGGCCGGGGCGCGAGCCCCGGCCTTTGCGTCACAGCATCACGCTGCCCTCAGGGAAGGATTACCGTGGCCTTGGCCCGTTCGATCTGCGCCTGCGCATCGCGCGGCAGCAGAAGGCGCTGGGCCACCAGGGCGTTGGCCGCCTCGGTCACCGCGGCCACGTAGCCGGCCTGGTTGCCGTACAGCTCGAGCTTCATGGCCGGGGTCTTGCCGGTCAGGCCGTCGTCGTTGTCGCTGCCGCCGCAGGCCGTGAGGGCTGCTGCGGCTGCGGCCGTGAGGGCTGCTGCGGCTGCGGCCGTGAGGGCTGCTGCGGCTGCGGCCGTGAGGGCAATGGCGCCCAGGGTGGGGAAAAGATGCTTTCTCATGTCGCTTGTCTCCTGTGCGGTGGGTCTTGTGGTCTTGCTTGCGGAAAAAAAACGGGCATGCAGCGGCCCTTCACCTCGCCCGGGTTGGGCAGGCTCTCTGGCATGGCTGCGCCCGCACCGGCTTCGCGCAGGCAGCCGGCGGGCTCAAATCAGGGATGGGCTGTGCGCGCCGTCAACGCGCTGCACAGGGCTGCGCGCGGATGGGCGCGCAGGTAAGCAAGGCCTACTCGGCTTCGATGCCGGCCGCCTTGATGACCTTGCCCCACTTCACCGTCTCGGCGGCCTGGAACTTGGCCAGCTCGTCAGGCGTGGTGGTCCAGGCTTCGGAGCCGGCCACGTCGTAGAAGGACTTGGCGGCGGCGCTCTTGGTGGCGGCGGCCATCAGCTCGTTGAGGCGGGCCACCACGGCAGGCGGCGTGTTGGCCGGGGCGTAGGCGGCGAACCAGTAGCCCATGTCGTAGCCCTTGACGCCGGCCTCGTCGATGGTGGGCACCTCGGGCAGCTGCGAGCTGCGCTTTTGCGTGGAGTAGCCCAGGGCACGCAGCTTGCCGGCCTTGACCTGGGGCACGCCGGTGGAGGTGTCGGTGATCATCATGTCGATCTGGCCGCCCAGCAGGTCGGTGATGGCCAGGGGGTTGCTCTTGTAGGGCACGTGCAGGATGTCCACGCCCGCCAGCTGCTTGAGCATCTCGCCGGCCATGCGGCTCGACGAGCTGCCGCTGCCGAAGCTCAGCTTGCCCGGTGTCTTCTTGGCCGCGGCCAACACGTCGGCCACACTCTTGTAGGGCGATGCGGCGTTCACCACCATCACCTGCCCGCCCTTGCCCAGGCCGCTGATGGGCGCGAAGTCCTTCACCGGATCGTACGAGAGCTTCTTGTACAGGTGCTCGTTGGCCGCGTGCGTGGTGTTGGTGGTGACGAGGATGGTGTAGCCGTCGGCAGGCGCCTTGGCCACGGCCTGCGCGGCGATCATGCCGCTGGCGCCGGCCTTGTTGTCGATGACCACGGGCTGTTTGGTGTCTGTGGTGATGGACTGGCCGATGGCGCGCGCCAGCTGGTCGGTGGCGCTGCCGGCGGCAAACGGCACGACGAAGGTGATGGCCTTGGCCGGGTAGGCCTGCGCCAGCGCGCTGCCGGCCAAGCCCAGCGATGCGGCCAGCGCCACGGTGGCGGACAAGGCCTGTCGGCGGGAAGGAAGGTGGAATGCGGTCATGGTGCGTGTCTCCTGGTGTTGTTGATGGTGAAAGAAATCGAAAAAGTCTCAGCCGTGTCCGGCCAGGTGCTGCTGCAGCGCCGTGGGCACCTGCACCGGCAGGTCCAGCAGCCAATAGCTCAGCGCCTTGCCATGGCTGTCGAGGTTGAGGGCGTCGTTCACGCCGCCGTCCAGCACGTCGTCGAGCACGAAGTTCATGGCCTGCAGCTGCGGCAGCACGTAGCGCACCACCCGCCCCGGCTGGCGGTGCGCGAAATGACGCGCCACGGCGGCCTCGGTCACCTCGGCCAGCAGCACATCCCACAGCGCGGGGTGCCAGGCAATGACGCTGATGTTGGAGCGGTTGCCCTTGTCGCCGGTGCGGCTGTGTGCCAGGCGGTACAGGGGCACGGTGATGGTGGTGTTGCCTGTCATGCTGCGGCCCTTTCTTGCCCCATGGCTTCATCGAACATGCGGTAGCCCGTGGGCACGGCCTCGCGCGGCACCAGGCACGACACGGTGCCCAGGCGCGGCCGCATGGCCGTGCGCACACCCCCGCCTCCTGCGGGGCCGCAGGTGTAGAGGGCGGTCACCTCGCGCAGCAGGCGCTGGGCGCTGGCATGGTCGCGGTGCTGCAGGGCCACGCGCAGGCGCACGTCGCGCGCATCCCCGCCGGCGCCATCCAGCCAGCGGCCGGCATCGTCGCCCAGCACGCTGGTCACGCCGATCAGGTCGATGCGCAGCGGGCCCAGGCCGGCCAGGCGCTCGCGCAGCACCTCGCCCGCCAGGCGGGCGCGGGCCTCGGCCCGGGCTCCGGCGTACGAAATCTCGCCCTCGGCAAACCAGCCCGACTCGAAGCACACGTTGACCTTGAGCGTGGGCGGACGCGCATGGCCGCGCACGCCTTCCAGGCGCACGGCGTCGGGGCCCACGGCAGTCACGCGGGCCTCGGTGATGTCGGCCACCACGTCGGGGGTCAGGTAGGCGGCGGGGTCGTGCAGCTCGTACAACAGCTGCTCCTTGACGGTGCGCTCGTCGATGCGCCCGCCCGTGCCCGGGGGCTTGGTGATGGTGCAGTGGCCGTCGGCGTCGATCTCGGCGATGGGGTAGCCCAGGCGGGCCATGCCGGGCACGTCCTTGTAGCCGGGGTCGGCAAAGTAGCCGCCCGTGACCTGGGCGCCGCATTCGAGCAGGTGGCCGGCCATGGTGGCGCGGGCCAGGCGGTCCCAGTCGTCGTGCGCCCAGCCGTAGTGGGCCAGGGCCGGGCCCAGCACCAGGGAGGGGTCGGCCACGCGACCGCAGACCACCACGTCGGCGCCCTCGCGCAGCGCACCCGCAATGGCCTGGGCGCCGATGTAGGCGTTGGCGCTGGCGATGGGTTCGGTGGGCATGGCATCGCCCAGGGCGCCTTGCAGCAGCGCGCTGTGGGCGGGGCCGCTCAGGTCGTCGCCCTGCACCACGGCCACGCGCGGGCGGCGCAGGCCCAGCTCGGCTGCCAGGCGCACGATGCGCCGGGCCGCGCCCTCGGGGTTGGCGGCGCCGAAGTTGCTCACGATGCGCACGCCATGCGCCAGGCAGTCGCCCAGCACGGGGCGCAGCATGTCCATCAGCAGGGGCTCGTAGCCCGCATCGGGGTCGGTGCGGCGGGCCAGCTGGGCCAGGGCCAGGGTGCGTTCGGCCAGGGTCTCGAAGATCAGCACGGCCGGCTTGCCGCTGGCGACCAGGGCCTGCACCACGGGTGCAGCGGCGTCCGTGCGGTCGCCCGAGAAACCGGCGGCGCAGCCGACCAGCAATGTTGCGTTGTTCGCCATAAAGGGTGTCTTTGTCTCCTGGGCCGAATGTAGGCACCCGGTGTTATTCTGTGAAATAGATTGTTGGTATCAATCCATCCGTTTCGCAGATTAATCATCCATGGGCGCGCAGCACCACCTTTCCACCCGCCAGCTCGACGCCTTTCTGGCCCTGGCCGAGCAGCGCAACTTCACGCGCGCCGCCGCTCAGTGCCACCTTTCGCAGCCGGCGTTCAGCGCCCTCATCCGCGCGCTGGAGGACGACCTGGGCCTGCGCCTGTTCGACCGCAGCACGCGGCATGTGGACCTGACGGGCGAGGGACAGAACTTTCTGGAGTCGGCCCGGCGCATCCGCGGCGAGATCACGGCCGCGCTGGCCGCCGTGCGCGATGCGGCCACCCTGCAGCGCGGGCGCGTGGCCGTGGCGCTGCTGCCATCCCTGGCTGCCGGCTGGCTGCCCCGGGTGCTGGCCGCCTACCGCAGCGCCTACCCAGGCATCGAGATCGACATTGCCGACGTGCTGTCGGAGCCCTGCATCGAGCGCGTGGCCAGCGGCAAGGCCGACTTTGCGCTGGCCGCCATCCGCGCCGACACGCCCGAGCTGCAGGCCGAGCCCTTTTGCAGCGACGACTTCCACCTGGTGTGCCCGGCCGACCACGCCCTGGCCCGGCGCAAAAAGGCCATCACCCCGGCCGATCTGGCGGCGTACCCCTTCATTCACCTGGCGCGCACCAGCAGCGTGCGCCAGTACCTGGAGGCGGCCTTCCACCCCCAGGGCATGCACACCCTGATGGAGCTGGAGCAACTGGCCAGCGTGATGGGCATGGTGCGCGCTGGCCTGGGCATCAGCGTGGTACCGGCGCTCACGCTGTTCCACTTCAACCAGCCCGGCCTGGTAACCCGGCCTCTGGCACTGCCCGGACTGCTGCGCCAGATCTACCTGGTGCGCCGGCGCGACCGAAGCCTGTCGGTGGCGGCGCAGGCGCTGTACACCCTGGTCATGGCGCAGCGGCCGGGCACGGGGTGACCAGCACCGGCCCGCCCAGCCAACCCGTGTATGTTTCAGGAAGGGCATAGGCGAACGCCTACAAGAACTTTGGACAGGCGTCTTTATCATCGTGCGAAAAATGCGGTGCCGCAACGCCGTTTCCGGGCACAGCCCGCTCACACCACCAGGCACCAATGTCCTCCGGTATACCGACTACCCAAGCTTCCATCCTGTCCGCTGGCGGCGAAATGGCCGGATTGATCGCGCGCTTCGACTGGGCCTCCACCGAACTGGGCCCGATGGAGCACTGGCCCGCACACCTTACGCTGGCGCTGGCCAACATGCTGCGCTGCCCCATGCCGATTGCCACGCTGTGGGGTGAATCGGGCGTGCTGATCTACAACGACCCCTACTCCAGGTTCTCGGGCGCGCGCCACCCGGGCCTTCTGGGCATGAAGATCCGCGAGGCCTGGCCCGAGGCGGCCGACCTCAACGACCGGGTGCTCAAGGTCTGCCTGGCCGGCGGAACGCTGACCTACGAAGACCAGGAGCTGAGCCTGAACCGTGACGGCGTGTACAAGCCGCTGTGGGTGGACCTGAACTACTCGCCTCTGGTGGACGACGCGGGCACCCCCGTGGGCGCCATGGCCCTGGTGGTGGAGACCACCGACAAGGTGCTGGCCGACCGGCGCCTGCTGATGGAGCGCGAGCGCTTTGCCCAGCTGTTCGAGCAGTCGCCCAGCTTCATGGTGCTGCTGCAGGGTTCCAGCCATCGCATCGAGCT
Source organism: Acidovorax sp. GW458-11-26-14-TSB4 (assembly GCF_059423865.1). Taxonomy (NCBI): domain Bacteria; kingdom Pseudomonadati; phylum Pseudomonadota; class Betaproteobacteria; order Burkholderiales; family Comamonadaceae; genus Acidovorax; species Acidovorax sp. GW458-11-26-14-TSB4. The sequence goes on from NZ_JBWKYR010000014.1 coordinate 45,268, forward strand.
GGCCAACCCCAAGTACCTGGAGCTGGTGGGTGACCGCACCCTGGTGGGCCGCACCGTGGCCGAGGCGCTGCCCGAAGCCGCCGAGCAGGGCTACCTGGCGATGCTCGATGGCGTGTACACCAGCGGCAGGGCTGCAACTGCCTTCGGTGCGCGTTTCGACATCCAGCAGCACGCGGGCGAGCCGGTGAGCGAGCGCTACCTGGACTTCGTGTACCAGCCGATCCGCGACACCTCCGGCGCGGTGACGGGCATCTTCGTGGAAGGCCTGGACGTGACCGAGCGGGTGGCCGCAGAGGCCAAGCGAGACGCCCTGATCGAGTTCACCAGCCAGTTGCGCGGCCTTGCCGACGTGGACGACATCAGCCTGGCCGCGGCCCGCATCCTGGGCCAGACCCTCAAGGTGAGCCGTGCAGGCTATGGCCGCGTGGACCACGATACCGACATGCTGCGGGTGCAGTGCGACTGGACGGCCCCAGGGGTGCCGACACTGCAGGGAGAGCTCTGCCTGCGGGACTTTGGCACCTTCGTCGACTCCCTCAAGAAGGATGAACTCGTCAGGGTAACCGATGTGCGCACGGACCCCCGTACTGCGGTGGCAGCGCAAGCGCTGGAGTCGCGCAGTGCGCGTGCTTTCATGAACATCCCCGTGGTGGAGCACGAACGCCTGGTGGCCGTGCTCTTCGTGAACCAGAGCGACGTGCGCCAGTGGACTCAGGAAGAATGCGAGTTCATGCGCGAGATTGCAGGCCGCACCCGCACTGCCACCGAACGCGCGCGCTCCGAAAGCGAGCTGCGCGGCAACGAAGCCCAACTGCGCGAGATGAACGAGTCGCTGGAGCGCAAGGTCACCGAGCGCACGAACGAGCTGATGGAGGTGGAGGCGAAATTCCGCCAGTCGCAGAAGATGGAGGCCATTGGCCAGCTCACGGGCGGCATTGCGCACGACTTCAACAACCTGCTGGCGGGCATGAGCGCCAGCCTGCAGGTGCTGGAAAAACGCCTGAACGCGCGCAACTTCGACAACACCGAACGCTACATCGGCATGGCGCAAAGCTCGGTGCGGCGCGCGGCCTCGCTCACCCAGCGCCTCTTGGCGTTTTCACGCCGCCAGACGCTGGACCCGCGCCCCACCGATGTGAACCGCCTGGTGGGCGGCATCGAGGAGATGGTGCGCCGCACCGTGGGCCCGTCGGTCGAGGTGGAGGTGGTGGGCGCGGGCGGCCTGTGGCTCACGCAGGTGGACCCCTCGCAGCTGGAAAACGCCGTGCTCAACCTGTGCATCAACGCGCGCGACGCCATGGCCCCCAACGGCGGGCGCCTGACCATCGAAACCGCCAACAAATGGCTGGACGACCGCGCCGCCGCCGAGCGCGAGCTGCCCCCGGGCCAGTACATCTCGCTTTGCGTGACCGACACCGGCGTGGGCATGGCGCCCGAGGTGATCGCGCGCGCCTTCGACCCCTTCTTCACCACCAAGCCCATGGGCCAGGGCACGGGGCTGGGTCTGTCGATGGTGTACGGCTTCGTGCGCCAGTCGGGCGGGCAGGTGCGCATCTATTCCGAGCCCGGCCAGGGCACCACCATGTGCCTGTACCTGCCGCGCTACGTGGGCGACGCCGAACAGGCCGGCCAGGAGGCCCTGCCCAGTTTCGACCACAGGGGCGATGGCGAGGTGGTGCTGCTCATCGAGGACGAAGCCACCATCCGCGGCCTGATCGCCGAGGAACTCGAAGACCTGGGCTACAACGTGATCTCGGTGGGCGACGGCCCCGCGGGCCTGCACGTGCTGCAGTCCGACCGCCGCATCGACCTGCTGCTGACAGATGTGGGCCTGCCCGGCGGCCTGAACGGCCGCCAGGTGGCCGACGCGGGGCGCGTGACGCGACCGGACCTGAAGGTGCTGTTCATCACCGGGTATGCCGAAAACGCCGCCGTGGGCAATGGGTTATTGGCGTTTGGGATGGAGGTGATTACCAAGCCGTTTGATGTGGCGGCGTTGGCGGCCAAGGTGCAGGAGATGATTGAAAGGTGACGGAATAGCTTCGCCAACGATTTTTCTGGCGGCGGGTAAAGAAATCACCCCGTGTTCGCATCTTGAAATGAACGTATTCTACGATCACAGGTTGCTCTTGCGCCTGCAGCAAGCGCTCCCCCTGCGCTTAAGGTCCGGCACAGCATACCCTCGGCAATCTCAAAATAGTTTTCAATTTATTCTTTATCTGCAGCAAGATCACGATAAAGAGGCTCCGCAGCCTTCACAATCGACGCCCAAGCAGGATGCGTTGAGACTATTTCATGCGCCTCACTCAAGGAAATTTTATACTCCCTCATGCATGCTTTTATCGTTTGCACTATGGTTGCACCATCTGCATGCTGCTTTGCAATAAATTCAAATTTTTCCATATTCCTACTTTTTCAAATCCCAGGACCTAGACCAAGTTGAACCCGGATTCGCAGAAGAACTGTTCAGGGCACGGATACCATTAATTTCAAGAGCATCAAAACCGTGATGTGCTGCCCAACCTCTCAAGTCACCAAACCCGCGATATAACTCGCGAGACATCCCGCTAAGCGGCGAGTTTGAGCGGGCATACAGGATGGAATTATCTAGAATCAGCCGCCCATCTTGCACTACCACGTCAGCGATAAAGTCAACAGGTCCTTTCGATGTCATAAAAGTCCGTTCAACGATATCACCAGTTGCTGGGCAAAAACCACCAGACTCAGCTGCCTCAACAATCCCGCGCGCCACCGGTGTCATGCGAGAAACACTCGTCGGAATCTGCGCCACCATCGGACTCATGGGCGATACCACAGCCCCATTGACGCCAGATGCACTTGCAATAAATTCCGTGAGTGCAGGAGCGTAACGGTACAACGCGCTTTGCGCCATCGTATAGAGACGCATGACTGGGTGGAGCCCGTAGGGATCTACCTCATTTAGCGAACTGCCGTTTACATACCCAAACCGATTGAATCCCCCCTCCAGCCCAATCGGATCAGCCTGCGTATACCGCCCCCGCTCCGCACTGTAGCTGCGGAAGTAGTTGTAGTGCAGGTTGCTTTCTTTGTCGTAGTACTGTCCCGGGTAGCGCAGGTTGAAGGTCACTTCGGGGATGGTGGTGGTGCCCGTGGTGGGGGTCGTCGTTTCGTTGGTGAAGCGCTTCGATCCCAGGGTGGGCTGTTCGTCCCCAAACGCGCTGTACGCCCATTGCCAGGCCACCTGACCATCGGCCTGGGTGAGCTTGCGCGGCGTGTTCACGTGGTCGCTGTGCACGGCATACGCCACGCCATTGACGATGGCGGCAATGGGCATGGGGCCGTTGGCCGTGGGCAGGTAGATGTACTGGGTGGTGCCGCTGCTGTGGCTGCCGCCCATGCCGTATTCACCCAGCAGGGTGCCGTCCTGGCCGTAGACGTACGCGAAGCCGAGCTTTTGCGCGTCGCTGGTACCGGGGCTCCACAGGCGGGTGAAGAATTCGAAGGCGGTCTGGATGAGGCCCTTGTCCTGTTCCTTTTCTTTCTCCGCCGCTTCCTGGTCTTCCGGGTCGGCCAGGAGGTTGTTGAGGTTCTTGCCGCTGGTGGTTCCACCTGATCCGCTACCGCTGGCGAACAGCGGTTCGGTCTTGAACACGCGCTGGCCCAGGGCGTTGTGGGCGTACTGGGTGCTGGGGGCGTCTGCTCCCGTGCCGGTGGTGACTTTTTCCAGGCGTTCCTGGCTGTCGTACTGGAACGTGCGCAGGCCGTCGCTCAGCAGGTCGCCGGCGGCGTTGTACTCGTAGGTGACGCTGGTGCTGGCGGTGCTGGCGCCCGTTTGCGTCTGGCTGAAGCCGGTCTGGCGGTTGGCGGTGAGGGTGTAGGTGCGGTTGGTGGTGGTGCCTGCGCGTTGCTGGCTGCTGCTGGTGCGGTTGCCGTTGGGGTCGTAGGTGTAGGTGACGGTGTCGGCTGGGGTACCGCTGGCGGCGGACTTGGTGAAGCTGGTGATGCGGCCTGTGGGGATGTAGGTGACGGTCCAGGTGGCCGGGGCCTGGGTGACGGTGCTGGCCTGGGCGTCGGTGCTGGCGGGCTGCATCAGGTTCTGGGTGAGGCTGGTGATGCGGCCTGCTCCGTCATACACATAGCTGCTGAACTCGGTGTTGGTCAGCTGACCTGCGGTGTTGTAGCTGCGGGTGGCGGGGATGGCCGCCGCGCCGCCGGGCAGGTTCCAGCTCCAGCCGGTGGGCTGGCCCAGGGGGCTCCATGCGATGCCGCTGACCAAGGGTTGGCCGGCCCAGGTGAGGCCGGTGAGCTGGCCGGTGGCGTCATACACGTGTTGCAGGACCTGGCCGCCGGGGTAAGTGGTGCTGGTGAGCAAACCCGTGGTGGCGTTGTAGCTGTAGGCCAGGGTGCGGGTGTCGTTGTTGATGAGCTTCTGGGTCTGGCTTGTCACCCGGCCGTGCAGGTCGCGCTGGTAGGTGGTCAGGCCGCTGGAATCTTCGATTTCGGTGAGGTAGCCCTTGGCTGCGGTGCTCTGGTCGTAGCGCAGGGTAGTGGTGCCGCCGGTGTGCACGATGGACGTGGGGCGGCCCAGCAGGTCACGCGTGATGGTCGTTGCCTGGCCCAGGGCGTTGGTGATGCTGACGGGCAGGCCCAGAGCGTCGTATTGGGTGGTTTCGCTGCCGCTGTCGGGGCTGGCTTCGCTGGTGGCGTTGCCCAGGGCGTCGCGGGTGTAGGCCGTGGTGACGCTCTTGGGGTCCGTAACGGACGTAACCCCATCCAGGGCGTTGTATGTCAGCGAAGTCGCAGCGTTGGACGCGTCGTAAGCGGTCTTGACGCGGCGCAGGCCGTCCAGCGTAACCTGGTTGTGCTCGCTGCTGCCACGGCTGGTCTGGACCAACTGACCGTTGTTGTCGTAGGTGTTGACCCTAGATGAATGCGGGCCCAAGGTGGTGCTGGCAACCAAATTCATTATGTTGATGGTACGTGCCAGTTTCCAGGCCAGTTGCCCCTGGCTGTCGCGCACTTCCTCGTCGGTCCGGTTGCCCATGGCGTCCAGCACATAGGTGCCGGTATTGCCACGGTTGTCGCTCCAGCCTGTCATGCGCTGAGCTGCGTCATAGGCATACGTGACGCTGTAGCCATGCGCAAACGTGGCCGTTGCAATGTGTCCACTAAGGCGATAGGTCAAGGTGGTGACTTGCCCGCCGCGGTTGATGGTGAGCACGCGACCACGCGCATCGTAGGTATAGCTGCTCACCAAGCCGTTGGGTGCGGTGTGGCTAAGCACGCGGCCTGTGCTGTCATGGGTGTAGGTGTCCACATGGCCCAGGGCATTGGTGCTCTGGGTGAGGTTGCCCAGGCTGTCGTAGGTATAGCTGGTGGCGGCCCCGTTTGGGGCGGTCTCAGTGGCAACCAAGCCGGCCGAGTTGTAGGTCCACGTGGTGGTGCGCGCCACGCCCCCCGGCCCCGTGCCCGTGAGGGTGCTTGTCAGCACGTTGCCTTGGCTGTCGTAGGTGTAGCCAGTCGTGCGGCCAGGCTCTGTGACCTCCACAGGCAAGCTCCAAAGGCTGTGCCAGGCTGTTGAGGTCGTGCGGCTTTCCGGCTGGTTGACGGCCTCGATCTTTGTCAGGGGAAGGCGGCGAGCGTTATCCCAGGTAAAGGAAGTGGAGAAGCCAAGGAAATCTTTTTCGGAATCAATGAGGCCCAAAGAGTTTTGCACGCGGCTCGCGGCATTATTGGAGTATCCGCCCGAGGCGTAATCGCTCGATACGATAGCCAGGCTGCCGCCATTTCTCCTGTAGGAGTAATTGCGAGTAACCCCCAGCGGATCTTTGACGGTTGTTGAACCATTGTGAGCTCCTGGATAACCCACTTCATAAACAGACACATTTCCGGCGCGCTCTGTTTTGACTGCAGCGCCACCGTTGTAGGTGAAGGTTGCCAAGCGTGTCCCATTTTCATCCACAATGCCGGTGATTGCTTGGGGGAGTGCCGAATTTTCGTAAAGATAGGACTTGGATGCGCCGTCTGCAAACGTTGCTGTTTGCAGCCGCCCAGAACTGTCGTAGCTATACGTAGCCTTCACCGCCGTATCCAAGCTGACACTGGACAGTTGCGAGCCGTAGTAGGCGAAATGCAGCGTGCGACCGAACTGGTTGGTGACAGTCTGCAGTTTGTCGCCTGGGCCGTAGCCGTATTGGTAGGTCCAGCCATTTCGTTGCTGGTGGCTGAGCAGTTTTCCAGAAGCATCGAACTTGCGAACGACATCGTCAGACGCAGACTTGTGGATCCAACCCGGAGGGGAGGCTTCCAAAGTGTCGGCGCTGTCCAGCGCAATCCAGCCATCGCCGGAAGGCAAGAACCACCTCTCCGATCCGTCACTCAGAAAAATAGTGAGCTTTGCAGGAGATGGCTTTACTCGTGCTGCGGCTCCCACCGCAGGCTCATGCTGAAGACGCTCTGCGTAGCTGTGAGACCAGCCTGCACCTACAGCGCTTTGACTCAAGCTTCTCCGATGGAGATAGTTGCGGGAGAACCCCAGTGGATGGGCAGACAGGTCGGAGAAGTCATCCTCGTTGAGATACTTTTCTCCGGTGCTCAAGAGAATGGGGTTCCTGGTACTACCACCTGGTCCACTGTAGGCTGAGGCCGGGCAGGAAGCTCCACTCAAGCCGCCAGGAATACTATTTTTCAGCTCGCACTTACCACCTCTTTCGGTATATCCAAAATTGCAGTCGCAGTCATTGGCTACATAATTTCCTGAATTGGCTGGGCACGGGTAGTAGGCAGTAACTCCAATGTACGTATACATATCATAGGATGTTCCTTTTTGCCGCAACCACCCTCCGCATGCAAGATTTGTCCCATCTTGATCGATGACCTCAACGACTGTGAATGTGAATTGATCATTCGGACTGCTCCCACGCCAAGCAGAATAGGCGTCACAATAGCCACGCTTGGTATAGTACGGTTGTCCCAGCTCTTCAGTGTATCCATACCCAAGGTAATACACCTCGCGCGGAACAGCCGCATTGATGCATTGCGACGAGACAAGCAATAATCCAAAAATCGAGGCAATTCCTGCATGCCTTGGCGTTAGAAACTGCAGTCTGGTGATTTTCAAAAACCCGACGATGAGTTTTTCCAGAAGATTTACCGAAGCGCGAGCAAACAACACACCAGCCCGCTTTGCAGCAGAGAACATAAACTCCCTCCCAATATTTTCTTGACTTTTTATGGCATCTTGTTAGAGCAGATCTCAACAAGAACGCAACATAGGCATTGCCTTTATTACCGCATACTGTACATGCGCTCAATGCGAAGGCCTGTGCTTTTGACGAGCGCGTTGTAAGCATATGTTGCAGGGCCCGATGAACGTTTTGTCGGCGTGTTCACGCACCCGCAGGGTGCAGAGTGCACGGCACCTTCAGACGAAGGGTAGGCAGAACCAAACAGCTGTGCGAGGCACGGGGCGGTCGCCATCTTGGCGGCCCTGCACATCCCGCGCCAACCGCCCCCCCGCAAACTGCCACCGCACAGTCGCCGGGACAAAATTGCGGCAGGTCGCCCGCACATGCCCTGCGAGCGCAGCGCCCATTTACTCCGGCAACACCTCGAACACCACAAACTGATTCGCCTGCGTATCCGCCGTGAAGTTGTTGTCCGCCGCCAGCACGATGGTGCGATGGCCGTTGGGCAATGTCTTGCCCCAGGTGATGGCTTCGATGTTGTCGAGCTTGACGCCCTGGTAGGTGATGGGCATATCGAGCAGCAGCTTGCGGGTCATGGGGGTGTAGGCAGCATTGCCTGCCAGGCTGGCCATGCTGGTGACGTTGGTGGTGGCGTCGGTGATCTCGGTCAGCACCAGGCGGATGGTGTTGCCGATGCCGGAGGCAAAGGCGCGTTCGATGGCGATGAATTTCTTGTTGCCGATGGCCAGCATGTCCGACAGGCCGTTGTCGGGGCCGAACGGGGCGCCGGCGGGTGCATCCACCGGGATCTTGGGCAACTGGTAGGCGTACTGGGCCTTGGCGTTTCCGGTAGCGGGGTCCATGGCGGTCACGCGCACCACGCTGCCGGCCTGGATGGTGGTGATGGGGCCGTCCTGCACCAGGGCGTCTTCGTTGGCCACGAACACGGTGCCATCGGGCGCCACGGTCAGGGCCTCGAAGAGCTTGTTGCTGCGCCCGCCCGTGGTGCTGTTGTCCACGTAGTTGTAGGCCGCGGGCGTCTTGAACTCGCGCACGAACTTGCCGGCGGTCGTCATCTCGCGCAGGAAGGGCTGGAACAGCGTGGCTGGCGTGGTGCCCCAGTTGCCTTCGGACGACCAGTACAGGTTGCCGTTGGGCGCCAGGCGGATGGCTTCAGGGTCCACGGTGCGGGCGTTGGCGGGGAAGGTGGTGCCGTCTTCGCGCTGCATATACGTCTGGCGGTTGACCTTGACCGTCACCGGGCCGGTGGCGCCGTAATCGATGCTCAGGTTGTAGAAGCGCGGCGTGCCGCGCTCGCCGCCCCGGTCGTCGGAGATGGCCCAGTAGCTACCGTCGGTGGCCTGGTCCAGGCCCGAGATGCCGCCGAATTCCACGCCCTCGAACAGGGTGCCGGTGGGCAGGGACGCGGTGCCGATCAGCTTGAGAGATGCCACCCGGGATTCGCCGTTGTCGTCGTCACTGCCGCCGCAGGCGGCCAGAGTGGCAGCGGTCAGTGCGGCCAGGGCGAAAGCGGCGGCCGTGCGGCGCCAGGCGGAGGTGTTGAGTGCGAAGCCCATGCTGTGTGTCTTTCTTTCTGCGGGAGGTTGGGAAAGCACGGGAGCTTGGGGGGCGAGTGCGTCACGTGCGTGACACAGTCGGGCCCTGTTGCGTCGAGGAAACAAGCGGGCCCGGCGGGCCGACGGGCGCTCAGGAGGCAGAGCGCGCAAACAATTCCGGGTAGTGCACCACGGCGCCGTGCTCGCACACTTCGAGCACCCCGCTGTACCCCACGGTAGGCGCGTCGTACTGGTAGCGCACGGCATCCAGCCGCCGATAGACCTGCGGCAGCTCCTGCAGCCGCAAGTCCGGGAAGGACAGCCAGGCAGCAGGGGCCTGCGCCTGCTGCCCCACCTGCAGCGCCATGCGGCGGATGGCGATCATGTTGGTGGCGGGGCTGAAGTTCAGGTCGAAGTCCGGGCAGCTTGTGGCCAGGACACCGGCATCGGCCCCAGCTTCACCGCCCTGCCCCACCCGCCAGCGCCCATCGGTCCCGGCGCGAAAATGCAGGTCCACAACGCGTTCGCCGCAATGGCCGCTCAGATGGGCGGCCTGGGTCACCCAGCGCGCATCGACGCTGACCTCATAGCCCATGTCGCAGGCCCGCCCTTCGTCATGGAACACGGCCGTGCCGCGCAGGTCCCAGCCGCCATCGGCGCGCCGGTAGACGCGGCAGACATCGCTGCCGGGGCTATAGAGGCGGCGCCAGAAGAAGGTGTGGTGCAGTGCGGTGGTGGCCGTCTGGGCGATTGGCAGCATGCGGACTCCTTCGATTCGGGTGCCGGGTGCCGCCAACTCGGTCAGGCAGTTGCCACGGCCAGCTTGCGCATGAACACGCTGTGCACATCCGGCGCATAGTCGCCGAACGGCCCGCACTCCACATAGCCCATGCGCGCATACAAGCCCAGCGCCTCGGGCTGCAAGGGACCGGTCTCCAGCGCAAAGCGGGTGCAGCCGCGCGCGATGGCCTCGGCTTCGACAAAGGCCAGCAGCGCACGCGCCAGGCCCTGGCCGCGGGCCTCGGGGCGCACGTACATGCGCTTGACCTCGCCGAAGTCGGCGCCCAGCACCATGGCGCCGCAGCCCAGGGCCACGCCCTGCTCCGAGCGGGCCACGGCGAACAGCACGTTGGGTTGCGAGAGCGCGTTCAGGTCGATGCCATGGTGGCTTTCGGGCGGGTACAGGGGCTTTTGAAAAGCGTCGAGGTCGTCGATGAGTTGCACCACGTCGGCTTGGCGGGGGGATTCCAGTTGGATCGGCATGCGGGCGATGGTACGGGATTGCCAGCCCCGGCGGCCACTGCCCTCACACGGGCCTGTGCACCCACCAGTAGACAGCCGCCCCCGCGCAGGCGAGCCATACCAGAACGAAGACCAGTGCCGCGATGCGGCTGCGGGGGCGCTCCAGCACGCCAGCGGCCTTGTCGCGCGCATCCTGCAGCACCGGGCCGGGCAGCAGGCGCACCACCAGCAGCAGGCCCAGCGGCACGATGAGCAGGTCATCGAGGTAGCCGAGCACGGGGATGAAGTCGGGGATCAGGTCGATGGGGCTGAGCGCATAGGCCGCGACGGCAACGGCCAGGCAGCGCACCGGCCAGGGGGTGCGCGCATCGCGCGCGGCGAAGTAGACGGCAACGACGTCGCGCTTGGTGCGGCGCGCCCAGTCTTTGGCGGTGGTCAGGAAGGACATGGCAGGCGAAGTATGCCCGCATGCACAGCGGCCTTGCCAGGCCCGTCACCGGGCGGCTGGCATCACCCCACGGTCTTGAGGTACCTGGCGCACAGCTGCCCGACGGCGTCGCACAGCGCTTCGGTGCTGGGCGGTGTGCCCGGGGGCTCCATGGGCAGCTCGATGGCTTCGCGCAGCACCCAGTTGTCGTTGTCCACCTGCGAGAAGCTGACGGACATCTTTGCCCAATCGAACACCTGGGCCTCCAGTTCCACTGCGCCGCTGCGGCTGACATAGGACTTGGTGCGGGACCAGCGCAGGCTGCGAAAGTGGCCATGGTATTCAAGGTACAGCACATCGGGCGGGACCCGGGGGTCCGCACCCGATGCCAGGCGCGCGATCACCTCTTTCAGGCAGGTGCGCAGCCATTCGGGGTATTGGCTGGGCTGCCAGTCGGTGGGGCCATCGATCAGTGCAAGGGCGCGATCCCAGGTGGCGCGCTGGACTACATCCTCGGACGCCTTGGGCTTGATTGGCTTCTTGGGCTTGGCCGGCTTCTTGGGCTGCACGCTGGTGGTGAGCGCAGCCACGCGGGCTTGGTACTCGGTGCCCTTGAACAGGCGCGCCTCGGCCGCCCCCAGCTTGCCCTGGGAGGCCAGCGCCTCGGCCAGGACGGCTGCCACGTCGAGGTTGCCAGCGTTCACGGCCAGGCGCAGGGGGGTGCGTCCGCGGGCGTTGGCGGCGGCGGGGTCCAGGCCCCAGTCGATCAACTGGCGCGTGGTGGCCACGGGGTCGCCCCTGCGGTGCCAGGTGGTGGAGAAGCCGGCGCGGCTATTGGCAAGGCCATCCACGTCGCCTGCGGTGTACATCAAGGCATTGGAGCCATCGGGGTTGGTGGCGTGCACGTTGGCTCCACGCTCTTTCAGGAACTGCAGCAGCGGCAGGCTGCCCATGAAGGCGGCCATGAGCAGCGGGGTGTACATCTGGCGGTGGTCCATGGCCTCGATGTCGGCACCCGCCTTGAGCAGCAGGTCTATGGCCTGGAAAACGGCGTCGGCGTGCCCTGCTGGCGCATCGGCACGGAACGCCATGTCGAAAATCTCCCCCCGCATCTCGCCCAGGCCCAGGGCCATGCAAATGGCGGGGTCCTTGGTCTGGCGCGGGTCGCCGCCCGCCGCCAGTACCAGGGCCAGCCGCTCCACCGCACGCTCCTGGAAGTACGAGATGAACTGCCGGCAACACACGGCCAAAGGGGTGGAGTTGCGGTTCTTGCGCTTGTTGGGGTTTGCGCCGTGCTCCAGCATCAGTCGCAGCAACGCGAACTGCGCGTCGACGCGCCGGGCGGCGGATGCCGCGTCGGGGCCGTCGTAGTAGACCCATTGGGCCTGGCATGCCCATTGCACTGCAGACGCATCGTGGTACAGGCTGATGCGGTCCGGGTGCACGCCAGAGCGGACCAGGCGTTCCATTTCCTCAATGCAGGCATCGATACCGAGATCGTCGTCCAGAGCGGCAGAAGGAGAAGTGGCCATGGAAAAGAAAGGTCAGAAAAAAAGAGAAGGCCTGGTCAGGATCTGGCCATCACCGCCAGCTCCTGGTGCAGCAGCAGCTCGACCTCGCTGGGCTCGAACTGCGCCGTCATGAGCGGGATGGCAAAGCTGTAGGTGCCCCCGTCGCGGCGCAGCACCCAGGCCAGTTGCAGGCGCGCCAGCGACTGGCGCAGGGCCTGGGCGTCGGCCTGCACGCCATGGCCCTGCAGCAGGCCGGCCAGCGCGACCAGGCTGGTCTCGCCCTGCTGGGCGACGTGGTAGACCACCACGCGGTCGAGGCGGCAGGCGGCATCGTCGGGCGAGAGGCGGCCCCAGCCGGCCAGGGCGTCCTGCACGGGCTGGGAGGCCAGGGCCTGGTCGAGGTGGCGCTTTTCGATCACGCGCTCCCCGGGCTGCAGCGCTTCCAGGCATTCCTGGCAGAGGATGGCGACCAGGTTGGCGCGCAGGCCGCTGGCGTCCACCAAGCGCTCGACCAGCGCATCGCCGCCAAAGCCCAGGCGCAGGCGGCGCAGCGGCTCGGTGGCCAGGGCCTTGCAGGCCGGGCGTTCCAGCCCGCCAATGGCCAGCACCTCGCCGAAGTTGCGCAGCGGGCTCTGGTAGTCGAGCACGGCCGTGGCATACAGGTCCCAGAAGCCGGCCAGCATGAACCAGCAGCGCCCCTCTTCGCTGAGCGAGCGCAGGGTGGACAGCTGGTGGTAGCCGTTGTTGGACTCGTCGCGGAAGAACAGGTCGGCCTCGTCGATCAGCAGGTACAGGCGCTTGCCGGTGTACTGGGCCTGCAGGTGGTCCACGATGGCTTCGAGCGAAGTGTCGGCCGGCAGGCCGAACTGCAGCGCCATGCGCGGCGACAGCCGGTGGTCGCGCAGCGAGACGTAGTGGCAGACGATCTGCGGGTGGCCCTGCAGGCGGCGCTGCACGGCCTTGAGCAGGCTGCTCTTGCCCAGCTGGCGCCCGCCCACCACCAGGTAGTTGGCGGGCTCGCGGTTGACCACGCGGGCCAGCAATTGCTCACGCCCGAAGAAGGCGCCTTCGCGCGTCACCCCGCCCCGGGTCTGGTAGGGCGAGATGCGCGTCACGCGCAACTGGGCCGCCAGCAGGCGCAGCAGCACCTGCAGCGGTTCGCGCGCCAGCAGCCACTCGGTCTGGCTGGCGCTGTCCACCATCACGTGCAGGTTGGCGCCGTCGTCGGTGTGGGCGCGCAGCAGGGGCCAGGGGTTTTCGGCATCGTGGTCGCACAGGATGAGCAGCACGTCGGTGCCGGTCTGCGCGGCGCGCAACTGGCGCAGCACGGTGGCTTCGTCGAGCCCCGGCGTGGGCACGTAGAGCAGGCAGCGGTCGAGCGAGACCGGCAGGTCGGGCGGGAACTGCCATTCGAACACCGCGCCGGGCAGCGCCCAGTCGCGCGCGGGCTGGCTGCGGGCGGACACGCGCTCGGCCAGCACCATGGACTGGTCGGCCGCATCGTCGTGCGCGAACTGCACGGCGCTTTGCCAGTCGCGCGTGCGGATCTCGGCGGCTTCCAGCGTGGCGCGCAGCCGGCCCACGGTGCGCAGCAGCTGGTCGATGCGCGGCAGGCGCGAGACGGGGGTGCGCAGCAGCTTCTCGGGGCGCAGTTGGGCGGGGCCGATCAGCGGGTGGCGCAGCACCCAGACCACGGCACCGCCAACGAAGATCAGCGCGCACCACTTGATGAGGCTGCGCAGCCCGGAGAATGGGTCGGCCGCTTCCACGGCGGCGATGCGGCTTTGGCGCACGGCCTCGGGGTCCATGTCGTCGCCCTTGCCGTCCTGGCTGTCCTGGCTCTCGGGGCCGGCGGCGCAGCTGATGGGCAGTGCGCCCGCAGGCATGGGCGGCTTGCCGGGACGGCAGGTCCAGTGGTACATGTCGGGCGTCATGTGCAGCAGCACCTGGGTGCCGGCCAGGTGGCCGAGCGCCGGGTCGTTGATGACATCGGCCTGCAGGCGCAGCGGCCCCGGCGAGGTGACGCGCAGCTTGGGAAAGGGTATCTGAGGCGCGTACTTCTGGATGTCCGGCGGCCAGTGGCCCAGCTCCTGGCTGGCCTGCACCATGGCCACGCGCCACTGCACCAGCTCGCCCCACACCGGGCCGATGGCCTCGTAGGTACGCACCGACCCGCGGGTGGCCGGGTTCAGATGCGGCGTGAGCAGCGCGCTGCCGATGAACAGCGTGGCCGTGGCGATGAGCAGCGCCCGCGCCACCGGCCAGGTGATCCAGGACCTCAGTTGCTCGATCATGAAGATGCCGCCTCCAGCACCATGCGGCCCGCATGGCGCACGGTGTCGCAGCGCCAGTGCAGGCGGGCCGCATCGCCGCTGCCGCGCACGTGCACCAGGTTGCCCCAGAACAGGCGGCGCAGGTCGTCGTCCTGCAGGTAGGGGCGCGCGCGGCCCAGGTCATCGGCCTGCAGCAGGCTGCGCAGGCGGTCGCTGGCCGCACCCGGGTGCGCCAGCGGCAAAAAGGTCTGCCACAGGCGCGGGCTGCCGGCCAGGTGCGTGCGCAGCGCGGCCGATGCGGCCTGGGTGGTGTTGATGCCCTGCTCCACCAGCCACTGCAGTCCTTCCTCGAACAGCGCGGGGTGGCCGCCGCTGGCGTCCAGCAGGTGCGAGAGCACGGCCGTCGGCCAGTCGTGGCCGGGCCAGCGCTGGCGCGCGAGGATGGCGAAATCCTCCAGCGTGGGCTCGGGCCAGTGGTTGACCTGGGCGATGTTGAGCAGCGACATGTCGCCGCTGCGGTACTTGAGGTCGGCCAGCGCTTCGCCGCCGCACAGCAGCAGGTGCAGGCGGCCGCTGTGCATCTCGCTCAGGCTGCGCAAAATGCCGGCCAGGGTTTCGCGCAGCGCCGGCGTGCCCTGCTCGAAGCGGCTGACCAGGCAGAACAGGCGCTCGCCGGCCAGCAGCCGCCGCTCCAGCGCGGATTCGAATTCGTAGTCCGACTGCACCTCGCCCAGCCCGCACTGGCGGCCGATGGCGGCAAAGTACTCGGTGGGCGCCGTGCTCACGCTGTAAGGCGGCTGGATGTGCAGCACCGAGGCGGCGCCGTAGTGCTGGCGCGCGCGCTGCAGCAGCTCGGGCCGGAACGGCGGCTGCCCCCAGTGCGCGGGCGACAGCAGCATGGAAATGGGGTACGGCATGGCTTGGGCGAGCTGGGCGAACAACCGCGCCTGGAAGGCGGCAAAGGGCTGGTCGCCATGCGCCGGGGCGGCAACGCCGGGCGCAGCCGCAGGCAGCAGCTCCACCTCGGCCTGCAGCGGAAACTCGGGCGCAAAGCCGGCGGCGCTGAGCAGGCGGTTGGCCTCGGCCTCGGTCAGGCGCAGGTAGCGCGTGCAGGCCACCAGTTTCTCGCGTGAGCGGGCATTGGGCGCCGACATGCCGTTGCGCCAGTTGTTCACGGCTTCGCGGCTCAGGCCGATCTCGGTGGCCACCCCCGAGGCGCTGGCGCGGATGCGGCGCATGTAGAGGGACAGAAGCTCCGGGAACGAATCGTGGGCCATGGATGGAAGGCGGCAAGCCGGTTGGAAGGTGGACGCAGGACAGCAAAAAGAGGCCGAGGCCTCCAGGAGGCATTGTCTCCTGCGCCGGCCCCCTCGGCGGCCAAAAAGCGGGGGCATCGAGCGGCCGCCGCACCCCGCAATGGTCAGCGGGACAGCGGCGGCCGTCACACCAGCCTTTGCAGCATGGGCCATGCCTTGTGGCAGGCCAGGCCGCATGCGGCCAGCACCGGGCTGTACAGCAGGGCCACGCCCACGATGCTCATCAGCCAGCCAGGCTCGCCGTCCTCATCGCCCTCCCCCTGCTTTTTCTGCTTTTCCTCTTCCCCTTCTTCTCCCTCCCTCCCGGCCTTGGCGGCCTTGTTCTCGTCCTCGTCCGGTTCTGCGTCGCCCGTGACTTCCTGCACCAGTACCCAGGCCACGGCAAGCAGCGCCAGTGCCAGCCCGGCCAGGTAGGCGTACTGCAGCCCGGTGCGTTCCAGTGGATAGAAATACCCGGCCAGCAAGGCGCCCGGCAGCACGAAGAACAGGCGCATCAGCCAGCGGTACCAGCCGGAGGCCTCGCCCGGTTCGAGCGCGCCCAGCACCAGCCGGTAGGCCAGCGCGCCCAGCACGAAGATCACCCCGCCCCACCATTCGATCTGTGTCAGCATGTCGTCGTTTCCTGTCGTCTGCTATCAGCGGGTTGCATGGGCCGGCTCGCCAACCGCGGGGCCGTTGTCATCGCCTTCGTCTTCATCGTCGCCATCGCCCTTGATTTCGCGGTGCGTGCGCGCCGCGTAGTACAGCGGCAGCGCCACGGCCAGCACCAGGCCCAGACCCAGCCACAGCCACAGGCCCTTGAACAGCAGCACGGTGACCACGGCGAAGACCGCCGCGTGCAGCAGGCCCTTGAGCGCCGAGCCCAGCAGCACCACGCCGATGACGCCGTCCATGGTGTTCTTGACGCCGTTCTTGCCCATGGCCTTGGCGATCTCCACGAAGGCCTCGGCGGCCTCCTGGGCTTCCTTGCGCTTTTTGGCCTCGTCCTTGATCAGGCGGCCCACGGACTGGGGCTTGGGCGGGTCGTGGGCATCGGCCGCGGCGCGTTCGCCGGGCTCGTCGCCGTCGTCCGGGTCGTGCGCAGGCTCGACAATGGACTGCAGGTGTGGGTACAGCGCCAGGAAGTACTGGCGCGGCACCCACTGTCCCTTGTCGAAGTACATGCGCTGGGTTTCACCGACCTGGTCGTAGAACACGTCGAGCACCGCGGCCTGCAGGCCGTGGCCGAACAGCGCGCCCAGGGGCGACAGCGGCAGCGGGTCGCTGGTGCCGGTATCGAAGTTGAGCTGCAGGTAGCCGGGCGCGGCCGTGACCTGCTGGTTGAACCACTCGGCATTCCACAGGTCCGCCAGAGCGGCGCCCAGCTTGCCGGCCCAGCGCTCGGCCTCGGCGGTGTTGCCTTCGGCGATGTACTGGTACACCAACTGGGCGTATTTGAGCCGGATCGGGTCTTCGAAGAACAGGTGCAGGGTGTGGGCGTTCTGGGACATGGGGGGTGGGCCGGTGCGGGTTGCAATGGCCTTGATTCTTGCCCCGCCCCGCACCGTGCGGCCCCGCAGCCTTGTCCATCGGGACGCGGGGGCTGCTTGACGCCGCGTCAACCGCAGCCTGGGCTACCCTGCCGCGCCACCCGCGCCACCCGCGCCGGCCTGCTGGCTGCGCAGGGACTGCGCCAGTTGCTGCATGTCCATGGGCCGGGCGAACAGCCAGCCCTGGGCGGACTCCACCCCGTGCGCGCGCAGGTAGTCGGCCTGCTCCTGGGTTTCCACGCCCTCGGCGATCATGCGCAGCTGCAGCGACTTGGCCATCTCGATGATGTGCCCGATGACGTTGCGCGTCACGGCCTGCGTGCCGATGGTGCTGACAAAGCACTTGTCTATCTTCAGGCAGTCGAGCTCGAACTCGGTCAGGTAGGACAGGCTGGAGTAGCCCGTGCCGAAGTCGTCGATGGACACCACATGTCCCTGCGCGCGCAGGGCGGCCACCGTTTTGCGGGCCTGGCCCAGGTCGAGGAACACGCGCTCCGTGGCCTCGATGTGCAGGCTGGCCGGGGGCACCCGCATCTGCGCGCAGGCGCTGCGCAGATGGTCGGGCAGCGCCGGGTTGCCGAAGTCCTGGGCCGAGAGGTTGATGGCGATGTGGAAGTTCGGCCGCTCGCGCAGCAGCTCGCCCGCGTCCTGCACCAGCAACTGCACCACGCGCGCCGTCACGCGCTCTATCAGTTGGCTGCGCTCGGCCTCGGGGATGAAGACGTCGGGGCTGACCAGGGTACCGCTGGCGCTGCGCCAGCGCAGCAATGCCTCGGCGCCCACCCAGCGGCCGCTGGCCAGGTCCACGATGGGCTGGTAGACCAGGAACAGCTCGTCGTTCTTGAGCGCGTCGCGCAACGCCGTGGACAGCGTGCGCTGCAACCGCACCAACTGCGCCACCACCAGCGCCAGCAACAGCCCGGCGCCAATGCCCACGGGCAGCAGCACCAGCAGGGCCCGGCTGGAGTCGTGTTCGATCTCGGTGCGCGGAATGGCCACGTAGGCGGCCAGGTCGTAGCGGTCGGAGCGCTTCCAGCCGATGATGCGCTCCCCGTCGAAGATGCTGGTGTCGGGGGCATCGCCCAGCCTGTCCAGCCAGACGGGATCAAAGACCCCGTGGTGGGCCACGGCAGTGCGGCTTTTCACGCCGATGACACCGTAGGACAGCCGGTCCTCGGCGGGTGCCACGTCGAGCGCGGAATCCTTGTGCACCAGGACGGAATAGCCCGTCGTGGGATTGGTGGTCATCACCAGCTGGGAGCCGGTGAGCAACGGGTGCTCGAAGCGTGTGCGCACGTCATAGCCCAGGGCGCTGCGGTAGCTCGGCGCCCCCACGGGGTAGCCGCTGTGCCCGAAGGAGGAGCAGCGCAACTGCCCTCCCGCGACGTAACCGATGTCGATCAGCAGGTTGTACTGCACCACCAGCTTGCGCATGCGGTCGAGGTTGGCGTCGTCGCAGGGGTCGATACCCTGGACCGCGTTCAGCTCCCGGAACACCGCCGCCATCTGGTCGGTGACCTTGTGCGAGCGGTACAGGATTTCGCTGGCCAGGCGGCTCGCGCGGTCGCGCTGCTGCTCGAAGCTGCGGCGCTCGGCCAGCAGCACGGCGGCAATGATGGGCAGGAGCACCGCCAGCAGGCCGACGCCGTACAGCACTGCCAGCCGTGTCTGGATACGCCGCAATGCAACTCCCTTGTGTTCTTGTGATCGGGCCCGCCGCCGCGGCCCCACCCGCACGGCCCTGCGGATACTACTATGGCATGCCAGGATGGCACGGGCAATGCAGTGCAGCGCAACCCGGCGCGGTCCCACAGTGTGGGGCAGGCGCAGATGCTATTGTGGCGGCTTCGGCCCCTGCGCTCTGAAAGGCCCCGCTTCTTGACCTCCCTTGCCGCGGCAATCGCCCGCTTTGTGCTGCGCCACCTGCTGTCCTTCGCGCTGATCTGCGCGGTGCTGCTGCTGGGCCGCTGGGGCTGGGCCGAGTGGCAGGCGCACCAGGCGTCCCGGGCCGAGCTGGCGCAGCTGGCCGCGGCCGACCAGCGCATCGCGCACGAGGTGGATGCACTGGCCGCCGCCAGCCGCGGCCGCGTGGCCGGCCTTGCGGCTGCGTCGCTCGATGCCCTGGACGCGCGCATCGAGGCGCTGGACCAGGAGACGCGGCGACTGCAGATCGAGCGCCAGCGGGCCAGCGCCCTCGGCCCGGTGCTGCGCGGCCAGCCCATCCTGGACCACCAGCTGGCAGGCATGCGGCTGGACGCCCAGATCCATCTGCTGCAGGCCGAGCGCAAGCACCTGCAGGAGCTGCGGCTGCGCCTGCTGGCCACCCAGTCAGGCCAGGCACGCCGGGCCGAGCTGGAGCGCCTGCGCCTGGTTCACGAGGGCCTGTACACCCAGTGGCAGGCGGCCCGGCGCGAGCGCGAGGCGCTGGAGCAAGGCCACCCCCTGGCCTGCCGGCTGGGCCTGGGCACGGCCGAGTACCGGCAGTGCGCCGAACTGCGCACGCTGCAGGCCCGGCTGCTGGAGGACAACCGGCGCGCCCAGGCAGACTACCAGCGCCAGCTGGCGCTGGTGCAGCAGCAGCAAGCAGTGCCGCTGCCGCCATTGGCGGCGTTTTCACCGGATCTGGCGGAGGTGCAGGCCTTGCTGGCACCGCTGCGCGCGCGGCAGGCCGAGCTGCAGGCGCTGCGCGAGGGCAACTGGTTCGCCCAGCTGTCGGGGCCGGTGCTGGAGGTCATGCCCACGGCCCTGCTGATCCTGCTGGGCGCCATGCTCACGCCGCTTGCCATCAAGCTGCTGTTCTACTTCGTGCTGGCGCCGCTGGCCGCGCGGCGCCCGCCGGTGCAACTGCTGCCGGGCACCCTGGGCGAAGTGGCGCTGGAGTCGGGCCATGCCGCGGTCTCGCGCGAGGTGGTGGTGGATGCCGGGCACGAGCTGCTGGTGCAGCCGGACTTTCTGCAGAGCGCCGCCACCGCGGGGCGCACCGACACCTGCTGGCTGCTGAACCCGCGCTACCCGCTGACCAGCCTGGCATCGGGCATGGTGGCGCTCACCCGCATCCGCAGCGATGGTGCGCCCGCGACCTACGTGATATCGGCCACGCAGGACGCGCACAGCGAAGTCGGCGTGCTGGTGCTGCCGGCCGGCGCGGCCCTGGTGATGCAGCCGCACAACCTGGTGGGCGTGCTGCAGCCGCGCGGCGTGCCGGTGCGCATCAGCTCGCACTGGCGCCTGGGCAGCCTGCATGCCTGGCTCACGCTGCAGCTGCGCTACCTGGCCTTCCACGGGCCGGCGCGGCTCGTCGTGCAGGGCTGCCGGGGCGTGCGCGTGGAGCCGGCCGATGCCGGCCGCGCCATCAGCCAGGCGGCCACCATTGGCTTCAATGCCAACCTGGGCTATTCCACACGCCGGTGCGAGACCTTCATCGCCTACCTGCGCGGCAAGCAGGCCTTGCTCAACGACTCCTTCAGCGGCGAACGGGGCTTCTGCGTGTACGAGGAGCTGCCCCACCCGCGCAAGCACCAGGGCGGCCCGGGGCGGTGGCTGGAAGGGTTGGCGGACTCGGTGCTCAAGGTGTTCGGAGTCTAGCCCCGTTGAACCCAGCCCTGGTCAACCCAGCGGCACGCGCTGTTCGATAAGGGCCTGGGTATCGGTTGTCAGGATGGCCTTGGGAACAACCAGGCACACGGCGTGGTCCAGAAAGAGAAAGACCAGCGTCGCGCTCTCCTCGCGTTTTATGAAGCCGGCCCAATGCCACTGTGTTGTCGCCGCCTTGGAACGTTGCTCGATGCAGTCCTCGCGCACCTCTATGGACTGCGGCGAGAGAAACCAGCCATCATCGGCGATCATGGCCTCGCGCAACCTGCCCGCCCCTGCAATGGCCAATGCCCAGAAAGCTGCAAGGCCCAGCACAGCGCCAGCGCCCGCCACGGCCACGTAAGTGCCTGCGCGGGGCATGGAATCCGCCCAGCGTAGAAGCGTAAAGACCGACAGTGCCAACGCAAACCAGACCACGGCCTTACCGACGATCTGGCTCCAGGTGGCCGAGGATGTGGCTGTCGCTCCGGCCTTGCGGCGCAACTGCGCCTTGGCGTTGGCTGTGATGCGCTTCTGGAGTTCGGCGAAATCGCTGCGGTTCAGGGTGAATGGTTGCATGGGAGAGAGTAGTGTGGGCACATCCCGACTATAGGGGCCCCAGCACGTGTGATCCCACGGCAGGCCAGCGGCACTATGTTCCGAGCCGCTCCCGCGTGCGCCGCGCCACGTCCCTCACCCAGGGCTGCGCCGCCCAGTGCCGCTCTGCAAAGGCGTCGATCTGCTCGCGGTAGGTCAGCGAGGCGCCGATCACGTCCAGCCCGTCGAGGAACATGCGCCGGTGCCGCTCGGAGATGGTGAACGGTGCGCTGTGCCCCGCCGTGCGCACCTGGCGCTGCTCCACGTCGATCTCGATGGCCAGCGGGCCACTGGTGGAACGAGCTTCCTGCATGAAGGCCTGGGCGTCGGCCTCGCTGACCATGGCCAGCAGCAGGCGGTTGTTCATGGCATTGGAGTAGAAGATCTCGCCAAAGCTCGATGCCACCACAGCCCTGAAGCCGTACTGCTGCATGCCCCACACGGCATGCTCGCGGCTGGAGCCGCAGCCGTAGTTGCTGCCGGCCAGCAGCACGTTGGTGCCGGCAAAGGCCGGCTGGTTGAGCATGAAATCCGGCCGCGGCTGGCCCGAACCGTCAAAACGCAGGTCGTACAGCAGGCCGGGTGCCAGGCCCGATTTGTCGATGCCGCGCAGGAACTGCTTGGGCATGATCTGGTCGGTGTCGAGGTTGGCGATATCGAGCAGGGCCGCCTGGCCGCGCACGATGGCATGGGTTGTGGTGGTCATGCGGGCTCCAGCGTCCTGACATCGGTGATGCGGCCGGTGACGGCGGCGGCAGCAGCCATGGCCGGGCTCATCAGGTGGGTGATGGCCCCCCTGCCCTGGCGGCCCTCGAAATTGCGGTTGGTGGTGGAGGCGCAGCGCTGGCCGGGGGCCAGCACGTCGTCGTTCATGGCCAGGCACATAGAGCAGCCGGGCTGGCGCCATTCGAAGCCCGCGGCCACCAGGCGCGCGGCGATGCCCTCGGCCTCGGCCTGGGTCTTCACGGCGCCCGAGCCGGGCACCACCATGGCGCGCACGCCGCTGGCCACGTGGCGGCTGCCGACAATGCGATCCACCTCGCGCAGGTCTTCGATGCGGGCGTTGGTGCATGAGCCGATGAACACATGCTGCACCGGCACACCCGCCAGCGGCTGGCCCGCCGCCAGCGCGGTGTAGCGCAGGGCCTGCTCGGCGCTGCTGCGCTGCACGGCGTCGGCGATGTCCTCGGGCCGGGGCACGGTGGCGTCGATGGCCATGGCCTGGTCAGGGCTGGTGCCCCAGGTGACGAAGGGGGCCACCTCGCTGGCGTCGAACCCATGCTCCACATCGAACACGGCGCCCGCGTCGCTGTGCAGCGTGGCCCAGTGGGCCAGGGCCTGCGTACGGACCTCGCCGGTGATGTCGGGCGCCTTGGCCAGCACATAGTCGATGGCCGTGGCATCGGGCGCGATCAGCGCGCCGCGCGCGCCCGCTTCCACGGCCATGTTGCACAGGGTGAAGCGCGCCTCCACCGACAGGGCTTCAATGGCGCTGCCGCAGAACTCCACCACAAAGCCGCGCGCGCCTTGGGCGCCGATGCGGCTGATGACCAGGAGGATCAGGTCCTTGGCCGTGGTGCCCGTGGGCAGCGTGCCGTCCACGCGGATGCGCATGTCCTTGGCCAGGCGGTAGACCAGGGTCTGGGTGGCCAGCACATGCTCCACCTCGGACGTGCCGATGCCGAAGCCCAGGGCACCCAGCGCCCCGTAGGTGGTGGTGTGGCTGTCGCCGCAGATGATGACCATGCCCGGGCGCACCATGCCGTGCTCGGGCGCGATCACGTGCTCGATGCCCTGCAGCGGGTCGTTGGTGTCGAACAGCGGGATCTGGTGGCGGTCGCAGTTGGCCTTGAGGTTGCTGGCCTGCAGGGCCGAAGGCGGGTCCTGGATGGTGCGCCAGCGCACCGGGTGCGTGGGGATGATGTGGCTCACCACCGCCACGTTCTGCCCCGGCACGGGCACGCCGCGCCCGGCCTCGTGCAGGCCGGCAAAGGCCTGGGGGCTGGTGTATTCGTTCATCAGGTGCAGGTCGCAGAACAGCAGCACGTTCTGTTCGTCCAGAACGGCCACGGTGTGCGAAGCCACCAGCTTCTGGTAGAGCGTCGTGGGGGTGGTCATGGTGATCGTGGGGT
This sequence comes from Acidovorax sp. GW458-11-26-14-TSB4, assembly GCF_059423865.1. NCBI lineage: Bacteria > Pseudomonadati > Pseudomonadota > Betaproteobacteria > Burkholderiales > Comamonadaceae > Acidovorax > Acidovorax sp. GW458-11-26-14-TSB4. Next base: position 68,593 of record NZ_JBWKYR010000014.1, read on the forward strand.
TGTATCCGTTGTTCTGTTCATCGGCCGGCCAGCAGGAAGGGCAGCGCCGCGTCGAGCAGCGCCTCGGGCGCCTCCTCGGCGATGTAGTGGCCGCAGGGCAGCGCATGGCCGCGCACGTCGGTGGCCACGCGCTGCCACTCGGCGAGCGGCTGGAAGCACTGGTGCACCACGCCCTGCGCGCCCCACAGGGCCAGGAGCGGCATGGGCAATTGGCGGCCCGCGTCGCGGTCGGCGCGGTCGTGCACCAGGTCGATGCCGGCGGCGGCGCGGTAGTCCTCGCAGATGCCGTGGGCCGTGCCGGGCAAGGCCAGGCAGCGCTCGTACTCGGCCAGGGCGCGCGGGTCGAACGGGGCCAGGCCCGCGCTGCGCCGGCCCATCACGTCGCGCACGTAGGCGGCGGGGTCGGCTTCGATCAGGCGCTCGGGCAGCGGCGCAGGCTGGATCAAAAAGAACCAGTGCCAGTAGGCACGCGCAAAGGCGTTGCTGGTCTGCTCGTACATGGCCAGGGTGGGCGCGATGTCCAGCAGCACCATGCGCTGCACGGCCGCCGGGTGGTCGGCCGCCAGGCGGTGCGCCACGCGCGCGCCGCGGTCGTGGGCCAGCACGGTGAAGCGTGGGTGGCCCAGGTGCTGCATCACGGCCAGCATGTCGGCGGCCATGGTGCGCTTGCTGTAGAGCGCATGCTCGGCATCGCCGGCAGGTTTCGCGGAATCGCCATAGCCCCGCAGGTCCGCCAGCACCAGCGTGAAATGCCGGGCCAGCACGGGCGCCACCTTGTGCCAGATGGCCGAGGTCTGCGGGTGGCCGTGCAGCAGCAGCAAAGGCGGGCCTTCGCCGCCCACCAGCGCATGGATGTGCTGGCCGTCGGGCGTGGGCACGCGGTAGGGAGTGAAGCCGGGGAAAAGCGGGGTCGTCGTGGTCATGGTGTCGTTGGCGTGTTCTATTCGGCCGTGATGCCGCGCTCCTTGATGAGCCTGGCCCACTGCGGCATCTCCTTCTCAAGCCGTGCACGGGCCTGCTCGGGGGTCGATGGGAGGGGATCGAAGCCGTCCTTGGCCATGCGCTCCTTGAGCGCGGGGGTGTTGAGTGCCTGGTTCAGCGCGGTGTTGAGCTTGTCGATGACCGGCTTGGGCGTGCCAGCCGGCGCGAACACGATGAACCAGGTTTCGAACGCGTAGCCGGGCAGGCCCGCCTCGGCAATGGTGGGCACATCGGGCATCAGGGGCGAGCGCCTGGTGCCCGTGACGCCCAGCGCACGCAGCTTGCCGGCCTGCACATGCGGCTGCGCTGCCGACAGCACCGGAAAGCTCAGTGCCACCTGGCCCGACATGGTGTCGATCATGGCCGGGCCGCCGCCGCGGTAGGGGATATGCACGATGGGCGTGCCGGCCACGGCCTTGAACAGCTCGGCCGACATGTGGAAGGTGCTGCCAGCACCGGCCGAGCCGTAGGAGTACTGGCCCGGCTTGGCCTTGAGCAGCGCGATGAGTTCCTTGAGGTTCTTGGCCGGCAGCGCGTTGTTGACCACCAGTACGTGCTGGGAGCTGGCCACCATGCCGATGGGTGCCAGGTCCTTCAGGGTGTCGTAGGGCATCCGGGCCGTGAGGCCGGGGTTGATGGCCAGCGACACGGTCTGCAGGCCGATGGTGTAGCCGTCGGGCTGCGCCTTGGCGACCATGTCCACGCCGATGTTGCCCCCTGCCCCACCCTTGTTCTCGATGAACAGCGAGCCGCCCAGAGCCTTGCCCCATTCATCGGTGATGAGGCGCGCCGCGATGTCGGCGCTGCCGCCCGGCGCATAGGGCACGACGAGCTTGATGGCCTTATTGGGGTAGGCGGCCTGGGCCGTGGCGAGGGATGGCGCCAGCAAGGCCAGTGTGGCGGCTGCCACGGCGGCGGTGGCCAGGCGGCGGCGGGGAAGGGAACGCGTCGTCATGGATATGTCTCCTGCGGTATTTGTTGTGGATGGAATCTTATGGGTGATGTTCAAAGCCATAAATAGCGTTGAAATTACTTCATTCATAATTTCAACGCATGAATAACTCTTCCATGGACGGCTTCTCCGATCTGCGCTTTTTTGCCCTGCTCATGAAGGAAGGCAGCCTGGCCGCGGCCGCGCAGCAGATGGGCATCACCCCGCCTGCGGTCAGCCGGCGCCTGGCCCAGCTGGAGCACCGGCTGGGCGTGCGCCTGCTGCACCGCACCACGCGGCGCATCCACCTCACGCCCGAGGGCGAGACCTACCTGCTGGACGGCGCGCGCATCCTCGGCGACCTGGAAGCGCTGGAGCGCACCGTGGCCGGCGCGCGCAGCTCGCCGCGCGGCCTGATCAAGCTGGCGGCCACGCTGGGCTTCGGCCGGGTGCACATCGCCCCCGCCCTCTCGGCCTTTGCGCGCGCCTACCCCGAGGTGGAGGTACAGCTGCACCTGACCGACCGCCCCGTGAACCTGGTGGAGCAGGGCTTCGACGCCGCCGTGCGCTTTGGCGACCTGCCCGACTCGCGCCTCACCGCCCGGCGGCTGATGGCCAACCGGCGCGTGCTGTGCGCATCGCCCGCCTACCTGGCCGAAGCGGGCGAGCCTGCACAGCCCGCCGACCTGCTGGCGCACCGCTGCATCGTGATCCGCGAGAGCGACGAGACCTATGGCACCTGGCACCTGCACCAGGGCGGCCGGCAGGAGACCGTGAAGGTGCGCGGCATGCTCAGCACCAACGACGGTGCCGCCGCCACCACCTGGGCGCTGGACGGGCATGGGGTGTTGATGCGCTCGCACTGGGATGTGGCGGCGTACCTGGAGTCAGGCCGCCTTCGCCCCGTGCTGCCGGCCTGGGCCCTGCCCGCCGCCGATGTGACGCTGGTCTACCCGACCAAGAGCGATCTGTCGGCCAAGACGCGGGCGTTGGCGGATTTTCTGGGGGAGTGGTTTGGCGGGCGGCGGGTGGCTTGAGCCGTGGATGCAAGAATGCGGGCATGGAGATCCGCCCCATCGCACGATCCGAGCTCCCGCAGCTGCTGTCACTCTATGCCCACCTGCATGCCGATGATGAGCCGCCGCCCGATGGCGAAGCCCTGGCAAACATATGGATCGAACTGCAGGGCAGCAAGCGCTACCGCTACCTGGGCGTCTATGTGGGCGACCAATTGGTCTCCAGCTGCACCATCACCGTGATCCCCAACCTCACGCGCGGTGGCCGCCCTTACGGGTTGATCGAGAACGTGGTGACCCATGCCGACCACCGCGGGCGCGGCCATGCGCGGGCCGTGCTGCAGGATGCACTGGCATTCGCCTGGGCCCAGGGCTGCTACAAGGTGATGCTGATGACCGGGCGCAAGGACGAAGCGACTCTGCGGTTCTATGAATCTGCCGGGTTCGACCGGCAGGGCAAGCAGGCATTCATTGCCCGGCCCTGAGTGCCGCAGGGAGAGGCGCTATGGGGTGCTGCCCGCAAACAATTCCTTGATGAAGCGCTCAAGCTCCTGCGCCTCCAACAGCTCGATCGAAAAGTTGCCGAAGCGTTTGGGCAGCCACAGGATGCGGGTACCACTGGGCGAGCGCAGCCCATCGCGGTCCAGGCGATTGCCGTTCTCGTCCTCGGGCTGCACACCGGCCGCCACCAGTTCGTCATAGGCGGCCTCGATGTCAGGGGTGGAGTAGCAGTGGCGGTAGATCGTGCCCTCGCCCTGGGTGTCCATCAGCTCCTTGAGATTGCCGGCGACGGGCTGCACGAGCATGAAGCGCTCCGACCCAAACATCACCACGGCATAGCGCACATGCAGGCCGCCGCGCTCCCATACCAGGGTCCTGGAGACTCGCGCGCTGAAGACCCGCGCGTAGTAGGAACAGGCCTCTTCCAGGTTGCCCACCAGAACATCGACGTGGCTGAATTTCAGGTCCATGGCTTGCCATCACTCCCCATTGTTTGTCGAGGATGCAGAGCTTCGCACAGGTCGGGTCCTTCAGTTTTCTCAAGCCCTGCCGATAACCACCGGAACCGCATCAACAGACCAAGAACCAGAAATGAGCGCAGTCACCAGCCTCTCTTCGCCCCCGGCCGCCGCCCTCGGTACCCTGAACGCGACGATCAAGGCCTCCACGGCGCCGACCACCTCGCCCGCCCCGGCCGCCAGCGCAGCGACCATCACGGCGACGACAACGTTCACCGCCTCGGCGCCCGTGGCCATTCCCCCTGCGGCATCGGGCGACAGCCGCTTCCTGTACGTCACCCAGGCGCCCTCGGGCCTGGGTTCGGTCGACCTCACCTACGAGGCGCTGGCCCAGGTTCAGTCCGTGTCCGGTCGCATGCAGGTGTGGGAGCAGCCGCCCGGCGCCAAGACCGCCGTGGACCAGGTGCTGGGCCGCAACGCAGGTGCCACCAGCGAGCAGGCCCGCCTTGCCGGGCTGGGCTCGGCCCTGCTGGAGCAGGTGGCCAGCACCGGCACCGGCTACAAGCAGACGGTGGTGAACATCGGCGCGGCCTACTCGCCCGACCGCATCCAGGGCAAGGCGACCGAAGCGCTCTGGGCCATCAAATTCCAGCCCAGCGCGCGCACGGAGCTGAGCATCAAGACCCAGTCGGGCGCCACGGTGCGCCTGTCCATCGAGGACCAGAGGCTGCCCAGCGCCACGGGCTCGGGCATCGCCGTGCAAATCGAGGTCGAGGGTGACCTGACGCCCCAGGAGAAGGAAGCCCTGCAGTCTCTGGCAAAAGGCTTCGACGAGGCCCTGGAGGGGCTGACGCGCGATCCACCGCTGCTCAACCTCGAAGGCCTGATGAAGGCCGACAGCAAGCTGCTGACCAAGGTGGAGCTCAAGGCCGAAGTCTATGGACTGAACGACAAGGGCGAGCGCGCCATGGTGCTGGGCACGCGCTTCACGGTCAATGCCGACAGTCGCGAGATCGAGCTCAAGACCCTGAAGGGCACGGCGACCGTGAAGACCGACCTGCGCCAGAGCGCCATCTGGGGCAGCGCCGAGCAGAAGGCCCGGGCCGTGCAGCAGTACCTCAGCCGCGTGGACAAGGCGGCCGAGCGCGGCAACGGCAACCAGGAGCTGGTGGATTTGTTCAAGTCGTCCTTTGCGGCCCTGCATGGCGGCTATGGCGCCACCGACAAGGCCGCCAGCGGCCTGGACCGGGTGCGGCCCGCCGACATCACCAGCGATGCCGACGCCTTCAGCGAAGAGGACCACAGCCTGCTCACGGGCCTGGCGGACTTCAACGCGTCCATCGTGACCAACCGCCGCGCCGTCAACCCACGCCGTACCAATGAGATCGACATCTTCGACTACCGTGTCGGCCAGTCGACCCAGATCTCGGGCGGCTCGGCCGCCAGCCGCGCCATCACGCAGACGCAGACCTCCGACCTGATCGCCGGCTACCACCGTTCGCTGCGCACCAAGCGCGAGCCCGACCTCAGCTCCGATTCGTCCACCCAGAACTACTACTACACCCAGGTCGAGGACCACAGCAGCACCCGCATGGAACTGGCCTACGACAAGGACAAGCCCGTGCGCGCCCTGATCAGCCAGACCGCTTCGCAGTCGCTGCGCACCATCATGGTGGAGTTCAACAAGGTGGTGGACACGGTGGAGGAGCCCCTGCAGCAGCAGTCCAGGCAGACCGACCTCCTGCCGCTGCTCCAGCAGATGCTGCGGCGCGAGGAGGCCAAGGAGCTGTCGTCCGAGGAGAAGCAGCGGACGCTGCGGGAGTGGAATGGGATGGTGCTTGGGGAGTTGGGATCCGTGTAGCGACTGGCTGCGGAAACTCACGCATCGCGTACGGTGGTGTACGCTGCGGATGTTTGCCACAGGATTGCACGCCATGAACTCTGAAAAAGCGCGCGAGCTTCAATGGGAGTGGTATCGCCAATTGGCCTCGCTGGATCGCAAAGTGCTTGCGGCGCAGGCCACCGAAACCAACCTTGCAGCCATACAGGCGTTTGTGGCAGCCCAGTTGCCCGACTACCCTCTGCCCCCTGGGCTCGCTGGCATGGAGTTCGCAGATGCGGTTCTGCGCTTGCGGCAAAACGATCGCGCATGGAACCGCTCGCTCATGGAGGCCTTGATACGCGCAGATGATCTGGTTAAAGAACAGAATCTGCCCCAGGCCGTTGCCACTCTACGGTCCTTTTCATCCATCTGCCCCTGGCGGCTGTATGCGGAAGTGGCACTGAACCAAGTGGACAGCTATGCCAACGGTGAGCCAGCACAGTGACTACTGCGACGTATACCTGGCTCGACAGACCTGAGCACATTCACCCTACCGCCAGCTCGTACCGCGCCAGCGACCAGTTCCCTTTGGAGACCTCGCTGTGCAGCGCGAACCCGAAGCCTTCGTACAGCGATCGCAGCCCCTGGCGGTCCGCAACGCAATCCAGGCGCAGCCAGGACCGCTGCAGGGCCTGTGTGCGCTCGCGCGCAAAGCGCAGCAAGGCGGTTGACACGCCCTGCCCCGCCCAGGCACGGCGCACTGCCAGCTTGTGCAGGTAGACGGAACTGCCCAGGGCGATCTCGGGCCAGTAGTGCGGGTCTTCCAGGTCCAGGCGCATGACACCGGCGACCGCACCAGTCCCAGGCAGGGCCACCCAGTAGGCACCGGCCCGGACCTCGCGCCCTATGCGTTCGGGGTCCAGGTCTGCGGCGGACCACAGGGGCCGGCCATCGGCCTGCAGTCACTGTGCGGCTTAGGGCCTGTCAACACTGTTTTCGGGGATCGCGTTGCCTGGCCTGGGGGCTGGATGCAAGGCGCCCGTGCGCAGCAAGGTGTGCACCTTGCAAGCGCGGGCAACGCCGCAGACGGCCCCCAGGCCGGGCAACCCGAAGGGAAGGCCCTTGCCGGCGCGCCACTCGTCGTTGCGTTCCTTGCGTGTGCAAGGGCACACGCGGCGTCGCGCGCCTAGATCGGCACACCGGCAAGGGCCTTCGCGACCCCGAAAACAGTGTTGACAGGCCCTAGTACAGAATGGAGACGACTGCGTCCAGATCTGGCGGGGTGGCTTGGGCGATGTTCATGGGGCACAGGCAAGGACGGAAAGGGGCGCATCTTAGCCAGACGCTGCGCCCTGCCCTCCAGGTTCTTGCGTTGCCACGCTATGTGCCCGGGGCCTGCTGCTGTTGCTCGAGCAATTTCGCCACGACGCGCCGCGCCCGGTTGCCACCCACGTCCACATGGATGTCGGTCCAGGTGGCGCGCTCGCCGAACTGCTGCATGTTGCGGTATTGCGCTTCGATCACCACGCGGTCTTCGTCGAAGGTGAAGGCGGTCTGCTGGATCACGGCCTCGATGTTGTCGGGCATGTCGGGGTGCCTGGTGCTCGACATGCTCCAGAAGTAGTGGCAGGTGTCATCGGTCTCGGGGGTGATGCCATGGAAGCCGCGCATGTGGAAGCCCCCCCGCTCCGGGTCGTCGATGGCATCGGTGCCGGGCTCCACCGCGCCGGTCCAGATGCGCAGGTGGCTCACGTCGAACTCGATCTCCTGCCAGCGGTCGCAGGTATCGCCGAAAGGCCAGGCGGCCTTGTAGGTGGGGGGCGGCGTGGATCCGGGCATGAGGCGCACGACCTTGACCCGTTCGCCCTCGGAGGTGACCTTCATCTCGGCATTCATGTGCAGGCGCGCATTGCCGCCGATGGTCTGCAGGTGCACATAGCCCAGGTGGCTCAGGTCCAGCAGGTTGTCGTGGATGAGCTGCCAGGGGGCGTTGTAGTGGTAGTTGCCGCTGCCGAACTTGTAGCGCGGGTCGTCGTGGTAGGGGTAGTCCGGCGGGGCCTTGGTGGGCACGGTGCCTTCGGCCACGGGCATCCAGATCCAGACGATCTGGTGCTTCTCGAGCACGTGGTAGGCCCGGACCCTGGCCTTGGACGGGATGCGCTCCTGGCCCGGTATCTCGATGCACTGGCCGCTGGGCGCATACAGCATGCCGTGGTAGCCGCAGCGCACGCCGCCCCCCTCCACCGTGCCGCAGGACAGCGGCAGCGAACGGTGGCAGCAGCGGTCTTCCAGCGCGGCCACCTGCCCGGCCCCGGTGCGGAACAGCACCACCTTCTGGCCCAGGAAGGTGCGCGCAATGGGCTTGTCCACCAGCTCGGAGGAGAAGCCGGCCACGTACCACTGGTCCAGCGGAAAACGCGCGGGATCGGGCGCCGCGGTGCCCGCCGATGGCTTGGACTTGATCTTGCTCAAGGGAATGCAGGTGGCAGTGGTCATGGGGTGTCTCCTCTTGTCTTCGGGGATGGTGGTCAGGCGCTGCTCAGAGATCCAGCACCAGCAGCGGTGAGAGCGCTCGGGAGCAGCAGGGGGTGAACTGGTCGTTGGCGGCCCTTTCCGCTTCTGTCAGGAAGGTGTCGCGGTGGTCCACCACACCTTCGAGCACCCGGGTCAGGCAGGTGCCGCAGACGCCGGACTCGCAGGAGTACGGCACATCGATGCCGCCGGCCACGAGCACTTCGAGCACGCTCTTGTCCGCAGGCACCTGAAGCGTCTGCCCGGAGCGGGCCAGGCGCACGCCGAAGCCGCCATCACAGGCCTGCGCCGTAGTGGTGCCGGCAAAGAATTCGCGATGCAACTGCACCTCGGGCCAGCCGTGGCGGCGCGCGGTGTCGAGCACATGGTTCATGAAGCCGGCCGGGCCGCACACATACAGGTGCGTGCCGGCCTCGGGGTGGGCGAGCAGCCGGTCCGCATCGAAGCGCCGGGCCTCGGGCCCGTCGTCGGCATGCACCTGTATCTGGGGGCCGAACGGGGCCCGGGCCATTTCATCCACAAAGGCCATGCGTGCCGCCGCCCGGCCACAGTAGTGCAAGGCAAAGTCCGCGCCCGTTGCATGGAGCGCCTGCGCCATGGCCCAGATGGGGGTGATGCCGATGCCGCCGGCCAGCAGCAGGCTGCGGCGCGCACCGGGCGCCAGCCCGAAGTGGTTGCGCGGCGCGCTGATGGTGAGCGCCTGGCCCGCCTGCACCTGCTCGTGCATGCCCAGGGAACCACCGCGCGAGGCCGGCTCGCGCAGCACGGCAATGCGGTAGTGGTCACCCTCCCCCGGGTGGTTGCACAGGGAGTACTGGCGCACCAGGCCCGGGGCGACATGCACGTCGATGTGGGCACCGGCCGTGAAGGCCGGCAGGGCCAGCCCCTCGGGGTGTACCAGCTCGAAGCTGCAGATGCCCTCGGCTTCGGTGCGCCGGCTGCGCACGGTGACTTGCATGGCTTTCATGGCGGGAATGGGTCTCAGGGTGGTGTCAGTCGCTGGCCTTGCGCTTGCCAGCAGCCTGGGGGAAATGCTTTTCCGCGTAATCCTGCGTGGCGGCATCCACCGCGGGCAGGTTCTCGTGCAGGCGGCGCAGCATGCTCAGCAGCAGGTCCACTTCACCCTGGTCCAGCACGGACAGGAAGGCGCGCTCGCGCTCCAGCGCCATGCCCATGATCTGGCCGTGCAGCGCGCGGCCTTCGGGTGTGAGCACGGCGATGCGCAGACGGCCATCGGTCTTGTCCAGCTCGGTGGTGATCAGCCCGCGCTCCTGCATGCCCTTGAAACAGCGGCTCACCGAGCCCTTGTCCATGCCGATCACCTTGGACACCTGCTGGGCCGAGATGGAACCCTCGATGGCCAGCAGCACCAGGCAGCGCCAGGTCTCGATGCCCACGTCGAAAATTTCCAGGTAGTGCTGCGAGGCCCCGCGCGAGAGCTTGTTGGCGATCCAGGTCAGGTAGGCCGGTACGTAGCGCTCCAGGTCCACCACGCTCTGCGCGTCGGGGAGCTGCACGTCGGAAGGCTTGCTGGCTTTCTTTTTGGTCATAGTCGATTCAATACGGAGTAAGAGGGTTGTCAGTGGACGGCCATGCCCACCCAACGCTCTAGCGTAGCTTCGTCTTGCAGCAGTTCGGCGGCGCCGGCTTCATGCACCACCGTGCCATGGTCCAGCACCACGGCGCGCTGGGCGTAGCGCAGGGCTTCGTCCACCTGCTGCTCCACGATGATGGTGGCGATGCCCGTCTGCTGCGCCATGTGGGCGAACGCGCGCAGCAGTTCCTGGCGGATCAGCGGGGCCAGGCCCTCCAGCGGTTCGTCGAGCAGCAGCAGCGTGGGCCGGCCCAGCAGCGCGCGCGCCACCGACAGCATCTGCTGCTCGCCGCCCGATAACTGGGTACCGCCATTGCGCCGGCGCTCGGCCAGGCGGGGGAACAGGGCGTAGGCCTCGTCGAGCGCGCTGCGGGGGCGGCGCTTGAGGCCGGCCAGCAGGTTCTCCTCCACCGTCAGCGAGGGGAAGATGTCGCGCGTCTGCGGAACATAGCCCAGGCCCAGTTCGGCGCGCTGGTGCGGCTGCAGGGCGGCGATGTCCTGCCCCCCGAAATGCAGGCCGCCGCTGCGCAAGGGCACCAGGCCCATCACGGCGCGCAGTGCTGTGGTCTTGCCCACGCCGTTGCGGCCGAGCATGGCCAGGCGCTCGCCAGCATGGACATCGAAGGACAGGCCATCCAGCACGGTGGTGGGGCCATAGCCGGCCACCACGTTCTGCAGGCGAAGTACAGGGGATGCGTTCATGGTGCTCAATTTCCCAGGTAGGCGGCGCGCACGCGCGGGTCGCGGCGGATCTCGTCAGGTGTGCCGTCGGCCAGCACGGCGCCTTCGGCCAGCACCAGGATGCGCGTGGCGAAGCGGAACACCAGGTCCATGTCGTGCTCGATGATGAGCACGGCCAGGTCGGCGGGCAGCGCATCCAGCGCGGCCAGCAGGCGGGCGCCATCGCCCTTGGGCACACCGGCCATGGGCTCATCGAGCAGCAACACCCGGGGCCGCAGGGCCAGGGCCAGCGCCATCTCGACCAGGCGCTGTTCGCCATAGGCCAGGTCTTGCGTGGCTGTGGCGGCATGGGCGCGCAGGCCGAAGCGGGCCAGGATGTCCTGGGCCTCGGCCTGCAGCGCGGGGTAGGCATCCATGCTGCGCCACAGGCGCCCGGTGAGGCCCTCGCGCTCGAACAGCGCCAGTTCCACCTGGCGCTGCACCGGAAAGTGCGGCGCCAGCGTGGTGATCTGGAAGGTGCGGGCCAGCCCGGCGCGCACGCGCTGGGCCTGGCTGGTGCGGGTGACGTCGGCACCGCGCAGCCAGATCTGGCCAGCACTGGGTTCCAGCACGCCGCTGACCTGGTTGACCAGCGTGGTCTTGCCCGCACCGTTGGGGCCTATCAGCGCCAGCCGGTCGCCCGCCCGCAGGTGGAAGGACACATTGCGCGTGACATGCAGCCCGCCAAAGCGCTTGTCCAGCGCTTTCACGTCGAGCAGGGTATCGGGGGTAGTCGTGCTGCTCATCGCGAACCTCCAGCACGCCGGCGCAGCCAGGCCCAGGCCTTCGCGGGCGGCACCAGCACCACCAGCATCAGCAGGCCGCCGACCACGAAGAGCCAGTGGTAGGGGTTGATGGACGCCGCCGTGTGGTGCAGCAGCGTGAACACGGTGGCCCCCACCAGCGCACCGGTGAGCTGCCCTGCCCCGCCCAGGATGAGCATGACCAGCGCCTCGGCCGAGAGCGCGAACGACAGGCTGTCGGTGCCGACGACGGCATTGACCTGCGCCGACAGGGCCCCCGCCGCACCGGCCAGCGCACCGGCCACCGTGTACAGCAGCCACAGGCGGCGGAACACGGGCGTGCCCAGGGCGGCCATGCGGGCCCGGTTCTCGTGGATGCCGCGCACGGCCAGGCCGAAGGGGGACTGCACCAGGCGCTGCGCACCATAGAGCAGGAGCACCAGCACCACCAGCGCGTACACGGCGGCCACCTTGCCCTCCAGGTCGAAGGCGAAGCGGCCCAGGAGCGGCGCCATGGCGTAGCCCGACAGGCCATCGTCCCCGCCCGTCCAGTCGCGCGCCTTCTGCACCAGGTTGAGCACGATCTGCGAGACCGCCACCGTCAGCATGAGGAAGGTGAAGCCCTCGTAGCGCAGCAGGAAGGCACCGGACAGCAGCGCCAGCAGCCCCCCCGCCGCCATGCCCACGGCCAGGCCCAGGAGCGGGTCGGCATGCACATGCAGCGCGAAGATGCCGGCCGCATAGGCCCCCAGGCCGAACAGCGCCGCATGGCCCAGTGTGGCCAGCCCCGCCACGCCGACCACCAGGCCGAGCGAGAGCACGAACAGGCCGGTGATGAAGATGCGCGTGATGAGCCCCAGTTGGTCGGGCAACACGGCGCAGGCCGCCAGGCCCGCAACCAGCAGCAGCAAAGGAGCGCGCCAGGGCGGCGCACAGCGCGGTGCCGCCTGGGCAGGCTGCGCGGGCGCAGCCACGGCAGCGGCGACTTGCACAGGAGTCATGGTGGTGTTCATCGCTTCAGGAGACCATTGGGGCGCCAGGCCAGCAGCACGGCCATGGCGACAAAGAAGAACAGGCTGCCCCACTCGGACGCCAGGTAGCGGCTGGCCGTCTCGATGGTGCCCAGCAGCACGGCGGCGGCGAGCGAGCCCGCGATGCTGCCCATGCCGCCCACGGCCACCACCACGAGCACGAGCACCAGGTACTTGAGGGCGTAGTACGGCTCCAGCGGCATGAGTTCGGCCCCCAGGATGCCGCCGAAGCCGGCCAGCGCGGCCCCCGCGGCAAAACTGGCGCACTGCACGGTGCGGATCGGGATGCCCAGGGTGGATGCGGTGCCGCTGTGGTCCACCGCCGCGCGCAGCCACACGCCGAAGCGGGTGCGCGTCACCGTCCACGCGGCAGCGGCCGCCACGGCCAGCCCGGCGCCGATGACCAGCAGGCGCTGCGCCGGCAGCGTGCGAAAGCCCAGGTCCACCGAGCCGGCCAGCACCGGGGGCAGCACGATCAGTTGCACCTGGGGGCCGGCGATGGCGTTGGTGGCGGCAATCAGCACGAAGCTCAGGCCGATGGTGAAGAGCACCTGGTCCAGCTCCTTGCGGCGGTACAGATGGCGCAGCACCAGCGATTCGAGCACGGCACCCAGCAGCGCGGTGGCGCCGATCGCCAGGGGCACGGCCAGCCAGAAGCTCCACTGCGCCTCGCGGGTGAGCCAGGCCGCGCAATACCCACCCACCATGGCAAAGGCGCCATGGCTGAGGTTGACGAAGCGCATCAGCCCGAGCGTGACCGACAGGCCCACGGCAATGACGAACAGCACCATGCCGTAGGCCAGCCCGTCGATGAGGATGTTGAAAAAGGTGTTCACGATGGCAGCGACTTCAGTGCAGACCTGGGGGTGCGTGGCTTACTTGTCGAGCCCGTAGTCGCCGTGCGGGCCGAAGTTCTGCACCTCTTTGTTGACCAATTGACCACCCACGCGCTCCACCTTGCGCAGGTAGACGTTCTGTGTGATGTGCCGGGTCTTGGCATCGATTCGAACCGGGCCGCGCGGGCTCTCCCACTGCAGGCTGCGGGCGGTGGCCAGGGCCTTGGCGCCGTCCTTCTTGCCGCCGGTGGCCTCGATCATCTTGTGGATCACGTACATGCCGTCCCACGCGCCCACCGAGGCGTAGTTGGCGACCGCAGCGGGGTCGCGCTTCTTGAGGGCGTCGACGAACCTCTTGTTTTCGGGCGACTCATGCGCGCCCGAGTAGTGGAAGGCCGTGGTCAGGCCCAGGGCCGAGTCGCCGAACTTCTGCAGGTCGAATTCGTCGGTTTCTGCCGTGCCCAGGAACTGTACGCCGGCCTTGGCCAGGCCGTTCTCGTTGTACGCCTTGACGAAGCCCAGGTTGGGTGGGCCGCCGGGCAGGAAGGTGTACACCGCCTGCGCGCCGCTGGCCTTGATGCGCTGCACGAAGGGGCCGAAGTCGGTGGTGGCGATGGGCATGCGGATGCTCTCCACCACCGTGCCGCCCTGCCTGGCGAACTCGGCCTTGAAGGCCGTCTCGGCGTCGATGCCGGGGCCGTAGTCGGTCACGGCAGTCACCACCTTCTTCATGTCCTGTTTGGCGGCCCACTGGGCGATGGGCACCGTGACCTGCCACAGCGTGTAGCTGGTGCGGATGAAGTACTCGGACTTCTCGGTGATGGCCGAGGTGGCGGCGTTGAATATGACCGTGGGCGTCTGGGACTGCTGGATCAGCGGCGCCACGGCCAGTGCATTGGGCGTGAAGACGAAGCCGCCCAGGTAGTCCACCTTGTCCTTGACGATGAGCTCCTGCACCAGGGTCTTGGTCTGGCCCGGGTTGGGGCCGCCCGTATCGCGGTAGATGAACTCGATGTCCTTGCCCGCCAGCTTGCCACCCTGGGTGGCCACATAGGCCTCGGCCGCCGCCTTGAACAGCGCGCCGTAGTGCGCGAACGGCCCCGAGAACGGCCCCACCACCCCCACCTTGACGGCAGTGCTTTGCGCCTGGGCCTGCACGGGGGCAAGGGCCAGACCGGGTGCGGCAAGAAGCGCGCAGGCAAGGGTGCGACGGGTCGGGTTCATGGGGAGTCTCCTGGGTTGACGCTTGCGTGAAGAAGCTTTCGCAAGTCGCGTTGATATGTGTCAAATTATGGTTGGCTTACCAACCAGTTGCAATACCAACTTGTTAAGGGTTTACCCCCGATGGCCCGCCCGGGACAACCTTGGCCTGCGCAGATCGCGCCCGCGGGTCGGGAGCGCCCTCGGCGCGCCGCGCTGTCAAAGTCCCCTGCTACGATGCGCGCGCAAGCGGAAAAGCCGACCCCAAGTTGCCCCGCGCCCACTCCAGACCGTTCCGTGAAACCTTCAGCCTGCAGCCCCACCACCACTGCCGAACGTCCCGCCGAGGTTCCTTTCATCCAGGCCTTCTGGTTCTGGCTCAAGCTCGGCTGCATCAGCTTTGGCGGGCCGGCCGGGCAGATTGCGATCATGCACACCGAGCTGGTGGAGCGGCGCCGCTGGATCAGCGAGAAGCGCTTTCTGCACGCGCTCAACTTCTGCATGGTGCTGCCCGGCCCCGAGGCGCAGCAGCTGGCCACCTACATCGGCTGGCTGATGCACCGCACGCGCGGCGCAGTTGTGGCGGGCGCGCTGTTCGTGATGCCTTCCCTGCTGCTGCTGGTGCTGCTGTCGTGGGTGTACATCGCCTGGGGGCACCTGCCGGTGGTGGAGGGCGTCTTCTACGGCATCAAGCCGGCGGTGACGGCGCTGGTGCTGCATGCGGCGCACCGCATTGGCACGCGCGCGCTCAAGAACCGCTGGCTGTGGGGCATTGCAGCGGCGGCCTTCGTGGCGATCATGGCGTTCAGCGTGCCCTTTCCGGCCATCGTGCTCGCGGCCGCGCTGGCCGGGCATGTGGCCGGGCAGCGCTGGCCGCAGCTGTTCGCGGCCGGTGGGCATGGCAGTGCCCAGCGCAGCTATGGCCCGGCGCTGATCGACGATGACACGCCCACGCCGGCCCATGCGGTGTTCAGCCGTGCGCGGCTAGCGCAGGTGCTGGCCGTGGGCGGCGGCCTGTGGCTGGCGGCCATGGGGGTGCTGGTGGCGCTGCACGGCTGGCAGGGCACGCTGGCGCAGATGGGCTGGTTCTTCACCAAGGCGGCGCTGCTGACCTTTGGCGGGGCCTATGCGGTGCTGCCCTATGTGTTCCAGGGTGCGGTGGAGCACTACCAATGGCTCAGCGCGCAGCAGATGATCGACGGCCTGGCGCTGGGCGAAACCACACCGGGCCCGCTGATCATGGTGGTGGCTTTCGTGGGTTTTCTCGGCGGCTGGCTGCACGAGGTGCTGGGGCCGGGCACAGCGTTCTGGTCGGGGGCGCTGGCGGCGTCGGTGGTGACCTTCTTCACCTTCTTGCCCTCGTTCGTGTTCATCCTGGCCGGCGGGCCGCTGATCGAGACCACGCACAACCAGCTGCGCTTCACCGCGCCGCTCACGGCCATCACCGCGGCCGTGGTGGGGGTGATCCTGAACCTTGCGCTGTTCTTTGCCTGGCATGTGTGGTGGCCCAAGGGCTTTGCGGGCGGGGTGGACCTGGCGTCCGTCGCCATCACGCTGCTGGCGGCCGTGGCGCTGTTCCGCTTCAAGCTCGGGGTGCTGCCGCTGCTGGGCGGCTGCGCATTGGCAGGCCTTGCGCTTCGGCTAGTCTTTCAATAGCTCCTGCACCAGCGTGCGCACGATGGGCATGGCCGGCGCCTCGCTGCGGCCGGCCAGGGTGACCAGGCCGAACAGCGCGGTGGTGATCTCGCCGGGCACCATGGGCAGCTCCACCAGGTCGGGCGCGGCGGCGCGCACGGCCAGCAAGATGGCGTCGCTCTTGCGCACCACCTCGACCAGGCTCGGGATCTCCTCGCAGCGCAGGGTCACGCAGGCGGCGGGGTGCGCCTCAGGCCCATAGGTCTCCATGAGCCGGCGCGCCACCTCGTCGCTGAGCGGGGTGGAGGCAATCGGGTAGTCCTTGAGCATCTCGAAGCGCACACCGCCGCGCTTGCGCAGCAGCGGGTGGCCGCGCCGCACCATGAAGGAGCCACGGATCTCGCAGACCAGCTCGGTGCGCAGGTCGGTGGCAGGCTGCAGCGAGCGCGCGTCGATGACCAGCGCATCGAGCTGGCGGTCGCGCAGCGCCTGCACCAGCCGGTCGGTGCTGCCGCGCGAGATCTCCAGCGTGAGCTGCGGGTGGCGCGTGGCCACCTGCATGAGCAGCGGCGTCATCAGCAGGGCCCCAGGCCCCGAGCCCAGGCCGATGCGGATGGCGCCGCCCTCGCCCTCGCGCATGCGCTGGCCCAGGGCATGCAGCTCGGCGGCGTCGTCCACCAGGCGCTGGGCGCGCTGCAGCACCTGGCGGCCAAAGGGCGTGAGCTCGCTGCGCCGGCCGATGCGGTCGAACAGGGGCAGGCCCAGCTCGTCCTCGATGGAACGGATGCTGCGGCTGAGCGCCGGCTGGGTGAGGTGCATGGCCTCGGCCGACTTGCTGAACGAGCCGGTCTGCGCCAGCGAAATGAAGTGCCGAAGCTGCACCAAAGTCATGCCGATTGCCCCCTTCTGGTGCAAGAAAATTGAATAACTTCAACTCATGCTAACCCACTTTGCAATGCATTGGACGCGCAGAAACGCCGATCCTAAGATGGCCCGGCTGACCTGCAAAACGTGCCCCGAAAGAGCTGCGTGGCAGGCCAGAGGGTGTCGAAAAAACGCATGCCATGGCTGCCATGGCCGCCTACCAATTTGTCCGCAAGGGATCGAAATGAAGCACACAACGATTGCGATGAAACGCCTGCTCGCCACACTGGCTGGGCTCACGGGCCTGGTACTGGGCGCGGGCCCCCTGGCCGCGTGGGCCCAGGCCCCCAACGCCTACCCCGCCAAGCCGGTGAGCCTGATGGTGCCCTACCCGGCCGGCGGCCCGTCGGATGCGATGGCGCGCATCCTCAACACGCCCATGGCCCGCGAGCTGGGCCAGCAGGTGATCGTGGAGAACCTGGGCGGTGCGGCCGGTGCCATGGCCGCGCAGAAGGTGCTGGCCGCGCCGGCCGACGGGTACTACATCTTCCAGGGCTCTCCCAACGAGGCCATCCTGGCGCCGCTGGCCAATGCCGCGGTGAAGCTGCGCACGGAGGACTTCCGCCTGGTGCACCCGGTGTCCGACGCGGCCATGGTCTTCGTGACGCGCAAGGACCTGGGCGTGAACAGCGTGGACGAACTCATCGCGCTGGCACGCACGCCGGGCAAGGACCCGCTGTCCTATGGCAGCGTGGGCATCGGCTCGCTGTACCACCTGATCCTGGAGAAGGTGCAGCAGACCACGCACACCACCATGCAGCACATCCCCTACAAGGGCAATGCACCGCTGCTGCAGGACCTGGGCGGCGGGCAGCTCGATTTCGCGGTGCTGGTCTACAGCTCTGCCATGGGCGCCATGGCCGACCAGGGGCGGCTGAAGATCATCGGCCAGCTGGGCGCGCAGCGTTCGGAGATGCTCAAGAACATTCCCACGGTGAGCGAAGGCAAGACCCTGCCCAACTTCTCGTACAAGATCTGGACTGGCTTCATGGTGCCCAAAAAGACGCCCGAGCCCGTGGTGCAGCGGCTGCACCAGGCGATTGGCCGCGCACTCAAGGACCCGACGGTGCACACCCAGCTCGCAGCGCAGTCCATGGTGGCATCGCCGGCGATGACGCTGGCCGAGTCCACCGCCTTCTTCGAGAGCGAGACCGCGCGCTACCGCGAGATCGCGCGTTCCATCAACCTGCAGCCGCAATGATGACGACGATGGTCCACAGCACCCTGTTCGACACACTGGAAGAGCGCGCCAGCGAGTTCATCGCCCTGCGCCGCGACATCCACCGCCATCCCGAACTGGCCTTTGAGGAGCAGCGCACGGCCGAACTGGTGGCCGAGCGGCTGGAGCGCTGGGGCTACCAGGTGGAGCGCGGCATCGGCGGCACGGGCGTGGTGGGCCGCATGGTGCGCGGCCACGGCCCGCGCCTGGGCCTGCGCGCCGACATGGACGCCCTGCCCATCACCGAGGCCACGGGCGTGGACTGGAGCAGCGCCCACCCGGGCGTGATGCATGCCTGCGGGCACGATGGCCACACCGCCATGCTGATGGCGGCGGCCTGGTACCTGGCCGAGCATGGCCGGTTCAGCGGCACGCTGAACCTGATCTTCCAGCCCGCCGAGGAAGGCGGCGGCGGCGCGCTGCGCATGATGGCCGACGGCCTGTTCACGCGCTACCCCTGCGATGCCGTGTTCGCCATGCACAACATGCCCGGCGTGGAACAGGGCCACCTGCTGCTGCGCGAGGGGCCGGCCATGGCCTCGAGCGACTATGCCACCATCACGCTCGAGGGCGTGGGTGGCCACGGGGCCATGCCGCACGTGGCCATCGACCCCGTGGTGGCCGCGGCCAGCCTGGTGATGGCGCTGCAGACCATCGTCTCGCGCAACGTGGACCCACAGCAGATGGCCGTGGTCACCGTGGGCGCACTGCACGCCGGCCAGGCCAACAACGTGATCCCCGCCTGCGCGGTACTGGAAATCAGTGTGCGCGCCATGGACAGCGGCGTGCGCCGGTTGCTGGAGCAGCGCATCCGCGCACTGGTGGAGGCCACCGCCACGGGCCATGGCGTGCGCGCCCAGCTCGACTGGCGGCCCGGCTATGCCGTGCTCGTCAACACCCCGGCCGAGACCGCACTGGCGCGCCGGGTGGCGCTGGACCTGGTGGGACCCGAGCGCGTAACCCTGCAGGCCGCGGCCCTGCCCGCCAGCGAGGACTTCGCCTTCATGCTGGAGCAGGTGCCGGGCTCCTACCTGCAGATCGGCAACGGCAATGCACCGGGCGGTTGCATGGTGCACCACCCGGGCTACGATTTCCACGATGGCAACATCGTGGTGGGCGGCGCCTACTGGGTGCGGCTGGCCGAGACCTTTCTCAAGCCCCAGTGACGGCCCCGAGCATGCCCGTGCGCGGGTGGCAGTTGAAGTACTCGAAATACTGCTCCTCAGCCCGGGCCACCGTGACCTCGTGGTAGAGCTTGAGTTGTGCCGCCGGGCCCATGGCGCCCAGGTACTTCATGGCCGCGCCGAAGATGGCCACATGCGTGGGGTGCGACTCGGCCCAGCGCTCCAGTGCGGCCAGGCTGCGCCACCAGCCCATGCCGAAGCTCTTGTCCAGCGCCTGGCCTGCCGGATCGACCACGGTCATGTAGCGGTTGGCATAGCAGTCCACCGAGCGGCCCTGGTCCTGCAGGAAGTCCATGCCGGTGCGCAGCACGGGCTCGACCTCCTCGGTGTACATGCGGCGCTCATCTCCTTCTGTACCGGTCCAGTCCTGGCCGGAGCGGATGAGGCACAGGTTCTCGTGCGGCAGCACGCGCTGGTGCAGGCCTTCGGTGACGACCTGCGGCGCGCCCTCGGGCGCCATGCCGTCGGTCTGCGACAGGGCCAGCCGGTCGCGCATGCCGCCCCAGTAGGCATGCTCCTGAATGGGTTCGCCCAGGCCGCTGGACACGCCGGCCACGCCCTCTATCCCATCGCTGGAAAACAGCGTCTCAAAGCGGTCGGCCGCAGGCTGCAGCACCTCGGTGAACAGGCCCAACCCGGGGTCGTTGAACGCGCCGGATGCCCAGCGCGCGCCATGCTCGGCAAACCAGGCGGCGTAGGCGGCCGGGTCGTCCCAATAGCCGATGGTGATCGTATTGAGGTAGCCCGCCTGGTCCACGCATTGCGCGCGGTCCCAGTGGCCCGGGCCGTTGGTGCCGGCAAAGGCTTCTGCGATGCAATGCAGCGCCCGCGCGGCCAGGGCGGGAGTGGGCGCATCCGCCCGGTGCTGGAGGCCGAAGTAGGCCATAACCACGCGCGTGACTTCGGGGCGGTAGCGTGCCACCGTCGCCGGGTACGGTGGCACATAGTCGTCGGGCACCCGGCGGTGGCGAAGGCGCGGGCACTGCAGGTGCGGGGGGATGGCGGATTCCATGGCGCGCTCACTCGGCCATGGCAAGGGCGGGCTCAGCCGCGGCGGCTTCGTTGGCCGCCACGGGTGCGGCCATGCCGGCGGGCACCTGTGACACCACGCGGTCGCCGGGCGTCTGGTTGAGCAAGAGGCGCGTGACGTCGGGGCGCGCGTAGTGGCCGGCGGGGTCGGCCGCCGTCTTGGCCAGCGAGATGGTGCCCAGGTCGATGTCGGCCAGGACCAGGCCCTCTTCCTTCTCGCCCAGCGGGGTGCCGAGCGAGGCGCCGTCGGGCCCATAGATGCGCGCAAAGCCCCCGCCTTCGAGCAACAGCTGGCGCTGCAGGTCGTCGGTGCACAGCATGGCCACCATCTCCTTGGACACCGTGGCGCAGGGCGCGACCACGAAGCAGCCGCCCTCCACCGCATAGACCTGGCTGGCGGCGTTGTTGACTTCGGCCCCGAGCGCATGGGCCGCGCCGCGGTACAGCGAGAAGCTGGGCCAGGCACCCACGTGGATCTGCTCGTTCTGCGCGTACATGGCGTACTTGCTCAAGGGTTGCAGGTGCTCCCAGCAGGCCAGCATGCCGATCCGGCCGATGGCGGTGTCCATGACGGCAAGGTCGCTGCCGTCGCCCTCGCCGAACACGGTGCGCTCCACGTGCGTGGGCTTGAGCTTGCGCCGTGTCTTGACCACGCGGCCCTGGTCGTCGAACAGGGCCTGGGCGATGTAGAGGCTGCCGCCGGCGCGCTCGCTGTAGCCGGTGGACATCCAGATGCCGATGTCGCGCGCGGCCTGCGCCAGGCGCTGGAACTCGGCCGAGCCCACCACCAGCGAATTGTCGTTGTAGCGCTGCACGTATTGCATGCCCAGGGCAGGCGCGCTGAGCCAGATCCACCAGGGGTAGCCGGGAATCCAGGTCTCGGGGAAGGTGACGAGCTGGGCGCCCTGCTTCGCGGCCTCCTTCATCAACGCGATGGTCTTGTCGATGGTGGCATCGAGGTCGAGGAACACGGGTGCGGCCTGGACGGCGGCGACGCGCAGTTGGGGGTGGTGGGTAGCGGGCATGGGAGGGTCTCTTTCAGGGTTGGCGATGCGAGGATTTCACTGCGCACAGGGCCCCGCCGTCTTGCCCCAGACTCTCCTGCCACTTGATTGCAGTCCACTTGACTGGAACCCTCCTGTCTTTTGCTTCAGGCTCGCCACCCCGGGTTTACCGGCATGGGGCTTGCTTGAAGAACCTGCCCGGTCGGAGGATGATGGGCTTGTCGCCCTTCTCCCCCGCCCCCCCGCTTGAGACCCGCCCATGAGCCAACTCTTGAGTACCGATGCCATCGCCCCGCGCGAGCGGCTGGCCTACTGGACCGACATGATCTGCAGCACCTATGTGCAGCTCGAATGCGATGCACCGGATGCGCGCGATTTCGGCGGCTCCATCCAGAGCCACCACCTGCCGGGGCTGGACCTGTCGGTGGTGCGCTCGCGGGCGCAGCGCGTGGTGCGCACGCCGCGCTCCATCTCGCGCGCCGCGGACGACTGCTTTATCGTGAGCCTGCAGACCCGGGGCCATGGCGTCATATCGCAGGATGGACGCCAGGCCACCGTGGCCCCCGGCGACTTTGCGCTGTACGACAGCACCCGGCCCTACACGCTGCAGTTCAGCGAGGATTTCGAGGAAATCGTGCTCAAGCTGCGCGGCGAACAGCTGCGTGCGCTGGTGGCCGGTACCGAGCAGTTGACCGCCACCACCGTCTCGGGCCAGAGCGGCGCCGGGCACCTGATGGCCCACATGGTCACCGCGCTGCGCGACGAGGCGCAGCGCCTGCCTGCGGCCTCCGCTGCCGCCGTGGCCAGCGGTGTCATCAACGTGCTGGCCGCCGGCCTGCAGTCGCTGCCCGCCTGCGGCCGCGCCGAGCCCTCGGCCATGGGGGCCTACCATGTGGCGCGCATCAAGCGCCACATCGACACGCGGCTGCGCGATCCGGGGCTGAGCATCGAATCCGTGGCCGCCGACCTGGGCATGTCCGTCGGCCACCTGCACCGGCTGTTCAAGACCGAGCCGCAGTCGCCCTCGCACTACCTCTGGGCGCAGCGGCTCGATGGGGCCAGCCGCGAACTGCTGGATGCGCGCCGCGCCAGGGCCGCGGTGTCGGAGATCGCCTTCGGCTGGGGTTTCAACGATGCGGCGCATTTCAGCCGCGCGTTCAGGGAGCGGTTCCAGCAGTCGCCCCGGGAGTGGCGGGCACAAAAGCCCGACTGAAACACCGTCGTCGCTACCCCGCCAGCAAATGCAACTGGCCGAACGGCATGTGGTGCATCAACTCCCTGAGCAGCAGCAAGGTGGTGGCGAATTCCACACTCTCGGGCAGGCCCTCGCTCGCGGCGGGCCGGCCTTCGGACACGGCCGCCAGGCGCTGGAACAGGCGCTCCATGGCCTCCAGCGTGAGCAGCATGGCGGCGGGACCGCGCGGCACGCCGGCCAGTTCGGCCAGGGCCACCAGGTGGGCATCGGTGGACCACCAGGCAGCTCGGGTCGCCCCGGGCTGCTGTGCGTACTGCCGGTGGGCCAGGTAG
The DNA here is from genome assembly GCF_059423865.1 of Acidovorax sp. GW458-11-26-14-TSB4. NCBI lineage: Bacteria > Pseudomonadati > Pseudomonadota > Betaproteobacteria > Burkholderiales > Comamonadaceae > Acidovorax > Acidovorax sp. GW458-11-26-14-TSB4. The sequence goes on from NZ_JBWKYR010000014.1 coordinate 91,480, forward strand.
ACCTCGTCCTCCACGCTGGCGATGGCGTTCTCCAGCTCCAGCGGGGTCGGCACGTCGCGCCGGAAGAACGTGTGTGCGGTCTTGTGCCTGCCCACGGTCAGGCTCACCAGGGGGCCGGGCGCGCCGGACTCGCCCAGCAGGGCCACCAGCGTGTGCGCGGTGCCGATGTGCAGTAGCGCGATGGGCTGCCCAGGCGCGGCGTGGCCGTACAGGGCCTGCCGGGCGGCAGCAATGTCGAAGGGATTCGCATGGCCCGCCGCGGCGGCCGGTGGCAGGGGGTGGGTGGCAAACACGGCTCAGCCCTGCCGTGCACCGGCGTCCGAGCCCGCGTCGCCCGGCTGCAGCGCCCCCGGCTGGCCGGCCTGCTGCTGGCTGCGGGCGACCGCCGGGATGTAGTGCATGCGGTGGTGCATCTCCACCGTCAGCGCCTCGATGCGCTCGCCGAGCTTGCGGGTCATCTCGGTCAGTCGGGTGTTCTGCTCCAGCAGGTCGAGCAGTTGGGCGCTGTGCTGCGCAGCCACGGCCTGGCGCTCGGCGGTGGCCTGGGCCAGGGCTTCGCGGTGCCGGGCGTCGGCGTCGGCATGCAGGCGGTCGCGCTCGGCCTGGCGGGTCTGGGCCAGCAGGATCAGCGGCGCCGCATAGGCCGCCTGCAGGCTGAACACCAGGTTCAGCAGGATGAAGGGGTAGGCGTCGAACGTCACCACGCCCGACAGGTTGAGGGCGATCCACACCGCCACGAAGCCGGTCTGTGCGAGCAGAAAGCGGGGCGAGCCGAACATGCGGGCAAAGGCCTCGGCCTTGCGGGCAAAACCATCGTTGCCGAAGGGCGGCGACAGGTGCTCGTGCGCGCGGTGAAAGCGCAGGTGGTCGACCGCGGCGGGGGCCGGGTTGCTGGCGGATGGCGTAGTGGTCGTCATGCAAAGGACCTCAGGCAAGCGATGGCAGGCGATGGCAAACAGTGGCAGGCGTACCTGCCACTCTACCCGCTGGGCGCGTTCAAGTTCCGTGCCAGCGCTGCGGGACCGTGCGGAGCCCACTCTCCCCGCCGATCCGTGACTTTTGTGGCAACAAGGCGGGCGAAGTGGGAACCCGGCCGCCCCCGGCGGCACCGGCACATGGTCTGATGCGCGGCATGTCGGCCCCCACCCCGCCGACAAGCGATGCCAGCACGCGCCTACACGCGGCCGCCAGCGCCCTCCTTACATTGACTCCATCGCCGCAGAACAGGCAGCGCCCGCCCCGGTGGCCGGCCCATGCCAGGACTGCGACGAACCCTTCAGCCAGGGAAACCACCATGCCTGACACCATTGTTGAACTGCTCCAGTTGCAAGATCTGCGAGACACGCCCGCACCCGCCCCAGCGCGCACCGCCACCGGCGCCGCGCGCTCGGTGGGTCGCCGCTTCCTGCCCAACACCATTGGCGTGTTGGCGCTCGGTGCGGTGCTGTTCTTCACGGCGTGCTCCACGCACCCGCCTGCCGGCATTGAGCCGGTGGCGGGCTTCGACGCGCAGCGCTATGCGGGCCAGTGGTACGAGGTGGCCCGGCTGGACCATTCGTTCGAGCGCGGCCTGCAGCAGACCACGGCGAACTACATCCCCAACCCGGACGGCACCATCAAGGTGGTCAACCGCGGCTTCGACCCCGGCCGCGAGCGCTGGAAAGAAGCCGAGGGCAAGGCCCGCTTCACTGGCGCGCCCGACCAGGGGGCCCTCAAGGTCTCGTTCTTCGGACCCTTCTACGGCGGCTACAACGTGGTGGCGCTGGACCCCGACTACCAATGGTCCATGGTGGTCGGCTCCAACCGCGGCTACTTCTGGATCCTGTCGCGCACCAAGACCCTGCCGCCTGGCGTGCGCGAGCAGTTGCTGGCCAAGGCCCGGGCGCTCGGGGTGGAGGTGGACAAGGTGCTGTGGGTTGCGCAGGACGGCCCTGCCCTTGCAGCCGCCACCAAGGGTTGAGCCCCCCCAATAGCTCCTTCGCCTTACAGTTACAGTTTTTCCGTGCGGGGCCGATATCAGGGCCATGCAAGTCTCCGCTTCTTCATCGGCCGGCCAGGTGTCTTCGTCCAGCGGGGGCGGCGGCAGTGAGATCGCCAAGCTGCAAAAGCAGCTGCAGACGCTGACCGAGGAACTCAAGGGCCTTGCCACTTCCGACATGGAACCCAAGGCCAAGCAGCAAAAGGCCAAGCTGCTGCAGGCCCAGATCCAGATGGTGCAGGCGCAGATCACCGCCATCCAGCGCGCACGCCAGCAGGAGCAGCAGGATGCCCAGGCGCGCAAGATGGAAGCCGCCGCCCAGGCGGCGCGCGAGCAACGCCCCCCTTCGGCGGACGGCCTGGGGTCACAGGTAGATACCTACGCCTGATGGCATCTGCCGCCGGGCAGCCCCTCTCCTCACCCCAGTGCCACTGGCAAAAGCATACCAGGGTACGCTGGGGCGCCCGACATGGTCTATTCGTCAGTCCAGCCCGGCCGATGCCACCAGGCGCTGCGTGTAGGGGTGCTGCGGTGCGTCGAGCACCTGGCCCACGGCGCCGCTTTCCAGCACCTGGCCGTCCTTCATCACCAGCACCTCGTGCGCCATGGCGCGGATCACCTGCACATCATGCGTGATGAGCAGGTAGGAAAGGCCTTTTTCCTTCTGCAAGCGCTGCAGCAGCTTGAGCACCTGCTGTTGGATGGTGACGTCGAGCGCGCTGGTCGGCTCGTCGAGCACCAGCAGCTCGGGCTGCACGATGAGGGCGCGCGCAATGGCCAGGCGCTGGCGCTGGCCGCCCGAGAACTCGTGCGGGTAGCGCGCCAGCAGGCCGGGGAACTGGGCCTCGGTCAGCCCCACCTCGGCCAGGGCTGCTTCCACGCGCGTGCGGCGTTCGGCCACGCTGAGCTTGGGCTCGTGCACGCGCATGCCTTCGCCCACGATCTCCTCCACCGTGAGCCGTGGCGACAGGGACGAGAACGGGTCCTGGAACACCACCTGCACCTTGCGGCGCAGCTGCTGGTTGGCGGGCGAATTGCGCATGGCCGGCGCCTGCCAGCCCTGCCCCGCCACCTGCAGCGATCCGCCAAATGGCAGCAGCCCGAGAATGGCCTGGGCCAGGGTGGACTTGCCCGAACCCGACTCGCCCACCACGCCCAGGGTGCGGCCTGCCGGCAAGGCCAGGCTGGCGCCCTGCACGGCCACGAACTCGCCTTTCTTGAACCAGCCGCGAAAGCCCGGCAGCGGCGTGGCATAGACCACGCGCAGGTCGCTGGCCTGCAGCACGGGCGGCGCGCCAGGGGGCGGTGCCTCTTCGGTCACGTCGCGCTGGGGCTGGCTCTGCATGAGCTTGCGGGTGTAGGCATGCTGCGGCGCACCGAACACCTCGGCCACGGCGCCCTGCTCCACCAGCACGCCGCGCTCCATCACGGCCACACGGTCGGCAAAGCGGCGCACCAGGTTCAGGTCGTGGGTGATGAGCAGCACGGCCATGCCGGTCTGGCGCTGCAGGTCGGACAGCAGGTCCAGGATCTGGCCGCGCAGGGTCACGTCGAGCGCGGTGGTGGGCTCGTCGGCCAGCAGCAGCTGCGGCTCGCTGGCCAGGGCCATGGCGATCATGGCGCGCTGGCGCTGCCCGCCCGAGAGCTGGTGCGGAAAGGCATTGGCCCGGCGCGCGGGCTCGGGGATCCCAGTCTTGGCCAGCAGCTCGATGGCTGCCTGGGCGCACTGCGCGCCGGTCAGGCCCTTCTTGAGCTGCAGGATCTCTGCGATCTGCTGGCCCACGGTCATCAGCGGGTTCAGCGCCGTCATGGGCTCCTGGAAGACCATGGCGATGTCGCCGCCGCGCACGCCGCGCATCTCGCGCTCGCTCAGGGCCAGCAGGTCGCGCCCACGCAGCAGGGCCTGGCCGCTGACCTGGGCATCGCCCGCCAGGCGCAGCAGGCTGAGCGCGGTGATGGTCTTGCCCGAGCCGGATTCGCCGACCAGGGCGAGCTTCTCGCCGGGGGCGATGGTGAAGCTGGCGCCGCGCACGACTTCCTTGGTGCCGAAGTGCACGTGCAGGTCACGTACGTCGAGCAATGGGCCGGTATGGGCTGCGCCCGTCACAGAAGCTGCGTTCATTTGTCGGCCTTGCGGGGATCGAGGGCGTCGCGCAGCGCATCGCCCATGAAGGTCAGCAGCAGCAGGGTGATCACCAACACGGCGAAGGTGCTCAGCGAGATCCACCATGCGTCGATGTTGTTCTTGCCTTGGCTCAGCAGCTCACCCAGGCTGGGCGTGCCCGGCGGCACGCCCAGGCCCAGGAAGTCGAGGGCCGTGAGCGACAGAATGGCGGCGCTCATGCGGAACGGCAGGAAGGTGACCACCGGGGTCAGACTGTTGGGCAGGATGTGGCGCCACATGATCTGCGCATTGCTGACCCCGAGCGCGCGCGCGGCCTTCACGTAGTCGAGCTGGCGGTTGCGCAGGAACTCGGCCCGCACGTAGTCCGACAGGCCCATCCAGCCGAACAGGGAGAGCAGGATGAGCAGCAGCGAGATGCTGGGCGCGAACAGCGCACTGAAGATGATGAGCAGATACAGCTCGGGCATGGAGCCCCAGATCTCGATGAAGCGCTGGAAGGCCAGGTCCGTCTTGCCGCCGAAGAAGCCCTGGATCGCCCCGGTGATGATGCCCAGCACCGTGCCGATAAAGGTCAACGCCAGGCCGAAGAGCACACTCACCCGAAACCCGTAGAGCAGCTGGGCCAGCATGTCGCGGCCACGGTCATCGGTACCCAGCCAGTTGTCGCGCGTGGGCGCCGAAGGATTGGGCTCCTTGGCGAAATAGTTGAGGGTGGTAGGCCCGTAGGTGTTGAGGGTGTAGAGGGCCCAGTTGCTGCCGGCGCTCAGGCGCTGCTGGATGAAGGGGTCCAAGTAGTCCGTGGGGGTCTCGAAATCACCGCCGAAGGTCTTTTCGGGGTAGGTCTGGAGCATCGGGTAGTACGTCTGGCCTTCATAGCGCACGATCAGGGGCCGGTCGTTGCTGACCAGCTCGGCGGCCAGGCTGACGACCACCAGCACGCAGAAGATCACGAGGCTCCAGAAGCCCAGGCGGTTGCGCTTGAAGCGCAGCCAGGCCCGGCGCGAGGGAGAAAGGGACACGGGAGGGGCCAGGGAGGCTGCAGGCACCGCAACCGCACTGGCGGCTGCAGCGCTGCTGGAGGGACTTGCAGAGGGTGTGTTCATGCGGTCAGTCGAACTTCACGCGGGGATCAACCCACACATAGCACAGGTCGCTGATGAGCTTGGTGACCAGGCCGATCAGGGTGAAGAGGTAGAGCGTGCCCAGCACCACGGGGTAGTCGCGGCGAATCACGCTCTCGTAGCCAAGCAGGCCCAGGCCATCGAGCGAGAACAGCGTCTCGATGAGCAGCGAGCCGGCGAAGAAGGCACCGATGAAGGCGGCAGGGAAGCCCGTGATGATGGGGATCAGCGCATTGCGGAACACATGCTTCCACAGCACCTGCCGCTCCGACAGGCCCTTGGCACGTGCCGTCAGCACATACTGTTTGCGGATCTCTTCGAGGAAGGCATTCTTGGTGAGCATGGCCGTCACCGCAAAGCTGCCAGCCACCATGGCCGTTACCGGCAGCGTGATGTGCCACAGGTAGTCCACGATGCGCGCCCCCCAGCTGAGTTGCTCCCAATTGGAGGACACCAGCCCGCGCAGCGGGAACCACTGCAATTGGCCGCCAAAGATCACCAGCAAGGCCACGCCAAGCACGAAGCCTGGAATCGCATAGCCCACCAGGATGAGCAGCGTGGTCACCAGGTCGAAGCGCGAGCCCGCGCGCACGGCCTTGGCCACGCCCAGCGGCACGGCCACCAGGTAGCTGATGAAGAAGGTCCACAGGCCGAGGCTGATGGAGACGGGAAGCTTCTCCTTGACCAGGTCCCACACGCTCTTGTTCTGGAAGAAACTCTTGCCCAGGTCGAAGCGCGCGAACTGGCCCAACATGATGAAGAAGCGTTCGTGCGCGGGCTTGTCGAAACCGTAGAGCGCCTTGATCTGCTCCACGCGCTTGGGGTCCACGCCCTGGTCACCGCGGTAGGCCATGGCGCCGCCCTCGGCTCCACGCCCCTTGCCAGCGGCGGCACGCGCCTCGGCCATGTACTGTTCGACCGGGCCGCCGGGTACGAACTGGATCACCGCAAAGGTCAAAAGCAATACCCCCAGAAGGGTAGGCAGCATCAGCAGCAGGCGTTTGGCGATGTAGGCAAGCATGGCGTGTGGCTGGGCTCCGGCGGTTCAGGGTAGGGCCATCATCATCATCATGGCTTCTTGATGCTCCACCAGGAGAACATCAGCCACTCCTCGGCCTTGGCATAGGGGGGCATGGGTTCCTTGTAGGCCAGGCGCTGCTGGTTGTAGACCACGCGATGGGACGACAGGGTCCACTGTGGAATCAAATAGTGGCTGTGCATGATCACCCGGTCCAGCGCGCGGCAGGCGGGCAGCAGCTCGGCCTTGGTGTCGGCGCGGGTCAGTTGGGTGACGATAGCATCCACGGCCGGGCTCTTCACGCCCGAATGGTTGCTGGCACCTTCCACGTCGGCGCGCTTGCTGCCGAAGTACTCCTGCATCTCCTGGCCCGGGTTGTAGGTGCCTTGGTAGTTCAGGGTGATCATGTCGAAGTCGAACTTGTCCATGCGCTGCTGGTACAGCGCGAAGTCCGCCGCCGTGAAGCGCAGGGTGATGCCCAGCTTTTCGAGGTTGCGAATCCACGGCGCCAGGCCGCGGGCGCCACCCTCGCGGCTGTCCAGGTACTCGATCACCATGGGGTCGCCCTTGCCATTGCGCAGGGCGCCGTCGCGGTAGGTCCAGCCCGCATCGGCCAGCAGCTGGCGTGCGCGGCGCAGGTTTTCGCGCAGCGAGTGGCCTTCGCCCTCGGTCACCGGCGGCTGGTACATGGGGCCGAAAACGGCGTCGGGCACCTTGCCGCGCCAGGGTTCCAGCAGCTTGAGTTCCTCGGGGCCGGGCGTGCCGGTGGCCTGGCAGTCGGTGTTGCCGAACAGGTCGGTCACGCGCGGGTAGCCGCCATAGAACATCTGCCGGTTCATCCACTCGTAGTCGATGGCCAGGCCCAGCGCCTCGCGCACGCGCGGGTCGCTCAACATGGGCCGGCGGGTGTTGAGCACATAGCTCTGGAAACCCGCAGGCAGGCGGTGTTTCATGTCCTTCTTGACCAGCACGCCCTGCTTGAACAGCTTGCCGTTGATGCGGCGCGCCCAGTCGCCCGCCGAGTAAACGGTCATGAAGTCGAACTCTCCCGCCTTCACGGCCTCCAGCCGGGCCGTGTTGTCCTTGTAGATCTTGACGGTGATGGCATCGAAGTTGAACGCGCCCTTGTTCACATTCAGGTCGCGGCCCCAGTAGTTCGGGTCTCGGGCGTAGGTGATGTCACGGCCAAAAGCCACCGGCCCGATGCGGTACGGGCCGCTGCCGATGGGCGTGTCGGTCACGATCTGGTCGAAGGGCTTGGCCTTGCCGTCCGGCTGGCGGCCCCATGCGCGGCTGAAGATGGGCAAGCTGCCCACGGTGAGCGGCAGCTCCCGGTTGGGCAGCTTGAAGCGAAAGCGCACGGTGCGCTTGTCGACCACGTCCACGCCGGCCACCTCCTGCAGCAAGGTGGCGTAACCCGGCGAGGCCTGCGGGCTGATCAGCATCTCGTAGGTGTGCTTGACATCGGCGGCCTCCACCGGGCTGCCATCGTGGAAACGCGCCTGTGCGCGCAGGCGGAAGGTGGCGCTGAGCCGGTCGGGCGGCACATCGACGTCCTCGGCCAGCAGGCCGTAGCCCGAGGCGGTTTCGTCCATGGAGCCGGTGAGCAGGCTCTCGAACAGCAGGTCCGACAGGTAGGCCGGCGGCGAGCCCTTCATGGTGAAGGGGTTGTACTTGTCGAATGTGGAGTAACGCAGATTGCTCACCATGCGCAACTCGCCCCCCTTTGGTGCATCGGGGTTCACATAGTCGAAATGGGCAAACCCGGCGGGGTACTTGAGGTCGCCCCAGAGCGCATACCCATGCGCGGCCCAGGCAGGTGCCGCGCAACAACCCATCAGCAAAAAAGTGAGCCAAGACCGCATGCGACAATTCTGCACTACGTTCGGCCGGGTCTGCAGTGGATGGCGCATATCCATACGCGGTGGTTACCCCGGCCCCACATCGCCATTTATTCCCCCAAAATTCCACAGGAGAACGAACCATGGGTTTTCTGACCGGCAAGAAACTGCTCATCACCGGCGTGCTGTCCAACCGCTCCATCGCCTACGGCATCGCCAAGGCCTGCCGCGCCCAGGGTGCAGAACTTGCCTTCAGCTATGTGGGCGAGCGCTTCAAGGACCGCATCACCGACTTCGCGGCCGAGTTCGACTCCAAGCTGGTGTTTGACTGCGACGTGGGCAGCGATGAGCAGATCGACCGCATGTTCGCAGACCTGGCGCAGGTGTGGCCCAAGTTCGACGGTTTCGTGCACAGCATCGGCTTTGCGCCGCGCGAAGCCATCGCCGGCGACTTCCTGGAAGGCCTGTCGCGCGAGTCGTTCCGCATCGCGCACGACATCAGCGCCTACAGCTTCCCGGCCATGGCCAAGTCGGCCCTGCCCTACCTCAACGAGAAGTCCTCGCTGATCACGCTGAGCTACCTGGGCGCGCTGCGCACCATCCCCAACTACAACACCATGGGCCTGGCCAAGGCCAGCCTGGAAGCCAGCGTGCGCTACCTGGCCGAGGCCCTGGGACCCAAGGGCATGCGCGTGAACGGCATCAGTGCCGGGCCGATCAAGACGCTGGCGGCGAGCGGTATCAAGGACTTTGGCAAGCTGCTGTCGATGGTGGCGGACTCTTCGCCCCTGCGCCGCAACGTGACCATCGAAGACGTGGGCAATGTGGCGGCGTTCCTGCTGTCGGACCTGGCCAGCGGGATGACGGCTGAGATCACGTATGTGGATGGGGGTTTCAGCCAGACGGCTGGGGTTAGCCGGGATACGGTGGGCTGATTCTTTTTTTGAAGCTTCACAGCGTTGCGGCTGCGGTTGCTTCTGTTGTTTTTTTAGGGCGGAGGCCGGGATGTGCGCCCGGCGGCAGCCCAATTTTGACGGCATGCTTTGATTGAAGGCGGAGGCCGGGTCTCGGCCCGGCGGCCGAGGTACCTTTCTTTGCGTCGCCAAAGAAACGTACCCCAAAGAAAGGCGACCCCGCTGCCCGTGTCCCCCTCGCCAGGTGGGCGAGGGGGCAGCCTGCGATGCTCGAAGCTGGGGTGCGCCTCGCAACTCACTGCGTTCCCCCTACGGGCGAACTCCGTTCAGACATCTGCGGCGAGTCAGATGGACGAAGCGTGTGTGTCCTTCGGCACACACGCCACCCCAGCTTCTGCGCTTCTCGGCACGGTCAGAAGGGGGTGGGTGCGGGCCCCACACGGGCCATTGCTTTGCTCGGCCCCAACTGCCTCGCTGCGCTTGGCCTGGGCAGGGCGATCACGCCCAATCGTCGGCAGCGCGCAGCGCGTAACCGACACCCGGCGCGGCTGCGCAGCAGCAGCCGGGTGGTACCCGCTCCCCACCCCTGCTGGCTGCGCCGAGAAGCGCAGGGCCTGGGGTGGGTGCGTGTGCCGAAGGACACACGCACTTCGTGATCTGGCTCGTCGCGGATGTTTGAGCGAAGTTCGAAGAACGCAGCGAGTTCCGCGACGCCACCCCAGGACCGAGGCATCGCAGGTTGCCCGCAGCGAAGCGGAGGGTCGCAGACTGGGGGCCGCCTTCTCTTTGGTGACTTTCTCTTGGCGGCCCAAGAGAAAGTTACTGCGCCGCCGGGCGCACATCCCGGCTCCCGCCATCAACACAGGCAAAAAGCAGCCACCGCCAGCGATCAACGATGGCTCAGCCTGCGCACTGCCTCGCCTGAGCTCTCAGGCAGGCACCAACGTCACCCAGTACCTGGTCCGCGTCACCACATGCACCGGCAAGGTCTCCCGCAACATCGCCAGGATGTACTCCGTATCCTGCAACTGGAAGGCCCCCGAGATCCGCAGCCCGGCCACGGCCGGATCGCACCGCACCACCCCCGGCCGGTACCGTGCCAGCTCGGCAGCGAAGTCGTCGAGCCGCATGCCATCGGCATACAGCACCCCCTGCACCCAGGCCAGCGCCTGCTCGCCCAGTGCAACGGGCGCCTGTATGCCTGCAGCGGTGAAGCGGCACTGCTCACCCGCCTGCACAACACGTTGTGCGCCGTGGCGCGGCGTGATCTCCACCGCGCCCTCGGTCACGGCCAGGTACACCGTGCCTTCGTTGACCAGACGCACGGCGAAGCGGGTGCCCAGGGCGCGCAGCCAGCCGCCGGGCGTTTCCACGCGGAAGGCCCGAGCGGCAGAATCCTTGGCGGTGGTGACCAGCACCTCGCCCGCGCGCAGGCGCAGCAGGCGTTCGTTGGCGTCAAAGACCACGTCAAGCGCACTGGCGGTGTTCAGCAGCACCTCGGAGCCATCGGCCAGGGTCACGCTGCGCTGCTCGCCTGTGGCGGTGCGGTGCTCGGCCGTCCACTGCTGCCAGGGCGTGTGGCGCCAGCCCAGGTAGGCCGCGGGCGCCACCGTGCCCACCAAGGCCAGCACGCGCAGTGCGGCGCGGCGATTGACTGCGGTGCGTTCAGCCTGCGCCAGTACCGGCATCCCCAGGCCCGCGGGCACGGCGCCGAAGGTGCGCGACAGGCGCTCGGCGCGCTGCCAGGCGGCCTCATGGGCGGCATCCTGCGCGCGCCAGGCGGCCAGGGCCTGCCAGTCGGCGGGCCGGGCCTGGCCGGAGTTCAGGCGCACCAGCCATTGCGCGGCCTCGCGCAGGGCGGCGCGGCTGGGGGCGCTGTCAGGATTGGCGGAGGAAGTAGCGTTGCCCATGGCCCACTACGCCATCGCCAGCAGGCAGCATTCGAAGCCTTGGGCCATGTAGCGCTTGACGGTGCGCTCGCTCACCTGCAGCTGCAGCGCGATCTCGGCATAGCCCAGGCCTTCGAGCTGCGACAGCAGAAACGCCTGCCGCGCCTTGGGCGCCAGTCCGTCGAGCATGGCGTCGATCTCGTGCAGAGCTTCGAGCACCAGCGCGCGCTCTTGGGGCGACGGGGCCATCGGTTCGGGCATCAGGGCCAGGGCATCCATATACGCCTGCTCCAGCGCGCGGCGGCGCCACAGGTCGGAGACCAGGCCCTTGGCGATGGTGGTCAGGTAGGCACGCGGTTCGCGCACGCCCTGCAGCGCCTGCGGGCGCAGCAGCACGCGCACAAAGGTGTCCTGCGCCAGGTCGGCAGCCTCGTCTCTGCACCCCAGGCGCCGCTGCAGCCAGGCGCGCAGCCAGCCATGGTGGTGGCTGTACAGCGTGTGCGGGTCATGGTCAGGGTGGACCAGGCCGGGGTCGGCGGTGCTCATGCGGCAGGGTGGGCGAAAAAATCAGGGTAAGTCGGCAAATTATAATTGAGAACAATTCTCAATCAATCCATGGCCTCGATACCCTTCATCTCCAAGGGATGCGCCCTGCCCCGGCCTCGCCGCGCCTACTCTGCTCCGTCCAGCTGAAACAGGCTGGTAGCGACCAAGTCCAGCACCGCCGCCCCATCCTGGTTCGCCAGCTCCCAGCGCCAGCGCAGGATGCCCAGGCCTGGCTTGCTGGATGAGCGGCGCACCTCCTGCACCGTGGCCGTGAGCACCAGTTGGTCGCCCGGGCGCACCGGGTGCGGCCAGCGGATGTACTCGATGCCCGGGGACGCGAACGACTCCGAGCCATGCAGTGCCTTGTCGGCAACGAGCCGCATGGCGATGGCGCAGGTGTGCCAGCCGCTGGCGATAAGGCCGCCGAAGCGCCCCTCCTGGGCGGCGGCGGGGTCGGTGTGGAACCACTGCGGGTCGTAGGACTTTGCGAAGCCGAGTACCTCGTCCTCGGTCACGGTGTAGGGCCCTGCCGTGAGAACCTGGCCGGCATGGAATTCGGCGAACTTCACTACTGCGCCCCTCCGAAACTGGCGGGCCGCTTCTCTTTCAGCGCGGCAAAGCCCTCACGCGCATCGCGCCCGGCAAAGCCCAGCATCTCCAGCGCGAGGGAATGCTCGAACGCCGGCCAGGCCGCGCGCAGCCAGTGGTTCAGGCTGCGCTTGGTGAAGGCCAGCGCCGTGGGGCTGCCGCGCGCCAGCTCCTGCGCGATCTGCAGGGCCCGGGCGTCCAGTTCCTCGTCGGCCACGGCCAGGCTGACCAGGCCGATGCGCTCGGCCTCCTGGCCCGAGATGGTGTTGCACAACAGCAGGTGGTACTTGGCCCGGGCCATGCCGCACAGCAGCGGCCAGAGCACGGCGGCATGGTCGCCGGCGGCCACGCCCAGGCGGGTGTGCCCGTCGATGATCTTGGCGCGCTGGCCGGCCACCGTGATGTCGGCCATCAGCGCCACAGCCGCCCCCGCCCCCACGGCCGCGCCGTTGATGGCCGAGACGATGGGCAGGTCGCAGTCCATCATGCCCTGCACGATGGCGCGGGCCTCCTGCATGGTGCGCAGGCGGGCCTCCTGGCTGTCGAGCATGGCCGTCACCAGCTCGGGCGAGCCGCCCGCGCAAAAGCCCTTGCCCTCGCTGCGCACCAGAATGCTGCGCACGCCCGGCGTGGCCTGCAGCCGGCCCCAGACGGTGCCCAGGTGCGCATGCGCCTGCACGTCGGTGAAGGGCATGCCGCCTGCGGGGCCGAAGATGACGTGCGCCACGCCGTCGTCGGCGATGTGCACCTGCAGGTGGGGGCCGAGATCCCAGGCTTGTTGTTGCGGGCCATGCATGTGTGGTGTCTCCTGTGTGGTTTTGGTCTGGTGGCAGCTTACACGCAGCACCCAGCCGGCAAAGACAGGGTCAGCCCCGGCGCGCGGTGGCTGTGGCCTGGAACGAAGACCGCATGCACGCAGCGAAATGGCTGGCATGCGTATCGCGCGCAGCCAGTTGGGCGCGCAGCATGTAGCTGCGAAACGGGATGTCCGGCTTGAAAGCGACGGCCACCACGCCGGGCAGGCGCATGGTGCGCACGACGATGGGGTTGACCAGGCCCACGCCCAGGCCCTCACTGGCCATGCGGCAGATGGTGGCGGCGTGCGAGGTCTCCAGCACCATGGTGCGGCCATCGCCCACGAAGACCGCGTCCACGGCGCGGCGCGATACGCTGCCGCTGGGCAGCGAGATGAAGCGCTCGCCATCCAGGTCCTGCGGCTGTACGACGCGCTTGCGTGCCAGCCGGTGGCCTGAAGGCATGACGCAGACGGCGCTCTCGGTATGGATGACCGAGGCCTTCACGCCCGGCTTGTCGGGAACGTAGCTCACAAAGCCCACGTCGCAGTTCTGCGTGGCGATCCAGTTGGCGATGATGGCCGATTCGCTGGTGGCCACGACGATGCGCACGCGCGGGTAGCGCTCGCTGAACAGGCGGATGGCCAGGGGCAGCACGCTCATGGAGATGGAGGCCGCCGCCGCCACGCGCAGGGTGCCCGCGCCCAGGTCGCGGATGGCACGGGCGGATTCGGACACGCTGTCCAGCCCGATGAAGGCGCGGTCCACGTCCTTGAACAGCGCCTCGGCCGCGCGGGTGGGCAGCACGCGGCCGGGCTGGCGGTCGAACAGCTCGAAACCCACCTCGGCTTCGAGCTTGCCGATGATGCGGCTCACATTGGGCTGCGAGGTGTGCAGCTGCTGCGCGGCCACGGTCATGGAGCCGGTGAGCATGACGGCACGGAAGGTCTCTAGCTGCTTGAAGTTCATGGCGCTGGTGGGGAGAGATGCCCTGCGCAGCATACGCCGCGCACGGCAGCAGCGCGTTGCAGGGGGCATATCAATTCGGTATGCGCAGGGGAAAAACTGTCATTTGCCAGCATTGGCGCGGGTTTTGATACTTCGTCCATCCCAACCAGGACGCATGTATGGAAACCACCATGGAATCAAAAGTCAGCCGCCGGCTCAAGGAGCCGCTGGCCCCCGAAATCTGCGAACACATCTATGGCCCGCGCCTTGCCCGCGACTTCGAGCGCGTGTTCTCCAGCCTCCATGAGGCGAACCAGGCCCACCTGCTGATGCTGCACCACACCGGCATCGTCACGCCCGAGGTGGCCAGTGCGCTGGCCCGGGGCCTCAGGCAGATGGAGGCAGAGGGCCCCTCGGCCGTGGTGCTGGACCCTGCCAAGGAGGACCCCTACTTCAACTACGAGGCCCGGCTCATGGAGATCGCCGGCCGCGACGCGGGTGGGCGGCTGCACACCGCGCGCAGCCGCAATGACCTGGCGGTGACCATGGACCGCATGCGCGCCCGCACCGTGGTGCTGGACGTGATCGAGGCGCTGGGCCGCGTGCGCCGCAGTGCGCTGCGCCGCGCCGCCGAGTGCGCGGACGTGGTGATGCCCGGCTACACCCACCTGCAGCCCGCGCAGCCCATCACCTTCGGCTTTTACCTGTGCGGCGTGGCGCAGGCGCTGGGGCGCGACATGGAGCGCCTGCAGGGCGCTCTCGAACGCATCGATGCCTCGCCCCTGGGGGCCGGTGCGCTGGCGGGCACGCGTTTCCCCATCGACCGGGGCATGACGGCGGCGGCGCTGGGCTTCAGTGCGGTGCTGCCCAACACGCTGGATGCGGTGGCCTCGCGCGACTTTGCCTGGGAGGCCCTGTCGGCCATGGCCCTGATCGCACTGACCTGGGGCCGCGTGGCGCAGGACCTGCACATCTGGTCCACGCCGGAGTTCGGGCTGGTGGCCTTCCCGGACCGGGTGGCCAGCACCTCCAGCATCATGCCGCAGAAGAAGAACCCGGTGGTGCTGGAGTACCTGCGCGGCAAGAGCAGCCACCTCATCGGCCTGCTCACGGCCGCGCTGACGGCGGTGAAGGGCACCCACTTCACCCATGCCGGCGACAGCAGCCGCGAGAGCATGCGCAGCTTCTGGGAGGGGGCGGAGGAGACACTGCGCTCGCTGGCCCTGTTCGCTCTGGTCATCGACAGCGTGGAGCCGCGCCGGGAGACCATGCTGGCGCGCGTGCGCTCGGACTTTTCGGTGGCGACCGACCTGGCCGACGGGCTGGTGGCCGAGGGCGGGCTGTCGTTCCGCGACGCGCACCATGTGGTGGGCGGCCTGGTGCGCCTGGCCCTGGACGCGGGCCAGCAGGCCGACGAGATCACCCCTGCCATGCTCGACCGTGCCGCCGTCGATGTGATCGGCGTGGCGCTGGGCTGGAGTGAGGAGCAGTTGCGCAAGTACCTGGACCCGGTACAGAGCGTGCAGGCACGGCGCAACGGCGGGCCGGCAGCGGCCGAGGTGGTCCAGGCCGTTGCGGTGCAGTCGCGCCACCTGGATGCCATCGTGGCCGAGGCCGGCGCGGTGCGCGAGCGGCTGACCGCCGTGCGCGGCCGGCTGGCGAACGACGTCGCGGTGCTCGCAGGCGTTTCGGCGCACACTGTGGCCAACGCCCAGGGGGTCGCACCATGACGATGATGAAGAAGCACCTTGCCAAGGCATTGATCGCCTGCGCCACCCTGGCCTGCGCCTGCTGGGCCAGCGGCGCCGCAGCCTCCACCTACCCGGAGCGCCCGGTGCGCCTGGTCGTGCCCTTCGCCTCAGGCGGCACGGTGGACATCGTGGCCCGCATCCTGGCCGAGCGGCTGTCGCGCACGCTGGGCCAGCAGGTCATCGTGGAGAACAAGCCGGGCGCGGGCGGCACGCTGGGCGCGGATTTCGTGGCCAAGGCACCGCCGGACGGCCACACCCTGCTGCTGGCGGCATCGTCGCACCAGTCGTTCCACCCTCTGCTCTACAAGCGCCTGCCGTACGATGCCAACAAGGCCTTCGCGCAGGTGGCGCTGTTCGCCACGGTGCCCAATGTGCTGGTGGTATCCAACAAGATGCCGGCGCGCAGCGTGAAGGAGCTGATCACCCAGGCCCAGGCGGGCAAGCGCTTCTTCATGGGCTCGTCGGGCACGGGCGGCGTGAACCACCTGATCGGCGAGATGTTCGAACTGCGCAACCAGGTGGAGTTCGAGCATGTGCCCTACAAGGGCGCCGGCCCCGCCAACAACGACCTGCTGGGCGGGCAGATCGACCTGATGTTCGTGAACCTGCCCACCGTGCTGCCGCACATCCAGGGCGGCAAGCTCAGGGCCCTGGCCATTGCCGGGGCGGAGCGTTCGCCGTCGCTGCCGAACGTGCCCACCATGGCCGAGGCGGGCGTGCCCGACTTCGTGGTGGATTCCTGGTCGGGGGTGCTCGCGCCGGCCGGAACCCCCAAGGCCATCGTGGACAAGCTGTCGGCCGAGATCACACGCATTGCCCGCGACAAGGCCACGGCCGACCTGCTGGCCGTGCAGGGCGCCGTGCCCCGGCCGGGCACCAGCGAGGAGTACGCCGCCCTGGTGCGGCTGGAGACCCAGCGCTGGACCGAGGTGATCCGCAAGGCCAACGTCAGCATGGACTGAGCAAAGTCCTCGTCCCTTCCCCCAAACAAGCTTTCCGCTCGGCGCGCTGCGCCGCCCTCGCCGGCCTTCCGCAAGCAGGTCCGGCAGGCGCAGCCCTGCCCCCTTCCCCATTCACCCAGACACCACCATGAAGATGAAACACGCACTGACCCCGCTGGCACTGCTGGCCACCTGCGGCCTGGCGGCCGCCCAGTCCTCCGTCACCCTGTTCGGCATTGCCGACGCCACCGTGCAGGTCGGCTCGGGCAGCACCGCCAACCGCACGCAGCTGGGCTCGGGCGGCAACTCCTCGTCGCGCATCGGGGTGCGCGGCACGGAGGACCTGGGCGGCGGGCTGTCGGCCGGCTTCTGGCTGGAGGCCGGGCTGACGCTGGACAGCGGCACTTTCGGCACCACCAATACCAGCAACCAGACCGCGGGGACCAGTGGCGGTGGTGGCCTGGTGTTCGGGCGCCGCTCCACCGTGAGCCTGACGGGCACCTGGGGCGAGCTGCGCCTGGGGCGCGATTACTCCGTGCAGTACTACAACCGTTTCGAGTTCGACCCGTTCGGCAACAACGGCGTGGGTTCGTCGCAGACCAATGTGGGATCGCTGGGCGGGCCGGTGTCCTCGCGCGCTTCCAATGCCCTCATGTACTTTCTGCCGCCCGGGCTGGGCGGCTGGTATGGCGAGCTGCAGCACTACCGCGGCGAAAACCCGGGCAACGCGGGCGCCATAGCAGACGATGGAACCGGCAGCGGCGCGCGCCTGGGTTACCGGGCCGGGGCGCTGAACCTGTCGGCCGCCCATGCGCGCACCCGCTATGCACGCACCGCGAACACGGGGGACATCACCTCCAGCAACCTGGGCGCACGCTACGACGCCGGCCTCTTCACCGCCATGGGGGGCATCTACCGCGACCGGGTGGAGACGCTCACGGGCACGGTGGGCCGCGGCGTGCAACTGGGCGGCATCTACCGCGTGGGCACGGGGGAGGTGAAGGTGCAATGGTCCCAGTACCAAGCCACCCAGGCCGCAGGCGGCGGCAGCGAACCCGAGACGAAGAAGCTCTCGCTAGGCTACGTGCACCACCTCTCCAAAAGGACCGCGCTGTACGCCACCTATGCACGCGTGCGCAACAGCGGCGGCGCCACCACGGCGCTCAACGGGGCGGTCACTGCTGCCAACCAGGCTTCATCGGGCCTGGACCTGGGGGTGCGGCACAGTTTCTGAGCAGGGTGCGCAGCCGGGCCAGCCTGGCCGCAGGGAGTGGAAGGCGGCACAATGCGGCAGCACCGACCGCATTGCGCCCCCTCCAACCCATGGCCCGTACCCCTACCCTATCCCTGGCAAGGCAGCTGCTGCCTGCAGCCGCCGCCACGCTGGCCCTGTCCGCCGGCACCGCCTTTGCCACCAACGTGCCCCCGGACATCCTGGAGCTGCGCACCCGCTGCGTCACCGGCACGGCCGGCATCGACCTGGTGTTCGAGCTGCGCAACCGAAGCGAGCGCACGGTCTGGGTGTCGGCCGACACGGCACCGTGGACGCCCGCTTCGCGCAGCCTGCGCATCACGGCAGAACGCCAGGGCACGAATGCGCAGCGGCTCCAGGGGCCTGCCGCAGCGACGGCCCCAAGCCCATCGGGTTCGGTCAGGGTGCCGCCCTCGGGCAGCGCCGATGGCGTGGTCCCGCTGTCGCGCGCCTTTGCTGAACTGTCACAGGCAGCGCAGCAGGCGCCCGTGCGCATCCACTGGAGCTGGCAGGGCCTGGTTAGCGATTCGGGCCTGGCCGGGGCCTGGGGGCCTACCGCGCGGTTCGAGGGAGAGGCGACGGTGCAGGGTGGCGGGTGCTCGCAGGTGAGCGCCCGGCGCCTGTAGGCCGCCAGGGGCCTGCGCGCCGAAGTGCGGCAAGGTACTTGAGCGGCCCCGAAAAGATCGCAAACACGTTCTCAGCGCAACAGCGCCTCGTACAGCGCCAGGTCTGCCGCAGAGAAGCAGCAGAAGGTGATGTCCAACGGCATATCGCCCGCGGCATCGCGGCAGGCCTGCACCGCGATCTGCGCGGCCGCCTGCGCGGGGTAGCCATAGGCGCCCGTGCTGATGCAGGGGAAGGCGATGGACTGCACGCCGTGCTGCAGCGCCAGGGCGATGGATTCGCGGTAGCACGCTGCCAGCAGATCGGCCTCGTTGCGGTTGCCGCCGTACCAGACCGGGCCCACGGTATGGACCACGTACCGGGCTGGCAGGCGAAAGCCCGGCGTGGCCTTGGCCTGGCCCACCTTGCAGCCATTGAGCGAACGGCAGGCTTGCAGCAGCTCGGGCCCCGCCGCACGGTGGATGGCGCCGTCCACCCCGCCACCGCCCAGCAAAGAGGTGTTGGCGGCATTGACGATGGCGTCCACCTGCAGCCGGGTGATGTCGCCCTGGATGGCCTTGAACCTTGCCATGGTGATGCCCTTCGAAAAATCCGTTGACTTAGTTTATCTGTTGAACTTATGATAGTTTCACAACAGCACTAAGTAAAGCGGCATGCTGTTGCAAACGGTGAATGGCGCCATGCCGGGCACCGTACATGACAACAACAAGAAGAAAGGAAACCGTCCATGAACAACAACAACAACGATCAGAGCAAACGCATCGTGTCCACCAGCAAGTTCCTGAGCCTGGTGCTGCGCCACGAGCCCGGCCGCATCGGCATCAGCCTGGGCGAAGGCGGCTGGGTGCCGGTGGCCGAGCTGCTGGCCGCCTGCGAGCGTGCAGGCAAACGCATCAGCCCTGCCCTGCTCGGCGAGGTGGTGGCCAGCAACGACAAGCAGCGCTTTGCCTTCAGCGACGACGGGCTGCGCATCCGCGCCAACCAAGGGCACTCGGTGCAGGTGGACCTGGGCCTGGTGCCGCAGGTGCCACCGGATCGCCTGTACCACGGCACGGCCTCGCGCTTTCTCGCATCCATACTGAAGCAAGGCCTGCTGCGCGGCAGTCGCCACCATGTGCACCTGACCGAGAGGCAGGATGTCGCGGTGTCCGTGGGTACAAGGCATGGGCTGCCCGTGGTGCTGGTGGTGGACGCCCTGCGCATGCAGCAGGAAGGTCATGTGTTCTATCGCTCGGAGAATGGCGTGTGGCTGACCGATCAGGTGGGTGTGCAGTACCTTGCGTGCATGGAGCAGCAACCCCGGCAGGAGGGCACGACATGAGACTGGCCAGCTCTGGCAGGCCCTGCCAAGCGAATCATCTCAGCGTCCGGGAGTCCGTTACCTCCAGGACAGCCTATCCTTGTAAATGATCTGAAAGAACCGCAACTCCGTCGCGAAGTATGAGGATTGTGATCACGTATTGATGGCGCCAAATATTCGTTGACACGGCACGTCCGTGAACGATGATCCCCCCGCACATTAAAAATACTGAGGGCCATGAGCAAAAAGCGGGGGAGGCTGCGGAGCCAGCCTCCAGCGTGTCTGCCGATGCGGCATTGGCAATAAAACTACAGGAAGGAATGGGCCAGACTGAACAGGCTGAGCCCGGTACAAGCGGCCTTTCGCCTCTTGTCACGCCGTACGTCACAGCCTGCCAGATAGGCCTACAGCAATGCGACACCGCCACCCCCGGCGACCTGTTACAGGCCGCCAAACACCTCGGTCCCAAAGCCATGCGCACGCGCACCAGCATCGGTCGCCTGCCCCTAAGACCGCTCTCGCCCTCGCCCGAGCAAGCCACCCTGCGTAGAACTGACATAACCACAGCCTACCAAGCAGAAAAAGGAGTCGGAATTCTTGCCAATAGACTCCCTCGAAGAAGTCCTTCGCATCGCAAAAAATTAACTACGTCGACTACACGACTCCAATTCTCACCAAAGCGGTAAATATTGATGTCAATGAATGAATCTCTGTAAAATAGTGATGATCCGATTCAGAAGGCAAAAATTGAGAATCTGAGAGAGCAGCGAGACCTTCAATCTGTGACCAATATTGAATTTTTCAACCAAAGATGACATGAAAAGTATTATATTAAAATTAATTCGACACTCCTTACTTGGTTTTTTCGCGCTGACCATTTCTGCCAAGTCTATTGCCTCCATGCCAATTCCCGAGCCACTGACTTTGGAGGAATATATCAAAAGTTATTCTCCAATGATATTTCTGGGTGATTTCAGAGGGATGGTCCACATATCGGAAAGGCTAGGCTTGAAACTAATGAACCCACGGGAGAGCATTGACTCCGATGAGTTGGTTTTTTCTGATAAGCCAACATCCGCGGCCGGTGGAGAATCATTCATGGAGCTGCGAAACATGGAACTAATCTACGCCCCAAAAAATGCTCTATTTGATTCGTGCAAATACCCTGTCGCCTATCAAGCAAAAAACATTATATTGAAAGGCGGAACCGAATTCGACATCTATCATCGCAGCCTTGTAGGACAGCGTTTGATCTTTTTTCTCAATGGCCCTGGAAAATATGGCAGAGGCTCGACCGATTTTCCGAATCCATTCTTTTTCAGCGCTGGAGGTGTTAATTGGCGAGATGGTGCACCCCTTCCCGAAATCCGACTAGGTGAAATTCAAAAAATTGCAAAAAACTCCAATCTGGTTGAAATAAATTCAAACACCTGCATTAAAAGATCGGAAAAATGAGGCCCGCATAATATCAACAAGCAGTCCAGATGCAATGCCATCGCGAACAACGTTCAAGAGATAGATGCGGCACCCTCAACGCCTTCGTGAGCCTGTCTGCAGCCCGAGCCTGACCGTCGTACCCCTTCTGCGCAGCCGCTGGCCAACGAAGGGTTACTGAATTCTTGCCCAGCCCGATTCATTCGGGCGGCAGGTTCGCTCATGGCGCCGCCCTGCCCGGCTGCTCCCCCCGCGCCAGCCGCGCGGCAATCGCATCGAGCACGGGCGGCAACTCAGCCACCGAGTCGATAACGTAGTGCGCGCCGGCAGCGCGCAGCTTCGCCTCGGCCGCCGCGCGGCGCAAGGCCTGCTCGGCCGGGCCGAGCGCCTGCCATTCGACCAGGGGCAGGCCCATGGCGTTGCCGCTGACGGCCAGGCCCACGGCCCAGGTGCCTGCGGCCAGGCCCTCCTGCACGCCGACCTCGGTGTCGTCGACCTTGACCACGGTGGCGGGCCAGCAGATGCCCAGGTCGGCAAAGCACTGCCACATCATCAGCGGGGTGGGCCGGCCGGTGGCCTGGTCGCCGGCGCAGACCAGGTTGTCGGGCACATAGCCCCCCCGGGCGGCGATGGCGCTGACGACTTCCATGATGGGGCGGTTGTAGCCGGTGGTGGAGCCGACCTTGAGGCCGCGTGCGCGCACGGCGGCCACGGCGTCGAGCGCGCCGGGGATGAAGTCGCAGAAGTCGGGCACCACGGCGGCGTTGAGCGGCGTGAACACTTCGTACAGTTCATCCACGTCGGCGTCGGTCAACGCACGGCCGTACTTGGCCTGCCACTGCGCGGCGACCTCGGGCAGCCGGCCCAGGGCCTGGATGTGGTCCCACTTGGCCATGCCCATGGGGCCGCGCGCCTGGGCGATGCTGATGGTGATGCCGAACTGCTCGAACAGGCGCACGAAGGCGCCCATGGGCGCGCAGGAGCCGAAGTCGAGGATGGTGCCAGCCCAGTCGAAGACGACGGCGCTCAATTGGTCGCGCGCGGACGATACGGCGGGGACGGACGGGGTGGTGTTGCTCATGGTTCTGTTGTGATGGATGGGGGGCGCGTCACCAGGCGGCGAAAACGTCTTCTGCAATGCCAAAGGCGGTGCTGGCGCCGGTGCCGCTGGTGACCAGCACCACGCGGGTGGCGTCGTCGGGGGCGTCGATCAGGCAGTCGGTGCTGGCCGACGAGGGGTAGGTGCCGACCCAGCGCGCGGTGACGGTGGCTTCGCGCAGCTTCAGGGTTTCGCGCAGGTGGCGCAGGATGAGCGCGTCCACGCGTTCGCTGGCAAAGGGCTCGGGCGCGGCGCCGTAGTGGTGCGAATCGCCCACCACCAGCGAACCATCCGCGCTTTGCACCACGATGAGGTGGATGCCGTGGTCCAGCGATTCGCCCTCTTCGCGGCGCATCTGTTCCAGCAGCGACGCGGCCTCGGGCAGGCGGCTGTAGCCGTGGTAGCGCACCAGGCTCAGGTCGGCCATCACGGAGCCGGGCAGTTGAAAGCCCGGTTCGGGCGTCACGCGCAACATCTGCAGCTGGCACAGGCGCAGATCGTGCGGTGCCAGGCGCTCGGCGAACAGGCCATGCAGCTCGGTGTTGGTACACACGGCCACG
The DNA here is from genome assembly GCF_059423865.1 of Acidovorax sp. GW458-11-26-14-TSB4. NCBI lineage: Bacteria > Pseudomonadati > Pseudomonadota > Betaproteobacteria > Burkholderiales > Comamonadaceae > Acidovorax > Acidovorax sp. GW458-11-26-14-TSB4. The sequence goes on from NZ_JBWKYR010000014.1 coordinate 114,203, forward strand.
CGTTCGGCATGCAGCACGGCGCGCGACGTGCGCACGCGCGGTGTGGCCACCTCCAGCACGGCTTCGCCAAAGCGGAACTGCACGCCATGGGCTTCGGCCAGCCAGCGCGCCAGCAGGCCGATGGCGGTGCGCGATTCCACGCGCATCTCGTGCGGGCTGTAGAGCACAGACTGGGCGCCATCGAGCTGCAGCGCGGGCGCGCGGCGTGCGGCTTCGGCCGTGTCCAGCAGCTCGCAGCCCTCGGCCATCTCCGTGCGCATGAAGGCTTCGAGCACGGAGTGCGCCAGCGGGCGGAAGGCGCTCAGGTACAGGCCGTGGTGCACGGCGGCTATGCCGGCCTGCGGAGCGACAGTGCCCCACACCTCGCGCGCACGCTTGGCGCGGCGCCAGGTGTCGCCCGCGCCCTGGCCGGTGACGGTGATGAAGCCGAAGTTGCGGATCGATGCGCCCACGCAGGCGGCATCGCGCTCCACCACGCAGACCTTGAGGCCGCGCTGTGCCGCGGTGTAGGCATGGGCCAGGCCGACGATGCCGGCGCCGACCACGATGAGGTCGAAATGGGGTTCAGAAGGGTTGCTTGTCGTCATGTTGTCTCGGTGGCAAGAAAATTGCGCGCCAGCCGCAGCACGGGCCAGGCGCGTGCCTGGGCCTCGGCCAGCAGGCGCGGGTCCGGGTCCACCACCACGGGGTGGCCCACGGCCTGCAACAGGGGCAGGTCGTTGATGGAATCGCTGTAGAAGCTGGCGCTGGCCAGCGCGGCATCGGCATCGTCGTGGCGCGCGACCAGCCACTCACGCAGGCGGATCACCTTGCCTTCGCGCATGTTCAGCGTGCCCTCCGTCCAGCCGGCGAACCGGCCATCGGGCAGCAGCGCGAGTTCGGTGGCGATAAGGTGCACAAAGCCGAGCGCCTGGGCGCTGGGTTCGGCCAGGATGCGGCTCGATGCGGTGCTCAGCACCAGCACATCGCCCGCATCGCGGTGGCGCTGCACCAGGGCGTGCGCGGCCTCGGGGATGCGCGGGGCGATCACATGGCGGAACCACCCGTCCAGCAGCGGCTGCCATTGCTGCGGCGTGCGGCCCGCGAACAGCGCGGCGTAGAAGCTGCAGAACTCATGGGGCGCCACGGTGCCGGCGTGGTAGCGCCGGTCCATGTCGGCATTGCGCTCGGCCATGGCGGCATCGAGCAGGCCCTGCTCGCGCAACCAGGCCAGCCACAGCACCTCGCTGTCGCCGGTGAGCAGGGTGTTGTCGAGGTCGAAGATGGCAAGGCGGTGTGTCATCGTCATCTTGCCGGAGCGCGCCAGGCCTGCGTGCGCTTGTCGACGAGCTTGCCCAGGCCCAGGTACGCCAGCGTGACCACGGCCGAGGTGGCGGCGATGAGCACCGCCATGGCGGCGGCAGGGCCGGTGTCGCCGGCTTCGTCGAGGTTGAGGATGGCCAGCGAGGCCAGGCGCGTGTCGGGCGAGTACAGGAACACCACGGCCGAGATGGTGGTCATGGCGTTGATGAAGAAGTAGCGCGACACATCGAGCAGCACGGGCAGGCAGATCGGCAGGGTCACACGCCAGAAGGTCTTGTACTGCGGTACCTTGAGCGAGGCCGAGACGGCTTCGAACTCCGCGTCGATGGCCTTGAGCGCGGTGACCATGGTGATATGGCCCGTGGTGTAGAAGTGCACCACGGTGCACAGCACCATGAGCGGCAGGGTCTGGTACAGCGCATTGAGCGGGTTGCCCGGCGCGTTGAAGAAGAAGATGTACCCGAGGCCCAGCACCAGGCCCGGCACGGCCATGGGCAGCGTGGCCAGCAGGCGCACCACGGGGCGCAGCGCGTCCATGCCACGCGTCTTCTCCAGCAGGTAGGCCCCCACGAAGACCACCACGGTGCCCACCACGGCGGTGCCGGCGGCGAGTTGGAGGCTGTTGAACAGCGCGGTGGACACGCCCGCATCCACCAGGCCGGCGACATAGTGGTTGAGGCTGGGCGCCAGGTTGTAGGGCCAGAACTTGGCGAAGGAGGCGAACACCGCCATGCCGAACATGGCCAGCACCAGCGCCGCGATGGCCAGGCAGTACAGCAGCATCAGTGTGTCGAAGCCGCGCCGGCGCCGGGGCACCAGGGCCACGGCACGTGCGGTGAGCGTGGCGGTCTGCTTGCGCTGCACCAGCGCATCAACGCCAAAGGTCAGCACCGCGGGCAGCAGCAGCAACAGGGCCACCACGGCACCGCGCTGAAAATCCTGTTGGCCGATGACGAGCTTGAACACGTCGGTGGCCAGCACGTTGAAATTGCCACCCACCACCTTGGGGATGCCGAAGTCGGTGATGACCAGGGTGAAACAGACCAGCGCGGCCGAGATAAGCCCGTACTTGGCGCCTGGCAGCGTGATGGTGAAGAACTTGCGCACCACGCCCGTGCCCATGGCGTCGGCGGCCTCGTACAGCCGCGCATCGGCCAGCGACAGCGCCGTGACCAGGATCATCAGCACATGCGGAAAGGTGGCGAAGCACTGCGCCAGCACAATGCCCGAGGCGCCGTAGATGCCGGTGAAGCCCAAGCCCTGCCAGAAGTCTTTGGCAATGCCCTGGTTGCCGAACCAGTAGATCATGGAGATGGCCGACAGCAGCGAGGGCGCCAGCAGCGGCAGCAGCATGGTGGTGCGCAGCAGGCCTTTACCCGGCATGCAGCTGCGCGTGAGCGCGTAGGCAAAGGTAAAGGCCAGCGGCACCACGATGGCCGTGACCAGCAGCGATACCCAGACGCTGTTCCACAGGCTGCCCAGCAGTGCGGGCGAAGCCAGGTAGGCGGTGAATGCCGAGAGGCCGGCGTTGGCCCCATTGCCCTGCAGCGACTGCGACAGAATGGCCACCAGCGGCGCCAGCAGGCCCAGGCAGAGCAGCAACACCACGGCCAAGAGGCCCGCGTGGGCGATGCGGTCGCTCCAGTGCAGGCGCTGGCGCAGCGGGGGCGCGGCCACAGGCAGAACCATGGCGTTCATGCGCCCTCCCCTGCGCCCTGGGCCGCGAACACGCGCAGCCGGTCCATGCGCAGCGCAAAGCGCAGTGTCGCGCCTTCGCGCACGCCGAACTCGTCCATCTGGTTGAGCGAGTACTGCAGCTGCAGCGGCTGGCCGGGCAGGCCATCGACATCGACTTCGGCCAGGCAGTTGCCGCCCAGGAACTCGATGCGCAGCACGCGGCCCATGCACAGGCCCGGGGTTTCGTCGGCCAGCGCGCCGACCACGCGGTCCTCGGGCCTGAGGAACAGCTCCACCGGCCGGCCGGCCCGGAAATCGGCGCCAGCGCCAGGCGCGCACTGCAGGCGCTTGTTGCCGCAGCGAAACCAGTGGTCGCCTTCGGCCACGGCCTGCAGCCGGTTGACCTTGCCGATGAACTGCGCCACGAAGGGCGAGGCCGGCTCACGGTAGACCTGCGCGGGCGTGCCCACCTGCTCGATCACGCCGTGGTTCATGACCACGATGCGGTCGGCCACGGACAGGGCCTCCTCCTGGTCGTGCGTGACCATCACCGTGGTCACGCCCAGCTCGCGCTGCAGCGCGCGGATCTCGTTGCGCAGGCGCACGCGCACGATGGCGTCAAGCGCCGAGAGCGGCTCGTCCAGCAGCAGCAGGCCGGGCGATGTGGCCAGTGCCCGCGCCAGCGCCACGCGCTGCTGCTGGCCGCCGGACATCTGCGCCGGGTACTTGGTGCCGCTGCCGGGCAGGCCCACCAGCGCCAGCAGCTCATCCACGCGCGCAGCGATCTGCGCGCGCGGATGGCGCCGGTTGACCAGACCGTAGGCGACGTTGTCGGCAATGCTGAGGTTGGGGAACAGCGCGTAGGACTGGAACACGATGCCGTAGTCGCGCTGCGCGGGCGGCAGCACGGAGATGTCGCGCCCGGCCTGCAGGATGCGGCCGGCGGTCTGCGTCTCCAGCCCGGCGATGGTGCGCAGCAGCGTGGTCTTGCCGCAGCCCGAGGGGCCCAGGAAGCACACGAACTCGCCGCGCGCAATCGCCAGGTCGATGCTCTGCAGTGCGGTGAAGCCGCCATAGCGCTTGTGCACGCCCTGCAGTTCCAGGTAGGTGCCGCTGTCAGGGGTGGTGGTGGTGTGCATGGTCGCCTTTGCCGGCAGCGGCTCGCCGCCGCGGCCCTCCATGGCCTCTCGGGGGGCAAACATCACTTCTTCGCTTCGCTCTTGGTGTCGTAGCGGCGCGTCCATTCGGCCAGCACGCGCTCGCGGCTGGTGGCCGACTGCTCGAAGTCCATCTTGATCAGGCGCGCCTCGTAGTCGGCCGGGATGTGGGCCAGCTTGGGCGCCACGCCGGGCTGCGCGGTGATGGCGAAGTTCTTGCCGTACAGGACCATGGCGTCCTTGGACGAGGCCCAGTCGGCCAGCTTCTTGGCGGCGTCGAGCTTCTTGGTGCCCTTGTAGACGGCAAAGCCCTCCAGGTCCCAGCCCAGGCCTTCCTTGGGGAACACCAGTTCGATCGGCGCGCCCTTGGCCTTGTTGGTGTAGCCGCGGTACTCGAACGAGATGCCGGCCACGAACTCGCCGGCCGCCGCCATGTTGCAGGGCTTGGAGCCCGAGTGCGTGTACTGGGCGATGTTTTCGTGCAGCGCGTCCATGTACTTCCAGCCGCCGCCCTTGCCGTTGTCGTCGCCCCACAGCTGCAGCCAGGCGGCCACGTCGAAATAGCCGGTGCCCGACGAAGCCGGGTTGGGCATCACTACCTGGCCTTTGAACTCGGGCTTGAGCAGGTCCTTCCAGGTGGTGGGCAAGGCAATGTTCTTCTTCTTGGCCTCGACGGTGTTGAAGCACACCACGGCGCCGAACACGTCCATGCCCCACCAGGCGGGCACCTTCTTCTTGTCGCGGTACTGGGGCATCAGCGCGTCGAGGTTCAGCGGCGCATAGGGCTCGAGCATGCCGCTCTTGTCGAACAGGGCCAGGCTGGAGGCGGCCACGCCCCAGATCGCGTCGGCCTGGGGGTTGGCCTTTTCGGCGAGCAGCTTGGCGGTGATGACGCCGGTGGAGTCGCGCACCCACTTGATAGAGATGTCGGGGTGCACCTTGTTGAAGGCCTCCTGGTAGGCCTTGAGCTGGTCCGTCTCGAGCGCGGTGTAGACCACGAGTTCGGTCTTTTGCGCATGGGCGGCAGCGGCAACAACCAGCCCGAGGGCTGCGGCGATGAGGTGTTTTGCAATTTGCATGGAAGAACTCCGGGTCAGAAAAACGGCGAATATGCCGACGCGACAAGTCATCTTCATGACACATTGCTGATGCAAAATGCAGGCCAACCCGGTTGATTGTCTATTGCATATCGCAGATTGTAGACAATCTGCACTCTGCAACGTACCATTGCATCCCATGGCGACACCCTCCTCCAGCACCCGCACCACCATCGCACAGCTTCAGGGCAATTCGCTGCCCAAGCTGGTGCAAAACGAGATCGAACGCATGATTCTGGACGGCGCCCTGCTGCCTGGCGCCAAGCTCACCGAGGCCACGCTGGCCGACCAGTTGGGCGTATCGCGCGGGCCGGTGCGCGAGGCGTTTCGCCTGCTCGAAGAGGCGGGCCTGGTACGCACCGAGAAGAACCGGGGCGTGTTCGTGCGCGCCGTGCCGATCGAGGAGGCGCTGGAGATCTTCGAGGTGCGTGCCGTGATGGACCTGTACGTGGGCCGCAAGCTCGCGCAGACGGCCACCGCCACCGAGGTGCGCGAGCTGCGCCAGTTGGTCGATGCCATGGATCAGGCCGTCAAGGGCGGCAACGCGCAGGACTACCACCGCTTCAACCTGCAATTCCACGACCGGCTGCTGGAGCTGGCGGGCAATGCCAAGCTGGTGGCCACCTACCGCAAGCTGGTCAACGAGCTCTCGCTGTTCCGCCGCCAGAACCTCACCGAGGAATCCATGGCCGTGTACTCGCGCGAGCACAAGGCCATCGTCAAGGCCATTGCCGCGGGCGATGCCGAGGCCGCCGGCCAGGCCATGCACGACCATGTGATGAACAGCCGCGAGCGCACACGCCTGAACTACGAGGCCCGGCACGGCAATCCGCAGTTGGCTGCAGCCGCCGCCACCCCAGGTACCCGGCGCACCGTCGCGGCCTGACCCCATACGAGGAGCACGCCATGGCACTGACACTGGACGATATCGGCAAACTGTTCGCCCGCAAGGGCGGTGCGCAGTACAGCGGCGAGCCGGTCACGCAGCTCGAGCATGCACTGCAGTGCGCGCACCTGGCCGAGCAGTCCGGTGCCGACGACGAGCTGGTCACCGCCGCGCTGCTGCACGACCTGGGCCACCTGCTCAATGAGCAGGGCGAGTCGCCCACGCTGCGCGGCATCGACGACCTGCACCAGTTCTACGCCCTGCCCTTTCTGCGCGGCCTGTTTTCGGACCGGGTGCTGGACGCGATCCGCTGGCACGTGGATGCCAAGCGCTACCTGTGCGCCGTGCAGCCGCACTACCTGGCGGCGTTGTCCGAGGACTCCCGGCGCAGCCTGCAGTTGCAGGGCGGCGTGTTCACGCCCGAGCAGGCGCAGGAGTTCCTGAGCAGCCCCCACGCCCATGAGGCGGTGCGCGTGCGCCTGTGGGACGACCTGGCCAAGCAGACCGACTTCACCACCCCGCCCATGGCCCACTACCTGGCACGCGCACGCCGCTGCATGCTGGAAGGCACCCCCGCGTGACGCTGGCCGCGCCCGTGGTGGCGGCCGTGCTGTTCGGCGCGCTGCTGCACGCCAGCTGGAATGCGCTCATCAAGTCGGCCGCAGACAAGGAGCTCGACACCGCGCTGATCCACAGCCTGGGGGTCTTCATCGCCGCACCGCTGCTGCTGGCCACGGGGCTGCCGGCGGCCGCGGCGTGGCCGTACATCGCCGCCTCCAGCGTGATCCACATCGGCTACTACCTGGCGCTGGCGGGTGCCTACCGCCATGGCGACCTGGGCCTCACTTACCCCGTGATGCGCGGCTGCGCACCGCTGATGGTGGCGCTGGGCAGCCACCAGTTGCTGGGCGAATCGCTGTCGCTGCTGGCCTGGGCCGGCGTGGCGGGCATCTGCGCGGGCGTGCTGCTGCTGGGACTGTCGCGCGCCAGCGCGGCGCCGCAAGGGCAGCGCGGCCGGGCGCTGCGCTTTGCGCTGGTGAATGCACTCATCATCGCGGCCTACACCGTGATCGACGGCCTGGGCGTGCGCGCCGCAGGCGACGCGGGCGCCTATGTGGCGGCGCTGTTCCTGTTCGATGGCATTCCCTACCTGCTGGTGGTGCTGTACCAGCGCGGGCCGCGGGGGCGCCGCGCCGCACTGGCCTACATGGCCGGGCGCTGGCGCATTGCCAGCCTGGGCACGGTGGCCTCTTTGGGCAGCTATGCCATCGCCCTGTGGGCCATGACGCGCGCACCCGTGGCCGTGGTGGCAGCGCTGCGCGAGACCTCGGTACTGTTCGCCGCACTGCTGGGCACGCTGTGGCTGCGCGAGCCGTTTGGCGCGGGCAAGGCCATGGGGGTGTGCACCATCGTCGCCGGCATCATGGCGCTGCGGTTCGGCTAGCCAGGAGCAAGGACCCCACGGCCAGCAACGCCACCCACGACAGGTGCTTGCCCCGTGTGAAGTACAGGGGAAACACGGCGGACACCAGCGCGGTGACGCCGATGGCCAGCAACAGGTCATCCCGTGACAACGGTCCGTTGCCCAGCGACAGCACCACATAGGCCAGGCCCCACCACACCACCGTGAGCAGGTGCCACACGAAGCGCAGCGTGCCTGCGGTGAAGGCGGTGCTGCCCAGCAGCCGGGGTAGAACCTCCTCGCGCCTGAACAGGCGCATGAGCAGGTAGCGCTCGCCCAGCACGGAATGGGCAAGCCCGGTCAACCAGATCACGGCGGCGGCAGTTACAAGCATGGCGGACATCTCGATCTCGCAGGAAGCGCGGTGGATCATAGTTGCTTACGAAATCAGCCTCTGGCTTGAACCAAAGCGACATGCCACGCGCACATAATGCCGGCTAAGAGATGGATTGCATACCGTCGCGACCATTGCAACTAGGAGGAACGAGACCATGACCCAACACCCGACCCGCATGCGGCGCAAGGCCTGGCTGCTGTGCGTGCCGCTGATGCTTGCCCAGACGCACCCGGCGGTGCAGGCACAGCAGCCACCGGACCAGATCGTGGAGCTGCGCTCCAATGGCGGCTACACCTCGGCCCGCCTGGCGGACGACGTGACCCAGGTGGACCTGGCCGAGCAGGTGCAGGGCGCCTGCCGCTTCAACCGCAGCTGGGGCTATGACCTCACCAACCGCGAGCTGTGGACCAACGATGGCTGCGGCGGGCGTTTTCGCATCACGCGCAGCTATGCGCAGGGCGGCGGCAACAACAACAGCTCCAACAACGCGGGCGCCGCCGTGGCGGCCGTGGCCGCGATTGCCGGCATTGCGCTGCTGGCCAACCAGCACAACCGCGACGACGACCGCAGGCCCGGCTACCCGGACTATGGCAACGGCGGCGGTGGTGGCCGGGGCGGCGAGATCCGCGTGGACGGCCGCCTGTGCCTGGACGTGAGCAAGGGCAACTTCCGCCCCGGCAATGCGCTTCAGGTGTATGAATGCAACGGCACGGATTCGCAGCGCTTTCGCGTGGGCCGCGGCGGCGAGATCCGCGTGCGCGATTTCTGCCTGGACGTGGAGCGCGGCGACCCGCGCGACGGCGCCCGCGTGGTGCTGTGGTCCTGCTCGGGCTCGCGCAGCCAGCAATGGACGACGCGCGGCGGCCAGATCGTGAGCCAGCTCAATGGCAAGTGCCTGGACGTGGTGGACGGCCGCTTGCGGCCGGGCAACCCGACCATGGTGTACCAGTGCAACCGCAGCCCCAGCCAGCGCTGGTGGTTCTAAGGCAGGAGGACCGAACATGCAGAAGAACAGCACCCTGGCGAACCGAGCCATCCCCCTGCTCTGCGCCGCCGCCTGCGGCCTTGCGCTGGCGATGCCCGCCACCGCGCAGACGACCGCCAGCACGCCGGGCGCCGCCCCGCCTGCCAAGCCCGCCCCCGGTGCCCAGCAGCAACGCCCGGCCGGCAAGCGCTCGCTTGACGAGCGGCTGCAGGCCATCTGCGCCGCCGCCGACCGGGACCACGACGGCAATGTCTCGCTCGACGAGTTCCACCAGGACATCGTGCAGAGCTGGCACAGCCTGGGCCCGGACGCCAGCGGCCACGTGGTGCTGGCCGAACTGGCCCAGGTGCCCGGCATGGGCAAGGGCCGCACCAGGCGCCTGGCCGCTGCCGACAAGGACGGCGACGGCAAGCTGTCGTTCAAGGAGGTCGTGGAAACCCGCATGGCCTACTTCGAGGCGGCCGATGCGGACAGCAACGACCTGCTGTCGGTGCCGGAGTGCGTGGCTTACGAGAAGCAGCGGCGCAAGAGCAAGCAGTAGACAGCCAAGGCCGCAGCGCCAGTGAACGGCGGGGCCTCAGGGTCCCGTTGTTGCTTGTGCTGGGTAGTCTTCACAAAAACCCCTGGGCGACCAGCAGCCCCGTGAGCGTGGCCGGGCCGGACAGCAGCGAGCATGCGGCAAACAGCATCGGGCGAACCGGCACCGGACGCCAGAACACCAACGCATACAAGCCACCCACCGCCATCGGCGTACCGCCGAGCACCGCCAGACGCCCTTCGATGGAGCTGACCCACGGGCCGGCGGTGAACATCCACACCAGCCCGACGGCGCACAGCACCAGCGCCAAAAACACTTTGAAAACGCGGTGGCCTTGTTCCGCAGTCCGTTTTTCTGCAGCTTGCGCCGCCTGCCCCTCCCATGCCAGGCCCGCTCCGAACGACAGGAGAACAAGCACCAGGCCCATGCCGCCGCTGAACCAGTCTATCTGGCTGGCAAGCAGGATGGCCCCGGCGATACCCAGTGCAATGGACACAAGCACGCGCGGGGCGCTGAGCATGTCGAGCAGGAGGTCAGACAGTTCGCTCATGGTGCGATCAACAGAGATACGGCAGGAATAGATGTCACAACGAACCAGTCTGCGGATTTGAGAATGGCTGCACTAGATTTCTCCGGCTTCACCCGGCAGCCTCACCTCGCTAAAGCGCATGTAGTGCAAGTTCCCTTGCGCTTCGAGTTGACCTGCCTCCACCAGCACGATCACACGCTGGGCGTAGTAGCCAACAGCTACGTCAGGCAGTTCCTTGGAAAGCGCCATCCAGGCTGTGCCGACAATGCGCGCGGACTTGCGCCACCACCCGGCGGCGCAGTCGGCCAGCAACTGCTCGTCTATGCGCTGTATCTGCTCTGGCGTCAGCAGGTCAACGACCTGCTGCTCCTGCGCATCGAGCAATGTGTCCGGCTCGTCTTCCGGGGGCTCGGTGGTATCGAGTTCAGGGTACTCCCGAACCAGCGGCGCACGCAGAGAAGAGAGTATCTTGACAATGACTCCCCCGTAGCTGTGCAAAGCAGTGCGCCGCTCTTTTTCGTCGGGCAGATCCAATATCAACGGCTCTGCTTCTGACAGCACCTCCAGCGCGCGCTCGTAGATTGCGTAAAGCGCTGCTGCATCTTCCTGTTTCATGTACTAGCCCAATTGAAGTGTGTGGCCCTACTCACGCTTGCCCCGCACCAGCGTGACCGCATTACCAGCACTGTGCCAGAACGCTTCATCCCGCACCGGCACGCCCCAGGCCTGCAGATAGTCCAGCACCGCCTCGCGCTGCAGCCGGTCGCGCACCCGCCGGGCGGTGTAGGCATGGACCGCTTCAAAAGGGAGTGGCGCCCCCTCCTGGTAGAAGTCCCGGCGCGGCGAGTCCTGCATCGCGCGCACGGCGCGCTGCATGCGGTTGCCGGCATAGGTGATGAACTCGTTGATGGGCTCCTCGGCCGCCTGCGTGGTGCTGCGCACGGCCACGCCATCGTGGCCAAAGCGCTTGCAAGCGTACTCGAGCACGAAATAATCACCCGAACCGACGCTGGGCATGACGGCCGTGAGCCCCGGGCTGCAGGCAGGCGACCACAGCAGCAGCGGCAAGCCGCCAGGAGCCCTGCCATAGGGCTGCGCAGGAAATGCCAGCGCCGTTACCTCGGCCCGCGACGCCACCAGGGGTGGCAGGCTGGCGAACTGATCGATCAGCTCAGCCAGCGGCGCGCGCACCACGGACAGGTTGAAGAACGGGCGCTCGAGGACGTGGGTCATGGAGGGGCGGCGTGCGCGGCTGGCGCAAGGCCCGCGCGCGCCGCACCATGGCACCAGCAAGCGCCGCCGATCACCGCGCTGCAGTCTGCTTCCACCAGTTGGGCGTGGCGGCCAGCACTTCGCCGCCCGCCTGGAGGCGGTTGGCCAGCTCCAGCGCGGCGCTGCCGGGGGCCGTGGCGATGAGGTACCAGTTGTCGGTGGTGCCCAGGCGCTCGGCCACCGTGAGTCCCTTGGCCTGGGCCCAGGCACGCACCTGGGCGTCGCTCCAGTCGGGGTTGAACTTCACGACCACGCCACCGGGCAGGGCCATGAGCCGCCCTGCGGGGGATGTGCCTTCGCGGTAGACGGGAGAGACGTGCGTGTCGGCCGACCGGGCCATGGGCGCGGATGCGGGCTGCAACTGCACCAGGGGCGCGGGGCTGCTGCTGCCACTTGCTGCGATGCTGCGGGCTTGCGCGCCGCCGGCCTCGGGGATGGGGGTGATGATGGCGACCTGGCTGGTGTCCAGGGTGATGGTGCGCTGGGTGTTGCCATCGAAGTAGTGGACGGTGGTGGCGGCCAGGGCGCCCGTGGCGATGGCGCTGGCGGCCAGCGCCGCTGCGGCAAGGCGCAAGGGAGAGATGATGGTGATGCGCTTCATGGTGTGAGGCCTCGGCAGGTATGCGGTGGAATGGGGTGGCGTGCGGGCAGGTGTGCGGCGCTGTTGTTGTTGTTCAGCACATCAGTAGCCATAGGCCTTGATGCTCCAGGCCGAGACGCTGCCGGTCTCGCCCGTGCGGCCATCGCGCACGGACAGGGTCCAGTTGCCGTCGGCGGCCTCGCCCATCAGGCGCACAATGCCGAAGGTGAAGCCCGTTTCCAGCGCAGTGCCGCAGGTGACGGCGCCGCCCGCGGTGTCCTTGCAGTCATGCACCACCGACACGGTGCTGCGTGTGCCCGCGGGGCTGGTGAGCGTGATCTCCAGGTCGCCCACGTTGGTGTGGTTGGAGGTGATGGACAGGTCCACGAACTCCAGCTTGCCGATGCCGCTGCCCTGCAGCGTGAGGCTGCTGGTGGCTGCGGCGCCGTTGTCGGCAATGGCCAGCGGGCTGCCCAGCGTGGCGGCCTGGGTGGCGGTCTTCTGCGCGGGCAGCGGGGCCCAGCCGGCAGCGGCACGCACGGCGGCCAGCGCGTCGATGGCGCCGTAACCATACTCGTGGTTCACGTGCAGGCCGCCGCCGTTGGTCACCCAGCCGGCGTTGGCGGGGTCGGTCTTGCGCGCGGTGCGGGCGAAGATGGCGCGCACGTCGCGCCAGGTGAGTGCGGGGTTGGTCTCCAGCAGCAGCGCGGCCACACCGGCCGCCTGGGGTGTGGCGGCCGAGGTGCCGTTCATGCAGCGCGTGTAATTGGGGCTGCCGGTGATGTCCTCGGGCTTGTTGCCGTCGTTGTAGCCGGGCGCACCCGACACGTCGGTGGTGGTGGTGGTCTGCGTGCCGCAGAACTCCCCGCCATAGGCCGTGACCAGCACGTTGGACCCGGGCTCGGAGTAGGAGGAGCGCTGGCCCTGGTCGTTGAGCGCACCGATGGCCAGCACGCCCTGGAAGTTGGCCTGGCCGTCGTAGTCCGAGCGGTCCTCGGGCGCGCCGTTGCCGGCCGCCCAGGTGTAGATGGCGCCCTTGCCGCCGCGGCCGGTGGTGATGCCGGTGCGGATGGCGTCGCGCCACAGCTCGTCGGCCGGCGCCAGCAGGCCGTTGCTGTCGGCCGCGCCGTAGCTGTTGGTGTAGATGTGGTTGCTGGCCAGGTCCCTGGTCACGGCATCGGCGCCAAAGGCGCCGGTGGTGGCCGACAGCAGGTTGTAGCCCACCAGGCGGGCGTTGAAGGCCACGCCCGTCACGCCCAGGTTGTTGTTGCCGATGGCCGCAGCCAGGCCACCGCAGCTGGTGCCGTGCGAGCTGGTGGAGGACGAGGGGTCGCCATAGGCATTGGTGCGGTAGTCCCAGCTCTTGCCGGCCACCACGCGCAGGTCTTCGTGGAAGATATCGAGGCCGTCGTCGACCACCGCGATCTGCACGCCCGTGCCCGTGGCCAGCTGCCAGGCCTTGCCCACGTTGAGGTCCTCGCCAGCCAGGGCGGCGGGGCCGCCGGCGCCGCTCTGGCCGGTATTGCGCAGGTGCCACTGGCGGCTGAACAGGGGGTCGTTGGGTACCAGGGCTGCCAGCGGCGCGGCGCCCGCCACGCTGACCAGGCCGCCCAGGGTCACCACCACGTCGTAGAAGGTCTGGCCGCCCACCGTGAGCGATGCGATGGTGATCTGCCCGTTGAAGGGGTTGAAGCTGTCGTAGGTGCGGTTGGGCCCCGTGGCGCTGAAGCCCACCACACCGGCGATGTTGATGACGACATTCTCGTAGCGGTTGTCCCCCACCACCAGGCTGCCGATGCGCAGCTCGGTGGGGCGGTCTGGCGACCAGGTGGTGGCCGCCCCGGCGAGGCCGCAGGCAGCGGCCCACAAGGCACAGGCGAGCGCCAGGCGCGCAGGCCTGGGAATGGATCGTGAACGCATGGAAACACCCCTTTTTTGGATTTTGGACTCATGGCGGCGGCGCCCGAATTGCGTTGGCCGCAGCGCGATTATCAAAACCGCCCCCGCTTTGCGCCAGCGAAATATGGCTGAGCGGTCATCCGCCCCACGGCATGGGGCCCCGCGCGGCATGCCTTGCATGCGCACATCTTCAAGTCAATAATATTGACATGATAAATACCGAAGCCAGCCAGCCTGCGACCCACACCGCCTCCGGCCCCACCGGCCTGCAGATCCTGTAAGCCATGCAGGCCGGCCGCATCCCGCCCTCGGGCATTGCCACCACCATGCCGATGCGGCTGACCACGGTGGAGCGCGGCCACCTGCCTGGATGGCGCGGCCGCGCTGGCCCTGCTCTCGGCCTTGGGCCAGGGTGCGCAGTATTCGACCGTGGACCTGAACGTGAAGTACGTGCGGCCCCTGGCCGAGGGCGTGGCCTACACCGCCATAGGCCGGCTGGTGGAGCAGACGCGCAGCCTGGGCATCTGCAGCGCCGAGATCCGCGGGGCGGATGGCAAGCTGCATGCGATAGCCTCGGCCACGCTGATGATTAGATAGCCCCCGATTCGCTGCGCGCCTAGCTTCCTCCTGAATTGGTGCGAAATTCGGGAAAGGAGGAGGGGCGACCAACGCACCCGAAGTAACGAACGGCTAGCTCTTAGCAGGCTGAAGAAATACTCCCCAGATTCCAAGCCCGAGCTGCCTTCCCTCTGACAGTTTCAGTTTCGAAGTAACTGAAACAACGGGAGAGGCCACCTAAAATATATTCTAGAGTTTACGCGTTTCGAAATTAAATTACCAAATAGGATATTGAAGTTTCATATTAGCCTCGTAAATCATCAGATACAGCAGCCGCAAACTCACTAACTATCAAATCCATGAAACGCAAATATGTCAATTTCAAATCATTTTCCACCATAAGAAATTTCTCATCATCAAATCTATTTGCATGAAGGGAGGCTATTTCAAAATTTTGATGAGATACTTGAGAAAGAAAACCATAAATATCTTTGTGATAAAGAATTCCCACTTTCGGAAGTTTTGCCTTTTCTGCAACGGTGGAAGCAATTTTCACCGGATTCCAGACTCGATTGGCTTGGTCTTCCGCAGCTTGAGCAGACAAACCCTCAGAAATTAACTGATTTTTGGTTGACGATTTTTGCTTATCAAGCATCGATCCGTTAAAGACGGCCGCCGCGGCGAGATGCCGATAATTGGACTCTGGCTGCAACCAGTCGAAATAAAAATTTAAATGTATCTCATATAAAACGCGCAAAAGCGAAAGCGCCTGATACCATAGATTTTCACGAATAAGCAAATCAATTGCCATAAGCGTCTCTTTTGCCCTTAGAAGCGCTGAAAAAATCATATGATGATAATGCAGCTGCTCGTCTGCATGCGTGTGAAAGGTACGCAGGCTAGCAATTAGAGAATTGATTTTTTCCAGCATCTTTTCTAGAACATTTACAGATTCAGGCAATTCCCCCGGAAACATTGTAAAGACCTGTTGTGGCATTTCATTGCTAACAACCTTGACCATTCGCTCGTCTATTTGACCTTTTATAATTTTGCACCTTGTTTCAATTGACGAGTAAGGGAGAGGCTCATGACCTGGTGCAAACACCATTGCAGGAACTGCAGAAATTCCAAGCCGTTTGTATGCGATACAGTTGACAACATCATCAGAACAAAGAAATCTCGTTCCGGATTTTTTATTTTTATTTCCATAAAGATGTAGCACGGGTCTTTCACCCTGTCTAATTCCAAGCATTTGCTCAAGAATTATATCCTCCGGTGGCCTATCACATACATGTTCAAAATTCCGAAGAGGATGATAGAAACCCTCAGTTATCATCTCCAAAGGAACTCTGGTCGCATATCCAGCAATCTTTCCACTAATATATTTCACGTAAATATTTTGAAAAATCGGATCCACACCAGCATGCCAGCTTGAGCTGCGAATGTCTTTAGTATTTACTAGAAATGTTTCGTGCGACCTTCTGATTGTTAGTGCATTCAGTTCTTTCTTAGGATTTTTCTGCCTTCTACGCTTCATAAAAATCACTCACTCTATTAAATGAAAATTTGATAAAATTGAAATGTAGTTTTCCGTAAAAAAATTACCAAATAATATTATTGAGCAACGCATTTAAGCTAGCCGCGCCAGCGCGGTCATCACCTCGGTCCACGCCGCCTGCCCGCTGGCGGGCACGCTGCGCATCGCGGCTTCCATCGCCTCGCGTTCATGGCGCGATGCAGTCGCCTCCACCTCGCGGCCGCGCTCGGTGAGCGACAGGCGCTTGGTGCGGTGCTGCACCGGGTCGCGCTGCGCAACGAGGTAGCCCTCGTCCTGCAGGAACTTGAGCGGCCGGTGCAGCGCCTGCTTGCTCACGCCCAGGAGCTCGATGAGCTGCCCGACCGAGATGCCCTCGGCCCGCGCCACCACGTAAAGCAGCCGGTGGTGCACGCGCGAGAGGCCCTGCCCGGCCAGGAATTCATCGGCCTTGACCACCAGCCCGCGGAAGGCGAAGTGCATGAGCAGCAGCGCCCCGTCGAGCGGCTGCAGCGGGCGCATGCCGGCATTGGCGGCGCGCGGCAGGTCGAAGGCGGGCTGGTCGGCGGGCGGGAGGACGGCGTGCGGGTCGGCCGCGGCACTGGGGTTGGACTGGCGGGGCATGCGCGCAGTCTACCGACGGGCCGCAACTGCGGGAATGGCTCAAGGACAGAAGACGTCAGCCCAGCACATCGGCACTGCGGCCCCGCAGCCGCTGGACGATGAAGTACAAGCCATGGGCCGCCATGCAAAGCCAGCACGAGACCATGAGGCGCAGCACGAAAACGGCCTGAAAGCCGCCCCAGCCCGGGAATTCCACGCGCAGATTCATGTCACTCGCCGCCCAGTGCACCAGAGCCTGCGCCAGCGGAAACATGATCAAGGCGGCGATGGCGGTGTGTTTGAGAAAGCTTTTCACTGCATGGCGACGGTGATTGACGGCAATACCGCCCCAGGCGGTACGATGCCCATCCGCCTTCAAACCCAGGAGCACCCCCGCATGAGCCAGCCCACCCCGGCCCCCTCGCAAGCCCCGCCGCCCGTGCTCTACGGCCACCCCTTCTCGTCGTACACGCAGAAGGTGCTGATCGCGCTGTACGAAAACGCCACGCCTTTCGAGTTTCGCGTGCTGGGGCCCGATGCGCCGCAGCATGCGGCCCAGTGGCTGGCCAAGTGGCCGCTGCGCCAGTTTCCGCTGCTGGTGGATGGGGCGCGCGACGTGGTGGAGACCAGCATCATCATCGAATACCTGCAGATCAAGTATCCGGGCCCCGTGCGGCTGATCCCAAGCGACCCGGTGGAGGCCCTGGACGTGCGCTTCATGGACCGCGTTTTCGACCTGCATGTGATGAACGCCATGCAGCTGGCGGTGAACGGCGCGCTCACGGGCGATGCAATCAAGCGCAAGGATGGCATGGCCCTGGCCGTGGAAAAGCTCGACCGCGCCTACGCCTGGCTCGAAGGCCGTCTGGCCGGCCGCACCTGGGCCTGCGGCGAGCATTTCACTTTGGCCGACTGCGCAGCGGCGCCCTCGCTGTTCTATGCGGACTGGACGCACCCGATTCCCGAAACCTGCCCAGTGCTGCGAGCCTACCGTGCGCGGCTGCTGGCGCGCCCTTCGTTCGCGCGTGCGGTGGACGAGGCGCGGTACTTCCGGCCGCATTTTCCGCTGGGCGCGCCGGACCGCGATTGACCCGGCTCTTGCCTGGTGACGCTGCGCAGCAGCAGCCGCACCGACAAGGCCCCTGTCCAATGGGGGCAATGGCTGGCCCACCCTGACAACCGAGCCGCATAGGGGGTTCGGCACAGAGGTGATGGCCGCGATCCAGGCACTAGGCCTGAGCGTCTACCGGCTGCTTGCGGGCCGCGCTCGGAGAACAGGCGTCAGCGCCCCCGCCCCCGCCCCAGCCACAGCGCCATAGGCAGCGCCAGCAACTCGGCCACAAAGCCCACTGGTGCCCAGAAGGTCTGCCAGCCCAGAATGCGGATGTCGCGCAGCCCCAGGGACCGCGCCGTTTCCGCGGGCGCATACACCAGCAGTACCGCTGCCAGGGAAATGCCGAACACCACCAGCAGGCTGGCCGCCCGCCAGGGGCGCAGGCCCATGCGGGCCCCGAAGCGGGCATGCACGGCATACAGCACCAGCAGGCCCAGCGCCAGCGCGGGCGCCAGCAGCCACAGGCCCAGGGCGATGAGTTCGGTGGGGTGGATGATCATGCGGCAGCCCGCACACGGGCTTGCCGCCGGCACACCGAGGGTGCGCAGCGGCTAGAACGCATCCTTGTACATCTCGGTCGCCAGCTCCAGTGCCAGCGCCTTGCCGCCCACGGCGCTGAGCACGTTGACCATGTCCTCCGAAGTGTCGGTGTAGAACCAGTCGATGGTGAAGCGCAGGGAGCGGCCCAGTTGCTGCTCGCCCGCCACCATGGGGGGCTGTCCCAGGGTGCGCAGCTGCATGTTCTCGCCCAGGCGCGACTGCTCGCGCACCCACCACGAGAGGAACTCGGCCGCACGCAGACCGGCCTCGTTGCGCTGGATGCGGAATTCCAGCGACAGCAGCACTTCGTTCGCCAGCGCGCCATTGGAGCGGCGCAGTGCGGCGATCGGCAGGTCGGCATGCGGGCCGTTGGGCAGCGACAGGTCGGCCAGCGCCACGTCGGGCAGGTAGCTGTTGTCCAGCTGTGCCTGGGTCACGCCCGGTATGGCCGTGAGCGCGGCGATCAGGCGTACCACCTCCGCCGGGGCGTCGTGGTCCTGCTCTGCGGGCCCCCCATCGTCGGCGAGGTGCGCGGGTTGCGTGGTTTCCGCGTACCCGCTCAGATCCGCAGGTTGGGTGGTTTCAACAAGGTCGTGGGGGT
Organism: Acidovorax sp. GW458-11-26-14-TSB4; assembly: GCF_059423865.1. NCBI lineage: Bacteria > Pseudomonadati > Pseudomonadota > Betaproteobacteria > Burkholderiales > Comamonadaceae > Acidovorax > Acidovorax sp. GW458-11-26-14-TSB4. Next base: position 132,874 of record NZ_JBWKYR010000014.1, read on the forward strand.
CGATGGGCTCGGTCATCGCAAAGTCTGCTGGGTAAGGAAAAAGTACACGGGGTATTGTCTGTTGGCCCGGCTGGCGGTGGCGTTGCAGCCTTCAGCCGCCCCACTCCTCGGCCTCGATGCCGAAGGCATCGGCCGCAAAGGCCTGGGCCTCGCCCTGCGTAGCAAACCAGTGGTCGGCGGCGGCCAGGCGGCCATCGAGCGAGGCGTAGGCCAGCAGCACGCCCCGGCCCTCTTCGCCGCTGATCTCGAAGCGCAGGTCCGCATCCTCGGCGCCGGGCGTGCCCTCGTCTGCGCCGGACCAACTGCCATCGGGGTTGACGGAGACCAGCAGGGTGCGGCGGGGAATGGCGGCAAGAATGGGCATGGGCTTCGGTAGTCGATGGGACCGGAGTCTACCTTGCGGCGCCGGCCACCGGCCGCCCCATGCAGCCCCACGCAGCGCCACGCAGCCCGGCCGTGGCTCAGCCGCCCGTGGCCGACGACTCGATGTCCTGCACGATGGCGTCCACATACGGGTCATGCAGGCCGCGTTCGTGCAGCGCCTGTTGCAGCGACAGCACGTAGTCGATGTTGGGCCCGAACGCGCCCTTGGCCACCGCCACCAGGCGGGCGACTGTCTGGGCGCAGGCGTCGTGCTCGTGCTGGGGGTGCTCGGGGTTTGCCACGAAGGTGATGGCCGTGACGCTGCGCCCATCCTCCAATTGCACCGCCTGCCAGCGGGGCAGGTAGCCACCGCCGGTCATCTCACGCGTCCAGAGCATGCGCACCTCGTCCTGCGCTTCGGCATCGGGCAGTTGCAGCGCCACGCCCTGCACGAAGCCGCCCGGCATGAGCGACAGCACCCGCCCCGGCCGCTCGGGGCTGCCCCGGCCCGAAATGGAACGCAGGCAAAAGCTGCGGTGCCAGCCGTGCAGCGTGGCCGTGTGCTGCTCTTCGAACGGCATCAGCGGGTTCCAGATCAGCGAACCGTAGCCAAACACCCAGGTGGGCCCCTGCGGCCGGCTGGCCCAGGTCTCGGCAAAGGAGGCGTCGATGCGCTCGTTGGACCAGGCCGAGCCCTCGGGCATGGCCATGCGGCTGCGCAGCGTGCCATTGCGCAGGTTCTCGCGGGTCAGGATGGTCATCTTTTGTCGACAATGCCCAAAGTGGTGGCCCAAGTTTGCCATGGCAAGCGCATTTGCACGCCAAGCCCCCCGGCGCAACCGGCAACCGGCTGCGCCCCTACGGCCTACGTGAATGGCCAGCAGGAGGACAGCGAGGTACCGCCGCAGCACTTGGCATTGCGCAGGGTGAACAGCGGGCAGGGTTCGTTCAGGGGCTCGCTACCAGGCGCCTGCGGCTCGCTGGCCATCAGGGCCTGCCAGGACGCAGCACAGGCCACCAACCTGCGCCGCAACAGCCTCAAGCCTACCAGCAGGCCACAGCGCTCGATGGCACGCCTCGCAAACTGCGAGCACGATGCATGCCCGGTGCGCGCGCGGTGGGCACAACAAAAGCCCTTGTATGGGGAAACATAGCGCTGGTAGACACCAATGGCCGCCACTGCGGCCAATGCCGCAGGCGTTGGGCGGCTGAACACCAAGGTGCTGCGCATGAAGGCGAACATGCGGCACATGGTAACGCGTCGGCTCGGCCCACCCAGCGACCATACCAACGGATACCTTTCGACTCTCCGGTGCGCAGGTGCCACTGGCGCATGCACAGATAATCACAGGGCTCGTCGGCAGCAGGCAAGCAAACCATGCGGGCTACCCGCACGCCGGCCGACGCTGCCTCCTTCTGTTCTCCCAATACCCGACCCGTTCTTCATGCCCCAGGCCCTACGCAACACCTTCCTCACGCTGCGCGACCTGATCGTCTCGGCCGGCCCGCTGGCGTTTCTGGCTGTGGGCCTGCTGATTGGCGCCTACTGGTGGCTCAACCCCAATCCGCCCAAGACCGTCACGCTGGCCACCGGCCCCGCGCAGAGCGCGTACGAAGAGTTCGGCAAGCGCTACCAGAAGGCGCTGGCGGCCGATGGCATCGAGGTGGTGCTCAAGCCCAGCGCGGGCTCGTCGCACAACCTGCAGTTGCTGCGCGATGGCGAGGCCGACCTGGCCTTTGTGCAGGGTGGCACGGCCGAGCTGCTGCCCGATGACCCGGACAACCTGGCATCGCTGGGCAGCCTGTTCGTCGAGCCGATCTGGCTGTTCTACCGCGCCGAATCGGCCCTGCGCGTGAACGCTGCGGGCCGGCTGGACAGCCTGCGCCAGCTGCGCGGCCTGCGCGTGAACGTGGGCTCCGAAGGCAGCGGCGTACCGCGCCTGATGGAGCAACTGCTCGAGGCCAACCGCGTGGAGCCCAAACAGGTGCGCCTGTCGCAACTGGAGCAGACGCCCGCCACGGCGGCGTTTCTGGACGGCAAGCTCGACGCCCTGGTGTTCGCATCGGCCCCCGAATCGCTGATGGTGCAGATGCTGCTGCAGACCCCCGGCGTGCACCTGATGGACTTTGCCCAGCACGAAGCGTACGCGCGGCGCTTTCCGTACCTGACGCCCGTGACCCTGCCGCGCGGCGTGGTGGACCTGGCCAGCAACATCCCGCCGCTGGACGCGCGCCTGGTGGCCACCACCACCTCGCTGCTGGCGCGCGATGGCACCCACCCTGCCCTGCTCACGCTGTTTGCACAGAACGCGCAAAAGCTGCACGGCGGCGCCAGCTGGTTCAACCGCGCGCGCGAGTTCCCCAGCACCCGGCACAGCGAGCTGCCCATTGCCAAGGAGGGCGAACGCGCCATCAACGAGCCCGTGCCCATGATGCAGCGCTATCTGCCGTTCTGGATCGCGAACCTCATCGACCGCATGTGGCTGGTGATGGGTTTGCTGATCGCCGTGCTGCTGCCCCTGTCGCGCATCGTGCCGCCGCTGTACCAATTCCGCGTGCGCTCGCGCGTGTTCCGCTGGTATGGGCGCCTGCGCGAGATCGAGGACCGGCTGGAGACCACCCACCCCGCCGGCCATGCCGACACGATGCTCAAGGACCTGGATGCGCTGGAGGCGCAGGTCGAGAAGATCAGTGTGCCGCTGTCGTATGCGGACGAGCTGTATGCGCTGCGCAACCATATCCAGATGGTGCGCAGGAAGTTGATGCGGGTGCAGGCGGGGGACGCCCCAGCGCCAGAACCTGCCGCGCTGGCCCCCGACAAAGCACCGTCCGCCAGTTGATGGGGATTGGCTGCCTCACTCCCTCTGACACTGCGTCAACGGGCCAGGCCAGCCGGCCGGGAGCGGGCAGTCATTCCGGCACGCCCATGACGTTGTCGATGCCGTTGCTGCGCAGCCAGACCGGGTCGGTCTTCCAGAGGTGCTCACGGCCTTCATAGGCCTCGTCTTCGCGCAGTTCCGCACCGCTGCCTTCGCGCCAGTTCAGGTGGCCCAGGTGCATGAACCAAGTCTGCACACGCGGGGCCTGCACTCGGCCCTGCACGCAGGCATAGCTGCGGCCCTCGTAGTCGGCCCTGTCCGGGTCGTCATGGCTGGCCGTGGCCAGCACAGCGCGCGAAGCAACCAGGTCGCCCGTGATCCAGGCCAGGTCGCCCTGCCAGAACTCGAACGCGCCGCAGCGCACGCTGCCGAACACGAACAGCGCCTGGCAGCCGTGTGTGTCGATGCGCGGCGCCTGCAGGTCGCCGTTGACGACCACGGTGCAGGCACGCTCCAGCAGCTCCTCCAGGGGCGTGGCGGTGCCGTCCATGTGGCCGCGCCGCTTGGCGCCAGCGGCCATGGCGTCGAAGGGCTCGTCCAGGCGGGTGTCGCCATCGAACACCAGGGCCATCAGCGGGCCGTCCGCATGGGGCGAACCGAAGGGGTGGACCATGGTGTCCTCCATGTCGTCGAAGCTGCCGTCGCGGTGGAACAGCGCCGCGAGGCCAAACTCGGCGATGGCTGCGCTCAAGGAGATGAGGCGGTGGTGTGCAGGGATCATGGGGGCAACTGGCAAAACAACTGATCCGGTGGATTGGGTTGCAGCGCCGATCGTCGCTGGCTTGGATCATGCATGTGTTGTAGCGCACCCCCTGGGCGGGCAGTGCCTCCAGCGGGAACCTCTCAAAACCCACCCACTCAATCTTGAGTCCCCCGCCACAGTCCGAGCCACCGCATGATCACGCCCCGCA
>NZ_JBWKYR010000015.1:0-135500 GCF_059423865.1 Acidovorax sp. GW458-11-26-14-TSB4
GATTGGGCCGCCTGCGTCATTCCCTTCGTGCAGGAGGTGATAGAGCCTGGAGCGCAGGTGCGCACAGATGGCTCGGCCGCCTATCGGGCCTTGAAAGAGCTGGGATATGACCACCAACGCACCGTCATGCTTGGCTCAGGCGTACCCGCCCATGTGTCCATGGCAGGAGTGCATCGGGTGGCCTCCTTGGTACAGCGCTGGGTGTTGGGAACACACCATGGATCGGTGCAACCCGAGCACCTGGACGCTTATCTCGATGAGTTCGTGTTTCGCTTCAACCGGCGCACCTCCAACTCACGAGGCATGCTGTTTTATCGCTTGCTGCAACAGGCTGTGGTGACGCCACCGGTCACTTACTCCGATGTGGTGGGGCACAAGACAGCAGACGTGCAATCGGGTACCATTGCTGGATGAAAACACAGTATCTGGAGTGCCGCTGGAGCTAAGTGGATACCCCTTATGAAAATACAGTATTCCATCGCTTTCCCAGCCCTGCCGGGCAGGATGCCCCGGGGTGGGGTGCTCAAGCCGCACCTGTCTGCCTGACCCCGTGCATGTCCATCCCGGGTTGCCTTGCTCATGTCCGCCGTCCCCCTCCGTTCCGCGCCAACTGGTGCCCCGCCCCGGCTGGCAGGCGTGTGGCTGGCCGACCAACTGGGCACATCCGCCACCGCGCGGGTGCAGGCCACGGGGCATGCGGGGCTGGATGCGCATTTGCCGGGTGGGGGCTGGCCCCTGGGGGCCATGACTGAGGTATTGCAGCCGGCAGCGGGCCTGCATGTGTGGCAACTGGTGCTGCCGGCCCTGGCCCAGACCACGGCTGCCCGGCCCGGGGCCGTGGTGCTGGTGGCCCCGCCGTATGAGCCTTTTGCTCCCGCCCTGCGCGCGGGCGGGCTGGATGCGGCGCGGCTGTGCCGCGTGCAGACGACCTCTGCAGCGCAGGCGCTATGGGCAGCTGAGCAGGCGTTGCGCTGCCGCGATGTGCAGGCAGTACTGGCCTGGCTGCCGCAGGCCGCGCCCGAATCACTTAGGCGGCTGCAACTGGCCGCCGCGCAGATGGGGCAACTGCTGTGGGTGTTCCGCCCGGCCAAGGCACGCCAGCAGGCCTCGCCTGCGCCGCTGCGGCTGTGGGTCGATGCCGTTGCCGAATCGGGCGGGGCAGAGCTGCAGGTGCAGGTGCTCAAGCGCCGCGGCCCCCCCATGGAGCAAGCCCTGGTGCTGCCCGCCAGCAATGCCGCGCTGACCCGGGTGCTGGCCGCGTCGGCCGCACGCGGAGCAGGGCGGCGTGCGCAGCCGCAGCAACCGCCCCTGGTGCACGGCGCCGTGCTGCCATGGGCCGCATGGCTGGGGCGCCTGCCGGCAGGAGGTGTGCAGAATGCACTGGATCGCATGGCCGTTGGCGCCCATCCCCACTGACGGTTCGCACGGCGGTGCCGGCCCCGACGCGGCGGTGCAGGCCGCTGCCGGGCCGCGCGAGCCCGTGCCCCAGGCCCCGCATGCGCACTGGTGGGCGCTGCAGTTCACCCCGCGTGTGGCCCGGGTGGGCGACGAAGCCCTGTTGCTGGAAGTGTCGGCCACCGAGCGCCTGTGGGGCGGGCGCGGGGCGCTGCTCGCGCAGCTGCAGTTGAGCAGCCCACCCTGGCAGTTGGAGACGGCCGCCCCATCGCCCGAGCCATCCGCTCCCAGTGCGCAGCCCACGCCCTTTGCCGAAGCGCCCACCTCGCTGCAGGCCTTGGCCCTGCTGCGCCTGCGCTTGGCTGGCCAGCCCATGCCCCGGCACCTGCCCGATGGCCTGCCGCTGCACACACTGACGGCACTGCACCCGCACCTGCCCAGCCTGGCGCGCATGGGCTGCCGTACCTGGGGCGCCTTGCGAGCGCTGCCACGCGGCGGCGTGGCCCGGCGCCTGGGGGCCGCGGTGCTGCTGGCTTTGGACCAAGCCTACGGCCATATCGCCCACAGCCACACCTGGGTGGAACTGCCAGAGCGCTTCGAGCTGACGGCCGAGCTGCCCGCGCTGGCCACCTCGGCCGATGCACTGCTGTGGTCGGCGAGCCGCCTGTTGTCAGCCCTGCAGGCCTGGCTGCAGGCACGCCAGCAGGGCGTGCTGGCCCTGGAGCTGGCCTGGCGCCACGACCTGCGCCGGGTGGATGGCGTGGCCATCGCCCCCTGGCATGCGCTGCCCGTGCGCACGGCCCAGCCCACGCACGAGCTGGCCCACCTGCGCCGCCTGCTGGCCGAAAACCTGGCGCGCACGCCCCTGGCCGCGCCCGCCAACCAGATCACGCTGCGCGCGCTGGAGACCGCGCCCCTGCCCCATGCCAGCGCCCACCTGCTGCCGCCCGATGGATCGTCGGCCGCCGGTGACCAGGAGGGCGAGGCCTGGCACCAACTGGTCGAGCGCCTGTCTGCGCGCCTGGGGGTGGATGCCGTGCAGTCCGTCACCCTGCTGGCGGACCACCGGCCCGAATGCATGCAGCGCTGGCAGCCCATGGCCGGTGCGGGCCCGGTGCACGCACCGAAAGCACTGCAGGGCGAACATGTGCCCGAGGCCGTGCTGTGGCCTACCTGGCTGCTGCGAACCCCGCAGCGCCTGGCCATGCAGGGTCACCGGCCGTGCTACCAGGGGCAACTGGGCCTGCTGGCCGGGCCGCACCGTTTCGACATGGCCTGGTGGGAGGAGGGCGAGAGCCAGGTCCCTGCCAGCGCTACCGACATGGTGCAGCGCGACTATTTCGTGGCCGTGAGTCCGGGGGCGGGGCGGGTCTGGGTGTTCCGTGAACGCCTCGTGCATGCGCCGCCGGGGGCATTGGCCTACCGCTGGTTTTTGCAAGGCCTGTATGCATGAGTGGGCAGGGCCATGAGCCATACCCTTCCTGAGCGCAGCCCCACCGGGTTGGCATCGCCCCTCACCTTGCCGGACTATGCCGAGCTGCATTGCATCTCCAACTTCAGCTTCCAGCGCGGTGCCTCGCAGCCCCGCGACCTGGTGGCGCGTGCAGCCGAGCTGGGCTACCGCGCCCTGGCATTGACGGACGAATGCTCGGTGGCCGGCGTGGTGCGTGCCCATGGCCCGGCCAAGGAACTGGGCCTGCAGTTCATTCCGGGCAGCGAGTTTGCCTACCCCGGCTTTCGGTTGGTCGTGCTGCCGCGCAATGTAGAGGGTTGGGGCAACCTGTGCGAATTCATCAGCGCGGCACGCCGCACTGCACCCAAGGGCACCTACGAGCTGGGGCCTGCGTCCGATGTGGCGCGGCTGCAGGACTGCGAGCTGCTACTCATTCCCGACCGCAGCCTGCAGCACGCAATGGTGCCAGATGCCTTGCTGGCTTGCGTCCACCAGGCGCAGGCGGATTTTGGCCAGCGCTTTTGGCTTGGGGTGGAGCTGCTGCTCGCGCCCGACGACGACCTGTGGCTGGCCACGCTGCAGCAGGTGGGGCGTCAGACGGGCGTGCCCTTGGTGGCAGCGGGCGACGTGCACATGCACCTACGCTCGCAAAAGCGCCTGCAGGACGTGATCACCGCCGTGCGCCAGGGCTGCACCGTGGCCGAATGCGGCTTTGCGCTGCAGCCCAATGCCGAACGGCATCTGCGCCAGCGCGTGCGCCTGGCCGGCATCTACCCGCCCGAACTGCTTGCGGCCACCCTGGAGATCGCGGCGCGCTGCACCTTCAGCCTCGACGAGATCAAGTACCAATACCCGCTGGAGGCCGTGCCCGCGGGCATGACGCCGGCGGAAGGCCTGGCCTGGCTGACCTGGGAGGGCGCGCAAAGCCGCTACCCGCAGGGGGTACCGGACAAGGTGGTGGCTCAGATACTGCGCGAGCTCGTGCTGATCGCCGACTGCAAGTACGAGATGTACTTCCTCACCGTGCACGACATCGTGCGCTATGCGCGCGGCGAGGGCATTCTGTGCCAGGGCCGGGGCTCGGCCGCCAACTCGGCGGTCTGCTACTGCCTCGGTATCACCGAGGTGGACCCCGAGCGCACCAAGCTGCTGTTCGAGCGCTTCATCAGCAAGGAGCGCAAGGAACCACCTGATATCGACGTGGACTTCGAGCACAACCGGCGCGAAGAGGTCATCCAGTACGTCTATGGCAAGTACGGCCGCAACCGCGCTGCCATCGCCGCCGTGGTCACCACCTACCGCACCCGCAGCGTGCTGCGCGACGTGGGCAAGGCGCTGGGCGTGCCTGCGCGATTGGTCGATGCCTTTGCCAAGGACCACCACTGGTTCGATGAGGCATTTGCTGCGCACCGCTTGCAGGAGATGGCGCAGGACATGGGTGAGTCGCTGAGCCTGCACACTGCCGGGCTGTGGTTGAAGCTGTCAGGGGAACTCAAGGGATTTCCGCGCCACCTGAGCCAGCATGTGGGTGGCTTTGTGCTCACGCAAGGTCTGCTCACGCGCATCGTGCCGGTGGAGAACGCGGCCATGGAAAACCGCTCCATCATCCAGTGGGACAAGGACGACCTCGACGACATGGGGCTCATGAAGGTCGACGTGCTGGCCCTGGGTATGCTGAGTGCGCTGCGCCGCTGTCTGGACCTGCGCGCCGGCCTGCGCGACGAACGCCTGGCATTGCACCAGATACCGCCCGAAGACCCCGCCACCTATGACATGATCTGCGCCGCAGACACCGTGGGCGTCTTCCAGATCGAAAGCCGAGCCCAGATGAGCATGCTGCCGCGCCTGCGGCCGCGCGTTTTTTATGACTTGGTGGTGGAGGTGGCCATCGTGCGGCCGGGGCCTATCCAAGGGGGCATGGTGCATCCCTACCTGCAGGCGCGTGAAAAGCAGCGCAAGGGGGAAAAGCTGAAACTGGAAAAGGAAGAGCTGGGCGATGCGCTGGAACGCACGCTGGGCATTCCTATCTTCCAGGAACAGGTGATGCAGATCGCGATGATCGCCGCCAAGTTCTCCGCATCGGAGGCCGATGCCTTGCGGCGCTCCATGGCTGCATGGAAGCGCACAGGTGGAGTGCACCGTTTCGAGAAGCGACTGATCGATGGCATGGTGGACAACGGGTACAAACCTGATTTCGCCCAGCGCGTGTTCAAGCAGATGCTGGGCTTCGGCGAATACGGCTTCCCCGAAAGCCATGCCTACAGCTTTGCCCTGTTGGCTTACAGCAGCAGTTGGCTCAAATGCCATGAGCCCGCCTGCTTTCTCGCAGCGCTGCTCAACTCGCTGCCCATGGGCTTCTACACCGCCTCGCAACTGGTACAGGACGCGCGCCGCCACGGTGTGCGCGTACTGCCCATTGACGTGACCCGCAGCGACGTGGACTGCACGCTCGAAGGCACGCCCGAGGTGCTGCAGCCCGACAAGGGCCTGCCCGTGCCGCCCATGCCCCAGCCCGCGGTGCGCCTGGGCCTGCGCCTGGTCGGCAGCCTGGAGCAGGGTGCGGCCAAGCGCCTGGTGGCGGCCCGTGCACAGAACGGACCCTTTTCCAGCACCGAAGACCTGGCCCTGCGCGCGCGCCTGAACCACCAGGACATGCAGGTGTTGGCCGCGGCCGATGCATTGGCCCGCCTGTCGGGCCACCGCCGCCAGCAGATGTGGGATGCGTCTGCCCAGCATGCCGCCCCCATCCTGCTGCGCGATGTGCCGGTGAACGAGGCGCCGCTGCAGCTGCCCGAGGCGCCCGAGGGCGAGGAGATCCTGTTCGACTACGCGGCCACCGGCCTCACATTGCGCCGCCACCCGTTGGCACTGCTGCGCGGCCGGCTTGATCGCTGGCGCCTGCTCACCGCGCTGCAACTGCGCACCGTGCCCGATGGCCGGCTGGTGCGTGCCTGCGGCATCGTCACCGTGCGCCAGCGGCCCGGCTCGGCCAAGGGCACCATGTTCGTCACGCTGGAGGACGAGACCGGCCCCGTCAACGTCATCGTCTGGCCGGCCATGGTGGAGCAGTGGCGCGACGCCATACTGCGCTCGCGCCTGCTGGCCGTGCAGGGTTTATGGCAGTGCAGCCGGCATGGCGAGGATGAGGAAAAGGGGGCAGCAGGCGGTTCGGGGGAGCCCTTCGTGGTGCGCCATCTGGTGGCCCAGCGCTTCAAGGACCTGACACCGCTGCTCGGGCGCATGGCGGGGGCATTGGACGGAAGCCGGGACTTCCACTGAGCGCAGGTCGCAGCTTCACTGCTCTTGCAGGTAGGCGCTGGGGTCGATGAAGAAGGCCTTCTTGACCCCTTGGGTTGCCCCGTCGATCTCCCACGGTGCGGGCAGCAGCCGCACGATGGAATAGTGCAAATGCGGCGGCTTGCCCTGTGCATTGCCGCTGGCGCCCACGGTGCCGATGGCGCTGCCCGAGGCCACCGGCGCCAGCGCATGGGTGTTGATGCGGTCCAGGTGTGCAAAGTAATGCAGCCGCCAGCGCGGGCCCAGCACCAGCACCACCTTGCCGCCCTTGGCGATCTCGCCCGTGAAGAGCACGATGCCATCGGTGGTGCTGAGCACGGGCGTGCCCAGCTTGCCGAAGATGTCGATGCCCTTGTGCACGCCCGAGGTTCCCCAGGGCTCGAACCAGAAGGAGCGGGCATTCCAGTCCCGCGTGCTGGCCCCAGCCACGGGGATGCGGATGCGCTCCGGCATGGCCAGGCCCAGGGCCAGCACCACCAGGGCAGCGAGGCCCAGGTACTTGAGAAACTTCATGGACAGAAAAGAAGCGCCGCCCCGGGGGGCGGGCGCTTGGAGTGGCGAAGGGTGCGATTATTCCCGCACCCTTGCTTCCCTTCAGCGCGCGGCGGCAGGCTTGCTGGCCGCGCGCCGCGCAGGCTCGGTCGCGGCGCCCGCCGCACCCTCGGCGCCGGGCTTCACCGGCGCCTTGCCCAGGTCCAGCAGCGGCTTGCAGTAGGTGTCGTCATCGGCCGCGGGCACGGTCACGGGCACCAGGGCCAGCGCGGCAGGGGCCGCCACGGCGGCCACCACCGCCGCGCCCGCGCGCAACAGCAGCGGGCCGGGCTCCACGCCCACGTTGGGGTTGCCGAAGGTGCCCTTTACATACAGCGGCGTGCGCAGCGAGAAGAATTTCCACTCCAGCGACTCGGGCTTGATGCGCATGTTCATTTCTTCCGTGCCCAGGTCGATGGTGCCCGTGGCCTCGATCACGGCATCGTCAGTGCTCATCTTCACCACACGGCTCTGGGCCACGCCATCGACCACCGTGAAATCGGCAACGGCGCAGCGCAGGTGCACCTCCTTGTCGTCCCCGAACAGCTTGCCCACGATGATGCTGCCCACGTTCAGGGACGCCAGGTCCAGCATCTGCTTGCTCAGCGTGCCCTCGCGCACATACAGGCGCGCCTCGCCCGTGCCCTTGCCCAAGAGGCCCGCCACGCTGTTGCCCTGGCTTTGCAGGGCGATGGCGCCATCCATGCGGCCAAAGCTCTTCTTCATGAGTTCCACCTTGGGGAACAGGGCCGAGAGCTTGAGCCCTTCCACCTTGCCGTGGATGCGCGCCTTGAGCGGCGGTGCGCGCCCGTCGATGGCGACCTCGGACTCGATCTTGCCCTCGGCCACGCCAAAGGTCAGCGGCGCCAGCCGGAGCTGGGCGTTGTCCATCACGGCGCGCATGCTCAGGTTTTCGAGCGGCAGGCTTTCGGACCGGATGATGCTCTTGCCCTTGAACAGGATGTCCATGTCCATGGCGTTCCAGCGCTGAGCCGCAAATGGGGCGTCCGGGAGCACCTTGCCCTTGTTCTTGCCATTGCCCCGGCCGTCGCCCTTGCCGCGGTGGGTGTTGTCGCTCTTGTTGGTGCCCAGCGAAGGGCCCAGGTCGGCCAGGCGCAGCTGGTTCGAGGTCATGCTGCCAGTGAGTTTGGGGCGCGGTTGGCCCGAGGTGTATTTCAGGTCGCCATGCAGGTCGCTCTGGCCCACCTTGCCGTGGAAGTCGCTATAGCTCCACACCGCGCGCTCGGGCTCCAGGCTGCCGGTCAGGTGCCCGCGTATCTCGAAGGGCGGGGTGTTGGGCAGCACCAGTCCCGTGGCTTCATACAGGTCGGCCATGCTGTCGGCCTTGAGCATCACCTCAAAGTCCATGCCCGAGAGCGAGGCCGGGTTGGCCAGGATGCCCTCGGCCGACAGGGCCGCGCTGCCCGCCGTGGCATCGATCTTGATCGGGTAGTTGACCACCTTGTCGCGCAGGCTGATCACCTGGCCCGCCAGACCGCTGCCCTCAACCTTGGCCTTGGCGATGCGGCCCTGCAGCTCGAACTTCAGGCCATAGGGCACAGGGGTGCCGCTGTTACCGCTTTTGCGGGTTTCCAGATCGCGCGAAGCCGCTGCCTCGGCCGACGACGCGGCGGCCGAAGCGGGCAGAACGACCGGCTTGGCCGCATTGGCATGGGCGACCTTTGACGGGTCGATGGGCTCCGTGGTGTTGACCTTCGCCTGCACGTCCACGTCCTTCATCGCATCGGCGTAGGCCAGCAGGCCCTGGTTGACCACCAGCCGGTCCACATCGAAGGTCCAGGGGCTCTTGGGCTCGTCCTTGTGCTTGAAGGTCCAGTTGTTGGCGCCGTCCTTGGTGCGGGCCAGGGCCACCTCGGGGTCGGTCAGGGCCACGGTGTCGATGGACAGGTGGCGCCGCAGCAGCGGCAGCAGGCTGATGGCGACGCTGGCACTGCCGATGCTGGCCATGGTGGCCGTGCCCGGCAGCGTGGCGGTGGTCGGAGTAGTGGAGGCCGATGCCGAGCCCACCGACGCAGCGCTGGCCGCAGCCCGTGCGGCCGTGGCGGCCTGGGGCCTTTTGCTGCCCTTGCCTTTTTTCTCTTCGTCGCCGCTGAACGGGGACTCGAACCCTGTGGGGTTGTCCATCACCAGGCGCTCGGCCTTCACCGTCACGCCGGGCACCCAGCGGCGCCAGCCTTCTTCCAGCGGCTGGGGCCAGCGCCAGGCGGCAGACAGGTCGCCCTCGATCTCGAAGCGCCGGCCTGTGGCCTCGCTGACCTTCTCGTTGACCCAGGGCTTGTAGCGGTTCAGGTCCATCAATGCCAGCAATACACCGAACAGGATGAGCAGGCCCACGACGAGGCCCAGCACCACCATTGCCCACTTCAGCACGCGGCCCAGGGGGCGGCGCCGGTCAGGGGGGCGGCTTGCCGACGGGTTGGGCTGGTCGGTCGATGGCGTGGCGGCAGGTGTCATCAAAAAGCGCGGAGATAGGTGCATTTGCCGAGGATCGGCAAGCTCTTGGGTGCGGTTGCGGCCATGCTAGCCGGCAACCCGTCCGGCAGGGGCGGCCTGCTTTCAACTGCCGCCCTTGTCCTACAGCCCCGGTGCGGCCCTGGCAGGCCCCGCTTGCGCAGCAGGGCCTGGGCACATTCGACGAGTGCATCGCGCAGCGCGGGCGGGTGCAGCACCTCGAAGTCGAAGGACAGCCGCGCTAGCTGCCGCGCATACCAAGCAAGGTCTGGCCGTGCAGCAGCACGCCGCCTTCCTGCGGTGCAAACAGGCCGATGGCAACAAACAGCTCCTCGCGCGCCGTGGCCAGGTCGGTGTGCAGCAGCACCTGCACGCTGGTGGGTGGGCGGCGGGCCGGGCTGGGTGCCGTGGCCGGCGGGGCCTGCCACACGGCCATGGGGGCGCTGGGCGTGGGCGTGGTGCTCAAGCTGTTTCTCACTGCCTTCAAAGCGCTGCCGCTGGCGTCGGCCGGGACAGCATGGGAGGGCCGGCGGCTGTCACCCTAGAATCGCCCCCCATGCACAACGCCCACCACCCCTTCGCCCCGCCCATGCGCGACGGCGTGGGGCCGAGCTGCGTGGTGCTGCCCACGGCAGGGCAGGGCAGCATGCTCGACTTTCTGGCCGAACGCCTGCCTGCCGTGGACCGCTCCGGCTGGCTGGCCCGCATGCAGGCCGGTGACGTGGTGGACGAGCGCGGCGTGCCGGTAGCGCCGGATCGGCCGTTCGAGCCCGGGCTGCGCCTGTACTACTACCGCCACCTGGCCGACGAGCCCGAGCTCCCCTTCACCGAAACCGTGCTCCACCAGGATGAGCACCTGCTGGTGGCCGACAAGCCGCACTTCATGCCCGTCACGCCCTCGGGCCGTTACCTGCAGCACACGCTGCTGGTGCGCTTGAAGCGCCGCCTCAACCTGCCCGAGCTGTCGCCCCTGCACCGCATCGACCGCGACACGGCCGGGTTGGTGCTGTTCTCGGTGCAGCAGCGCACACGCGGCGCCTACCAGGCCCTGTTCCGCGACCGCAGCATCACCAAGCACTATGAGGCCGTGGCCCCCTGGCGTTCAGATATTGAATTCCCGCGCGAGCACGCGAGCCGCATGGAGGAAAGCCCGCAGTTCTTTCGCATGCACGAGGTGCCTGGCCCGCCCAACAGCCATACCCACATGGAGGTGCTGGAGGTGCGCGGCGACTGGGCGCGCTACCGGCTCTCGCCCGTCAGCGGCAAGCGCCACCAGTTGCGCGTGCACATGGCGGCGCTGGGCCTGCCGCTGCGCAACGATGCCTTCTACCCCGAGGTCAACGACCCACCCGAGGGCGATTACTCGCGCCCGCTGCAGCTGCTGGCGCGCTCGCTGGCGTTCACCGATCCGCTGACGGGTGAGCATCGGCAGTTTGAAAGCAGGCTGCAGCTGCAAGCGCTGGCCTGATGGGCGACCCGCTCAGGTGAATGCCACCGACAGCCGCGACAGCGGCGCGTCGAAGTCCGCGCTCCAGCGCTGGCCGGGCTGTACCGGCCAGGCATCGGTCCAGGTGCCGGTGGTCACCACGTCGCCGGGCTGCAGGTCCGGCGCGCCAGGGCAGGCGCGCAGTTCCTTCAGGAAATGGTGCAGGGCGTTCAAAGGGCCACCCAGGACGTTGGCGCCCTGGCCCTGTTCCCTGGTTTCGCCATCGCACTGCAGGACCACGCGCGCGGCGGCCAGGTGCTGGTCGAGTTCAGCCGCTGACCTCGCGAAATCGCGCACCGGCCGCTGCGTGCCCACCAGCAGGCGCGCATGCAGGGCGCTGTCGGCCACGGTCTGGGCGGCGGTGAACTTCCAGCCAGGCTGGTGCGACTGCACGATCTCGAAGCCCGGCGCCACCCAGTCGATGGCATCGAAGAGATCGTCCAGGGAGGCGTCGGGTGCGGGCGTAGCCTTCAGCCCCAACACCGCCTCGGGCTCCAGCCGTGGCTGGGCGCAGCGGTCCAGGGACACGCTGCCCTCACCCTCGCAGAAGCTCAGCGTGGTTGACCAGACCGTGCCCCAGATCGGGCCGAACACCTGGTAGTGCGCCCAGATGTTGCGGTTGGTGAAGCCGATCTTGTAGCCGCGCGGCACCTCGCCCCGCGCCTGGCGCAGGCCGCGCACGGCCAGGGCCTGCTGGTAGGCGGCGGGCACGTCAGTGGTGATGCCCGCGGAGACCAGGGCAGGCCACAGGGCGCCGCTGTCGTAGTGGGCGAGAAGGGTGTCGGCTTTCATCGTTGCAGGCTCCATTGAAGGCCAGTTTACAGGGCGGTCCGGCAGGAGCGGGACGCGGATTTCGCGCGTGCCTTGGGTTTCCCCGGGGTCGGGGCTCTGGCGGTGGGGCTTTCAAACGCTTACATTGACCCAGGTCAAGCCCCGATTGATGTGCTCAATCGATTCCAGGGAGCCTTCCATGAAAAACTTTGCCAGCCGGTCCATCGCGTTCAAGCTGTCTTTCGTGGCCCTTGCCAGCCTGCTGTTGGTGCTGCTGTCGACCATGGCCCTGGTCAGCAGCATGGTCTGGAAGAGCTTTGGCGCGGCCTCGCGCGGCGAGGTGCGGCAGAATGCCGCGCAGGTCGCCACCCTGGTCAAGACCATGGACGAGTCGGCCCAGCAACTGGCGCGGCGCGATTTCGGCCTGCTCAAATCCAGTTTTGCCGGCAACTTCAGCCTGGCCGAGCAGCCGGGGGCCGACGGCAAACCCGAAGCCGTGCTCAGCTTCGGGGGCAACCCGCTCAATGGCAATTTCGACCTGGTGGACCGCTTCACCAAGGATTCGCAGGGGGCGGTGGCCACGATTTTCGCGCGCACGGGCGACGACTTCATCCGCGTGACCACCTCGCTCAAGAAGCAGGATGGCGAGCGCGCCTTCAAGACCCTGCTGGACCGCAAGCACCCGGCCTATGCGCTCATGGCCGAAGGCAAGCCCTACATCGGCCGCGCCAACCTGTTCGGCCGCGACTACATGACTGTGTACGAGCCCATCCGCGAGGGCAACCGCACCATCGGCATCCTGTTCATCGGCTCCGACATCGCGCCCATCCTGAACAGCCTGGGCGAGCTCATGGCCAGCCGCAAGCTGTTCGACACGGGCGCCGTCTATGCAGTCGATGTTTCCTCGGGCCCGGCGCGGGGCCGTATCACCGGCCTGGGCGGCTCGGGCACGCCCCCGGTCGTGGATGAGAAGACGGAGGAGGGCAAGGCTTGGCTCACCTCCCTCACGGCGGCGGAGCAGTCCGGCGATTTCGAGGCCGTCTGGTCGCCGCGCCCATCCGCCAAGACAGGCGAGCGCCGCTTTGTAGCGGTGGAGCGCTACAAGCCCTGGAACTGGGCCATCGTGGCCGAGGCGCCCGTGGCCGAAATCACGGGCGAGGCCCGCAGCGCACTGACCTGGCTGTGGCTGGGCGTGCTCGTGGCATTGGTGCTGCTGGCCGTGGTGCTGGTGGCGGCCACCCGGCGCCTGGTGGGCGCTCCGGTGCAGCAGCTGAGCACGGCGCTGGGATACCTGGCGCAGGGCGATCTGACACACGGCGTCAGCATCCAGTCGCGCGACGAGATCGGCACCCTGGCACAGGCGATGGAAGGCTTTCGCATGCGCCTGCTGGAAAGCCTGGGCACCGTGCGCAACAGTGCCGAGAGCGTATCGGCCGCCAGTTCCGAGATTGCCCAGGGCAACCAGGATTTGTCGGCCCGCACCGAAAGCCAGGCCAGCTCGCTGGAGCAGACCTCGGCCAGCATGGAACAGCTGGGCGCCACCATCCGCCACAACGCCGATGGCGCCGCCCAGGCCAACCAGCTGGCGGTGCGTGCCAGCCAGGTCGCCACCGACGGCGGCAAGGTTGTGTCCCAGGTGGTGAGCACCATGCACGGCATCAACACCAGCAGCCAGAAGATCGCCGACATCATCGGCGTGATCGATGGCATCGCCTTCCAGACCAACATCCTGGCGCTCAACGCCGCCGTGGAAGCGGCGCGCGCCGGCGAGCAGGGCCGGGGCTTTGCCGTGGTGGCGGCCGAGGTGCGCAACCTGGCGCAGCGCACCGCCGCCGAGGCCAAGGCCATCAAGGAGCTGATCGGCGCCAGCAGCGCCATGGTGCAGCAGGGCTCGGTGCTGGCCGACCAGGCAGGCAGCACCATGCAGGAGGTGGTCGACGCCATCGGGCGCGTGGCCACCATGGTCGCCGAGATCAGCGCCGCCAGCCGCGAGCAGACCGCCGGCGTGGGCCAGGTGGGCGAGGCCGTCACCCAACTCGACCAGGCCACGCAGCAGAACGCCGCCCTGGTGGAGGAAATGGCGGCTGCCGCCAGCAGCCTGCGCAGCCAGGCCGAGCAGATGGTCGGCGCGGTGGCGCAGTTCAACCTGGGTGCGGTGTCGGGTTCGGCATTGCCCCGGCCATCATTGCGGCTTGCCGGTCGCTAGCCTCCACCCTCGCAGGGGCTTGACGGAAAGGGCGTTTGCTGCCGCAAAGCCGCTGCTGGAGGTTTAGGTCTGGTGTTTGCAAAAGGCCGTGGCTACACTGCCTGCCGCGCACGCGTTCGCACCATTCTCAAGAGGGACCCAGCAGGTATGACGATTCATCTGGACAGAGCTCCGCAGTTCATTGCGCCCACGCAAGGCCAGGTGGCCGGCACGGGTTTCGACAAGGGTGCGGTGGCCTTCAAGGGGCTGGAGCGCGCGGGCAAGGCCGACAAGCTCTGCGTGTTCCAGCCGTCTTCCCACAAGCACGTGATGACCGATGTGCCCAAGGCCGACTTCACCCGGCTGATGAAGCTGGACCCCGCCACGGTGCGCTTTGCCAGCAGCCATGAAAAGGAGTTCCAGGCGGCCCGGTCCATCCTCCAGCATGCGGGCGTGCCGGGCGTGGAAGGCATGAGCACGCGGCTCACGCTGAGCCTGGCCAAGCAGGTGGGCTCCGGCCAGATGACGCCGGAGGCGGCGGCGCTGGTGGCGCGCACCCCCAATGCCGCCCAGCGCGAGCACCTGATGGCACTTGCCGGTGCCAGCCCGCAGGTCGTTCAACTGATGGCTGCGGCGGACAAGGGTTCGGTCACGGCGTCCCAGCTTCAGGGCCTGCAGGACCTGGTCGGCATCCACCCCGCCGCGGCCGACCGCCTGGCGGAGAAGGTGCTCGCCCACCTGGCCGATCCTTCCCAACCCATGCCGGACATGGATGCAGGGATTGTCCGGGGCGGCATCGACGCGAGTGCCGAGGCCGGTACCCGTCAGGGCGCGAGCGGCCTTCAGGATGCAGGTGCCGCCAGGAAGACGGCCCTGTCGCTCAACCTGGCCAAGCTGGTCACCAACCCGGACGGATCCTTGAACGCGGGGCGCCTGGATGCTGCGATCACCCAACTGGGCCAACCGCCCACGCCGCAGACCGAGCACACGCGTGTGGCCGTCAAGATGCTGACCCGCCTGCGCGATGACGGCGACTTTGCCGCCCAACTGCAGTCCATCGGCGCGCCGCGCACGGCAGACAACCCTGCACACGGCATCCTGCGGGCCACCCTGGGCCTTAAACCCGACCAGACCGTGACGGCCGCACACGCGCGGCAGGCCGCGCTGTCCGCGCTGATGTCGGACCTGCGCCAGAGCAGCGTGGGCTCGTGCTTCGGCACGGCAACGGCCGTCATGGTGCACGACTCCATGCCGGAGACCTTCCTCGCCGAGATCAAGTCGCTGATCGAGGATGGACATTTCGACAAGACCGTCGATGGCCACGACGAGCAGGTGGCGATCAGCCAGCGCGTGAGCACGAAGGAGCTGCAGCAGAGCATCACGTTCAACGCCCAGGGCCTGCTGGCCACGGCGGGGGGCAAGCCGGTGGACCCGCCCACCGCGCTGCATGAAACGCCGGGCATGCGTGCCGGGCTGGCGGCCTTGGGCGTTGCACCGGATGCCATGGCGTCCACGGTCAGCGGCGCTGTGAAGGCCATGGGCAAGAACGCGGTGCTGACACCCCAGGCCATCCTGCAGCAGATCGCCATGCGGCAGGAGGGCCTGAGCGCCGAGCATCTGGCCGGTGTGGAGCGTGTCCGCACCCTGGAAGGGCAGGTGCGCGAGCTGTCCATCGCGGTGCAGCGTGGCGGCCCGGACGCCGCCGAGGCGCAGCGGCAAATGGCCGGCGTGCAGCGCGATCTGCAGAAAGCACTGAGCGGTATCGGGTTCAGCTTCAAGACGGAAGCCATGGATCGGCTTGCGCAGGCCATGGGCCGGGCGACCGATGCCTTCCAGGGGCAGATGGACAACCGCCTGCTGCGTGCCTGGGAGTACACCGTGTCGTCCGTGCTCGAAAAGGGCGAAGGCGACCGGGTCAAGGCCGATGCCCTGAAAGGTCTCAACGGCCGGATTGGATCTTCCGGTGCGGATACGGCGGAAATGGGCATGGACACCTTTGCGCGCCATACCCTTTTCTCATCGAATACGGTGACCATCGAAAGGGGCAAGCGGGGGCACCTGGACAAAACTGGCGAGGTCTTCACGGTGCGTCCTGATCTGGGTATGCCGGCGATCGACCGCTCGCTCGTGACCGAAGACGACCGGGCCAAGTTCAATCCCAACCCCGCGACCCGGGCGCCCAGCGAAGACAACCCCACTCCCAAGAACTGGCCACCCAGCGATGAGGTCGTCTTCCTGCACAAATTCCAGACCCAGATGCAGAGCCGCTTCGAGGAGGTCATGACGGAACGCCTGGCAGTGCAGTACGACGCTGCCGCCATGGGCTCCGGCGAGATCGCGGCGGATGGCAGCTCGGACCGGGGAGGCTTTGTGCTGCATGACACGGCGGGCCAGGCCGACCCCCTGACCTGGCGCCCCATCGACACCCCGCAGGCCTACAAGGCGCTGGCTGCCAGTGTCATGCGCGACGTGGGGCGCGAAGTGGCCGCCAGCGTGGCGCGCGGCCAACCCGCCGCAGTGCAGCAGTGGCTGACCCAGTTCAGCGACAAGGTGGGCGCCCATGCCGAAACCGAGGCCTTCACGGCCGTGATGGTGGACAGGGCGCGCTTCAATTCGCCCCTTCCCAGCGACTCCAACCCCAAGCCCTGGGAGCCCGCATCGGGCGGCAAGACCCATGTCACCGGCAAGTACCTGGGTTCCGGTGCCCCCAAGGAGGTGTCGCTGTATGGCAGCTCCGGTGAAAAGGGCGTGACTCCCGTTCATGCCCAGGGTGTGGATTTCGTGACCAAGGTGCTCGACACCTTCAAGGGCATGAAAGATGCATTGCCCCTGGCCGAGCAGGGCCGCGATGTGGGCGTTCCTGTGCGCACCACCGGGCACGCGTTCCTGGCCCGTCCAGGCCATCCGTCCCTGGCCGGCGCACTGGCATCGCCCGACACGGCGGCCTGGGTGACGGACAAGCTCGTGACCCCGGGGCAGGTCCAGGCCAGCACACCCCTGTCGGCGGCCGAGCAGCGACCGGTGATCGAGGCCGTGCTGACGGCGCTGAAAGTGCCGGACACCCATCCCAGCCGTGCGACCATCCTGGGCGCATTGGCCAGCGGCAAGACACCGGCCCAGTTGCATACCTGGGTCAAGGACCAGCTCGAAACCCACAATCCCGAGGCCTTCGGAGACAAGCTCAAGACCCCCGAGACCCGCGCCGCGGCCATCGAAGTCGCCATGGTCAAGAGCCTGAAACCGGCCGTGCCCGGCATCGTGATGGCAGACACCAACTGGGAGGTGCGGGGCGGCCGTGTGGAACTGGGCATGGTGTTCAATCCGATTTCGGGCGGTGTGGAGCCGTGGTTTTCGCACGAGGACGGAAGCCTGCTCGGCGCCAACGCCAAGCCGGAGGCATCGACCTGGGCATCCTGGAACCTGATGACCAACCCCGCCGAATTTGGCTACACCTGATTGATTGGACGAAGGAAAGAAGCGAGATGACCCTGAACGAAACGACCGTGGTGAACCAATGGCTGGCCGCACTGGCCGCCAAGGCCGGCCTCGACGGCCTGGGCCTGGATGGGCAGGGCGGCGTAGCGCTGCGCTACGGCGATGACATCGAATTGCTGATGGAACTGCCCGAGCAAAGCCCGGTGCTGCACCTCTATGTGCCGGTGCTGCAGCTGTCGCAGGGCATGGAGCAGGCGGCCATCTTTCGCCAGTTGCTGGCGCGCAACCTCTTTGCCCTGGAGACCCAGGGCGCGACCTTTGCGCTGGATGAAGGCAACGAGCGCATCGTGCTGCAGTACCCGCTGGTGGTGGCCCAGTCTGACGCGGCCCTGTTCGAGCGCGTGGTGGGCAACCTGCTGGAAGCCGCCGTGGCGTGGAAGGCGCGCCTGCGCGACGAGCAGTCAGGCGTGGTGCCGCAGACCCCGGTGGCCAAGGAGCCGGTGCTGGCGGTGGAGCCCGCTTCCTTCAACGCATTCATGGTGCGGGTGTGAGAGCGCGGCAGCACCACCATCGTTGATCGGCGCTGCGCACACAAAAAAGCCGGCCCTGCAATCCTGCGGGGCCGGCTTTTTGGCATCTGGAGCGGGTGAAGGGAATCGAACCCTCGTATGAAGCTTGGGAAGCTGCCGTTCTACCATTGAACTACACCCGCGTGCGCCGGATTATAGGGGCAGCGCAGGGTCGCGTTACGCCGCCTGTGCCAGCACCGTACGCCGCCCTTCGGTCGCAAGCACCTGCTGCGCATTGAGGCTGCGGATGGGAATCGACGCATCCTGCGGTATGCCGCCCGACAGCTGCAGGGCCATGTAGCGGCCGCAGCACACGCGCAGGAAGGAGGCGAAGTTCTCCACCTCCCCGCGCTCCGCCACCAGCTCGTCGTAGAGTTTGGTGCACAGCTGGGGCACGCCCATGCCGTCGCGCCGGGCGATCTCGCCAAGCACCTGCCAGAACAGGTTTTCGAGCCGGATGCTGGTGGCCACCCCGTGCAGCCGCACCGAACGTGCGCGGCTCTCGTACAGGGTGGGGTCGGCACTGATGAATACCTGGCACATGGCGTGGGCCTTTCAGAACGGCCTCCATCATCGGGGGCTGCCCTGACCGCGTCAAATCGGTTTACAAGCTGATGCGCGTGCCCAGCAGCGCCAGGAATTGAGCGATCCAGGCCGGGTGCGCCGGCCATGCCGGTGCCGACACCAGGTTGCCCTCGGTCACGGCGGCATCGATGGCAATCTCGGCGTAGGTGCCGCCCGCGATCTCCACTTCCGCCCGGCAGGCCGGGTAGGCCGAGCAGGTGCGGCCCTGGAGCACGCCGGCACCGGCCAGCAACTGGGCGCCATGGCATACGGCAGCCACCGGCTTGTTGGTGTCGAAGAAATGCTTCACTGCCGAGACCACCGCCGGGTAGGTGCGCAGGTACTCGGGGCCGCGGCCTCCGGGGATCACCAGGGCGTCGTAGCTGGCCACGTCCAGGCCGGCAAACGTGGCGTTGAGCGTGAAGTTGTGGCCCGGCTTTTCGCTGTAGGTCTGCGCGCCCTCGAAGTCGTGGATTGCCGTCTTGATGTGGTCGCCGGCCTTCTTGTCCGGGCACACCGCATGCACCGTGTGGCCCACGGCCAGCAGCGCCTGGAAGGGCACCATGGTCTCGTAGTCCTCGCAGTAGTCGCCGCAGAGCAAGAGTATCTTTTTCGCCGCCATGTTTGTCTCCTCAAAGGTCAGGGAAAGCCATTGTTGGGCTGCGGGGCGTGGGGCGGGTGTTAGCCGGCTACTACATGCGGCCCAGGTCCAGGGCAGCCCCGGTGTCTGCGGAGATCCCATTCGGTCCATCCGGTCATGCTCGCGCCTTTTTCGCATATCCAAGCGCGTTTTGCTTTGTTCCACTGGCGGCCGGGCTCCCCTAAATTCCATTCATCGGTTGCCGCAATGGTTGCAGCACCGGCCACCCGAAAGAAAGGATGACCCGCATGAGCCAGCCACAGCACACGACGACGATCCACCCCGCACAGCCCCTGGGCCGCCGCCTGAGTGCATGGGTGCTGGGCGCCGGCATGGCGCTGGGCGCATCGCTGGCCTGGGCCGCCACGCCCATCCCGGCTGGCCCGCTGGTCAGCACCGAATGGCTGGCGCAGAACCTGGACAACACGCAGGTGCGCATCGTCGAGGTCAGCGTGAACCCGGGCCTGTACGAACGCAGCCACGTGCCGGGCGCCGTGAACTTCTCCTGGCACCAGGACCTGAACGACAAGGTGCGCCGCGACATCGTCGGCAAGGAGGCCTTCGAGGCCTTGCTGTCCAAGGCCGGGATCGGTCAGGACACCACGGTGGTGCTCTATGGCGACACCAACAACTGGTTTGCTGCCTGGGGCGCCTGGGTGTTCGACATCTATGGCGTGAAGAACGTCAAGCTGCTCGACGGCGGCCGCAAGAAGTGGGAGGCCGAGAATCAGCCGCTGAACAACCGCGTGCCCGAATTCGCGGCCACCAGCTACAAGGTCACGCAGGTCAACACGCAGCTGCGCGCCCGCCTCACCGACACCCTGGCGGCCGCCGAGGGCAAGAGCAACGCCAAGCTGGTGGACATCCGCTCGGCCGATGAGTACAGCGGCAAGATCTTTGCGCCGGCCGGCGTGCCCGAGCTGAGCATCCGCGCCGGCCATATCCCGGGTGCTGCGAATGTGCCCTGGGGCCAAGCGGTCAAGGAAGACGGCACCTTCAAGTCGGCTGACGATTTGAAGAAGCTCTACGCCAGCGTCGGCATCGACGGCAGCAAGCCGGTCATCACCTACTGCCGCATCGGCGAGCGTTCCAGCCACACTTGGTTCGCGCTGTCCAAGATCCTGGGCTACAGCGTGAAGAACTACGACGGCTCGTGGACCGAGTACGGCAATGCCGTGGGCGTGCCCATCAACAACCCGGCCGGCACGGTCTGGGCCGCCAAATAAGGCGCACAGGGTTTTTTGGTAGGGGGTCTCTTCATAGCCCGCTTCGTGCGGGCTTTTTTTCGTTCCGATGCCATGGCCACGACAAGCAGCAATCACCACCATCCATTCCGACGGTACCTGTCTCCCGCTGCAGCCGCGCTCCTGCTGGCTGTGCTGTGCCTGTCCACCCGCTGGATCGAAGGCCTGACCGGCGGCCGCACGCTGGTCTTTGCCCTGGTGACGGGCGCCGTGCTGGGCCTGGTGCTGCAGCGCTCGCGCTTTTGCTTCTATTGCCATGCCCGCGACTGGTTCGAGGACGGCAACCCGCGCGGCCTGCTGGCCATCGTGCTGGCGCTGGCCGTGGGTCTCGTTGGCTACACGGTGGTGCTGGGCGGTTGGCTGCCGGTGCCGCAGCCTGGCAAGCTGCCGCCGGACATGCACATCGGCCCGGTGAGCTGGGTGCTGGTGGCGGCGGGTCTGTCCTTCGGTGCGGGCATGGTGGTTTCAGGCTCGTGCATCAGCGCGCACTGGTACCGGCTGGCCGAGGGCTCGGCCGTTTCGCCGTTCGCCTTGCTGGGATCGGCGCTGGGCTTCATCCTGGGGTTCAAGACCTGGAACAGCCTGTACAGCCTGAGCGTGGCCGAGGCGCCCGTGGTCTGGCTGCCCGCGCACCTGGGCTATGGCGGGGCCTTGCTGGCGCAACTGGCAGTGCTGGCCGTTGTGGCGGCCTGGCTGTGGCGCGGGTTTGCGCGCGAGGCCGCCAGGGAGGGGGCTCCAGCGATCCGCGTACCCGGTCTGGGCGCCGTGTGGCAGCGCTTGTGGGCCGGCCGCTGGAGTTACTGGGTGGGCGGCCTGGCCGTCGGGCTCATCGGCGCGTTGGCCATCGTGCGCATGCGCCCGCTGGGCGTGACGGCCACACTGGGCAGCGCGGCGCGCCAGTGGGCGCAGGGGCTGGGCTGGATCCCCGAGCGGCTCGATGGGCTCGACGGTTTTGCCGGCTGCGCCACGGCGCCGCAGTCCACCTGGCTCACGCCCAATGCACTGCTGCTGGCCGGGCTGGTGGCGGGCGCCTTCATCGCCGCACTGGCCAGCCGCCAGTTCGCCCCGCGCTGGCCCACCTGGCGCGATGCCGTTCGCGGGCTCTCAGGCGGCGTGCTGCTGGGCTGGGGCGCAATGACCGGGCTGGGCTGCACCATCGGCACGCTGCTGTCGGGCGGCATGGCGGGTGCGCTGTCGGGCTGGGTGTTCGCGGCGGCCTTGTTCCTTGCCGTGTGGGCGGGGCTGCGCATCAAGGCGATGCCGGTGCCAAAAGCCTGATACCCGTGGGGCCATGTCAAGGCGTTGGCTGACGCCGCTGGGCCGCAGGCTGCGGCACCATGCAGCGATGGCCCCGTGTGCGGGCCTTCATCGCGTGAGGAATGCATGGCATCGAAAGACAAGGACCAGGAAAAGGACACCAAGAAATCCAAGCAGAAGGCCGACACCGCCAAGCCCGGTGCTGCGCGCGAGGAAAAAGAGGCCAAGGCCCAGCGCGAGCTGGGCATCGTCGGCCCGCACGGCGACATGCGCCTGGCCTCGGTCGTGATCGAGGGCTACAGCCTGGAGCTGCGAGACGGCGATGGTTTTGTGGGCGACGTGGCCAGCCGTACCGCTTTCCGCCACATGCTTGACGCCTGGCGCAAGCTCTTCACCACCATGGCGGGCAAGGACCCCATGGGCAAGAAGACGACGCGTGAACTCAGCAAGGGCGAACTCGATGCCATGCTGGAGAAGGACGGCATCGCGGCCCAGGCCATAGCGGCCGCGTCCGAGGACTATGCGCTGCAACTGGCCCATGTGGTGCAGCGATTTCTCAAGCACAAGACCTGGAAGGGTGTGGAGCGCATCATCATCGGCGGGGGCTTTCACCAAAGCGAAGTCGGCGGCATGGCCATCGCGCGCGCTGGCAAGATCCTCAAGGCCGAAAAAGTGCCCGTGGAGCTGCGCACCCTGCACCACCATGCGGACGAGGGCGGCCTGATCGGCTGGGTGCATCTGGCGCCCCCCGCACTGCTGCAGAGCTACGACGCCATTCTGGCGGTGGACATCGGCGGCACCAACGTGCGCTGCGGCATCGTGCAGACCCATTTGCACAAGGCACCCGACATGTCCCTGGCCGAGGTGGTACGCCGTGAAAAATGGGCCCATGCCGACGACGAACCCAAGCGCGACGAACTGGTCGAGGGCATCGCCACCATCCTGGAGGACCTGATCGCCTATGCGGAGAAGAAGGAGATCCGCCTGGCGCCCTACATCGGCGTGGCCTGCCCGGGGCTGATCGTGGAGGACGGCTCGCTCGCCGGCGGCACGCAGAACCTGCCGGGCAACTGGGAGAGCACGCGCTTCCATCTGCCGCGCGACCTGTGCGAGCGGCTGCCGCACATCGGCGATGGCCGCACCCAGGTGTGCCTGCACAACGATGCGGTGGTCCAGGGCCTCTCGGAGATGCCCTTCACCAACGATGTGGACCGCTGGGCCATCCTCACCGTGGGCACAGGGCTGGGCAATGCCAGCTTCACGAACCGGCGCGATGCGCCAGGGCAGAGGTGAACTGGCGCGCTAGGGCCTTCCCTTCGGGTTGCCCGGCCTGGGGGCCGTCTGCGGCGTCCAGCCCACAGGCCGGGCAACGCGATCCCCGAAATTAGTGTCAACAGGCCCTGATCTCAGCGCTGGTAACAGCGGCTGGCGGCCTTCACCAGCTTGCAGTTGAAGCGCATACCGTCTGCACCGCCATAGCCGCGCAGGTACTCGGCGAGCCTGTTCTCGTCATACCGGGAATGGAAGGGGTTACCCGTGGGCTTGTCCAGGCTGTCGGACCAGATCATCACGCGGCAACTGCCCTTGTTCTCGTCCTGGCAGAACTTGTAGGCTACGCTTTCCATGTACTGGGTATCGTCGGCCTTGTTGGCGGGCACCATGGCGTAGTGCATGGTGCCGTGGGATTCGAAGACTTCCAGCGTTTGCGCATGGGCGGCGGAAATCGCTGCACTCAGCAGCGCAAGGATCAAGGCCTTCATGTTGGTTGGTTCCCTCTGTCAGTCTGTAAGCGCAGCCGGTGGGCACGCTCGGAATGCGCGCCTCTGATGGATGAAAAGCAAAGCAGCCCCCGTGGGGGCTGCTCGTGCATGTCGGCTGGTCGCCGGGATTTTGCACTGCTTCCGATGTGATCAGTGGCTCATTTCTGAACATCACCTATGCAGAGGTACTTGATCTCCACATAGTCGTCGATGCCGTGGTGCGAGCCCTCGCGGCCCAGGCCCGACTGCTTGACGCCGCCAAACGGCACATGCTCCGTGGCCAGGATGCCCACGTTCGCGCCGACCATGCCGTATTCCAGCGCCTCGCTCACGCGGAAGATGCGGCCCACGTCGCGGGTGTAGAAATAGCTGGCCAGGCCGAATTCGGTGGCGTTGGCGGCATCGATGGCCTCCTGCTCGGTCTTGAACTTGAAGACCGGGGCGAAGGGACCGAAGGTCTCCTCGCGTGCGCACAGCATGTCGGCGCGGGCGTTGGCGATCACCGTGGGCTCGAAGAACTGGCCTGCCAGGCGCTTGCCGCCGGCCACCACGGTGCCACCCTTGGCCAGGGCGTCGTCCACATGGCGCTGCACCTTCACCAGCGCCGCTTCCTCGATCAGGGGGCCCTGGTTCACGCCGTCCTCGAAGCCGTTGCCCACCTTGGCCGTCTTCACCTTGGCCGCGAACTTGGCGACGAACTCGTCGTACACGCCTTCCTGCACGTAGAAGCGGTTGGTGCACACGCAGGTCTGCCCGGCGTTGCGGTACTTGCTGGCGAAAGCGCCTTCCACCGCGGAGTCGATGTCGGCGTCGTCGAACACCAGGAAGGGCGCATTGCCGCCCAGCTCCAGCGACATCTTCTTGACCGTGGGGGCCGACTGCGCCATCAGGATGCGGCCCACCTCGGTGCTGCCCGTGAAGCTGATGTGGCGCACCACGTCGCTCGCGCACAGCACCTTGCCGATGGCGATCGAGTTCTCGCTGTCGGCCGGCAGGATGTTGAACACCCCGGCGGGGATGCCCGCGCGGATGGCCAGCTCGGCGGCCGCCAGCGCGGTCAGCGGCGTCAGCTCGGCCGGCTTGATGACCACCGGGCAGCCTGCGGCCAGGGCCGGTGCCACCTTGCGCGTGATCATGGCCAGCGGAAAGTTCCACGGCGTGATGGCCGCGCACACGCCGATGGACTGGCGCAGCACCAGCAGGCGGCGGTTGTTGTCGAACTGGGGCAGGGTCTCGCCGTTGATGCGCTTGGCCTCTTCGGCAAACCATTCCACGAAGCTTGCGCCATAGGCCACCTCGCCCTTGGCCTCGGGCAGGGGCTTGCCCTGCTCGGCGGTCATCAGGCGGCCCAGGTCGTCCTGGTTCGCCATGAGCAGGTCGTACCACTTGCGCAGGATGGTGCTGCGCTCCTTGGCGGTCTTGCTGCGCCAGGCGGGCCAGGCGGCGTTGGCAGCGGCGATGGCGGCCTCGGCATCCTGCGGGCCCAGGTTGGCCACGTCGGCCAGCTTCAGGCCCGTGGCCGGGTCGTTCACGTCGAAACGGCTGCTGCCTGCCACCCACTGGCCGTTGATGAGGCCATCGGTCTTGAGCAGGCTGGGGTCGTTGAGCAGGGAGAGGGGAGAGGTCTTCATGTCCATGGTGCGTTGTCTCGTTGGAAGGCGATGAAGGGGCAGTGGCGCATGCGCAGCGCGTAGGGAGCCAGGCTGGCTGGGCACCGCCCAAGGCGAAAATGAATATACACGCGGGGTGGCTGCGCTGTGAACCGCGCAGTCACCTCCCTGACAGCGTCATCGGTATCGAAGGCTTACTTACGGTCACGCGACAGCGGCGAAGCTGTCGGCCAGGATGGCCAGGCCTTCCTGCAGCAGTTCGTCGGACGCCGTGAGCGGCACCAGGATGCGCACTACGTTGCCGTTGGTGCCGCAGGACAGCAGGATCAGTCCGCGGCGCGCGGCCTCGGCGACGACCGCCTTGGTCAGCGCCGCATCGGGGCGCTGCAGGTCGCCGCCCTCGAACAGCTCGATGGCCACCATTGCGCCCAGGCCGCGCACGTCGCCGATGGCGGGCACCTTGGCGGCCAGGTTCTTGAGGCCGCGCACCAGCAGGGCACCCACGTCCTGGCTGCGCGCCAGCAGTTGTTCCTTCTCGAAGGCCTCCATCACGGCCAGGGCCGCGGCGCAGGCCACGGGGCTGCCGGCATAGGTGCCGCCCAGGCCACCGGGGGCGGGGGCGTCCATCACCTCGGCACGGCCCACCACACCGGCCAGCGGAAAGCCGCCGGCCAGCGACTTGGCGGTGGTGATCAGGTCCGGCGCCACGGGCCACTGCTCACAGGCGAACCAGGTGCCGGTGCGGCCGGCGCCGGTCTGCACCTCGTCGGCGATCAGCAAGATGCCGTAGCGGTCGGCGAGGGCCTTGAGGCCGCTGATGAATTCGGGCGGCGCGATGTAGAAGCCGCCTTCGCCCTGCACGGGCTCGACGATGAAGGCCGCCACGCGCTGGGGCTCGATGTCGTTCTTGAAGACCAGTTCCACCGAACGCAGCGCCTGCTCCACGCTGATGCCGTGCAGCGCGTTGGGGAACAGCGCATGGTAGACCTCGCCCGGAAAGGGGCCGAAGCCGATCTTGTACGGCGCGACCTTGCCGGTGAGGCCCAGCGTCATGTTCGTGCGCCCATGGTAGCCGCCGGTGAAGGCGATCACCCCCGGGCGGCCGGTGTGGGCGCGGGCGATCTTCACGGCGTTCTCCACCGCTTCGGCGCCGGTGGTCAGCAGCAGCGTCTTCTTGGCGAAGGCGCCCGGTGCCATGCTGTTCAGGCGCTCGGCCACCTCCACATAGGGCTCGTAGGCCACCACCTGGAAGCAGGTGTGGGTGTACAGGTCGAGCTGGGCCTTGACGGCCTCGACCACGCCGGCATGCAGGTGGCCGGTGTTGAGCACGGCAATGCCGCCCGCGAAGTCGATGTAGCGGCGGCCCTCCACGTCCCACAGTTCGGCATTGCGGGCGCGCTGCACGAAGATCTCGTGCGTCTGGCCCACGCCGCGGGCGATGGCGGCGTGGCGGCGGGCGAGGAGGGCAGCGTTGGTGAAGTGGCGGTCGTTCTGCATGGTGTGGAATGAAAGGGGGTGAGGAAGAATGGCGCCATTCTGGAAGCCGCGCTGCACACCGTCCATGTACACCGGCCTGCGGTTGCAGATGCACTGTGCAGGTCTAGAATCCAGTACACGCTATCCCACCCACCTGCGGGGCGCCCGCGGCGCGTCCCATTGCCAACGTGATGCTCACTCTCAGCCCCGACCTGGCGACCCCCCTGGTCAGCCAGATCGTCGAAGGCCTGCGGGGCCTCATCGCCAGCCAGGCCCTCAAGC
Source organism: Acidovorax sp. GW458-11-26-14-TSB4 (assembly GCF_059423865.1). NCBI lineage: Bacteria > Pseudomonadati > Pseudomonadota > Betaproteobacteria > Burkholderiales > Comamonadaceae > Acidovorax > Acidovorax sp. GW458-11-26-14-TSB4. The sequence goes on from NZ_JBWKYR010000015.1 coordinate 26,428, forward strand.
CCGGCAGCAAGCTCCCCTCGATCCGCAGCTTTGCCGCCACGCACGGCGTGAGCGTGTTCACCGTGGTGGAGGCCTACGACCGGCTGGTGGCCCAGGGCTGTCTGGTGTCGCGCGCCAACGCCGGCTTCTTCGTGAAGCGGCGCGAAGCTGCAGCCCCCGGCATCGCCGCGCCCGAGCGGCCCGCGCCCACCTTCGACGCGCACTGGTACCTCAAGCAGATTTTCGAGAACCGCAACCTGCCCATGAAGCCCGGCTGCGGCTGGCTGCCCAACGACTGGCTGTTCGGCGATGCGGTGCGCCGCAGCATGCGCCAGCTCTCGTCATCCGAAGGCACGGAGCTCGATGGCTATGGCCTGCCGCACGGGCTGCTGGACCTGCGCACCGTGGTGGCCGAGGCCATGGCCGAGCGCGACATCACCGTGGATGCCGACCGCGTCATGCTCACCCAAGGCTCCAGCCAGGCGCTGGACCTGGTGGTCCGCCGCCTGGTCAAGCCCGGCGATGTGGTGCTGGTGGACGACCCGGGCTACCCCAACCTGCATTTCATCCTGCGCTTTGCCGGTGCCCATGTGGTGGGCGTGCCGCGCACGGCGGCGGGCTATGACCTCGGTGCGCTGGAGGCATTGCTGGCCGGGCACCGGCCCACGGCCTTTTTCACGCAGCCGCGCCTGCAAAGCCCCACCTGCTCGGTGGCTTCCATGGCGCAACTGCACCGCCTGCTGCAGCTGGCCGAGCAGCACGGCTTCATGCTGGTGGAAAACGACATCTACGCCGACATGGAAGCCGGCACGCGCCCCTCGCTGGCGAGCCTGGACCAGCTCGACCGCGTGGTCTACCTGGGCAGCTTTTCCAAGACCATCTCGCCCAACCTGCGCACCGGCTACCTCGCAGCGCGGCGCGACCTGGTGGACGGGCTGGTGCAGCTCAAGATGGTCTCGGGCCTGACCTCATCGGACATCACCGAGCGCATCACCCTCGGCGTGGTGACCGAGGGCCGCTGGCGCAAGCACCTCAAATCACTGCGCGAGCGCCTAGCCGAGGCCCACCGCACAGTGGGCCGCAGGCTCGAAGGCCTGGGCTTCGAGCTGTTCCACGAGCCTGAGGCCGGCATGTACCTGTGGGCCCGCCATCCCGACCTGCCCGACAGCGCCGAGCTGTCCCGGGAGGCCACGGGCGAAGGCATCATGCTCGGTCCGGGCGCCCTGTTCCTGGTGGAGCCGCGTCCCACGGGGTGGCTGCGCTTCAATGTGGCTTTCTGTGCGGACGAACGGATGTGGCGCTTTCTGGAGCAGCGCATCGCGCTCGGCAGCCCGTAAGCGTCCTACGGGCTGACGCGGGCGGACAGGTGCGCCGCCATGGCCGGGCTCATGAACTGCACGGGGATCTCTGCAACCAGCGCCTCCGGATCGTCCAGCGCGAGAAAGCAGGCCTCGAACTCGCGCTGCAGGTCGAACTTGGGCGGCAGCATCAGCAGGCTCTTGGGCGCCAGCGCAAAGGCCGCCTGGCGCACGGCGGGCGTCAGCTCCTTGGCAGGGATTTTGGCAAACAGCTCGTGCACCTCGGGGCGCGGCAGGGGGCAGCTGGGTGCCAGCAGGGCCAGGTACATGGCCTCGGTGCGCAGCTCCTTGGGGATCTTGGCGATGCGGGTGTAGTCGTTCCACACCACGTCGCGCCACTCCTGCGCCGTCTGCGGCGTGGCCATGGAGGCCAGGCTGCGCCCCTGGCGCAGGCCGGCACGCACCGATTCCAGCGACAGGGGGGATTTCTTGAGCAGCTTCTTCAGCGCGGCGGGCAGGCTCTCCGGGTCGTCGGGGTTCCTGCCGTCGGACAGGTCGATGCGCAGCAGCTTGCTGCCCTTGGCCGGCTGGCCCCGCACGTCGATGCCATGGTCGTCGTTGACCAGCGCCTGGGCGATGAGCTGGCCATCCACGACCAACTGGCCATGGTTGTAGTGGCCGTACACCACTTCTTCCACGCGCAGATCGCCACCCACGCGGATGTAGGAGCCGCCACAGCTGGCCTGGCGCGCGCTGAGGGATCCGGTGACCAGCAGCAGGGGGCCGGTCTCGCCGTCGGCATTCACCAGCGCACCGCCAAGGCGCAGGTCACCCTGCACGCACAGCCCGGCAATGTCCTGCCCGGCCACGGGCAGCCCCGCAAGAGTGGAAGCGATGCCGCCCCCGTTCCAGCCCGCATTCCAGTCGAGCAGAAGGTCGCCGTCCAGCGCCAGGTCGCCTTGGTGCACCAGCACATGTTCCGTGGGCGGCAGCCAGGATGGGGCAGTGAACGCAGAGGGCAGGGTGTCGATGGTGCAGAGTGTGAACATAGGGGCCCAGGGGTCTATCGATCAATGATTCGGCGCGCGAACTGCTCCAGGTAGTCCATGAGCTGGTTGGCGCCGGCCACGGCATGGGCCTCGTCGCCGCTGGCGATGCCCTGGGCCAGGTGCATGTGGGCGCGTGCGCCCTCGGTCACGTCGCCCTCGTGCTGGTAGGCGTACCAGAAGCGGCGGCACTGCACGATGAGCGGCGCCACGGATTTGACGGCCGACTGGTTCTGGCTGGCCAAGTGCACGATCTTGTCGAGCTCGTGGTCGGCCAGCATGTAGCCATCCAGGTGGCCGCGCTCCGCCTCGCGCACCATCTCCTCGGCGCAGCGCACGATGGCCTGGCGCTGGGGTGCGGTGGCACGGCGCGCTGCGCACGATGCGATCAACCGCTCCAGCACGCGGCGCGTCTGGATCACGTCCAGGTGGTCCGCCAGGTCGATGTTGGAGACCTGCAGCCCGCGGCGCGGCTGCTGCACGATGAGGCCGATGGACACCATGCGCAGCAGTGCCTCGCGCACCGGCGTGCGCCCGAGGCCCGTGCTCTCGGCGATCTCGGCCTCCACCACCGGGCTGCCGGGCTGCAGCTGCAGGGTGGCGATCATGGCCTCGATGGCTTCATACGCCACGTCCGCCGCGCGCCGCTTGGGGCCGGTGTCTTTGCGGGAAGAAGGGCTGCTGCTCAAGGTCATTGGGGAGTTCTGGTGGGGTGCGGCCCCTTGTGGGGCCGCCCTGGGCCGATCTTAAATCACAGCGTGGTCCCGGCCTTGCGCAGCTCCGCGATTTGCGGGGCCTTGGGCAGCCACAGCTTGTCGAACTCCTGGATGGTGGACTCGGGGTTGAAAAACGAAGCCGTCTTGAACGCGATGGAGGTGCCCTTGAACTTGTCGATCAGGCCGGCCTCGGTGGTCACGATGTCGTTGATCTGCGCATCGAGCGATTGGGCGGTGAGCTTTCTGACCAGTTCCTTGTCCTTGGCGTCCAGGCCTTGCCAGATGCGGCCCGAGACCAGCGGCGCGAAGGGCATGAACAGAGCGTTCATCTGCAACAGGGTCTTGGCCACCTTGTCGAAGCGCTGGTTCCACGAGAACTCGATGTCCGCCTCCAGCCCGTCCACCTGGCCGTTGCTCATGGCGTCGAACACCTGGGGTGTCGGGATGGGGGTGGGCGCGGCGCCCAGCATCTGGTAGAAATCTCGGTACACGGGCGTGGGGTTGATGCGCAGCTTCATGCCCTTGAGGTCGGTCGGCACGGAAATGTCCTTGGTGGAAAACACTGCACGCATGCCGGTGATGCCCCAGCCCAGGCCGATGGTGCCGGTCTCGCGCGGCAGCACTTCCAGCAGTTTGGTGGCCGCCGGGTGCTTGACCAGCTTGGCCACGGCGGGCGTGGAGCGCACGAGGTAGGGCGCATTGATGGCCGCGATGCTGGACACGCGCGAGCCCAGTTCGGCCGCCTGGATCCAGCCCATGTCGAGGGCACCCGACTGCAGTTGCTGCATCATGGCCGCCTCGTTGCCGAGCTGGCCCGAGTGGAAGACGGTCAGGCTCAGGCGGCCATCGGTCTCCTTCTTCAGCGCCTCGCCGAACTGCAGCGCGGCGCGGTTCCACGAGTGGCCTGCGGGGGTGATCAGGCCCAGGCGGAATTCCTTGGCCCCCGCACCCTGTGCGAACACGAGCGGGGCGGCAAGGGTGGCGGCAGCGGCCACGGCGTGGCGCTGTACGAACTGGCGGCGGGTGGTGGTCATGGTGGACTCTCCTGGGTCGGGGAAGGGGACGGACGGGAACGGGACGGAAAAGGGGGTGGCGCTATTCGAGCAGTGCCAGCGACAGGCTCGGGAACAGCGACAGCAGCACCAGCGCCACGCAGCTGATGAGGAAGAAGGGCAGCGTGACGATGAACATCTTTCCGGGCTTCGCCCCGGTCACGGCCGAGGCGACGAAGAAGCTCAGGCCCACGGGCGGCGTCATCAGCCCCAGCACCAGGTTGACCACCACCACCACGCCGAAGTGGCGCGGGTCGATGTGGTAGACCTCTGTGGCAATCGGCAGCAGGATGGGCACGGTCATGATGAGCCCGGGAATGCCGTCGATCACCGTGCCGATGACGAGCAGGATCACATTGGCCAACAGCAGGAAGGTGACCGGGTCGTGTGCCACGGTCTGTATCCACGCCGCCACCATCTGCGGCACCTTGCCGTAAATCAGCAGCCACGAGAACACGGCGGCCGCCGCCACCAGGAACAGCACGATGGCCGAGTAGATGGCCGAGCGCAGCAGCAGGGCCGGGATGGCGTTGAAGCGGAACTCCTTGGTGACGTAGCGGCCCACCAGCGCCGAGGCCAGGGCGCCCACGGCTGCCGCTTCGGTCGGGTTGGCGATGCCGCCCAGGATGGAGCCCACGATGACGATCGGGATCAGCAGGGTGGGGCTGGCCTGCACGATGGTGCGCGCGCGCTGGGCCAGCGTGCGCTTTTCGCTGCGCGGGTAGTCGTAGATGAAGCCCATGAGGGCGATCACGATGAAGAACAGCACGGTGAGCAGCACCCCGGGCAGGAGGCCGGCGATCAGCATGTCGCCCACGGCCACCTGGGCCAGCACGCTGAACACCACGAACATGACCGAGGGCGGGATGATGGGCCCAAGCATGCCGCCGTAGACCGTGAGGCCGGCCGCGAAGGTCCTGTCGTAGCCCTGCTTTTCCATCTCGGGCACCATGACCTGCGACATGATGGCCACCTGCGCCGTGGCCGAGCCGATGATGGACGAGACCAGCATGTTGGCCAGGATGTTGACGTAGGCCAGGCCGCCCTTGACCGAGCCGATGAAGGCCATGGACAGGTCCACCAGCCGGCGCGTGATGCCGCCGCTGTTCATGATCTCGCCGATCAGGATGAACAGCGGGATGGCGATCAGTCCATAGCTGTCCACCCCGGCGAACATCTGCATGGGAAACGACTGGAACAGCACCGTGCCGCCGGTGGCGAGGATGTAGACGATGCCCGACAGGCACAGGCACACGCCGATGGGCACGCCTACCAGCAGCGCAATGGTGAAGAAGAGGGTGGTGATCATGTGTGGCCTCGCGGTCGCTCAGTTCACGGCATCGGCGTTGACCACGTCGAAGCCCGGGTGGGTGCGCCGCTCCGCGGCCCCCATGTCTTCGAGCAGGTTGGCCAGCGCATGCACGCTGAAGGCGGCCGAGAAGACCGGCAGGATCAGCTGCAGCACCCAGGTGGGCCAGTTCAGGGTCTGCGTGCGCTCGGTGTACAGAAAATTGAAGCTCTCGGCCGCGTACTCCTTGGCGTCAAAGCCATGGCGTGCGATGCCGATGGGGTCCATCCACTGCCAGCACATCCAGAGCATGGCCACGCCGAAAGCCGTCACGCCCAGGGTGGCCACCGACTTGGCGACCCGTGCGCCGCGCGCGCCCAACTGGTCGGTGAGCATGGTCACGGCAAAGTCCATGCGCAACCGCGTCATGACCGAGGCGCCCACGAAGGTCAGCCAGACCACCGTGTACACCGCGGCCTCGTCGACCCAGTAGAGGGGCATGCCGCTGTAGCGGGTCACCACATTGAGCAGGATCAGCAGCACCAGCAATGCCATCAAGGCGGTCAATGCATGGCGCTCCATGCGCAGAAGCCAACCGGAGAAATCCAGCACCCAGCGGATGGGTGCCTTGGGACGAGAGGGCGGGGCAATTGTGCTGGGAGCGGTGGCCATGGCGTCGGGTTGTTGTGGGTGCTTGTGAACAGGAGACCGGAACTGGTGCGATAAATATCTTGCTGATATATGTAGAAGCAAAATGGATGCCGGGCTTGAGGTGCCAGCGCCCCTCAAGGGCCGCGTCAGCCCGGTGGGTCGCCAGGTGCCGCGGCGAGCGTGGCGATGCGTGCCGGCGCCAGCAGATGGCGCGGCGGCGCTGGCGTCCAGCCGAAGAGCTGCTGCGTGGCGGCCCCGCAGATGCGGCCCTGGCAGGCGCCCATGCCGCAGCGCGTGTGCAGCTTGGCGTCGATCCAGCCGCTGCGCCCGGCCAGTTCGGCATGGGGCACGTCTTCGCAGCGGCATACCAGCGTGTCCGGCCGGGCCAGTTGGTTGAGCGATGGGTTCAACGTGAACGAGCGCTGCAGCGCGTGGGCAAAACCCTCCCAGCGCTGCAGCCTGGCCTGCAGTGCATGCACCGGCGTGGCGCTGCCCGCTGCGGCATGCCCCGCGATGGCGCCCTGCGCCAGTGCACGCTCGCTGCCGCCAAAGCCTGTGCACTCGCCTGCGGCGTAGACGCCGGCAACGCTGGTGCGCATCTGTGCATCGACCCGCAGGCCCAGGCCATTGCTGAGCGCGCTGCCCAGGGCACAACCCAGCATCTGCGCAAGGTGCGTGTTGGGCACCAGGCCAAAGCCGCAGGCCAGCCGATCGCAGGCGATGGTTTCCTCGCCCGACGGCGTCTGCAGGCGCACGGACTGCACTTGGCCATCACCCTGGGCTTGGAGCACATGGCTGCCTGCGCGCAGTTGCGGCTGCAGCAGCGTGAGCGCCTGCACGGCCTTGGTGGGCCAGCGCGGCAGTTGCGCAGCAAAGCCCGCCAGCGCGCGCCAGCCGGCCTGCTCGGCCACGCGCACCACCTGGGCGCCCGCCTTGGCGGCTGTGGCGGCCGCTGCCAGCAGCAGCGGGCCCGTGCCCGCGACCACGATGCGCTGGCCCTGCACCGGCAACCCGGCCTTGACCAGGGCCTGCAGGCCGCCCGCGCCGGTCACGCCCGGCAGCGTCCAGCCCGGAAAGGGCAGCAGCAGCTCGCGCGCGCCGGTGCACAGGATGAGGCGGTGGCTGTGCTGGATCCAGCCGCGTTCGGCGTCTTCGAGCAGCAGGGAGGGGGCATCACCGGCCTGCGGTGCATCGCCCAGGCCCACGACACGGGTGCCGCGCAGCAGCGTGATGTTGGTGTGGCGTGCCAGCGCCTCGCGGCATTGCCGGGCCATCGGGGGCAATTGCGCGCCGCGGCCATCGCGCCAGATCTGGCCGCCGGCCTCGGGGTTGTCGTCCACCATCGTGATGGCTGCGCCACTGGGGGCTGCGGCCAGTGCCGCCGCCATGCCTGCTGGGCCTGCGCCGATGATGAGGATGTCGCAGCGCGCGGGCGCCTGGGGTGGGGTGAGAGCGTTCATGGCCTGGGAACACCGGTATCGGTGTGGACTTGCATGCCCTCGGTGCACACGGTCTGGCAGGCCAGGCGCACGCGGCCGTCGATGCGCACCCGGCACTCATGGCACACGCCCATGCCGCACAGCGGGGCACGCGGCTGGCCTGTGACGGAGGTGCGCGTGCGACCGGGCGGCACCTGGGCCAGTGCAGCGGCCACACTGGTGCCAGGGGCTACCTGCAGGCGCACGCCATCGGCATGGATATGGATGGTTGCGGCGTTCATGCCGCGAGGCTCCGCGCGAAGCGATCCGGTGAATACGGTGCCGGGTCCAGCGGCGGCGTGGCGCCCGTGATCTGCGCGGCCAGCAACCGGGCCGTGGCCGGTGCCGTGGTCACGCCCAGGCCTTCGTGGCCCACGGCCAGCCACAGGTCGCTGTGCTGCGGGTGGCGGCCAATGATCGGCAGGCCATCGGGCGTGGCCGCGCGAAAGCCGGTCCAGGTGCGGAGGGCATTGAGTTCTGCCAGCCCCGGCACATACTCCAGCGCGCGCTGCAGCATGCGCGCCAGCACCGCGTTGTCGATGGCCGGGTCGGTGGTGTCGAACTGGCGCGACGAGCCGATGAGCAGTTGCCCCGTGGGCCGCGGCTGCAGGTTGAAGGCGACCGAGGTGCCGTCGCTCTGGTGCGCATTGGTGATGTAGCCCAGCTCCACCAGTTGGTGCCGCACGGTGCCCGGGTAGCGGTCGGTGATGGCCAGGTGCCCCTTCTTGGGGCGGATGGGCAGGCCCGGGCACAGCTCGATGGCATGGATGCCCGCGGCCAGCAGCACCGCGCCGCCTTCGCGCACGCTGCCATCGGCCAAGTGCACGCGCCGGCCATCGATGCGCTGCACCTGTGCCTGTTCGAGAGTGATAGGCCGGGCCGCATGCGCCAGCAGCCACTGTGCGGCATTGGGGGCATAGACCACGCTGTCGCCACCCACCTTGAGCGCGCCGTGCAGGCCGGGGCGCAGCGCGGGCTCCAGCCGCGCCAGCGTGGCGGCATCCAGCAGCTCGCAGTCGATGCCGTGCGCGCGCAGGCCCTCGGCCTTGGCTTCTGCACCGGCCATTTCCTCGGCATTGGCTGCGATCCAGAGCGTGCCGCAGTTGGAATACGCGCAGCCGGGCAGCTCGGCGTTCATGCGCGGGCCCCAGTCATGCCACTGCGCCAGCGAGGCCTGGCTCAGCGCCAGCTCCGCCGCGTTGTCGTCCATCACCACCAGGTGCCCCATGCCCGCCTGCGTGGCGCCGCCCCGGCGCGCATCGAGCACCAGGACCGACAGGCCTTCGTTGGCCAGCAGGTGGGCGCAAGCGGCACCCACCATGCCGGCGCCGATGACGATCACATCCGCAGCTGGCATGGGGTTCAGAGGCGGATGCCCCAGGCGAAGGGGTCGTCCTGCGCGATCAGCAGCGTGGCCTCGGCGCTCATGTGGGCGCTGCCGCGCAGCGTCGGGATGATGCGGCCCGGCGCAGCGTCGGCTTGGTAGCTGGCCTCGAAGCTGCTGCCGATGATGCTGGCCTGGCGCCACACCTGGCCAGGCTGCAGCTGGCCATCGGCCGCCAGGCAGGCCAGCTTGGCGCTGGTGCCCGTGCCGCAGGGCGAGCGGTCGTAGGCACCGCCCGGGCAGAGCACGAAGTTGCGGCTGTCGGCCACCTCGTCGTCGGCGAACAGTTCGATGTGGTCGATCTCGCCGCCGTTGTCGCCGCGGATGCCCTGGTCCTTCAGGGCCTGCTGGATGGCGCAGGTGTAGTCGGTCAGCGCCTGCAGGTTGTCGCTGGCCACGCGCTGGCCGTGCTCGCTCATCAGAAAGAACCAGTTTCCGCCCCAGGCCACATCGCCCGTGACGCTGCCGATGCCCGGCACCGTGAGCGACAACCCCTGGTGCAGCCGGTAGGCCGGCACGTTGCGCACGCTGACCGAGCCATCCTCATGCAGCGTGGTGGTCACCGTGCCCACGGGTGTCTCGATGCCGTGCTCACCAGGCTGGATGCGGCCCAGGTAGGCCAGCGAGGCCACCAGGCCGATGGTGCCGTGGCCGCACATGCCCAGGTAGCCGGTGTTGTTGAAGAAGACCACGCCCGCCGCATTGGCCGGGTCCTGCGGCGCGCACAGCAGGGCCCCCACGATCACGTCGTTGCCGCGCGGCTCCAGCACCGTGGCGGCGCGCCAGGCGTCGTGCTGGCTGGCCAGCAGCGCGCGGCGCTCGGCCATGCTGCCCGTGCCCAGGTCGGGAAAGCCGCCGACCACGAGGCGCGTGGGTTCACCCCCGGTGTGGGAGTCAAGGATCTGGATGCGTTGCATGGCGGGTTTGGGGGTCATGGTCAGTCGATGGGGTTGGATGCGGGGATCGTAGCGATCCCCGCGCGGTGTCAATAGCTGGCGAGGGGGACGGGCGCTGCGTTCTTGAAGGTCAGCACGGTGATCGGCGCCTGCTTGAGGTTGCCCTTGTCGTCGTAGGCATAGGTGCCGGCCACGCCCTGGTGGCTCAACTGGCCCATTTGCGCGCCGACCTTGGCGGGGTCGGTGGACTGGGCCTTCTGCATGGCCTCGGCGATGAACATCACCTGGTCGTAGTACGAGGCCGCGTAGGCGTCGGCATCCTGCTTGAAGCGCGCCTTGTACTTGGCCTTGAAGGCCGGGCCGGCGGCCACCTTGTCGAGCATGGTGCCGCCCTGTGCGCAGACCACCGTGTCGTTGACCGCCTCGCCGCCGAGCTTGCCGACCTCGGGGCTGCACAGGGTGTCGCCGCCCAGCAGCTTGGCGGTCAGGCCCAGCTGCTTCATCTGGCGCGCCATGGGCGCGGCCTGCGGTGCATAGCCGCCGAAGAAGATGGCCTCGGGCTGCTTGCCCTTGAGGCTGGTGAGGATGGACAGAAAGTCCGTGGACTTGTCGGTGGTGAACTCCTGGCCCACCACGGTCAGGCCCTGCTTCTTGGCTTCCTTGCTGAACTGCTCGGCCACGCCCTGGCCGAAGGCGGTGCGGTCGTCGATCACCGCCACCTGCTTGACCTTGAGCTCCTTGGCCGCGTACACGGCCATGTTGGAGCCGATCTGGGTGTCGCTGGCAATGATGCGGAACAGGTTCTTGTAGCCGTTCTCGGTCACCTTGGGGTTGGTGCCCACGGTGGAGACCATGGCCCCGCCTTCGTTGTACACGCGCGAGGCCGGGATGGCCACGCCCGAGCAGTACGGGCCCATGACGAACTTCACGCCGCTGTCCACCAGCTTCTGCGCCACGCTCACCCCGGTGCGGGCATCGCACTGGTCGTCCTCGGACACCAGCTCGAACTTGAGGGTCTTGCCCCCCACCACGATCTTCTTGGCATTGAGTTCCTCGACGGCCAGGCGCACGCCGTTCTCATTGTCCTTGCCCGCGAACGCATTGGGGCCGGACAGCGGGCCGCTGTGGCCGATCTTGACGACCTGCTCCTGCGCGGATGCCGGTGCAACGAGCAGCGCGGCAGCCGCTAGCGCCACGGGGGCCATGAATCCAGACGATGTACGTGCCATGGGAAGCCTTTGCATGAAGAAGAAAGTGGAAGGGGCGGGTCAACCGGCGCTCAGGCGACCGACTGGTATTCGGTGGGGCGCGTCTCCAGCGCCTTCCTGACGATGCGCTCGACGAAGGCGCGCTCCTCGCCGATCAGCGGCAGGCGCGGGCGGCGCATGTGTTCGGTGCCCACGCCCACCAGCACGTCGATGAGCTTGAGGTTCTGCACCAGCTTGGTCGATACATCGAGGTGCAGCATGGGGGTCATCCACTGGTAGAGCTTGAGTGCTTCGGCAAAGCGGCCGGCCTTCATCAGGTCGTACAGCGCCACGGTCTCGCGCGGGAAGGCGCAGCCCACGCCGGCCAGCAGGCCATCGCAGCCCAGGGCCAGGCCTTCATAGGCCAGGTCGTCCACGCCCAGGAAGAGTTGGTAGCGGTCGCCCACGGTGTTGCGCAGGTCGGTGATGCGGCGGATGTTGTCCGTGCTCTCCTTGATGGCAGCGATCCACTCGCAGTCCGCCAGCTCCAGCATGTGCTCGGGCTTGAGGTCCACGCGGTAGGCCACGGGGTTGTTGTAGACCATGAGTGGCTTCTGCGCCACCTTGGCCATGGCGCGCACGTTGGCCATGGCCTCGCGCGCGTCGGCCACGTAGATCACCGAAGGCATCACCATGTAGCCGGCCACGCCGAGCTTGTTGCCGCCGTCGATGTAGCGCAGCGCCTCGCGGGTGCTGGTTTCCGACACATTGGCCAGCACGGGAATGCGGCCGTCGGCGGCTTCGAGCGCGATCTTGGCGACCTGCAGCTTTTCTTCCAGCGACAGCGTGCTGGCCTCGCCCAGCGAGCCGCAGGTCACCAGGCCATGGATGCCGTTGCGGATCTGGAAGTCGATGTGGCGCGCCGTGCCTTCGGCATCGATGCTCTCGTCGGCGTGGAACTTGGTGGTGACGGCAGGGAAGATGCCTTGCCAGCGGGGATTGGTCATGGGGGGCTCCTTAAAGAGGGGGAAGAACGGAAAAAAGGGGGGGAAGGTGCTGGGAGAGGGGGTGCTTGGCTTAGTCGTCTATTTAAATATATTAATAAAATATTTAAAATATCTTGTCAGGGTATTTAGCAGCTTGCGTGCCAGCCAGGTTTGCGCTTGGAGGTGCAAAAAGGCCTTAAAACACGGGAAGCCCGGGGGCGTGCGCCCCATTGCGGGGCAACCGGCACAATGCTGAAGCGCTGCGGGATGGAGCGGGGTGTGCCGTTGCAGGGGCGGCGGATCCAGGCCCGATTGCCGGGGGCGAAATGCCGCCGCAAGCTGCGCTGGCGCGCCCGCGCGACAGTGGCGTGCGGTGTCTCTGGGCCCGGCGGGCCGTTACACCCCGCGGTCTCGATAGAATCGTGGGTTCTCCCCATAAACCGGGTGGCCGCGCCGCGTGCGCGAGGCCCCTCACTGACCCAGGCCTGTTGCCCTTTTTCGCACATGACCAACCACACCACGCCATCGTTCTCGGTTGCCGACATCCGCAAGTCCTTCCTGGACTTCTTTGCCTCCAAGGGCCACACCATCGTGGCCTCGAGCTCGCTGGTGCCCGGCAACGACCCCACGTTGATGTTCACCAACTCGGGCATGGTGCAGTTCAAGGACGTGTTCCTGGGCACGGACAAGCGCCCCTACAACCGCGCGGTGTCGGTGCAGGCCTGCCTGCGCGCCGGCGGCAAGCACAACGACCTGGAGAACGTGGGCTACACCGCGCGCCACCACACCTTCTTCGAGATGCTGGGCAACTGGAGCTTCGGCGACTACTTCAAGCGCGAGTCGCTCAAGTGGGCCTGGGAGCTGCTGACCACCGTCTACAAGCTGCCGCCTGAACGCCTGCTGGCCACTGTGTACCAGGAGGACGACGAGGCCTACGACATCTGGACCAAGGAAATCGGCCTGCCGCCCGAGCGCGTGATCCGCATCGGCGACAACAAGGGCGGCCGCTACAAGTCCGACAACTTCTGGATGATGGCCGACACCGGCCCCTGCGGCCCCTGCAGCGAGATCTTCTACGACCACGGCGACCACATCCCCGGCGGCCCCCCAGGCAGCCCCGATGAAGACGGCGACCGCTTCATCGAGATCTGGAACAACGTGTTCATGCAGTTCGACATGGCCGAGGACGGTTCGGTCACGCCGCTGCCCGCCCCTTGCGTGGATACCGGCATGGGCCTGGAGCGCCTGGCCGCCATCCTGCAGCACGTGCACAGCAACTACGAGATCGACCTGTTCGACGCGCTGATCAAGGCTGCCGGGCGCGAGACCGGCGTGGCCGACCTCAACAACAAGAGCCTGCGCGTGATCGCCGACCACATCCGCGCCACCGCCTTCCTGGTGAGCGACGGCGTGATCCCCAGCAACGAAGGCCGCGGCTACGTGCAGCGCCGCATCGTGCGCCGCGCCATCCGCCACGGCTACAAGCTGGGCAAGAAGACCCCGTTCTTCCACAAGCTGGTGGCCGAACTGGTGCGCGTGATGGGCGATGCCTACCCCAAGCTGCGCGAGCAGGAGCAGCGCATCACCGAGGTGCTCAAGGCCGAGGAAGAACGCTTCTTCGAGACCCTGGCCAACGGCATGGAAATCCTCGATTCGGCGCTGGCCGGTGGCGCCAAGGTGCTGCCCGGCGACGTGGCCTTCAAGCTGCACGACACCTATGGCTTCCCGCTGGACCTGACCAACGACGTGTGCCGCGAGCGCGATGTCGAAGTGGACGAGGCCGGCTTCAAGGTCGCCATGGAAAAGCAGAAGGCCCAGGCCCGCGCTGCCGGCAAGTTCAAGATGGACAAGGCCCTGGACTACACCGGCGAGGTGAACCGCTTCACGGGCTACGAGCAACTGGCCGAAACCGCCAAGATCACCGCCATCTATGTGGACGGCACCAGCACCGCTGCCCTCAAGGCCGGCCAGGATGGCGTGGTGGTGCTCGACACCACCCCCTTCTATGCCGAAAGCGGCGGCCAGGTGGGCGACCAGGGTGTCATCACCAGCGGCTCGGCCCGCTTTGCGGTGGGCGACACGCTCAAGGTCAAGGCCGACGTGTATGGCCACCACGGCACCCTGGAAGAGGGCACGCTGAACGTGGGCGACACCGTGCAGGCCGAGGTCAACACGGCCCTGCGCGCCGCCACGGTGCGCAACCACTCGGCCACCCACCTGATGCACAAGGCCCTGCGCGAAGTGCTGGGCAGCCACGTGCAGCAAAAGGGCAGCCTGGTGAACGCCGAGCGCACGCGCTTCGACTTTGCCCACAACGCCCCCGTGACCGACGCCCAGGTGCGCGAGATCGAACGCCTGGTGAACGAAGAAGTGCTGGCCAACGTGCCCACCCAGGCCCGCGTGATGGACATTGAGTCGGCCCAGAAGACCGGCGCCATGATGCTTTTTGGCGAGAAGTACGGCGAGACCGTGCGCGTGCTCGACATCGGCACCAGCCGCGAGCTGTGCGGTGGCACGCATGTGCAGCGCACGGGCGACATCGGCCTGTTCAAGGTGGTGGCCGAAGGTGGCGTGGCCGCCGGCGTGCGCCGCATCGAGGCGGTGACCGGCACCAACGCGCTGGCCTACCTGCAGCAGCTCGAAGACACCGTGACCCAGGCGGCCGGCAGCTTCAAGACCCCGGTGGCCGAACTCAACAGCCGCATCGGCCAGACCCTGGACAGCGTCAAGGCTCTGGAAAAGGAAATCGCCGCGCTCAAGGGCAAGCTGGCATCGAGCCAGGGCGACGAGCTGGTGAACCAGGCCGTGGACATCAACGGCATCAAGGTGCTGGCAGCGGCCTTGCCCGGTGCCGATGCCAAGACCCTGCGCGACACCATGGACAAGCTCAAGGACAAGCTCAAGACCGCCGCCATCGTGCTGGCCGCCGTGGACGGCGACAAGGTGCAGATCGCTGCCGGCGTCACGGCCGACAGCGTGGGCAAGGTCAAGGCCGGCGAGCTGGTCAACTTCGTGGCCCAGCAGGTCGGCGGCAAGGGCGGCGGCAAGCCCGACATGGCCATGGCCGGCGGCACCAACGCAGCTGGCGTGCCGGCCGCGCTGGCCAGCGTCGAAGCCTGGGTGCGCGAACGCGCCTGAGGCCACGGGCCCGGGCCAGGCACGGAGGAAAGCAGGCACATCGGATGGGCCGTACCGTGCTGACCACCATTGCAGCATCGCACGCCTGGCGTGCGGGCGCATGGGGGCTTCTGGGCCTTTTGTGGCTGGCGTCGGCGCGGGCGCAAGTGCCAGCGCAGGCACCGATGCAGGTGCCGGACGCTGTCGAGCGCGTGCAGTTCGAGGTGCCTGCCGGTGATTCAGGCAGCAAGGTGACCCTGCAGGCCTGGTGGTACCGCCCACCGGCTGCGCTGGCCCCGGCAACGGGCAAGGACGGCGCCAAGCCCCTTTTACCTGCCGTGCTGCTGCTGCACGGCTGCGGCGGCATGCTCAACCGGCGCGGCCAGCCGGCCGAACGCATGCGCGAGTATGCAACCCTGCTCAACGAGCAGGGCTGGCATGCGCTGGCGGTGGATTCACTGACACCGCGCGGCGAAAAAGAGCTGTGCACCCAGCGCATCGGCACGCGCAAGATCAACCAGAACGACCGGCGGCGCGATGCCCTGGCCGCCCTGCAGTGGCTCGCTGCCCAGCCGGGCGTGGATGGGCAGCGTCTGGCGCTGCTGGGCTGGTCGCACGGCGGCAGTGCCGTGCTGGCCGCGAGCAACCTGCGCCATGCCGACGTGGCCGCCGCCAAGGTGCTGCCGCGCCTCTCGGTGGCCTTCTACCCGGGCTGTGGCTCCGACCTGCGCGGTGGCTACCGGCCGGCAACCGACACGCTGATGCTGGTGGGCAAGGCGGACGACTGGACTCCCGCCGCACCGTGCCAGGCCTTGGCCGCACGGCGTGGCGATACCCCGGGCAGCCGCGAGGTGCGGGTCGTGGCCTATGAGGGCGCCTACCACGGCTTCGATGGCACCGTGCCCCTGCGCCTGCGCACCGATGTGCCCAACGGGGTCTACCCTGGGCAGGGCGTGCATGTGGGCGGCCACCCGGTGGCGCGCGAGCAATCGCGCAAGGAGCTGCTGGCGGCGCTGAACAAGGCGTTTGGCCGCTGAAGGCCGGCCGCAGGCCAGCCTTCAGGGTCAGAACAATTCGACGTCGTCGTTGGCAACCTTGGCCGCCAGGTGCCCGCCGGCCACCAGGTCTTCGTAGAAACAGACCTGGTTGCGGCCATGCTCCTTGGCATAGTAGAGCGCCTGGTCGGCCTGACCCAGGATCTCGACCGGTGAGCCGCGCGCGGTGCCGACGAAGCCCAGGCTCACCGTCACCCGGCCCACCTGCGGAAAGTCGTACTCCTGCACGGTCTCGCGGAAGCGGTTGAACACCTTGTGCGCACGCGCCAGCGTGATGTTGCGCAGCAGCACCACGAACTCTTCGCCGCCGAAGCGGAAGATCCGGTCGTGCGAGCGGAACGAGCTGCGCAGGATGTTGGCGATCAGGATCAGCACCTCGTCGCCATAAAGGTGGCCAAAGCGGTCGTTGACCAGCTTGAAGTGGTCGATGTCCACCACGGCCAGCCAGTTCTGCGCGGGCTCGCTTTCGGCGGCCACTTCTTCATTGACCAGTGCTTCCGCGCTCTGGGGGCGGTTGCTGCTCAGGCCGCTGGCGGCATTGCGCGAGAACTGCTCATCGAAGGTCTTGCGGTTGAACAGGCCGGTCAGCGCGTCGCGCTCGCTGTAGTCCAGCAGGTTCTGGTAGTTCTGGTAGACCAGGAACACGCCCTTGATCACCTCGAGCTTGTGGGCCGAGAAGGGGCGCGACTGCGTGATCTCCAGGCAGGTGCTGACCTTTTCGTGCATCCACACGGGCAGCCAGAGCGTGTGGCGCCCGGGCCGGTGCGCCAGGGCGCTGTCGCCCTGGCTCTTCACGCACTCGCACAGCTCGGGGTACTGCTCCAGCAGCTCGCGCCGCGCGTCGGCAGCGGCCTCGGAATCGGTGGACACCAGCTGCCCTTCCTCTACCCAGGTGCGCGGGCGCACGTGTGCCACGCCCTTGTCGGTGAACAGCTCCAGCGCCCGGACCGCCTTGATGCCGCTGAGCTTTTGCAGGGTGGAGAGCACCGACACCTCCAGCCGCAGATGGTCGCGGTGGCCGGTCATTTCAACCAGGTGTTGCAGGATGGGCTTCATAGGCGGGGTGGTGGCGGTCCGGTGGGTGGGGCGGCGCTAGGAGCGCCGCACGAACACGAGGTCCCAGACGCCATGCCCGAGGCGCAGTCCGCGGTTCTCGAACTTGGTCAGCGGGCGGTAGTCCGGCTGCGGCGCAAAACCGCTGGCGCTGTTGGCCAGCAGGGGCTCGGCGCCCAGCACTTCCAGCATCTGCTGGGCGTAGGGTTCCCAGTCGGTGGCGCAGTGCAGGTAGCCGCCGGGCTTGAGCCGGGCGGCGAGCTTGGCCACCAGCGGCGGCTGGATCAGCCGGCGCTTGTTGTGCTTGGTCTTGTGCCAGGGGTCGGGAAAGAAGATGTGCACGCCATCGAGGCTGGCCAGTGCCAGCATGTGGTCGATGACTTCCACGGCATCGTGCTGCAGGATGCGGATGTTGCCGATCTCCTGCTCGCCGATGCGCTTGAGCAGGGCGCCCACGCCGGGCTCGTGCACTTCGCAGCACAGAAAATTGTCGTCAGGGCGCACGCGCGCGATGTGGGCCGTGGCTTCGCCCATGCCGAAGCCGATCTCCAGGATCAGCGGGGCGGTGCGGCCAAAGGCGGCGGGGGCGTCGAGCGCGGCGGCGGTGTAGGGCAGCACGAAGCGCGGGCCCAGGTCCTCGAAGGCCTTGGCCTGGCCCGTGGTGGTGCGGCCGGCACGGCGCACGAAGCTCTTGATGGTCTTGGGGTGGGTCACACCGGCGGGCACGGCGCCGTCGCCGGGTTGCCGCGGCGCCTTGGCCGCGGGGGCCGCGTTGTCAGCGGCAGGGGAAATGGATGGCAGTTCGGTCACGATGGGCCATTGTAGTTTCTGAACCACGCTGCAGCCCATTGCGCCAGCGCATCCCCGGTGCAAGTGTTGTGCGGATGTGCCAGTGCCGGCAGCCCCAGGGCCCGTGCAGCCTGCTCCAGTGCCCGCAGGGGGTTGCCGAGGTCCAGGGCCTGGGCGCCATTCTGCTTGGACAGCTTTTCGCCATTCTCACCGCGGACCAGAGGGGTATGCAGGTACTGCGGCGTGGGCACGCCGAGCGAGCGCTGCAGCAGGATCTGGCGCGGCGTGTTATCGGCCAGGTCCTCGCCGCGCACGATGTGGGTGATGCCCTGCGCGGCGTCGTCGACCACCACGGCCAGCTGGTAGGCCCACAGGCCATCGGCGCGGCGCAGCACGAAGTCGCCGATGTCGCTGGCCACATCCTGCTGCTGGGGGCCCAGGCGCCGGTCGGTCCAGTCCGTCGGCGGCAGGCCCGCCGGCACGCGAAAGCGCCAGGAGCGGCCGGTGCGCCCGTGCAGGCCATTGCGGCAGGTGCCGGGATAGGGCAGGGCGGCATGGCGCTCGCGCGCATGGCCGAGCGCCAGCTGGGCCTCCTCGATGTCCTTGCGCGAGCAGGCGCAGGGGTAGGCATGGCCTTGCGCGATCAGGCGCTCCAGCGCCTGCTGGTAGGCGGCGCCGCGCGCGGACTGCCACAGCGGCGGTTCGTCGGGCACCAGCCCGCAGGCGGCCAGCTGCCGCAGGATGAACGCGTCCGCGCCCGGGATGCAGCGCGGGGTGTCCACATCTTCGATGCGCACCAGCCAGCGGCCACCCGCAGCACGGGCATCGAGCCAGCTGGCCAGGGCGGCGACGAGCGAGCCGGCGTGCAGCGGCCCGGTGGGAGAGGGCGCGAACCGTCCAGTGTAGGCCGCGCTTGGCGTCATGCCACGGCCAGGGCCAGCTCCAGCCCGGACACGAAGGCATCTTCCAGGCGGTGGCCCAGGCACCAGTCGCCACAGGCGCCCAGGCCCAGTTGGGCGTCCCACAGGTGGCTGCGGCCCAGGGGGTGCGTTGTCTGTGCGTAGCGCCAGCGGCGCGTGTCGGCATGGGCCGGCTGGGCGCGGATGCCGGTCACTTCGGCAAAGGCCTTGATCAGCTTGGCCTGCACGCGCTCGGCATCGTCTTCGAGGTGCTCGGCCGACCAGGCCGGGCTGGCCTGCACGGTCCAGCGCTCCACGCTGGGGCGGCCGGGCTTGGAGGATTCGCGCGCCAGCCAGGCAATGCGGTGGTGCGTGCTGCGTGCGGCATTCCACTGCGGGCCCAGCGTGGTCAGGCCCGGGCGCACGGCCTGCGGGTAGGCCAGCATCAGGGTCCAGCACGGGGCGATGGCCACGCTGGACAGGGCCTCGGACAGGCTGCTGTCGATGGCCGAGGTGGACAGCAGGGCCTGCGCCGGTGTGGCGGGCTGGGCCAGCAGCACGGCGTCGAAGCCGGCGTACACATGCTGGCCGCCGTCGGGGCCTTCGGTGCGCAGTTGCCAGCCGCTGGTGTTCAGGGCGTCGTGCTCGATGCGCGTGACGCGGGTGTGGGTGATCAGCCGGCCGGCCTGGGCCAGCGGCTCGGCCCAGGCCGCGACCAGCGATTGCATGCCGGGGCTGGCGACCCAGTGGGCCTCGCGCGTGGGCAGGCCGGCGGCGGTCACGCGGCCGGCGGCGTCCAGCACGCGCACGGAATTGGCGCTCCAGCGCTTGCACAGGCCGGGCACGGTGTCGATGGCGCGTGCAAAGCGCGCATCGCGCACGGTGAAGTACTGCACGCCGGCATCGAAGCCGCCGAAAGGCGAATCGATGGTGGTGGTGCGTCCGCCCGCGGCGGAGGATTTTTCGAAGACGGTGACCTGGTGGCCGGCCTGCACCAGGGTGCGGGCGCAGGCAATGCCGGCCATGCCGGCACCGATGATGGCGAAATGGCGGGGGGCCTTGGCGCTACCGGCCGTTGCGCGTGGTGAGGCCGGTGCCGCAGCCGTTGCAGCTGCAGGGCGTCGGGGCCGTTTGGCAGGGCGGGAAACAGGTTTGCTCATTGGAGGCCTTTCGGGAACGGTTGGCTGAAAAACTCCGACATGGACCACTCTACACGCGTGGCGTGGTGCCGCGCATCAGAAATGATGGTGGTTTTCCAGCAGAGCGCGCCGCGTGGCGGGGCTTTGCAGCTGGTTCAGCCACCACTGCAGCGCGCGGCCCGGCGCGGTGAAACCCGGGCCGCCCCAGGCATAGTTCACGCGCACCAGGCGTTCAGGCCGGGCCACCTTGCGTGCCACCAGGCGCCCGGCCTCCAGGTAGGGCCGCACCATGGGCTCGGGCAGAAAGCCGCCACCCAGGCCGCGCAACTGGGCGCGGATCTTGGCCTGCATGGTGTCCACCGTGAACACGTCCTGCCCGCCCAGCAGGCCCATGGTGGCGCCGCCGCGCAGGGCCGAGTCGGCCACGGCGACGGCGCGGTGCTGCAGCAAGGTGGCATCGGTGATCGGCTCGGGCTCCTTGGCCAGGGGGTGGTGCGGCGCCACCACGAAGATGAACAGCATGTCGCCCAGCGGCGCCTGCTGCAGCCCGGCCACGCTGGAGCCGGCAATGGTCACGCCGATGGCCAGGTCCGCCCGGCCCGAGGTCAGGGCCTCCAGCGTGCCGGTCATGATGCCGTCGCGCAGCTTCAGGCGCGTGGGCGGTGCCATGGCGTAGAACGCATCCACCAGCTCCATCATGGTGTGCGGTGAAATCGCGCCATCGACCGACAGCGTGAGCTGCGGCTCCCAGCCCGTGGCCACGCGGCGCACGCGGTGCGAGACGGCGTCGATCTCCTGCAGCAGGCGCGCGCCCTCGCGCAGCAGTTCGGCGCCCGCTTCGGTGGGGCGTGCCTGGCGCGCGCTGCGGTCGAACAGCAGCACGTCCAGCGCATCCTCGATCTGGCGCACGCGGTAGGTCAGGGCGCTGGGCACCAGGCCGAGCTGGCGCGCTGCGGCGGCAAAGCTGCCGGCCTCGGCGATCACCTGCAGCATGGCCAGGCTGTCGGGGGTCAGCACATCGCGTGGGTTTTGCATGGTGGCACCATGGTAATTCAATTTTTTTGAATCATGCCATCAATATGCCAGCCCCTGGCGCGCAGGACGCAGGCCTACAGTCGAGTCTTGAAAGGGGCACACACCATGCTGACTGTTCGCAAATCCCAAGACCGAGGCCACGCCGACCATGGCTGGCTGCAGTCCTACCACAGCTTCTCGTTCGCGGGCTACCACGACCCCGAGCACATGGGCTTCGGCAACCTGCGTGTCATCAATGAGGACCGTATCGCGCCGGGCATGGGCTTCGGCACCCATGGCCACCGCGACATGGAGATCATCAGCTACGTGCTGTCGGGCGAACTGGCCCACAAGGACAGCATGGGCAACATCAAGGGCATTCCGCCCGGCGACGTGCAGCGCATGAGCGCCGGCACCGGCGTGCAGCACAGCGAGTTCAACCACGCCCAGGGCCAGACCACGCATTTCCTGCAGATCTGGCTGTTGCCCGATGTGCAGGGCATTGCTCCGGGCTACGAACAAAAGACCTTTACCGATGCCGAAAAGCGCGGCACGCTGCGGCGTGTGGCATCGCCCGATGGTGCCGAGGGCTCCGTCAAGGTGAACGCCGACGCCACGCTCTATGCGGGCCTGTTCGACGGGGCCGAGTCGGCGCACCTGGCGCTCGACCCCGCACGCAAGGCCTATGTGCACTTGGTGCGCGGCAGCCTCAAGGCCAATGGCCAGGCGCTGTCGGTCGGGGATGCCGCGCTGATCGAGCGGGAGACGGCCCTGGCGCTGAGCGATGGTCAGAACGCCGAAGTGCTGGTGTTCGATCTGGCCCCTTGACCCCCTGCCACCGTCCATTCACCATCATTTCCACCCGTCACTGAAAGAGTCCACCATGTTCAATTCCCTGCAAAACCCCCTGGCCCTGGCCTCGCGCCTGCTGCTGGCCGCCCTGTTCCTGCCCGCCGGCATCGGCAAGCTCACCGGTTTTGCCGGCACCGTGGGCTACATCAGCTCCGTGGGCCTGCCCATGCCCACCGTGGCGGCCGCCATTGCCGCTGCCGTGGAAGTGCTGGGCAGCCTGGCGCTGATCTTCGGCTTCGGCACGCGCTTTGCCGCCCTGGCGCTGGCGGTCTTCACGCTGGTGGCGAGCTTCTTCTTCCACGCCTACTGGTCGCTGCCGGCCGACAAGCAGATGATGCAGCAGCTGATGTTCTTTAAGAACGTGGGCGTCGTGGGCGGCCTGCTGGCCCTGGCGGCCTTCGGTGCCGGCGGCTGGAGCCTCGACGCGCGCCGTTCTTCCCGCTGACTCCCCGATACTGCGGCATCATCGGTGCTTCAACGTTTGCAAGGAAACGCCGCATGCCGCAGATCGCTGTCGTCTACCACTCGGGTTATGGCCATACCCAGCGCATGGCCCAGGCCGTGGCCCATGGCGCGGGGGCCGAGCTGATCGCCATCGATGCGGATGGCAACCTGCCCGAAGGCGGCTGGGAGGCCCTGGCCGCCGCCGCTGCCATCATCTTCGGCTCCCCCACCTACATGGCCGGGCCGAGCTGGCAGTTCAAGCGCTTTGCCGACGCCTCGTCCAAGCCCTGGTTCAGCCAGGCCTGGAAGGACAAGCTCTTCGCCGGCTTCACCAACAGCGCGGCGACCAATGGCGACAAGCAGGTCACGCTCGACTACCTGTTCCATCTGGCCATGCAGCATGGTGGCCTGTGGGTGGGGGCGGGCGTGCTGCCTTCCAACTCCAAGGCCGCCACGCGCAATGACGTGAACTGGCTCGGTGCCTACAGCGGCGCCATGGCGCAGTCGCCATCGGATGCATCGGCCGGCGAGATGGCGCCGGGAGACCTGGACACCGGGCGCTTTCTCGGCCAGCGCGTGGCCGGGTTGGCATCCCGATTCAAGGATTGACGAATTACACGCACGCAGGAGCTTCCCACGATGACCTCAGATACCTCTCCCGAAACCGGCCGCAACAGCAGTGTGCTGCGCCTGTCCGGCCACCCCAAGGACCTGGGCGGCGGCTTCACTGTACGGCGCCTGCTGCCGGCCGTGCAGTGCCGCTCGGTCGGGCCTTTCATCTTCTTCGACCATTTCGGCCCGGTGACCGTGGAGCCGGGGGCCGCGCACGATGTGCGCCCCCATCCCCACATCGGCCTGGCGACGGTGACCTACCTGTTCTCCGGCGCCATCATGCACCGCGACAGCCTGGGCTATGTGCAGCAGATCGAGCCCGGCGCCATCAACTGGATGACGGCCGGCAACGGCATCGTGCACTCCGAGCGCCGGCCCGAGTCGCTGGCGGACCAGCCTTATGTCAACCATGGCATCCAGCTGTGGGCGGCACTGCCGGTGGCGGCCGAGGAGGTCGATGCCTCCTTCGTGCACACGCCGGCCGCTGCCATTCCCGAGGTGCGGGTGGGCGATGCGGTGGTGCGTGTGCTCATCGGCACGGCCTTTGGCCAGACCTCGCCGGTGGCCACCTATGCGCCCACCTTGTACCTGGACGTGCAACTGCCCGCCGGTGGCGTGCTGGAGCTGCCGGCCCTGGCGCCGGAAATGGCGCTGTACCCGGTGGACGCCGAGTTGCTGCTCGATGGCGAGCCGCTGCCAGACCACACCCTGGCGGTGCTGGCCGCAGGGGCGGCAGCGCCCGTGCGGCTGCAGGCAGGCGACCGTGCGGTGCGCCTGATGGTCATCGGCGGCGATGCGCTCGACGGCCCGCGCCACATGTGGTGGAACTTCGTCTCCAGCCGCAAGGAGCGCATCGTCCAGGCGGCAGGCGATTGGGAGGCCGGGCGCATGAAGGTGGTGCCCGGCGAGACCGAGTTCATCCCCTTGCCGGAGCACCGCTTCCGCGCGGACTGAGCAAAGGGCCGGTCAGGCCTTTTCTGGCGTGTCGGTCGACAGGTCGGCCGCCAGCACCCGGCGCTCGTCGAAGACGAAGCAGCCGCCGTGGTAGTGGGCTCCATCGGTTTCCTCGAAGTACTTGAGGATGCCGCCTTCGAGCTGGTAGACGTGATCGAGCCCTTCCTCGCGCATGAGGATGGCCGCCTTCTCGCAGCGGATGCCGCCGGTGCAGAAGCTCACCACCGTCTTGTCCACCAGTTCGGCCTTGTGGGCGCGCAGGGCGGGCGGAAACTCGGTGAACTTGTCGATGCGCCAGTCGATGGCCTTGTCGAAGGTGCCCTCGTCCACCTCGAAGGCATTGCGGGTGTCGAGCGTGACCACCTCGCGACCTTCGTCGTCATGGCCCTGGGCCAGCCAGCGGTGCAGCGTGGCTGGCGTGACGGCCGGGGCCCGGCCGGCACTGGGCTGGATGGTGGGGTGGTCCATGCGGATGATCTCGCGCTTGACCTTGACCAGCATCTTGCGAAACGGCACCGTGTTCGACCAGCTTTCCTTGGGCGCCAGGTCGGCAAAGCGCGCGTCGGTGCGCATGGCGTCGACAAAACCGCGCACGGCCTCGGCCGTGCCCGCCAGGAAGAAGTTGATGCCTTCCCCGGCCAGCAGGATGGTGCCCTTGAGTTGTGCCGCCATGGCACGCTCGTGCAGCAGGTCGCGCAGCGCCTGCGCATCGGGCAGGGGCACGAACTTGTAGCAGGAGATATTGAGGACGTCGTTCACGGCGATGGCCAGGGGTTCACACGCAATAGGGAAGGGGGATCGGTCCGCCAGGCACCGTTCTCCTGGCGGGCGCGCACCAATGGTCGCGCGGTGGCGCGGCGGTTGCCCGCCGCACCGTTCAGACCGTGGGTACCAGCAGCGTGGTCTCGATCTTGTTGGCCAGCTGGGCAATGGCCAGCGACGCTGGGCAGCCCGGCGTGTTGAGCAGCAGCAGCTGGCGGCGCATCACGGCCTCGCGCACGGACGGGTCGGCCGGGATGTCGCCCATGTGGATCAGGCGCACGCCGCGGCCGGTCTCGGTGCTGACGAAGCGGTCCAGCACCTGCTGCAGCTGGCCGGCAATGGCCCGGCCATCGCCCGGGCGGGCGGCCTGATTGATCACCATGCGCACGTGCTGGCGCTTTTGCTGCATGGCCAGCACCTTGATGGCGGCGTAGGCGTCGGTCAGCGAGGTCGGTTCGGGAGTGGCCACGATCAGCACCTCGGAGGCCAGCGAGATCGAGAACAGCACCACGTCGGAAATGCCGGCGCCGGTGTCCAGCAGGATCACGTCGTAGTTCGGCGCAATGGCCTGGATCACGTTCAGGAACTGGTTGCGCACCTCGGGCGTGAGGCGCGAGTACTCCACCATGCCCGAGCCGGCCAGCAGCACCGAGAAGCCGCCAGGCGCCTGGATCACGGCGTCTTCGAGCAGCGCCTTGCCGGTGAACACATCGTGCAGCGTGATCTTGGGGTGCAGGTTGAGCACCACGTCCAGGTTGGCCAGGCCCAGGTCGGCGTCGAGCACCAGCACGCGCTGGCCGCGCCGCGTGAGCGCCGCCGCGAGGTTGGCCGAGACGAAGGTCTTGCCCACGCCGCCCTTGCCGCTGGTGATGGCGATGATGCGCGCACCGGTGGCCGCCGCGCCGGGTGGGCGGCCGGGCGAGGGTGGGGCGTCGGACGAGGTGGGTGGGGGGGACAGCGCGTCGCTCATCTTCTAACTTTCAGTTGGCGCTGCCTGTTGGGTCCAGCGGGGGCAGGTCGCCCCAGCCCGAGGGCGTGTACAAGGGGCCGAACAACAGGCTCTTTTCTTCGGCACTGACGGTACTGTCGGGTTGCTCTTCGATGCTCACCCGGTTGCGGCCCGACGACTTGGCCTGGTAGAGCTGGTGGTCGGCGCGGTCGGTCCACAGCAGGGTGGTCGAGCGGATCCACTGCAGGGCGAAGGCCCCGCCGATGCTGACCGTGACATTGAGCTCCACGGAGGGCGAAATCCTGACGGGCGTGTTGGCCACGGCGCGGCGGATGCGTTCCGCCACCACCTTGCCAAACGCCGCCTGGCATGCCGGCAGCACCACGGCGAACTCTTCACCGCCGTAGCGCGCCAGGGTGTCCATGGGGCGCACGCAGGCGCTCAGGGTGCGTGCCACCGACTGCAGCACCACGTCACCTGCCAGGTGGCCATGGGTGTCGTTGACCGCCTTGAAATGGTCGATGTCCAGCATCAGCAGCAGGGCGGCTTCGCCCGAGCGCGTCACGCGGTCGATCTCGCGCTCGAGCACGGCGCGAAAATGCCGACGGTTGGCCAGCCCGGTGAGGGGGTCCTTGAGCGAAAGCTCGCACAGGCCGTCGATCAGGCCCTGGAGGTAGCGGGACGGCGCTTCGCGTTGCAGCGAAGCTTCGCTGCCCGAAGCCTGCGCCACGAGCGCGTGGGCGATGTCCAGGCGCAGATCGCGCAGGTCTACGAGATGGGAGGCCGCAGAGTCAGACACAAATGGATTAGGCAGAGTTCATTGAGTGTAGCAGCGGATAGGGATTTTAGATGGTTATCGATAGTGCGTAAGGGTTTCATCCCGCCTGGAGGCTAGCCCCCTGGGCCAGCGGCTCGGCGGGGATCTGCTGCAGTGCCAGCAGAGCCTCCGCATCGGTGCGGTACATGCGCAGGCCGGGGCCGTCCTCCAGCAGGCCGGCGCGGCGCAGCACCTGCTCCACGGGCAGCTTCATGCCGCTCACATGCAGCGTGCCGCCGCGGGCCTGCATCGCGGCCCGCAGCGCGGCGAAGGTTTCCACGCCGGTGATGTCGATGCGGTTGATGGGCAGGGCCATGAGGCACAGCTCCGTGATCTCCGGGTGGGAGACCAAGTGGTCGGTCACGTAGCGGTCCAGCGCGCTGGCCGAGCCGAAATCCAGTTCCGCGTCCATGCGCAGCGCCAGCAGGCGGGGCGCCAGCGGCGGCAGATGCCACAGGTGGCGGTCGCGCAGGCTGCCGTCGGGATGCAGGCCCACCTCGATGATGCGCGGGTGCAGGCGCTGGTACAGAAAGTGGCTCAGGTTCATCACCAGCCCGACCAGCACGCCCCAGTACATGCGCGGCGCGGTGGCCAGGGTCAGCGCAAAGGTCACGCCGGCCATCATGGCCTCGACGCGCGAGATGCGCCACAGGCGCAGCAGGGTGGCGGGCTTGATGAGGCTGGTCACGGCCGTGATCACCACGGCGGCCAGCACCGATTGCGGCACATGGTAGAGCGCCGGCGTGAGCCACAGCAGGACCACCAGCACCAGGGCGATGGCGAACACCGTCGCCCAGCCCGTGCGCGCTCCGGCATACAGGTTGATGGCCGAGCGCGAGAACGAGGCGCTGGTGGCAAAGCTGCCGCACAGCCCGCTGCTGATCTTGGCCAGGCCCTGGCCGATCAGGTCCTGGTTCTCGTTCCAGCGCTCGCCCGAGCGCTGGCTCTCCACCTTGGCGCTGGAGGCGGTTTCGAGAAAGCTCACCAGCGTGACCACCAGCACCGGCATCACCAGGGCGGAAAACTGCGACCAGGACAGCAGGCCGGGCCAGTACAGCGAGGGCAGCCCCTCGGGCAGGGTGCCCACCACGTTGCCGCCGCCGTCGGCATAGCCGAGCGCCCAGCTCAGCGCCCCGGCCGCGCCCACGACCACGATGGCGGCCGGAAAGTTCGGGCGCCAGCGCCGGGCCAGCACCAGCAGCGCCAGGCTGCCCACGCCGAAGGCCGCAGCCACCAGGTCGAAATGCCCCAGCGACGGGGTGGCCCACAGGGCGCCGAGGTCCGAGCGCAGGCCCGTGAAGGCGCGCAGCTGCGAGGCCAGGATCAGCAGGGCGGCGGCCTGGGTGAAGCCGCTGAGCACCGGCGAGGTCACCAGGTTCAGCAGCCAGCCGAAGCGTGCCACCCCCATCACCAGCTGCAGCAGGCCCGACAGCAGGGCCATCCAGGCCGCCAGGGCCACCCACTGCGCGCTGCCCGGCTCGGCCAGCCCGGTCAGGGAGGCGCCGATCAACAGGCTGGTGAGCGCAGTGGGACCCACGCCCAGCCGGGTGGAGGAACTGAACAGCACCGCCACCAGGGCCGGAATCAGGGAGGCATAGATGCCGGTGACCAGCGGCATGCCGGCCAGCGCGGCATAGGCCACGCCCTGGGGCACCAGCATCAGCCCCACGGTCATGCCGGCGGAAAACTCGCCCTTGAGCAGGTGGCGGTCGGGGCGGGGCCAGGCGAGGAAAGGAAACCAGCGGGACAGTGCGTGCATGGAAGGCATGGCCCCGATTGTCGCCCGCTCCGCAGGCCTGCCTTGCGTCCTACAGCCACTTCGGAGCTCTCCGACCCGTTGTGCGAGCTCCGCCGCCTAAAGTACCAACCATGTTCCCAACCGCAAGGAGTTTTTCCATGAACACCGCACAGACTGCACAGCGTTCCACCCACCGCATCGCCAGCGTGCTGGCCGTCAGCGCCCTGGCGCTGGGCTTGGCTGCTTGCAGCAAGACCGAAGACGCCACCGTGGGCCAGCGCTTGGATTCGGCCGTGGGCCGCACCGAGCAGGCCGCCACCGACGCCCGCATCAAGGCCGAGGCCGCCATGCAGAGCGCTGGCAACAAGATGGAGCAAGGCTCGCAGACCGCGATGGAAAAGATCGATGACGCGACCATCACCGCACAGGTGTCCGCCGGCCTGGCCAAGGACCCTGACCTGAGCGCCATCAAAATCAACGTGGACACCGTGAACGGTTCCGTGACGCTCAACGGCCCGGCCACCACCCCGGCTGCCAAGGAGCGTGCAGAAACGATTGCCAGCGCCGTCAAGGGCGTGACCTCGGTCAACAACCAGTTGACCGTGACACCGAGCTAAGGTACGGCCGCACCGGTTGGCGCCCAGTCCCCAAGCTTCCTGGGGATGGCACGCGCACTGATCCGGGATGGACGTTGGATGCCGGTTGGCAGCAAAGCAGTGCTGCCGTCACATTGCGAGGACCGGCCATCCGACAACCGCCCGTACAGGTGATGCGTGGGACGCAAGCCTTCCGTGGCCAGGCCCTGGCCTTTGCCTGCCTCTTCAGTGGGGCCACCGCAAAGGAGTCGCGCCGCGTAAGGGCATGCCCTTGTGCGGCGCGCTACCATTGGCCGCATGCACGATTCCGCTTCCGACATCGCTTCCCGCCTGGTCCACCACGATTACATCCCACCCCCAGGCTTTGAGGCCCCGCAGACGCCGGTCTACAAGGCCTCGACCGTGATCTTCCCCAACGTGGCCGCCATGCGCAGCCGCGAATGGAAGGACAAGAGCGGCTACACCTACGGCCTGCACGGGACGCCCACCACCTTCATCCTCGAAGAACGCCTGTGCGCCCTGGAGGGCGGGCTGCAGTGCCTGCTGGTGCCGAGCGGGCTGGCGGCCATTGCCAACGTCGCACTGGCGCTGCTCAAGCCCGGCGATGAACTGCTGATCCCCGACAACGTCTACGGCCCGAGCAAGGACCTGATCCACGGCGAACTGCGCCGCTTCGGCATCACGCACGCGGTCTACGACCCGCTCGATCCGGCCGACCTGGCCGCGCGCATCACGCCCGCCACGCGCCTGGTGTGGCTCGAAGCCGCCGGCTCGGTCACGATGGAGTTCCCCGACCTGTGCGAGCAGGTGCGCATCTGCCGCGCGCGCGGTGTGACCACGGCGCTGGACAACACCTGGGGTGCGGGCCTGGCGTTTGCGCCGTTCGACCTGCTGGGGGATGGCACCTTGGGCGTGGATATTTCCGCGCATGCGCTCACCAAGTACCCCAGCGGCGGCGGTGATGTGCTCATGGGCAGCATCGTCACGCGCGATGAGGCCCTGCACATGAAGCTCAAGCTCACCCACATGCGCCTGGGTCTGGGCGTGGGCGGCAACGATGCCGAGGCGGTGCTGCGCTCGCTGCCCAGCATCGCCCTGCGCTACCGGGCGCACGACGAGGCCGCGCGCAGCCTGGCGCTGTGGCTGCAGCAGCAGCCGGCCATTGCCCAGGTGCTGCACCCGGCGCTGCCGGAATCGCCCGGCCACCTGCATTGGAAGACGCTGTGCGGCGCAGCCTATGGCGGTGCAGGCGGCGCGGCGGGCCTGTTCAGCGTGATGATCGACGCGCGCCACACCCAGGACCAGGTCGACGCCTTCTGCGACGGGTTGCGCCTGTTCAAGCTGGGCTACAGCTGGGGCGGGCCCATGAGCCTGGTCGTGCCCTACGACCTGGCGCGCATGCGTGGCCGGCCCACGGCGCACCTGAAGTCCGGCACGCTGGTGCGCTTTTCCATCGGCCTGGAGGCGGTGGAAGATCTGCGCCAGGATTTGCTGCAGTCCCTGCAGCGGGCCTTTGCCGCCGCTTGACGGTCGCGGGGGTATGTCGGCAAACGCAGGCCTAGCTGTTACAGTGGGTCTCCACTTCAGGAAGCAAACACCTTGGCAACACCCAACTACGGATACGAAAAACGCCAGCGCGAGCTCGCCAAAAAACAGAAGAAAGAAGAGAAGCTGCGTGCCAAATCCCAGCGCAGGCCGGACGACCCGCAGGGTGACCAGCCCGCAGGCGAAAGCGGCGATGGAGCCCAGGGCACTGACCAGCCCTCGGGCGCGCAGGGCGGCTGATCCCCTGGCCTGCGCGTTCTGGGCTGCCGCAGCGCACCCGTTGCAGGCAGGCCCGCAGAGCGGCGCTCAGCGCAGCAGCTTCTTCAGCTCTGGCCAGACATTGGCCAGCATCTGCGGGTGCGCCTCCGCACGCGGATGGATGCGGTCGGCCTGGAACAGGCGCGTGGGGTCCGGGCCATCGGCCACGCCCTTGAGAAAAAACGGCACCACGGCCGCTTTTCTGGCCTGGGCCACGGTGGTGAACAGTCCGGCAAACCGGTTCGCGTAGTCGGTGCCATAGTTGGGCGGCACCTGCATGCCCACCAGCAGGACCTTGGCCCCGGCCTTCTGTGCCGCATCGGTCATGGCGACCAGATTCTCTTCGGTATTCTTCAGCGGCA
Organism: Acidovorax sp. GW458-11-26-14-TSB4; assembly: GCF_059423865.1. Classification (NCBI taxonomy): domain Bacteria; kingdom Pseudomonadati; phylum Pseudomonadota; class Betaproteobacteria; order Burkholderiales; family Comamonadaceae; genus Acidovorax; species Acidovorax sp. GW458-11-26-14-TSB4. The sequence goes on from NZ_JBWKYR010000015.1 coordinate 57,344, forward strand.
GGCCGCGCAGCGCGTCGTTGCCACCGAGCTCGATCACCACCACGGCCGGCTTGTGCTGGGTGAGCAGGGCGGCCAGGCGCGAGCGCCCGCCCGAAGTGGTCTCGCCGCTCACACTGGCATTGACCACGCGGCGCTCGATCTTTTCCTCCTGCAGCCGCTTTTCCAGCAGGGCCACCCAGCCGGCGCCGCGCGCCAGGCCGTACTCGGCGCTCAGCGAGTCGCCCAGCACCAGGATGGCTGGCGCGGAAGCTGCTGGTGCCTGGGCCCAGGCGGCGGGCGCGCAAATCCCTGCCAAACCCAGGATGCCTGCCGAGAGGATAAAGTGGCGCCGATACTGCAGATCTCGAATCAAAGCGAAGAACCTTTCATGTCCGAAACTTCCCCATCGCCCGTGACCCCCATTATTGCCGTCGAACACGTCTTCAAGTCGGTCACGGATTCGACAGGTACGCTGGACATTCTGCGGGATATCGATTTCCGCCTGGCGCCAAGGGAAACAGCGGCCATCGTGGGCGCCTCGGGCTCGGGCAAGAGCACGCTCTTGTCCATCATCGCAGGGCTCGACACGCCCACGCGCGGCACGGTGCGCCTGGACGGCCAGGACCTCTTTGCCATCGACGAGGACGAACGCGCCGCGCTGCGTGCGCAGAAGGTCGGCTTCGTGTTCCAGAGCTTCCAGCTCATGGGCAACCTCACCGCGCTGGAGAACGTGATGCTGCCGTTGGAGCTGGCCAACCGGCGCGATGCGCGCAAGGCCGCCGCCGACATGCTGGCGCGCGTGGGCCTGGGCCAGCGCCTTGGCCACTACCCCAAGGTGCTGTCGGGCGGTGAGCAGCAGCGCGTGGCCCTGGCACGGGCCTTCGTGGTGCACCCGGCCGTGCTGCTGGCCGACGAGCCCACGGGCAGCCTGGACTTTGCGACCGGCGAGACCATCATGCAGCTGATGTTCGAGCTCAACCGCGAGCAGGGCACCACGCTGGTTCTCGTCACCCACGACCGCGGTATCGCCGCGCGCTGCGAGCGGCGCATCACCATCGATGCGGGCCAGGTCAAGGAAGATTGACGCCCGAAGGGCCGTTTGGCCGGCGGGGCGCCATCGATGGCCGGCAGGGGACATGGTCGTCCAGCCGATAATCGGGGCATGTCCTCCCCCAAAGTCCTTTTCGGCTTCCATGCCGTGGGCGTGCGCCTGAAGACGGCGCCGCAGTCCATCATCGAGATCTACTACGAAGCCACGCGGCGCGATGCGCGCATGCGCCAATTCCTGGACCGCGCGCGCGAAGCCGGTGCCCGCCTGATCGAGGCCGACAGCGTGCGCATCGCCAAGCTGGCCGGCAGCCATGGCCACCAGGGCGTGGCGGCGCGGGTGGAGCCCGTGGCCCAGGTCACCTCGCTCGACGAACTGCTGGAGAACCTGGAAGCGGCCGGCGTCGAGAACCCGCTGCTGCTGGTGCTTGACGGCGTGACCGACCCGCACAACCTGGGCGCCTGCCTGCGCGTCGCCGACGGCGCGGGCGCGCACGCCGTCATCGCCCCCAAGGACCACGCCGTTGGCATCAACGCCACCGTGGCCAAGGTGGCCAGCGGTGCGGCCGAGACCATGCCGTACTTCATGGTCACCAACCTGGCACGCACCCTGGGCGAGCTCAAGGAACGCAACATCTGGTGCATCGGCACCAGTGACGACGCGACCAAGACCATCTACCAGGTGGATCTGAAAGGCCCTGTGGCCCTGGTGCTGGGCGCCGAGGGCGATGGCATGCGCCAGCTCACGCGCAAGACCTGCGACGAGCTGGTCAGCATTCCCATGAAAGGGGCGGTGGAAAGCCTCAACGTTTCGGTGGCCAGCGGCGTCTGCCTCTACGAGGCCCTGCGCCAGAGGACCTGAGCCCCGCCATGCAGGAAGACCGCCTGGACACCGTGCGCACCTGGGTGCGCGAGGCGCGCCACATCGCCGTGCTCACCGGCGCCGGCGTCAGCGCCGAATCGGGTGTGCCCACCTTCCGCGATGCGCAGACCGGCTACTGGGCCCAGTTCCGCGCCGAGGACATGGCCACCGAGGCAGGTTTTCGTGCCCACCCGGAGCGGGTGTGGGACTGGTACCAGCACCGGCGCCAGCTCATGGACGGTGTGCAGCCCAATGCCGGGCATCTGGCGCTGGCTGCCTTCCAGGCCGCCCACCCGGACCGGCTCACGCTGATCACCCAGAACGTGGACGGCCTGCACCAGCGCGCGGGCAGCACGGGTGTGCTGTGCCTGCATGGCGACCTGTTTGCCAACCGCTGGCTCGACACGCCACGCAACTGCTGCCATATCGACGATGCGGTGGCCGGGAGGCCCCCGACCTGCGAGCGCTGCGGCAACCAGGTGCGCCCCGGCGTAGTCTGGTTTGGCGAAATGCTGCCGCCGGCCGTGTTCGAGGCCGCAGAGCGGGCGACGCAGGACTGCGAACTGATGCTGGTGGTCGGCACGGCGGGTGCGGTCTATCCCGCTGCGGGCTTGGCCCACCTGGCCCGTTCCGCCGGCGCCCGGGTGGCGGTGCTCAACCCGAACCCGAGCGAGCTCGACGGCACCGCCGATGCCGTGCTGCGCGGCACCTCGACCGCCTTGCTGCCGCAGCTCCTGGGCGCCTGATCGCTCCCGGCGCGTTTTAGGGGCATGCCCCAAAATTGTGCGCTTTGCGCGACAGCTTGTCGCACACCGGACAAGTGGCGGCCTCTGGTCCCTGTAGCCTGCGCCACTTTGCAAATCTCCGGGCACCTTCACACCATGAGCCGTCGTCACTTTCTCTTGCGCGCCACCCAGATGGCTGCGGCCACCAGCCTGCCCGCGTGGGCTTCGTCGGCCATGGCGGCCGAAGAGGCCCTGTCGTCCAAGCACATCAACCTGGGCTGCTCCATCGCCCTGACCGGCCCCCTGGGCCAGGCCGGTATCGAGCAGGTGGCCGGCATGAAGGCCGCGTTTGCCGAAGTGAACCAGGCCGGCGGCGTGCATGGCCGCGAGATCCGCATGGACGCCAAGGACGATGCCTATGTCGCCAGCCGCACGCTGCAGAACGTGACGCAGATGCTCGATGCGCAGTCCGTCTTCGCGCTGATCTCGCCCCTGGGCACGGCCAACACCGCCGCCATCCTGCCGCTGATCGAAGGCAAGGGCATCCCCACCGTGGGGCCCATCACGGGCGCGCCCTCGCTGCGTTCGCCCGAGCAGCGCAACGTGTTCTTCGTGCGCCCGAGCTACCGTGACGAAACCCAGCGCCTGGTCAAGCAGGTGGTGGAGATGGGCCTCAAGCGCATTTCCGTGGTCTACCTGGACAACCCCTTCGGCAAGGAAGTGCTGAAAGACATGTCGCGCGCCCTCGACGAGATCAAGGTCGAGCGTGCTGGCGAATTCGCCTTGGCTGTGGACGGCAAGAACGGTGCCGAGCTGGCCGACAAGGTGGCTGCAGAGCGCCCGGGCGCCGTGCTGCTGGCCACCACCGGCACGGCCAACACGGCCTTCGTGCTGCCCTTTCGCGCCAAGGCGGCCGGCGTGCCGCTGGCCGGCCTGTCGGTCACGGTGATCTCGTCGGAACTGCCCAAGCTGGCCACCGCCACGCGCGGCATGGCCCTGGTGCAGGTGTTCCCCGACGCCAATTCGCAGAAGTCGGTGGTGGTGCGGAAGTTCCAGGGCACCATGAAGGCCACCAACGGCAAGCCCGAGTTCATGAACAGCGGCAGTGCGCTGGAAGGCTGGGTCAATGCCCAGATCATGATCGAGGGCCTGAAGAACGCCGGCAAGGACCTCACGCGCGACCGGCTGCGCACCGGCCTGGCCGGCATCCGCTCGCTGTCTTTCGGCGACTTCAACGTGGGCTTTGGCGGCAAGGCCCCGTATGTGGGCTCGGACTCGATCTACCTGGCCATCTACGCCGAGAACGCACGCCGCCTGAGCTGAGCGGGTACCGCGCAGGCTACTTTCCATTCGGCGGGCGGCCAGGGCCTTCAACGTGGCCCATGCTTCGGTGAGCCGCGCGGAATTGCTGCACGCATCGACGAAGTAGCGGCCCGAGGCATCGCTGGATACGAACAGCCGATAGCGCTCTGCGGTGTCCATGGTGAGCCGGGCGCTGGTGTTCTCGCTGTGCAAGGCAAACGCTGCGGGCGCCCGCCCGCGCAGGGTGCGCTGCACCCGCACGGCGTAGCGGGTGGCCGCGACGCTGCCGGGGTCCGAGGCGTCTTCGTACAGGTCCTGGGCCTTCACCACCCGGGCCTGCACCACCGCCATGGCCTCACGGCTTCCTGCGCCGCCGTGGGTGCGCGCCCGTCCATGCACACAGCGTGGCGCAGAGGGGCTTGGGGACCACGGGTTGGCGCCCTCCTGGGCCACCACCAGCCAGTGCGCGGGCCAGCCCGGGATCGGGTTGTCGTGGTTGCGCGACCAGGCATAGCCGTCTTGCTGCGCCCAGAGCTTGTGCAGCGGCGGCACACTCACCGGGTTGCCACCCGCGTTGATGGTCAGGCCCACAGGGCCTACCGACGCATGCCAGGTCTCTCCCCAGGGGCGGGCTGGGGCTGCAGGCGGCCCCAAGGCGCGAGCAGGGGGCGCAGGCGGTCGAATGGCAGCAACATGGTCATTCCGAATGGCTGTGGGACCTGCCGGGCGTTGGCGAGCAGGCGCTCAAAGGCTTCGGCCTGCGCCGCCGTCGGCCCCGCTTTGGAGTCGTGCACGCGCAGGGCAAATCCCTCGCCCGGGTGGGCCATGGCGATTTGGCCCTCCCAGACCTTGGACTGGCCTCCGGTGGACAGGGAAAGGCGCCGCCTGCAGCTGGCGTGTGAACAGGCGCATGGGGACCTCCGTACTGGATGGGGATGGGCGCCAATGTAGCCGCACTGGCAAGGACGCTGGAAGGCCCGTTCCCGCAGTACCGGAAAGGGCTACCGGCCGTGCCGCCGGGGCATGCCGCCAGCCCTGGCCGGGACATATGGGGCTTGGCGTTTGTCTGGTGCATGCCTAAGATGCTCGACAGGGGAGGCGGGAGCCGGGCGGGCGTGTGAGCGACGGCGATGCCCCACCACGACGAGGGGCGGTATGGCATCTGATTTTTCCGGGGCCCACTGGGAGCAGAACCCCGACGCGCTGCTGGTCATCGCGCCGGACGGCACTGTGCTGCACTGGAACCCCGCGGCCGAAGCCACCTTCGGCTACACCGAGGCCGAGGCCCGGGGTCGCCGCCTCACGCAGTTGATCGTGCCGCCGGACCAGGTGCAGGATGAGGAGTCCATCTGTGCCAAGGCCCTGCAGCAGGGGCTGGCCGTGCACGAGTCGGTGCGCCAGCGCAAGGATGGCTCGCTGGTCCATGTGAATGTTTCCACCCGGGCGGTGTTCGGTACCGATGGCCGGCTGCGCTACTTCCTGTCGAGCAAGAAGGACGTCACCCAGCTCAAGGTGCTGCGCGATGCCAAGCTGGTCGAGGCGCGCTTTCGTGACCTGCTCGAGTCCACACCCGATGCCATCGTGATGGTGAACGCCACCGGGCGCATCGTGCTCGTGAACTCCCAGGCCGAAAGGGTGTTCGGCTACCCCCGGGGCCAGTTGCTGGGGCAGGCCATCGAGGTGCTTTTGCCGCAGCGCTACCGCAGTGCCCACCTGGGGCACCGCAGCGGCTTCTTCGTCCAGCCGCGCACCCGCACCATGGGGGCGGGCCTGGAACTGTACGGTGTGCGCAGCGATGGCAGCGAGTTTCCGGTGGAAATCAGCCTCAGTCCGCTGGAAACGGAAGAGGGCACCATGGTGATGAGCGCCATCCGCGACATCACCGCGCGCAAGAAGGCCGACCAGAAGTTCCGCGACCTGCTCGAGTCGGCGCCCGATGCGATGGTGATCGTGGACGGGAATGGGCGCATCGTGCTGGTCAACTCCCAGGCGGTGAAGCTGTTCGGTTGGGCGCGCGAAGAACTGCTGGGCCAGCAGATCGAGCTCCTGGTGCCCGTGCGCCACCGTGGCCAGCATCCGCAGCACCGCGGCGGCTTCTTCACCGAGCCGCGCACCCGCTCCATGGGCGCGGGCCTGGACCTGTACGGGCTGCGCAAGGATGGCACGGAGTTTCCGGTCGAGATCAGCCTGAGCCCGCTGGAGACCGAGGAGGGCCTGTTCGTCTCCAGCGCCATCCGTGACGTGACCGAGCGCAAGCGCTTCGAACAGGCGCTGCGCGACAAGAACCTGGAGCTGGAGAACGCCGCGCTGGTCAAGGACCGCTTCCTGGCAAGTATGTCCCACGAGCTGCGCACGCCGCTCAATGCCGTCATCGGCTTCACCGGCACCCTGCTCATGCGCCTGCCTGGGCCCCTCAACACCGAGCAGGAAAAGCAGCTGCGCATCGTGCAGACCGGTGCGCGCCACCTGCTGTCGCTGATCAATGACCTGCTGGACGTGGCCAAGCTGCGCGACGGCAAGCACGCGTTGCAGCTGGAGATGGTGGATTGCCGCGCGGTGGTGGAGGAGGTGGCCGCGACCCTGGGCCCCGATGCGCAGCGCAAGGGCCTGGCCTTCGTGGTGAGCATGCCCGAGCATGCAGTCCTGGTCCGCACCGACCGGCGCGCCCTCGCCCAGGTGGCCATCAACCTGGTGGGCAATGCCATCAAGTTCACGGGCCAGGGGCAGGTGCTGGTGCAGCTCGATGCGCCGGACCCGGCCAGCCCGCAACTGAGCCTGCGCGTGCAGGACACGGGGCCCGGCATCCCCCTCGTGGACCAGCAGCGGCTGTTCGAGCCGTTTTCCCGGGTGGAGGGTGCCGAGCGGCACCAGGAGGGGTCTGGCCTGGGCCTGCACCTGAGCCGCAAGCTCGCCCAGGCGCTGGGCGGCGACATCACGCTGCACAGCCGGCCCGGCGAGGGCAGCACCTTCATTCTTGATCTGCCCGGAGCCCAGGCATGACCGCCCGCATCCTGGTCATCGAAGATGATGAAGCCAGCCGCATGCTGGTGACTTACCTGCTGGAGGCCGATGGCTACCAGGTTTACGGCGCGTCCAACGGGCGCGATGGCGTGCGCGCGGCGCTGGAGCATGGGCCCGATCTCATCCTGTCGGACCTGCAGATGCCGGTCATGGACGGCTACGAGGTGGCCCGGCTGCTGCATGCCGACCCCGCCTGGCGCAGGGCTCCGCTGGTCGCCGTGACGGCTTTTTCCATGCCCGGAGACCGGGAGAAGGCGCTGGAAGTCGGCTTCCAGGACCATATCTCCAAGCCCATCGACCCGGAGCGCTTCGTGCGCCAGGTCGAGGCCTATCTCTCGCCGGCATCGCGGGCGGTACGCCCGCCGCGGTGATCAACAAGCAAGGAGGGCGGCAGCCATGGCAAAGATCCTCGTCGTGGACGACCAGGCCCCCAACCGGGCCCTGATCGTCACCCTCGTCAGCCACAGTGGCCATGAGGCCCTGGAGGCCGTGGACGGTGCGCAGGCGCTGGAGCTGGTGCGCGCCGAGCGGCCGGCGCTGGTGATCTCGGACATCCTCATGCCGACCATGGATGGCTACGAGTTCGTGCGCCAGCTGCGGGCCGACCCTGCGCTGGCGGGCACGCGCGTCATCTTCTACAGCGCCCACTACCAGGGCGAGGAGGCGCGCAGCCTGGCACTGGCCGGAGGCGTCTCGGAGGTGCTGGTCAAGCCCTGCGAGCCGCAGGACATTCTGCGCGCCATCGAGCGCACGCTGGCCCAGGCGGCGCAAGGCTCCGATGGCGCGAACCAAGTGGCTGAGCCGGCCTTCCGCTCCCAGCACCTGCGCCTGGTGACCGACAAGCTGCGCGGCAACGTGGTCGAGCTGGAGGCCACCAACCGCCGCCTGGCCGCCCTCACCGAGCTCAACCTGCAGCTGGCCTCCGAGCGCGATCCAGCCAGGCTGCTCAACAAGGTCTGCACCGGCGCCCGCGAACTCATCGGTGCGCAATACGCCGTGCTGTGCGCCGTGCGCAAACCGGGCCACACCTCGCTGGTGTGCACCAGCGGCATCGATCCGGTGCTGGCACGTTCGCTGCCGGCGCCCGATGCTTCATCGGGCCTGCTCGGGCGGCTGCAGATGGAGCGCCGCTCGCAGCGGCTGCTCAACCCGGGCGGTGATCCCACCATGGCGGGCCTGCCATCGGGCTACCCACCGCTGTACTGCGCGCTGGAGGCGCCGGTCGCCTCGCTGGCCTCGTCCTACGGCTGGATCTGCCTGGCCAACAAGGAGGGGGCCGACCACTTCAGTGCCGAGGACGAGCGCATCCTCTCCATCCTGGCGGCGCAGGTCGGGCGCATCTATGAGAACGGCAGCCTCTATTTGGAGGTGCAGCGCCATGCCGAGCAACTGCACATCGAGGTGATCGAGCGCCGGCGCGCCCTGGAGGAGCTGCGTGCCAGCGAGGCCAGGTTGCACCGGGCGCAGGTGCTGGCCAAGATCACCCACATCATCAGCGGCCCGGGCGGGCAGTTCGAGAGCTGGCCCGCCACGCTGGCGCAGATGCTGCGGCGCGGCCCGAACACCATGCCGGCCTCCGCCCGGGAATGGATCGGCATGGTGTACGCCGACGACCGTGCACGGGTGCGCAGCATGGCCTTGCAGGCGGTGCGCGAAGGCGTGCGCATGGACTTCACCTACCGCCTGTGGCGCGCCGATGGGGCGCTCTTGCACCTGCGCCAGGTGATGGAGCCGCTGCCCGGCGAGGGTGCCGCTCCCGAAGGCCTGCGCTGGTTCAACACCATCCAGGATGTCACGGCGCAAAAGCGGGCCGAAGAAGCACTGCGCGAGAGCGACCGGCGCTTCAACGAATTGCTCGACAAGGTCGAGATGGCCTCGCTCATGCTCGACCGCAATGGCTGCATCACCTACTGCAACGACTGCCTGTTGCGCCTGTCGGGCTGGGAGCGCGGCGAGATCTTCGGCCGCAACTGGTTCGAGCTGTTCCTGCCGCCGGGCATGGATGGCATGCAGCGGGTGTTCGAGGACATGCTGGCCGATCACCCGGCCACCTGGCATTTCGAGCAGGAAATTCTCACACGGTCCGGCGTGCGCCGGCTGGTGTACTGGAACAACACCGTGCTGCGCTCGGTCGATGGCGAGGCCATCGGCATCGCCTGCCTGGGCGAGGACATCACCGAGCGGCGCGAGGCCGAGCACAAGATCAAGCGCCTGAACCGCGTCTACGCCGTGCTCAGCGGCATCAGCACGCTGCTGGTGCGCATGCGCAGCCGCCAGGAGCTGTTTGCCCAGTCCTGCGACATCGCGGTGCGGCACGGGCAGTTCCGCATGGCCTGGATCGGCCGGGTCGACCGCGCGGCGCAGCAGGTCATCCCGATGGCGATCTCGGGCACCACGCCGGACTTCTTCGACGACATCGCGGGCCGGCTGTCGTATGCCGACCAGCCATCGGGCACCTACAGCCTGACGGCCACGGTGGTGCGCGAACGGCGTGCCCTGGTCTGCGAACGCATCGAAGGCGACCCCCGCGTGCTGCTGCCCGCCAAGCTCAAGGCGCTGTCGGTCGCCTCCATGGCCGTGCTGCCCCTGCTGGTGGCCGACGAGGTGGTGGGCGTGATGGCGCTGTTCTCCGACGAGGCCAGCTTCTTCGATGCCACCGAGATGAAGCTGTTGGGCGAGCTGGCCGGTGACATCAGCTTTGCGCTCGACCACCTCGAAAAATCCGACCGCCTGAACTACCTGGCCTACTACGACGACATCACCACCTTGCCCAACCGCACGCTGTTCCTGGACCGTGTGAACCAGCACAGGCGTGCGCGCGACGGCCACAGGCCGCATGCCTCGCCCTTCCTGGGGGTGGCGCTGATCGACGTGAACCGGTTTCGCATCGTCAACGACACGCTCGGGCGATCCCTCGGGGACGAATTGCTCAAGCTGGTGGCGCAGCGCCTGCAGCGGCATGCTGGTGCGATGGACATGCTGGCGCGCATCGGCGCCAACAGCTTCGGCGTGGCCGTGTGCGATGCGCGAGACGCCAGTGCGGTGGCCGTGGCCGTGGACCACCTGGTGCGGGCCTGCTTCGACGAGCCCTTCCAACTGGGCACGCAGGAGCTGCGCATCACCGCCAAGGCTGGCGTGGCCCTGTTCCCCCTGGATGGCGGCGATGCCGAGGAACTGCTGCGCAATGCCGAGGCCGCGCTCAAGAAGGCCAAGGCATCGGCCGACGCACTGCTGTTCTACACCTCGGAGATGAACCTGCGCGTGGCCGAGGCGCTGAGCCTGGAGAACCACCTGCGCGAAGCGCTGGAGCGCGGCGAGTTCGTGCTGCACTACCAGCCCAAGCTGCACCTGGCCAGTGGCGAGGTGACCGGTGCCGAAGCCCTGATCCGTTGGAACGACCCGCGCCGCGGCCTGGTGCCGCCCGGGCAGTTCATCCCCATCCTCGAAGAGACCGGCCTGATCTACGACGTGGGCCGCTGGGCCCTGGGCCAGGCCCTGGCCGATAACCGGCGCTGGCGTGCAGCAGGTCTGGCGCCGATACGGGTGGCCGTGAACGTCTCGTTCCTGCAACTGCGCCACCGTGCCTTCATCGAGCAGGTGCGCTCGGCCGTGGCGCACGACACAGAGGCCTCAGCCGGCCTGGAGCTGGAGATCACCGAAAGCATGGTGATGGACGACGTGGAGCACAGCACCGCAAGCCTGCATGCCATCCGCGAGATGGGCATCACCGTGGCCATGGACGATTTCGGCACCGGCTTTTCGTCTCTGAGCTACCTGGCGCGCCTGCCGCTCGACACGCTCAAGATCGACCGCTCCTTCATCCAGCACATCGCCGCAGGCGCCAAGGGCAGTGCGCTGGTGTCCACCATCATCAACCTGGGCCACTCGCTGGGGCTCAAGGTGGTGGCCGAAGGGGTGGAGACCGAGGAGCAGTCCGGCCTGCTGGCCTTGCTCGGCTGCGACGAGATCCAGGGTTTTCTCTACAGCCGGCCCGTGCCGGCGGACGTTTTCGAACAGCTGTTCCTGCGCCGCCTGCAGCCCGACGCGCCTGCCCTATGATTTGGGGCTCAGCAATTGCATGCCAGGTCCCGAGAGCCTGGCATATATGACGGCCCATGGGCGAAGAACACGACCACCAGCGACCACCCCCCGCAGACGAACACACGCGCCGCGTGCTGCGCACGAACACCTTGGCCATCCTCGCCTTCTGGCTGGTGGTCATGGGGGTTCTGTATTTCGGCATGAAGCAGTTCATGGCGCCACGCGGCGCCACGGTCACATCCACCGGCTCGCTGGTGATACCGCGCCACAGCGACGGCCACTTCCGCGTGGCGGGCACGGTCAATGGCGTACCGGTGAACTTCATGGTGGACACCGGCGCCAGCCTGATCGCGGTGACCGACGCCATGGCAAAGAAGGCCGGCCTCACCGAAGGCGTGCCCACCACCTTCCGCACGGCCAATGGCGAGCGCCAGGGACGGGTATCACCGTCCCAATCGGTCACCGTGCGCAACCTCGAAGTCGCAGGCCTGCGCGTGGGCACGGGCTACACCGGCGAGAGCGAGGACGATGCACTGCTCGGTCAGAACTTCCTGCGCCAGTTCGACGTGGAGATCAAGCGTGACAGCATGGTGCTGAACCCCCGCGGCGGCAATTGAGCTGCCACCGCGTACGGGGCCAAATGGGGCTTCAGCCCTTCTTCTGAACCGACTTGATGATGCTCGAGAAGTCGAGCGCGCCATGGCCGGCCAGGCTGTGCGCGGCATACAGGTTGCGCGCAAGGCCGCCCAGGGGCGTCGCGGCCTTCACTGCGGCGGCATTCTCCTGTGCCAGGCCCAGGTCCTTGAGCATCAGGTCGGTGCCGAAGCCGCCGGCGTAGCCCTTGCTCGCGGGTGCGGTCTCCATCACGCCGGGCATGGGGTTGTACTTTTCCAGCGCCCAGTTGCCGCCAGAACTGCGGCGCATGATCTCCGAGAGCACCTTGGGGTCCAGCCCGTTGGCCACGCCCAGGGCAATGGCCTCGCTGGTGCCGGCCATGAGAATGCCGAGCAGCATGTTGTTGCAGATCTTGGCCGTCTGGCCAGCACCCACACCGCCCGCATGGAAGATGTTGGCGCCAATTTTCTCGAGCACCGGGCGCGCACGCTCCAGGTCGGCCGCCTCGCCACCGACCATGAAGGTCAGCGTGCCGGCAATGGCGCCGCCCGTGCCGCCCGATACAGGCGCATCGATGAAGGCCACACCCTTGGCCTTGGCGGCCTCGGCCACCTTGCGCGAGGTGGCGGCAGCGATGGTGGAGCAGTCGATCACCAGCGTGCCGGCCGGCAGCTGGTCCAGCAGTTCGCCCTGGCCCAGGAACAGGCTGTCCACATGCTGGCTGGCGGGCAGCATGCTGATGACCACCTCGGCGCCCTGAACGGCGGCGTGGGCATCGGCGGCGATGGCCACGCCATCGGCCGCGAGCTTGTCGCGCGCAGTTTGCGACAGGTCGAACGCCCGCACCTCGTGGCCGGCCTTGTGCAGGTTCACGGCCATGGGGCCGCCCATGTTTCCGAGGCCGATGAATGCGATCTTCATGGTGCTATCTCCTTGGTGTCGTTGTGATGGTGAAAGAATCAGTCTGTGGCGATGTCTGCATCCCGGCTGGCCAGTTCTTCGCGCAGAACGGAGCGGTGGCAGCGGGCCTCGTTCTCGCAGTAGCAGCCGAGCGACATGGCGCCGTGGTGCGACAGGGTGGCCAGAAGGTCCAGCGTGCGGCTGGCTTCGGGCTGGGCCAGCTCCTTGCGGAACAGTTTGGTGAACACCTGCCATTCCTTGTCGGTCTGCGCTTGCTGGCCCTGGGCCATGAGTTCGGCGCTGGGCGAGAGCAGGGGGTACCACACGTCATACCAGTCCTGGCTGGCGAACTCGGCCTTGGGCACGCCGCGCGGCGGCCTGCGCACGGTGCCGATGCGGGTGCCTTCACCGGGGGCACGCGGCGTGCCGAGGCGGACGATGCGGATGGGCATGGCGGCGGCTTCCTTCAGGGGATCAGTCGTCGGCCTCGAAGATGCTGTGGCGCTTGGTGGTCGCCGGCTTCTTCTTCGTGGCAGGGCTTTTCTTGGCGGCCGTCTTGGTCGCTGTCGATTTGCGTTTGGGTGTGGCCTTGGCCTGCGGGTTGTAGGCCAGTGCCTCCTGCACCCAGAAGTTCCACAGCGCGCGCGTGGCATAGCCATTGGGCTCGATCCAGAAATAGCCCTTCATACCGCCGCCGGGCGAGAGCTCGCGCGTGTTCTGCATCTCCTGGAACTCTTCGTGCCGCTCGGGTGGCAGGCGCACCAGCAGGTCTTCGTTCTTCACGGCGATGCAGACCTTGCCGTCCACGAAGAAGGCATGGCTGCCGAACAGGTTGCGTTCCTCCACATCGCCGCGCGATTCCAATGCGTCGCGCACTGCGGCGATCAGGTGCAGGGTCTCGTCGGAGAGGGGGCGTGCAGGCATGGGGGTGGTGGATTCAGCGGATCACGTCCGGCGCATCGCCATCGAGCATGCGCCGCGCGATGATCACGCGCATGATCTCGTTGGTGCCCTCCAGGATCTGGTGCACGCGCGCATCGCGCAGCAGGCGCTCCAGCGGGTATTCGCGGATATAGCCGTAGCCGCCGTGCAGCTGCAGCGCCTCGTTGCAGACGGTGAAGCCGGCGTCGGTGGCAAAGCGCTTTGCCATGGCGCAGTAGGTGCTGGCATTCGCATCGCCCGCGTCGAGTTTGCTGGCCGCCAGGCGCACCATCTGGCGCGCGGCCACCAGCTCGGTGGCCATGTCGGCCAGCTTGAACTGCAGTGCCTGGAAGCTCGCGATGGGCTTGCCAAACTGCTTCCTGTCCTGCATGTACTGCTGGGCCTGCGCGAGCGCGCCCTGCGCCGCGCCCACCGAGCAGGTGGCGATGTTGATGCGCCCGCCGTCCAGGCCCTTCATCGCGATCTTGAAGCCCTCGCCCTCGCGGCCGAGCAGGTGATCGGCCGGAATGCGCACGTTGTCGAAGCTGATGGTGCGCGTGGGCTGGCTGTTCCAGCCCATTTTTTCTTCCTTCTTGCCGTAGCTGATGCCCGGCGCATCGGCCGGCACGGCAAAGGCCGAGATGCCGCCCGCGCCCGAGGCCGCATCGCCCGTGCGCGCCATGAGCACCAGCACGTCGGTGGCGCCCGCACCCGAGATGAAGGCCTTGGCGCCGTTGATCACGTATTCGTGGCCCACCAGCTCGGCCCGGGTCTTGAGCGAAGCCGCGTCCGAGCCCGCACCGGGCTCGGTCAGGCAGTAGGAGGCGAGCTTTTCGCCCGTGGTGAGCAGCGGCCCCCAGTGGTCGCGCACGGCCGGGGTGGCCCAGGTGCCCAGCATCCAGGTCGCCATGTTGTGGATGGTGATGAAGGCCGTCGTGGACGGGTCCACGGCCGCCATTTCCTCGAAGACCAGCGTGGCGTCCAGGCGGGGCAGGGCCAGGCCGCCCGCAGCCTCGGGCGCGTACAGACCGCAAAAGCCCAGCTCGCCGGCCTTGGCGATGGCCTCTTTGGGGAAGATGCCTTCGGCGTCCCAGTGCGCGGCGTGCGGCGCGAACTCGGCCCGGGCAAAGTCGCGGGCCGTCTGGGCAAAGGCGCGTTGTTCTTCGGTGAGCTCGAAGTCCATGTCTCTGTGGTCCTTGTTGTTCTGTGGGTGCGTCAGGGCTTCGCGGGGCTGTCCATCGACAGCCAGCGCATCAGCCCCTTGCGGCGTTCCTGCGTCTCACGGGTCAGGCACTCGTGGTAGATCCGCGGGCCTTCAGGCTGCTGCTCGGTGGCGCGGGTGGACTGCTTGCACTGCACATTGCGGGCGCGCATCCAGGCCGTGTGCTCCTGGCGCAGCTGCGGGCGCTCGTGCGCCGACAGGGCGCGCATCACGTCGGCGTACAGCACGGCAATGGCCGTGTCGGCCGCCTGGAAGTCCTGCACCGCGCAGGCATTGGTCTCGGCCACCGTGCCGCCCGGGCGGCATGCGGCGCCGGCCTGGGCGAAGGCGGTGGAAGAAGCCATGAGCAAGGGCAGGGCACAGGCTGCAGCGCGCAGCAGGATAGGGAGGTCACGGTGCATGCACCGATTTCACCATGCCCTGCTACTGTGCCACGCCGCCTGGGGCCTTTCGCCGGCTTACTTCAGGCTGATCGTCGTATTCACGCCGTGGGCGATGGTGCTGTCGTCGAACCAGCGCGCCGTCACCGTCTTGGTCTGCGTGTAGAACAGCACGACCTGCTTGCCGTAGGGGCCCAGGTCGCCGAGCTTGGAGGCACGCGAACCCGAGAACGAGAACAGCGGCACCGGCACGGGGATCGGCACATTGATGCCGACCTGACCGACGTCGATCTCTTCTTGGAACTTGCGCGCGGCCGCACCCGACTGGGTGAAGATGGCGGTGCCGTTGCCATTCGGGTTGTCGTTGATGAAGGCGATGGCTTCGTCGATGTCCGCCGCGGCCGACAGGCACAGCACGGGGCCGAAGATTTCCTGTTCGTAGATGCTCATGCCGGGCTTGACGCCGCTGAACACCGTGGGGCCCACGAAGTTGCCTTTCTCGTATCCTGCCACGACCGGGTTGCGGCCATCGAGTTCCAGCGTGGCGCCATCGGCCACGCCGCGCGCGATCAGGCCTTCCACACGGTCCTTGGCGGCGCACGAGACCACCGGGCCCACGTCCGTGCCCTTTTCGGTGCCGGCGCTGACTTTGAGGGTCTTGGCCTTGGCCACCAGGTCGGGGATCCACTTTTGCGCCTCGCCCACCAGCACCACCACCGACAGCGCCATGCAGCGCTGGCCGGCGGCGCCGAAGGCCGCACCGGCCAGGGCGTTCAGGGTCTGCTCCTTGTTCGCGTCGGGCAGCACGATGGCGTGGTTCTTGGCGCCCATCATGCACTGCACGCGCTTGCCGGCCAGGCTGGCGCGGTTGTAGACATGGGTGCCCACCTTGGTGGAGCCGACGAAGCTGATGGCCTTGATGTCCTTGTGGTCGCAGATGGCGTTCACGGCCATCTCGCCGCCGTGCACCACGTTGAGCACGCCCGGAGGCACGCCGGCTTCCAGTGCCAGCTCCACCAGGCGCATGGTCACCATCGGGTCCTGCTCGGAGGGTTTGAGCACGAAGGTGTTGCCCGTGGCGATGGCCATGGGGAACATCCACAGCGGGATCATGGCCGGGAAGTTGAAGGGCGTGATGCCCGCACACACGCCCAGCGGCTGCAGCAGGGTATAGGTGTCCACGCCGCCGGCAACGTTGTTGGCCAGCTCGCCGAGCTGCAGGTTGCCGATGCTGGCGGCATGCTCCACCACTTCAAGGCCGCGGAACACGTCACCCTCGGCGTCGGGCAGCGTCTTGCCCTGTTCGGCCGTGAGGATGGCGGCCAGCTCGGCCATGTTCTCGCGGATCAGCTGCTGGTACTTGAGGAAGATGCGCGCGCGCGTGCCGATGGGCGTCTTCTTCCAGGTCTTGAAGGCTTCCTTGCCCGACGCCACCGCGGCATCGATCTCTTCGGCGGTGGCAAACGGCACGCGGGCCAGCACTTCCTGCGTGGCGGGGTTCACCACATCGCGCCATTCGGTGGTCTTGGACTCGACGAACTGGCCGCCGATCAGCAGCTTGACGGTGGGGGCCAGCACGGCCGAAGAGGTAGGTGCGTTCATCGGTATGTCTCCTGAAAATGGGGTGCGCGAAAACGGGAAAGTATCTGGCAACCCGTGCATCGTAGCTGTGCAAAATTGTGAAGACAATAGACAATAATGCGCACAAGGTTTGCAAAAATGCACATGATGCACTGCCGGTGCATGGGCACACTGCACGATCGACGGGGACTTCTTCTTTCATGGACTGGGACAACCTGCGCTTCTTTCTGGAGCTGGCCCGCGCCGGCACGCTGGTGGGCGCCGCGCGCCGCCTTGCGGTCGACCACACCACCGTGGCGCGCCGCATCCAGGCGCTCGAAAAGCAGGTCGGCTCGGCCCTGTTCGCGCGCGAGGCCGGCGGGCACCGGCTCACTGAGGCCGGTCGCGCGCTGCTGCCCCAGGTCGAGGCCATGGAGGCCGCCTTTATGGCGGTGGAGAATGCCGCGCCCGCCGCGCGCCAGGGGCTGCACGGCCTGGTGCGCATCGGTACCACCGAGGGCTTCGGCAACCTGGTGCTGGCGCCGCAGCTGGCGCACTTCGCCCAAGGCCACCCGGGCCTGGTGCTCGACCTGCTGGCCCTGCCGCGCCTGGTGCACCTGTCACGGCGCGAGGCGGACATCGTGATCTCGCTGGAGCGCCCCGCGCGCGGCGCGGTGCTGGTGGTCAAGCTCACCGACTACGTGCTGCAGTTGTACGGCACGCGCAGCTACCTGGCGGCCCATCCACCCATCCGCAGCGCGGACGACCTGCGCGGCCACAGCTTCATCAGCTACGTGGACGACCTGCTGTTCACCAAGGAGCTGCAGATCCTGGACGAGCTGCACCGCCCCGAGCGCTTTGCCTTGCGCAGCACCAGCGTGCTGGCACAGTACGAGGCGGTGCGCGCCGGTGCCGGGCTGGCCGTGCTGCCGGCCTTCGTCGCGGCACAGGACCCGGCCCTCACGCTGGTGCTGCCCGGCATGGCACGCTTCACGCGCACGTTCTGGATGTCCATGCCCGAGGAGAACAAGCAGGTGGCGCGCATGCAGGCCACCTGGGCCTTTCTGCGCGAGACGGTGGCGGCGCAGCAGAGCCTGCTGCTGCCCGACCTGCCCGACGCGATAGCATCGCGGCCATGAGTCTGTCCGCCGTCCTCTCTGTTCCGGCCACATCCGCCCAGCCCCGCATGCGCCTGCGTGCCGCCGCCATCATCGAGCGTGCCGGGCAGGTGCTGCTGCACCGGGCCGAGGGCGACGCCTTCTGGGCCCTGCCCGGCGGCGGCATCGAGCCTGGCGAATGCGCCGGCGAGACCTTGGTGCGCGAAATGCAGGAAGAGCTGGGCCTTGCCGTGGTGCCCGGCGCGCTGGCCTGCGTGGTGGAGAACTTCTTCGTCTACCTGGGCGCCGCCTACCACGAGACCGGCCTGTACCTGCAGGTGCACCCCGAACCGGGCGGTTTGCTGGACCAATCCGCTGGTCCCTACGAAGGTGTGGAAGGCAGGCGCAGACTGGAGTTCGCATGGTTCGACCGTGTGGCACTGCCGGGCCTGGACCTGCGGCCCCCTTTCCTGCGCGATGCGCTCGCACGCGAACGCCAGGGCGGCGTTCTCCACATCGTCTACCGGGATCCAGCACCACCGGGCGGGGCTGCTGCAGACGCACCTGCCATCCTTTCCGAAAGCCCTGTATGAAGACCGATGACGACCTGCAGGCCTACCTGCACCAGCACATTCCCCTGTCCCGCGCGATGGAGGTGTCGGTGCTGGAGTCCTCCCTGGCGCGCGTGGTGCTGAGCGCGCCTCTGGCACCCAACATCAACCACCGCGAGACGGTGTTCGGCGGCAGCGCCTCGGCCGTGGCCATCCTGGCCGCCTGGTCCATGCTGCACCTGCGGCTGTCTGCCCACGGCCTGGGCAGCCGGCTGGTGATCCAGCGCAACACCATGGCGTACGGGCTGCCCATCGACGGGACCTTCACCGCCGTGGCCGAGGCGCCTTCGGAGGCCGCCTGGCGCGCCTTCGTGCGCGTGTACGAGCGCAAGGGCCTGGGGCGCATCGAGCAGGCCTCGGTGCTGATGTACCACGGGCAGCCGGCGGGAAAGCTCACGGGCGAATTTGTCGCCTTCGGGCAGGGGTATCAATAGCCGGACTACGATCATCGCCTCGCAAACGGGGAGACCACCATGGGACTTTTGGACGGAGTGATGGGCAATGCATCCAAGATCGATGCAGCCAAGATCCAGGAAGAATTCGGCCGCATCCTGATGCCGGGCGAGGTGGTGGAGCATGCCTACCAACTCATCCGCGACTACTTCGTCTTCACCAACAAGCGCCTGGTGCTGGTGGACAAGCAGGGCATCACGGGCAGCAAAGTGGAGTACCACTCGCTGCCCTACAAAAGCATCACCCACTTCAGCATCGAGACCGGCGGCACCTTCGACCTCGATGCCGAACTCAAGATCTGGATCTCGGGCAGCACCACGCCGTTCCAGAAGCAGTTCAACAAGAAGCTCAGCATCTATGACGTGCAGAGCGTGCTGGCCAGCTATGTGCTGAAGTAGGCGAGCACATGGCCCGAAAAGCGGCTGTGCAACGCTGCTTTTCGGGCCATTGGCCGGTGAGGGGATGGCTATGCTGAACCACCGGGCGATGGCATGCCCTGGTGTTTGGTTCGCAAGCACCGGCAGCCGGCCCTACAGGAGTCCTTCGGCCATGTCTCCCATCATTTCCGGCCTCGCATCCGTTGCTTCCTTTCTCTACAACGCGGCCTCGGGCAGCAAGTCCGCCGCGTCGTCGCGCGCCAGCCAGCCGGCCGCTGCCGAGCCGTCTGCCGTGGTCACCTTGAGCAAGGAGGCCGAAACCCTGGCCGGCTTTGCCGGCAAAGGCATGCTGATGACGTCCGGCAAGCTCGATGGCCCGCTGGGTACGCGTGTGGGTGCCGATGCCGGCACGGCATTGACGGCATCGCAGGCTGACCGCGCCGTGTCCAAGCAGGACTTCCAGGACCTGCTCGCCAGCTTTGGCGCCAGCGATGCGCAAAAGGAGCAGTTGGCCGCCGGCTTCGACGCCAACCAGGACGGCGCCATCTCGCGCGATGAATTCCTCAAAGGGGTTGCCGCCACTTCAGGCACCAAGGGCGGCAGCGAGCTGTCGCAGTCGCTGCTGCAGCTGGTGGACCGCCACGGCAATGCCAACGGCGTCGTGAACCAGACCGAGCTGGCGCAGCTCACCACGGCCTTTGCCAACGCCCAGCTGCGCAAGGCAGCTTAGCCCCGCAGCGTCCAGACCCCCTTCGGAAAGCAAAAAAGCGTGGCCATGCCACGCTTTTCTTTTTGGGGAGGCTGGGCCTCTCTTTTTATATCCTGCCCATGAGCAGCAGGATCACCAGGATCAGCACCACCAGGCCGATGCCGCCGCTGGGCCCATAGCCCCACGAACGGCTGTGGCCCCACGTGGGCAGCGCGCCGACGAGGATGAGGATCAGGACGATCAGGAGAATGAGGGAGAGCGACATGGCAGTTGTTCCTTTTGTTGTGGATGGCTGCATTGTTCGATCTCCCCGCGTGCTGGACCGAAGGCGGCGAGCGTGCAAGCGCGTCAGGCTTTTCCGACTCAGCTTGTGGGAACTTCAGTCCAGCGCGATGCCGGCCTTGGTGATCAGCTGCTCATACTGGCTGGATTTGGCCGCCGCGTTGCGGCCGATCTCGTCGACCGACCAGGCCAGCGGTTCGAAGGCAAAAGTGTTGAAGCGCTCGCGCACCTCGGGGTCGGTCAGCACGGCCAGCACATCCGCGTGGATCTTGCTGCGCACGGCAGCCGGCACGCCTTTGGGGGCGACAAGCACCACGAAGGAGTTCACGTCCAACTGCGCCGGGCCGCCGGCCTCGGCCACGGTGGGCACGTCGGGCAGCTGCGCAATGCGCTTGGGCGCAGCCACGGCCAGGTACTTGATCTTGCCGGCCTTGTAGACGCCCTGGCTCGATGGAATGCTGGCAAAGCTCCAGGCCACCTCGCCGGTGGCCACGTTGGTGTAGAGCTGGCTCACCTCCTTATAGGGCACATGGGTCATGCGCACGCCGGTGATGGATTCGAGCCACTCGCCGCCCAGGTGGCCCGGGCTGCCCACGCCCCAGGATCCATAGCTAAGCCCGCCGGACTTGGCCTTGGCGTCGTTCAGCAGATCCGTCATGTTCTTCCAGGGCGACTGGGCGGGCACGGCCACCATGAAGGGGGTGCGGAACAGCGGCGCCACCGGGTCGAAGGTCTTGAGCGTATCGACGTTGCGCTTCTTGTACAGGTGCGGCACGGCCGCCAGGTGCTCGCTGTCCAGTTGCAGCAGGGTGTAGCCGTCGGCCGCGCCGCGCTTGGCCGCATCCATGGCGATGAAGCCGCCGCCGCCAGGGCGGTTGTCCACCGTCACCGTCTGCTTCCACTGGGTCGAGAGCTTGTGCGCCACCAGCCGCAGCACAGCATCGGGCCCGCTGCCCACGGCAAAGGCGGTGTAGAGCGTGACCGGCTTGTTCGGAAAGTCGCTGCCCTGGGCATGGCTGGTGCCCAAGGCTACCACCAGCATGCCGGTACAGGCGAGCGAGAGCAGCAAGGGGCGTCGGGTGGTCTGGTTCATGGATGTCTCCTGGATGTGTGGCCGATTGTTGGATGGCTGATTGACAGTATGCTGATGAAAATCATAGATCCGGCCGTTGTTTGGGGCGCTCGGTGAAAACCCTTGATACAGTGAAGCCGCAGAAAAATGACCGATAAGGGTTTGCATTTGTGACTGCTGGATTGCTACACTTATAATCAGTATACTGATTAAATGTATTGATGAGGTGAACCATGGAGCAGACAAACGCGCGCGCCATCGGCCTTCCCGTGCTGGTGGCCGGCGGTGGCATCGGCGGGCTGGCGGCGGCGCTGGCCCTGGTGCGCCAGGGTTTCGAGGTGCAGGTGCTGGAGCAGTCGCCCGCCATCGGCGAGATCGGTGCCGGCATGCAACTGGGTCCCAATGCCTTCCACGCCTTCGATGCGCTGGGCGTGGGTGAGCAGGCGCGCAGCCGCTCGGTGTTCACCGACTGCATGGTGATGCACGACGCGTTGGACGAATACCAGGTGGGCCGCATCCCCACGGACGAGGCTTTCCGCGCCCGCTTCGGCAACCCCTATGCGGTGATCCACCGTGTGGACGCGCACAACTGCCTGCTCGAAGGCGCGCTTGCGACCGGGCGCGTGCGCTTGCAAACGCACACCCGCATCGAGCGGGTGGAACAGGGCGCGGGCACGGTCACCGCCATTGACCAGCACGGCAAGGCCTGGCGCGGCGTGGCGCTCATCGGGGCCGACGGCGTCAAGTCCGTGGTGCGCCAGCAGTATGTGGGCGACCCGGCGCGCGTGACGGGCCACGTGGTCTACCGCGCCGTGGTGGAGCGCGAAGACTTTCCCGAGGAGCTGCGCTGGAACGCCGCCAGCATCTGGGTGGGCCCGCACTGCCACCTGGTGCACTACCCGCTGCGCGGCGGCGAGCAGTACAACGTGGTCGTCACCTTCCACAGCCGCGGCCAGGAAGAGTGGGGCGTGACTGAAGGCAGCCGCGAAGAAGTGCAGAGCTACTTTCAGGACATCTGCCCGCGCGCGCGCCAGCTGATCGACCTGCCCAAGAGCTGGAAGCGCTGGGCCACGGCCGACCGCGATCCCATTGCCCAGTGGACCTACGGCCGCGCCACCCTGATCGGGGATGCCGCCCACCCCACCACCCAGTACCTGGCGCAGGGCGCCTGCATGGCGCTGGAGGATGCCGTGACCCTGGGCGAGGCCCTGCGCGTGCACGGCAACGGGTGGGACGCCGCGCTCGACCTGTACCAGCGCTCGCGCGTGGCACGCACCGCGCGCATCGTGCTCTCGGGCCGCGAAATGGGCCGCATCTACCACGCCAAGGGCGTGGAGCGCCTGGTGCGCAACGACCTGTGGCGCGGCCGCAGTGCCGAGCGCTTTTACGACGCGATGGAGTGGCTCTACGGCTGGAACGTGGGCAACTGCCTGGCCGCGCATTGAACCGCAAGGAGACAGCACCGATGCAAGAACTTGGACGCCTGGAAGACCTGCCCCAGGACTACCGCGATGCACTCGCCGAGCGCAACCTCGTGCCCCTGTGGCCCAGCCTGCGCGCCATGCTGCCGCCGGGCAAGCCCCTGCCTCGCACCCAGGCCACGCACTGGCCCTATGCGGCGCTGCGGCCGCTGCTGATGCGGGCCGGTGAACTCACGCCCATCGAGAAGGCCGAGCGCCGGGTGCTGGTGTTGGCCAACCCCGGCCATGGGTCGGACAGCATGCAGGCCAGCGCCGCCATGTACCTGGGCATGCAACTGCTGCTGCCTGGTGAATGGGCGCCCGCGCACCGCCACACGCCCAATGCCGTGCGCATGGTGGTGGAAGGCGAGGGCGCCTACAGCACGGTGGACGGCGAGCGCTGCCCCATGGAACGTGGCGACCTGATCCTCACGCCCACCGGCCTGTGGCACGAGCATGGCCACGAGGGCACCGAGCCCGTGGTCTGGCTCGATGTGCTGGACCTGCCGCTGGCCTACTACCTGGAGGTGTCCTACCATGTGGACGGCCCACGCCAGGACGTCACTGGCGCGGCGGGCGACCGCGCCTATGCGCGCGGCGGCATGCTGCCCACGCCGGTGTTCGAGCGCTCGGCGCGTGCCTACCCGCTGCTGCGCTACCCCTGGGCCCAGGCGCGTGCGGCCCTGCAATCGCTGGCGGCCGACCAGCCCGCGCTGGAGTCGGTGCAGATCACCTATGTGAACCCCGAGACCGGCACCGATGCCGAGACCATCCTGGGCTTTTACGCGCTGATGCTGCGCCCGGGCCAGGTTCTGCGCCTGCCCGCGCGCTCGCCGGCCATGGTGTTCCATCTGATCGAAGGCGCGGCCGATGTGCAGGTACAGGACGCGCAGCGCTTCGTGCTGGCCGAGGCCGATACCTGCTGCGCCCCGGGCTACACCGCCATCACCCTGGCCAACCGCTCGGCCGATGCGCCGGCCTTTCTCTTCATCGCCGACGAGAGCCCGCTGCACCGCAAGCTGGGCGTGTTCGAGAACCGCGGCTGATGGCTGCGCAACACCTCACTTCTTTTGGAAAGCCCTGCATGTCCACCACCTACCTCTGGACCCCTCCCGCCACCGTCTCGCTGCCCGTGCGCGGCCAGGCCGCGCGCCTGCCCGTGAACCGCCTGTTCTTCGTGGGGCGCAACTACCACGCCCATGCGGTCGAGATGGGGCGGCCCGTGGACAAGTCGCAGGAGCGGCCGTTCTACTTCACCAAGTCGCCGTCCACCGTGGTGGAGTCCGGCGCCACCGTCGCCTACCCGCCAGGCACCGAGAGCTACCACTACGAGATGGAACTGGTGCTGGCCATCGGCACGCCCGGCTTTCGCATCGCGCCCGAGCAGGCGCACACCCACATCTACGGCTATGCCTGCGGCCTCGATATGACGCGGCGCGACCTGCAACTGGTGGCGCGCGACAAGGGCCGGCCCTGGGATCTGGGCAAGGATGTGGAGCAATCGTCCATCGCCTCCAAGATCGTGCCCCTGCCCGGCGTGGTGATCGCGCGCGGTGCCATCGCGCTCAGCGTCAACGGCCAGGTGCGCCAGCAGTCCGATGTGGACAAGCTCATCTGGAGCATCCGCGAGATCATTGCCGACCTCTCGCAGTTCTACCACCTGCAGCCCGGCGACCTCATCTACACCGGCACGCCCGAAGGCGTGGGCGCCGTGCTGCCGGGCGACCGCATCGAGGGCCATGTGGACGGCGTGGGCAGCATCGCCCTCACGGTGGGGCCCGCAGAATGAAGCTGCACCACTTCTTTCGCAGCGGTACCTCGCACAGGCTGCGCATCGCCTTGAACCTCAAGGGCCTGGACGTCGAGCACATTCCCGTCGACCTGCGCCAGGAGGAGCATTTGGGCGAGGCCTACCGGGCCGTCAACCCGCAGATGCTGGTGCCCGCACTGGAGCACGAGGGCCAGACCCTGATCCAGTCGCCCGCCATCATCGAATGGCTGGAGGAGTGCTACCCCGAACCACCGCTGCTGCCGGCCGGCGCCGATGCCCGGGCCCAGGTGCGGGCGCTGGCCGCGCTGGTGGGTTGTGACATCCACCCGGTCAACAACCGCCGCATCCTCGAATACCTGCGCCACCAGCTCGGTTGCCACGAGGTCGCGGTCAACGCCTGGTGCTCCACCTGGATCGCCGCGGGCTTCGACGCCTACGAGGCCCTGCTGGCGCGTGATGCCGGGCGCGGTGCCTTCAGCTTCGGACACGCGCCCACCCTGGCTGACGTCTACCTGGTGCCGCAGGTCGAGAGTGCGCGCCGCTTCCAGGTCGACCTGGCGCGCTGGCCACGCATCAGTGCTGTCGACGCAGCCTGTGCGGAGCTGCCCGCCTTCCGCATGGCAGCACCCGCAGCGCACGTGCACTGAGCGTTCAGGCCGTCGGCAGCTTCCGATAGACTGCGGCCTCGCGGACTGCCGCCGTTGTTCCCTTTCTGTCGCCATTGCTGCTGCCATGTCCTCTCCATCCCATTCGCCTGCGCTCGAAGAACTGCCCGGGCACTACATCCGCCGGCTGCAGCAAATCGCGGTGGCCATCTTCCTCGAAGAGACGCAGGAGTTCGGCATCACCCCCGTGCAGTTCGGCGCGCTGGCCGCCGTGCAGCGTGAGCCGGGGCTGGACCAGCGCCGCCTGGCCGGCCGCATCGGCTTCGATACGTCCACCATCGGCAGCGTGATCGACCGGCTGGAAGCGCGCGGCTGGATGCTGCGCAACAGCAGCCCGGGCGACCGGCGCGTGCGCCTGCTCACGCTCACGCCCGCGGGCGAAGACCTGCTGCGCCAGGTCGAGCCCGGCATGCGCCGTGCGCAAAAGCGCATGCTGGCGCCCCTGCCGCCCGAGCAGGGCGAACTGTTCATGGCCATGCTCAAGACCCTGGTCAACGCCAACAACGTGCTCAGCCGGGCGCCCAGCGTGACCAGCACGCCCGAGCTGCCGGCCTCGCGCACCCGAGCCAAGGCCAGCAAGGGAGCATGAAAAAGGCGGCGAGCCCGAGGGCTGCGCCGCCTTGTCCTGCCTCAGGGCCTGCCGCTCAGTGCGCCCCGCCCGCGTCGGCGGGTGCCGCACCGCCCTGCGATGGCCGCTTGGTCAGCCAGATCAGCCCGATCAACAGCAGGAACAGCCCGGCCGACGCCAGGAAGATGTCGTCGGCCGCGCGCGTGAAGGCCTGCTGGTCAATGAGTCGGTTGACCTGCGCCAGTGCCTGCAGCTGCGTCATGCCCGATGCCGTGAGCCCATCCAGCGTGCTGGCGAACACGCCCTGGCCCTGAACCAGGCCCTCGGTCAGGTGGGCATGGTGCATGGCGGCGCGGCTCTCCCACAGCGTGGTGGCGATGGACGTGCCCATGGCCCCGGCGGTGATGCGCACGAAGTTGCTCAGGCCGGCAGCGGCCGGAATGCGCTCCGGCGAAATGCCCGCCAGCGTCAGCGTGGTCAGCGGGATGAAGAAGAACGCCATGGCCGCACCCTGCAGCAGCGTGGGGATCAGGATGTGGATGAAGTCCGTCTGCACAGTGAACTGCGAGCGCATCCACAGCACGATGCCGAACACGATGAACGCCCCCGTCGCCATGCGCCGCGGATCCCACTGGCCCACCTTCTTGCCCACCAGCGGCGTGAGCAATATGGCGAACACCCCCACGGGCGCCAGCGCCATGCCGGCCGAGGTGGCGGTGTAGCCCATCCACTGCTGCAGCCACAGGGGCAGCAGCACCACGTTGCCGAAGAACAGCGCATAGGCCACCGACAGGGCCAGCGCCCCGAAGGTGAAGTTGCGCCCCTTGAAGAGCTTGAGGTCCACCACCGGGTGCTTGTCGGTCAACTCCCAGACCAGGAACACGGCGAACGCCACCACCGCGACGACGGCCATGATGATGATCTCGCTGGAGGCGAACCAGTCGAGCTCCTTGCCCTTGTCCAGCATGAGCTGCAGTGCGCCCACCCACAGCACCAGCAGGGACAGGCCCACGGTGTCGATCGGCAGCTTCCTGATCGGTGTCTCGCGCTTGCGGTAGATGCCCCAGGTGAGCACGCCCGCGAGCAGGCCCACGGGTACGTTGATGTAGAAGATCCACGGCCAGGAGATGTTGTCCGTGATCCACCCACCCAGCAGCGGCCCCACCACGGGCGCGACCAGGGTGGTCACGCCCCACAGGGCCAGCGCCGTGCCGGCGAGGGCGCGCGGGTAGCTGGCCAGCAGCAGGGTCTGCGACAGCGGGATCATGGGCCCGGCAACCAGGCCCTGCAGCACGCGGAAGAAGACCAGCATCTCCAGCGACGAGGCAAAGCCGCACAGCCAGGAGGTGAGCACGAACAGCATCACGCTCATGGTGAACAGGCGCACCGCGCCGAAGCGCTGCGTGAGCCAGCCCGTGAGCGGGACCGAGATGGCATTGGCCACGCCGAAGCTGGTGATGACCCAGGTGCCCTGGCCCGGGCTCACGCCCAGGTCACCGGCAATCGCGGGGATGGAGACGTTGGCGATGGACGAGTCCAGCACGTTCATGAACGTGGCCAGCGACAGCGACAGTGTGCCCAGCAGCAGGGCCGTGCCCTGCAGCGGGGGGTAGGCCGCAGGCGGGCCCGGTGGGGCTGCAGGGACCGGGGGCGCCGCTGGCGCGGCCCCCTGGTCTGCAGTGGGGTTGGCGGTGCTCATGCGAACCCCCGATCACTGCACCACGGGCGTGCGCACGGGCGCGGATGCGTGGTTCTGTGCCTGCACCGCCGTGCCGGCCTGCGCCTGCGACAGCACCTTGGGCGAGGCCACTGCCACGGCCTTGCGGCCCAGGTTGGCGGCGATGATGTTGGCCACCTCGTCGTCGGCGGCCTTGAACTGCGCGTCGAACACGGCGGTGGAGGCCACGGGCGTGGTGCGCTGGGTGTCGGCCAGGGTCTTGCCGCTCTGGTTGGCGGTGTCCACCTTCACTTCCATCGACAGGCCCACGCGCAGCGCGTTCTGGGCCACCTCCTTGGGGTCGAGCGCGATGCGCACGGGCACGCGCTGCACCACCTTGATCCAGTTGCCGGTGGCATTCTGCGCCGGCAGCAGGGCGAAGGCAGCACCGGTGCCAGCGCCCAGGCCGGCCACAGTGCCGTGGTAGATGACCTTGGTGCCATACACATCGGCCTCGAGTTCGGCGGGCTGGCCGATGCGCAGGTTCTGCAGCTGGCTTTCCTTGAAGTTGGCGTCCACCCACAGGTCGTTCAGGGCCACCAGGGTCATCAGCGGGGCGCCGGCCTGCACGCGTTGGCCGACCTGCACGCCGCGCTTGGCCACATGGCCGTCGAGCGGGGCCACCAGCTGGGCGCGCTGCACGGCCAGGTAGGCCTCGCGCACGCGGGCCGAGGCGCGCTGCACGTTGGGGTGCTGCTCGATCGAGGTGCCTTCGGTCTGCGTCTGGCTGGCGGCCAGTTGCTCCTGCGCGGCCACCACGGCGGCCTGGGCGGCGGCCACCGTGCTCTTGGCCGCCGTGACCTGGGCCGTGGCGTGCTGGAACTCTTCCTTGCCCACGGCGCCGCTGGCCATCAGCGGTGCGCGGCGGGCCACGTCGTCCTGCAGGCGGGCGGCCTCGGCCTGGGCGCGCGCCAGGTCGGCGCTGCGCAGGCTGACCTGGGCCTTCAGGGTGGAGTTGTTGGCGAACAGGGTGCGCACTTCGCGCACCGTCTGCGCCAGCTGGGCCTCGGCCTGCTCCAGCGCCACGCGGGCGTCAGCCGGGTCGAGCTTGACCAGCAGCTGGCCGGCCTTCACATAGTCGGTGTCGTCGGCGCCGATGGAGACCACGGTGCCGCCGATCTGCGGCGTGATCTGCACCACGTTGCCCGCCACATAGGCGTTGTCGGTGGTCTCCACATGGCGGCCATTGGCCCAGTGCCATGCGCCCCAGCCGATGGCGGCAATGGCCACGGCGGCGGCGATCACGGTCAGGCCGCGGCGGCGCGCGGGGTTGGATGCTGGGTTGTTGGGGGTGGCGGATTCGCTCATGGCAAGGGTCCTCGGTGTGTGCTTGTTGTGTGTGGTTGTGTCGGTAGGGGGTCAGTGCGCTGCGGCGGTCTGCAGCGTGGCCGTGTCGTCGGTCCAGCCGCCGCCCAGCGCCTTCATCAGCTGCAGGCGGGTGTCGAGCTGGCGGGCGCGCAGGTCCACCGCCAGGCGGCGCTGGGCCAGCACCTGGCTTTCGGTGGAGAGCACCACGAGGTAGTTGCCCAGGCCGGCGCGGTAGCGCTCCTGTGCAAAGCGGTAGGCCTTTTCGGCACTGGCGGCGGCATCGTCCTGCAGCGCCTGCTGGCGCGTGAGCGACTGGACGGAGGCCATGGCGTCGCCGGCCTCCTTGACCGCATCGAGCACCATGCCGTTGTACTGGGCGATGGCGGCGTCGAGCTCGGCCTGGCGGCCACCCAGCTGGGCGCGCAGCCGGCCGCCATCGAAGATCGGCAGGCGCAGCGCGGGCGTCACGCCCATCTGGCGCGAGCCGGCGTTGAACAGGTTGTCCAGGCCCAGTGAATTGAGGCCGATGAAGGCGCCGATGTTGATGTTGGGGTAGAACTCGGTGCGCGCCACCTTCACGCCCTGCGTGGCGGCCTCCACGCGCCAGCGCGCGGCCACCACGTCGGGGCGGCGGCCCAGCAGGTCGGCGCCCAGGGCGTCGGGCACGGGCATGGGTTGCAGGGCGGCCAGCTGCGGGGTCAAGGTGGTGAGCGCATCGGGCGCCTGGCCGCTCAGCACGGCCACCTGGCGGCGTGCCAGGGTGATCTGCTCGTCCAGGGCCTCGATCTGGGTGCGCGCATCGGGCACGGCGGCCTGTGCCTGGGTCAGTTCCACCTGGCTGTCCAGGCCTGCCGCCACGCGGTCGTTGGTCAGGCGGCGCTGTTCTTCGCGCTGCTCCAGCGCGCGCACGGCCACCTCGCGCTGCGACACCAGGCGCGCCAGGGCCACATAGCTGCGGCCCACCTGGGCGGCCAGGGTGTTGGCGGCGGCGGCGGCATCGGCCTGCGCGGCGCGCGCCTGGCCCAGGGCCGCCTGCAGCTCGGCCGCATGCTGGCCGAAGAAGTCGGGTGACCAGCTGAACGTCGCCTGCACCGTGCCGCTGTTGTAGGTGTTGCCGGCCACCGGGGCGGGCACCAGGCCGTTGGCGGTGTAGCGCTGGCGCGTGGCGTCCACGCCCAGGTTCACCTGCGGGCGGTTGGCGGCTTCGCGCACCTGGCTCAGTGCCACGGCCTGCTCCAGGCGGGCGCGGCTCACGGCCAGGCTGGGGCTGCCTTGCAGGGCCTTGTCGACAAGGGCGTTGAGCTGGGCATCGCCCAGGGTGGTCCACCACTGCGAGGGTGCGGCCGAATTGGCGGCCGCTGCATTCAGGCCCAGCGCGGCCGGCGTGGTCTGTGCCAGTGGCGTGTGCGCTGCGCCGGGGCTGGCGCAACCGACCAGGAAGATGGCGGCCGCCAGCGCGACGGCCGACACGGCGAAATGGGCCGCCATGGCGGCACGGGTGGACAGGGGAGTGGCGGATGAGGACATGTCTGCTATCTCTTGGGGGATACGGGGGCAGGGCGGCCGGGTCAGGCGGCCGGTGGCTGCTGTTGTTCCTGGCGCACGGCGTCGCCGTTGGCCAGCATGCGGCGCAGCATGCTGAGCAGCAGCTGCCATTCATCGCGGGTGAAACCGCGCAGGTGGTTGTTGAGCACTTCGGCGAGCACGGGGGGCACCTTGGCGGCCACGGCCTCGCCTTCGGGCGTGAGCACCACGTGCACCACGCGCCGGTCGGTGGTCGAGCGTTCGCGCAGCACCAGGCCCTTGGCTTCCAGGCGGTCCAGCGTGCGCGTCATGGAGGCCGCGTCGGTCTCCAGCTCGCGTGCCATCACGGCCACCGTAGCGGCGGCCTGGCCCGTCAAGGCCTGGAACTTGGAGATCTTGAACAGCGGCAGCCACTGGGCGAAAGTCAGGTCGTGGGTGGACAGCTGTGCGTCCGCCTGCGTGCGGATGGACGACATCACCTTGCGCATCAGGTAGCCCACGCTCTCCTCGGCAGGGCTGTGGCCGTTGCCATAGAAGGACACGTCGGACGAAGAGGGGGGTGGTGTCGATGTCATGGGCAGAAATTTAATTGACTAGACAATGTTTGTCTTTGCAATGAATAATTGTTGACTAATTGAAGTGGTTATTGTCAAATAATTGTTGCAAAATGTTTTATCTCTTGTTTTGATTCGGTGTGTAATGAGTTATTTGAGGAAATGCCTTCAAGGATTTTTTGTAGTTCCAAAATATCACTGTTTATTATTTTAATTAAGGGGGTAAGATGGATATTCGATCAGATTTGCGGTTCAAGGAAAAATCTATTCACGATCTTGCGAGATTTATTAGTACTCGAGCTGAAAATGTCCCGAACTATACCCTCTTGCTGGGGGCCGGTTGCTCTATTAGTTCGGGAATTAGGTCGGCTTCCGAGTTGATTAAAGAGTGGCGACGAGAAATAATAGGTCCAGAGGTTAATTCCAATGGGCAGGCCACGGATGAGCAGATATCAGAATATCTTTCCGGTCACCATCTGTCCTGGTATGACAGAAATAAAGAGTATTCTTCGCTTTTTGAACGAAGATTTGATTTGCAACCGCAGCGAAGAATTTTTGTCGAAAATGAAGTGGCCAGTAAAAAGCCGTCAATTGGATACGCTTATTTGGCTGCACTGGTCAATCAAAGTTATTTTAATACTGTTTTTACTACCAACTTTGACGATCTTCTTAATGAGGCCTTTTTCCAGTTTTCCGATCTTCGTCCAATAATATGCGCTCATGATTCATCGATTAATGGTGTAAGTGTTACGTCAAAGCGCCCTAAAATAATAAAGTTGCACGGAGATTATTTATTTGACGATATAAAGGCTACTGCCCGGGAAACAGAATCTCTTGAGCAAAATATGCGTCTCAAGTTCGCTGAATTTGCCAAAGATTCTGGATTGATTGTGGTGGGGTATGCTGGTAATGATCGGTCGGTCATGGATGTTCTTTCGGCACTATTGCGAAATGAGGATTATTTTAAAAAGGGTATTTATTGGTGTTTGAGATCTGATTCTGAAATATCTGAAGAGCTACGAAAGCTGCTGTGGAAAGATCGGGTTTATTTTGTTAATATCGACGGCTTTGATGAATTATTCGCAGAATTGTTTTGTAAATTCAATGATGGTGATGTAGTACCCATTTCTACTCGCAAGGTTTCAAGTCGTCAGCATGATTTGGTGAAGATGTTGATTGAGGGTAAAAATCTTGAAAATTCGAAATCAGAAGTGCTCCGTCGTGCATTTGATTCTTTGTCCAAAGAATCTACTACAAATGCTCTTTACGGATTGCTAAGAAAGGCAAAGGATGATGATAAGGCTGTGTCTACCAACAGTTTGACGGATGACCAGTTGCTTACTGTGCTTGAGTCATCAAATTTGGTTGAGGAGAATAGGAACTCGGCGGCGATTGATCTGTGTAGAAAGAAGCTGAGTGAGACCACTAATGTGGAAGGTCGTGTAGCTTTGCTTAAGGCTATCGTCAAAGCCCACAAGTATATGGGGGATTATTCGGGCGCTCTTGTTGCCGCTCACGAGCTTTCAATGCTTCAGCCGTATTCGGCACGTCACCATCTTGCGAAACTTCAGCTTATGCCTGATAAAGCGGCGAGACAGAAAATTATTGAAGTTGCAGCCATCGCAAACCCGCATTATGAAATGGTTTTTTTTGAGAAAGCGCGATTGATAGCTGAGGATATCTCTTTATTTTATGGGGATGAAAAGCGCAGTATTTTTTCTCAGGCGATGCAATGTTTGGATGCTGGTATAAAAAAGAATCCATCAGCAGACAATCCTTGTTGGTTGGAGAAGTTTAATATGCTGGGTCATAAAAATGATATTAAAGAGCGTGATGTGGAGAGGCGTAAAATAATTGATGAGCTTTGTATTCAATCGCCAATTGGATATTCGGTTCTTAAAATGAAGGCATCATTTATTGATGAAAAGACGCCTAAGGGGGAGGTGGAATATTTTTTTGATGAATTGGATGGTGCTATTAATAGATACTCCGATTTTAATGGGGACTTAGAAATTCTGAAGCTCAAAGTATTGGCTTCTTTGAATAGGGTTGAAGAGTTGAGGATTGCCATAGACTCAAAAGCAAGCAAGCAGGCGGAGGACGCTGACTATTCCATTGCTGTAGCAAAATTTGAGCGGCAAAAATTCTGCCAAGACAAAAAGGCAATAGAATTACTGGAAAAATCTTTGGATTTGCATAAGGATGTTGATGCTGTTCTGCCATTGGTAAGTGCACTCGTCGACGTCGGTGATCTTGATAATGCAGAAAAGCATTTGTCACGGTGGGCTAATCGGTTACTCCCTGATGTTAGGGCATGTTTGAAGGCTGACATATTGACAGCAAAAAAGGAATATGACTCCGCCCTTAGGGAGCTCGACTCTGTTCCTGGTTGTGGGAGCATAGCGCAATACGATGGAGATTACATTCAGCTTTTGAAAGGAAACTGTGGTGAAGTCGAGAGAAATTTGAGAGCCAAACTTGAAAAAATTTCTTTTTCCGTAGAGGCTGATGTTGATATTATTAATTTTGAGCTGGCAAAAAAAATGTCAGGGAGTAAAATTAATGATACTAGAATTAATTCTGTTATATCATTTACCCAGGCGGCGAGTGTAAAGGTTGCGGCTTATGCGCTGTTGAAAAACAAAGAAAAGGTTATTGAATTCTTGTTGGAAACTCTTCGAAGTGATCAGACATCAAGATTCGCAATGAGTGAGTGGCCGGCATTGGTGGATATGCGTGCCGATAAGCAAATTGCCGAACTACTTTGTAATGGAGCACCTTATTTAAAAATGCCTCAAAAAGCCTTGCAAAAGGTGGGTTGATAATATATTATTTATAAGTTTTGCTATTTAAATTTTCAACTCAAAGGCAAAATAATGATGAACTCCTCAATATGAATGTGATGATGGGTGGAGACGCTGTTCTAGTTTTCTTGGTTGACTTTCCACCTATATTCTTCTATGGCCTCAACTTGCGCTTCTAGTACTTCCGACCCTCTACTACGCATTGCCGTCATGGGGGCCGGTGCCGTGGGCTGCTACTACGGCGCACTGCTGGCGCGGGCGGGCCACCCAGTCACCCTCATCGGCCGCCTGGCCCATGTGCAGGCAGTGCAGCAGCAGGGGTTGCGCCTGCAGACGGCGGTGCTCGACGTGCGGGTGCCTCTCGCAGCCAGCACCGAAGCCAGCGCGGTGCAGGGTGCCGACGTGGTGCTGTTCTGCGTCAAGTCCTCGGATTCGGAAGACGCGGCGCGCGCGATACGCCCGTTCCTGGCGCCAGGGGCCCTGGTGCTCACGCTGCAGAACGGGGCGGACAACGACGAGCGCGTGCGCGCCGTGCTGGACGCCAGCACACCCGTGGCGGCGGCCGTGGTCTACGTGGCCACCGCCATGGCCGGGCCCGGCCATGTGCAGCACCATGGCCGGGGCGAGCTGGTGATCGCGCCGTCGCCGCGCAGCGAAGAGGTCGCGGCACAGTTCGCCGCCGCCGGCATTCCCACGCAGATCTCGGACAATGTGCGCGGCGCACTGTGGGCCAAGCTGGTGCTCAACTGCGCCTACAACGCGCTGTCGGCCCTGGCGCAGCAACCCTATGGCCCACTGGTGCTGGTGCCGGGCGTGACGGACGTGATTGCCGACACCGTGGCCGAGTGCCTGGCCGTGGCCCAGGCCGATGGTGTCGCCATCCCTGGCGACATACAGGCGGCCGTGCGTGGCATTGCGGCCACCATGCCGGGCCAGTATTCATCCACCGCGCAGGACCTGGCGCGTGGCAAGCCCAGCGAGATCGACCACCTCAATGGCTATGTGGTGCGCCGTGGTGCTGCGCTGGGTGTGCCCACGCCGCTGAACCGGGCGCTGCAGGTGCTGGTGAAGTTGGCTGAGGGGCGGGGGATTTCGGGGGGATGATGGCTCTTGGGGTCAGTTTGAACAACATGCTTTTTTGAAGTGCGGGAGCCGGGGTGTGCGCCCGGCGGCGCACCTACTTTCTTTTTGCGCAAAAAGAAAGTAGGCAAAGAAACAGCGCCCCGCTGTCTGCGTCCCTTCGCTTCGCTGCGGGCAACCTGCGATGCTCGGATCTGGGGTGGTGCCGCAGAACTCGCTGCGTTCTTCGAACTCCGCTTAAACAGCTGCGGCAAGTCAGTTCACGAAGCGTGTGTGTCCTTCGGCACACACGCCCACCCCAGCTCCAGCGCTTCTCGGCGCAGCCAGAAGGGGTGGGGAGCGGGGTCCACCCGGCTGCTGCTGCGCAGCTGCGCCTGGGGTCGGTTACGCGCTGCGCGCTGCCGACGGGCGGCGCAGCCGCCATGGCGAGCCGAGCGAAGCAATGGCCCGTGTGGAGCCCGTTCCCACCCCCTTCTGACCGTGCCGGGAAGCGCAGGGCCTGGGGTGAGCGCGTGCCGAAGGACACGCGCCTCGTCATCTGACTCGCCGAAGCTGTCTGACCGGAGCTGCCTCGCAGAGGCAGCGCAGGGAGTTCTTCGGCGTCACCCCAGGACCGAGCATCGCAGGCTGCCCCAACGCCCGACAGGGCGATGGGGGACACGGGCAGCGGGGTCGCCTTTTCTTGGCCTACGTTCTTTTGGCGAGACAAAAGAAGTTAGGTGCGCCGCCGGGCGCACACCCCGGCCTCCGCCCTCAGCCAAGGCATGCAGCCAGCAAAGCACCAACCAACAGCAACATAATCAGACTTCGCCATCCACTTGCTGCCAGCAGCCAAACCATGTCCCATTCCCTTCGTCCCCTGGTCGCCTCCCTCTCCCTGGCCTTCGCCGCCACCATCGCCCAAGCCGCCCCCGTGGCCGACGTGCACGCCCTGGCACAGAAGGAACAGCAACCCCTGCTAGACACCCTGCGCGACCTGGTGCACATCGAATCGGGCAGCAAGGACATCGAAGGCCTGAACCAGATCGCCAACCGCATCGCCGCCCCGCTCAAGCAACTGGGCGGCACCGTAGAGGTGCTGCAGACCAACGACGTCTACCGCCTGGATGACACGCCCGAAAAGGTGGGCCCCGCCGTGCAGGCCGTGTTCAAGGGCACGGGCAGCAAGAAGATCATGCTCATCGCGCACATGGACACGGTGTACTTGAAGGGCATGCTCAAGGACCAGCCCTTCCGCATCGACGGCGACAAAGCCTATGGCCTGGGTATCTCTGACGACAAGCAGGGCATCGCCCTCATCATCCACACCATCGCGCTGCTGCAAAAGCTCAACTTCAAGGACTACGGCACGCTCACGGTGCTGGTCAATGGCGATGAAGAGATCAGTTCGCCTGGCTGGCGCAGCACCATCACCCGCGTGGCGGCCGAGCACGATGTGGTGTTCTCATTCGAGGGCGGCGGCACCGACGGCACGCTGCGCCTGGCCACCAGCGGCATCGGCGCGGCCTACCTCACGGTGCAGGGCAAGGCCTCGCACGCAGGCGCCAAGCCCGAAGACGGTGTGAATGCGCTGTACGAGCTGTCGCACCAGCTGCTGCAGATGAAGGACTTGTCGAAGAACGACGAAGGCCTCAAGCTCAATTGGACGGTCTCCAAGTCCGGCACCAACCGCAATGTGATCCCCGCCGAAGCGACTGCCCAGGCCGATGCGCGTGCGCTCAAGGTGGCCGACTTCGACGGGCTGGAAAAGGCGCTGCAGGAGAAGATCAAGACCAAGCTGCTGCCCGCCTCCAAGGTGGACGTGAAGTTCGAGGTGCGCCGCCCGCCGCTCGAAGCCAGCGAGGCTTCGCGCCGCGTGGCCGGCTATGGCAAGGTCATCTACCAGGAGCTGGGTCTGCCGCTCAGCGTGGTTGAAAAAGCCACGGGCGGCGGCACCGATGCGGCCTTTGCCGCGCTCAAGACGAAGGGCGCCGTGGTGGAGGGCATGGGCCTGTCGGGCTACGGTGCCCACTCCAACGATGCCGAGTACGTGCAGGTCAACACCATCGTGCCGCGCCTGTACCTGGCCACGCGCATGATCATGGACATCTCCAAGGGCGTCTTGAAGTAATTGCCAGGCGTTGAACAAGCCTTGCTTGGCCCCCGCGGGTGTATGCCTGCGGGGGCCTTTCTACATCAGGGGGCCGGCACGGGGACTTTGACCGCACCCGTGGCGTAAAACGATTCCAGGTTCTCCAGCACCAGGTCGGCCATGGCGCGGCGGGTTTCGTGCGTGGCGCTGGCCGTGTGCGGGGTCAGCACCACGTTGTCCAGTTCCATCAGGGCGGCAGGCACCTGGGGTTCGTCCTCGAACACGTCGAGCCCGGCGCCGGCGATGCGCTTGTGCTGCAGGGCCTCGACCAGCGCGGCCTCGTCCACCACGGTGCCACGCGCCACGTTGATCAGGTAACCCTTGGGGCCCAGGGCATGGAGCACCTCACGGTTGACCAGGTGGCGCGTGGACGCGCCGCCGGCCACCGTGAGCACGAGGTAGTCGGCCCATTCGGCCAGCGCCAGCAGCGAATCCAGTCGCGGCAGGGTGGAGCCTTCGACAGGGCGGCGGTTGTAGTAGCCCACCTCCATGCGAAAGCCGGTGGCGCGCTCGGCCACGGCCAGGCCGATGCGGCCCATGCCGACGATGCCCAGGCGCTTGCCCGACACGCGCGTCAGCGGCGCATAGCGCGCCTTGGGCCATTCGCCCCGTCGCACGAAGCGGTCGCTCGCAGCCACGCCGCGCGATACATCGAGCATCAGCGCGAAGGCCATGTCGGCCACGCAGTCATTGAGCACATCGGGCGTGTAGCCCACGGGGATGCCCCGCGCCTGGCAGGCGGCGATGTCCAGTGCGTCGAAGCCCACGCCGAAGCTGCTCACCACCTGCAAGTTGGGCAGGGCCGCGATTACCTCGCCCTTGAGGCCGATGGAGGCCGAGGTGGCCACGCCCGTGAAGCTGGCACCGTGCGCAGCCAGAAAGGCGGCCGGATCGGCCTGGTCGGACAGGCAGACCACGTCGTAGCGGGCGGCCAGGTCGGTCTCCAGGGCGGGCAGGGGAAGGCGGGCGATCTGCAGGATGCGGGGCTTGGAGGGCTGGGTCATGAAGGGGAGGGGAGGGAGGCGGTCCCTGGCGCTGGACCGCCGTTGCGAAAGGCGGGCTGCAATCTTACGTCGCGACGCGCACGGCCTGGCGGGCCAGCAGTTTCCAGCTGCCGCCTTGCTGTTGCCATACACCCAGGATCTTGATCTGCACCTTGCCGGGCTTGCCCGAGTCGTTGGTGTCGGCCGTGAGCGTATGGCGCACGATGGCCGTGTTGCCCACCACCTTGATGGTCTGGTCGGTGATGGCGATGGTCACGAAGTCGGACTTGCCGGCGAGCAGGTCGCCGATGAAGCTGTCCTTGGTGTCCACCCGGCCGCCCGAGTGGCCATAGCTCAGGTCGTCGGCCACCAGGGGCGCGAGGGCCGCCTGTGTCGGGTCGATCATGGCCACGCGCAAGCGTTCGGCGGCTGCGGCCACAGCCTGCTCGGCCGAGGCCGACGAACCGGAGGCTGTGCTGCTGGCGCAACCGGCCAGGGCTGCGATGACCACGGCGGTGGCAGTGGCCAGAACGATCTTCTTGAACATGCTGTCTGTCTCCATTGTTGTGTTTGATAGGATGGGCGTGCCGCGTCTACACCAGGCGCCCGTGCACGGCCGGGCGCCTGGAGATCAAAAATGGAAAAGGAAAAAAAGGGCCTGGGGAGTGATCCAGGCCCTTGCGTGGGCTTACTGCGGGCCGAGCTTGTCGATCAGCGCCTTGAGCTGCTCCATCTCGGCGGGCTTGAGGTCCGTCAGCGGCGCGCGCACCGGCCCCGCACCATGGCCCACCAGCTTGGCGCCGGCCTTAATGATGCTCACCCCATAGCCTTCCACCTTGTTGCGGATATCGAGGTAGGGCATGAAGAAGTCCTTGAGCAGCCGGTGCTGCGTGGCCATGTCATCGGCCGCCACCGCCTTGTAGAACTCCATCGCCGTCTTGGGTATGAAGTTGAACACCGCCGACGAGTACACCGGCGTGCCCAGGGCCTTGTACGCCGCGGCATACACCTCGGCCGTGGGCAGTCCACCCAGGTACGAGAAGCGATCACCCATCTTCATGAAGATCGAGGACATGGTCTCGATGTTGCCCACACCGTCCTTGAAACCGATCAGGTTGGGGCAGCGCTCGGCCAGGATGGCCAGGGAATTGGCCGTGAGCTTGGTGCGGTCGCGGTTGTAGACGATGACACCGAACTTCACGCTGTTGCAGACCGCCGCCACATGCTCGATCAGGCCTTCCTGGCCGGCTTCGGTCAGGTAATGGGGCAAGAGCAGGATGCCATGGGCACCCAGGCGCTCGGCCTCCTGGGCATGGGCGATGGCCGTGCGCGTGGGGCCACCAGCGCCGGCAATGATGGGCACCTTGCCGCGGCAGGTGTCCACCGCGGTCTTGATGACCTCACCGTACTCGGGGCCCGAGAGCGAGAAGTACTCACCCGTGCCGCCAGCGGCGAACAGGGCGCTGGCGCCATAGGGGGCCAGCCATTCGAGGCGGGCCGCATAGCCCTTGGCGTTGAAGTTGCCCTGCTCGTCGAAGTCGGTGACGGGGAAGGACAGCAGGCCGGAGCCCATGATGGATTTGAGGTCTTGCGGGGTCATGGTGTTAGCGGGGCGGTGATGTGGAAAAAGAGGCGGGTGCTCAGTCGAGCTTGATGTTGGCGGCCTTCACCACCGAGGCCCAGCGCGCACGCTCCTTGGCGAAGAACTGGTCCTGTTCGGTGGGGGTCATGGTCACCACCTCGGCGCCCTGGCCGGCCAGGCGCGAGCGGATGTCGGGCGAGCGGATGGCGGTGATCAGCGCCTTGTTCAGCCGCTGCACCACGGCGTCGGGCGTACCGCGTGGCAGCAGGATGCCTTGCCAGGTGCCAGACTCGTAGCCGGGCACGCCTTGCTCGGCGATCGTGGGCACGTCGCCGATCAGCGGCATGCGCGTGGATTTGGACACGCCCAGCACCTTGAGCTTGCCGTTCTGCACCTGGGGCAGGGTGGCCAGCATGCCGTTCATCAGCACCTGGGTCTGGCCGGCCACGGTGTCCTGGATGGCGGTGACGCCTCCCTTGTAGGGGATGTACTGCCAGCGCGCGCCGCTGGCACGCTCCAGTGCCACACCGGCCAGGTGCGGTGCGCTGCCGGTGGCGGTGACGGCGAAGTTCAGCTCGGCGGTCTTGGACAGCGCCACCAGTTCCTTGAGGTTGTTGGCCTTGACCGAAGGGTGCACCACCAGCAGGTGGGGCGAGTAGGCCAGCATGGTCACGCCGCGCAGGTCCTTGGAAGGGTCGAACGAGAGCTTGGTGTAGACCGAGGGGCTGATGGCCAGCGCGCCCACGTCGCACAGCAGCATGGTGTAGCCGTCCGGGTCGGCCTTCGCCACGAAGTCTGCGCCCAGGTTGCCGTTGGCACCGGGCTTGTTCTCCACGATCACGGGCTGCTTGAGGGCTTCCGACAGCGACTGGCTGATGGAGCGCGCGATGATGTCCGAGCTGCCGCCGGGCGGGTAGGGCACGACCAGCTTGAGGGTCTTGGTGGGCTGCCACTCGGCGGCGGTCTGTGCAGCGGCGGTGGTGGCGGCGAGGGCGGCGGTGCACGCCAGGATGGCGTTGCGGCGGGTCACAGTCATGGTGCGTGTCTCCTGTTTCAAACTTTGTTGCCAGTCATCGTACAACTAAGATTGCAAAATGACAATGGGTTTTCACGCAAAGAATCGGACCGCAAGCCCGTTTTGAAATCTCTTTCCCTGGTAGCCAGGCTTCTGTGGAGGCTGCGTTTAAGGGTTTTTACCGATCTCTCAGTCCTGATTCTCCAATGGAAATAGGGGCGAATCCTTCCTCCAGGGAGGGAGTGGGCGTTCAAACCCAGGCCACTTCCGGGTTCGGGTTATCCCCTTGGCGCAGGTCGCTGCTTGCATAGCACAATCGATCATGTTGTACGACAACATATGACAATTGTCTGCCTTGGGCCTGCGCAGCAGGTGGCATGCGAACCGAAGGAGAAGAGAGATGGGTCGTTTTTTCCGTGTCCGCAGCCTGGCGCTGCACCTGGCTGCCAGCATGGCATGTACCGCGGCGAGCGCCGCGACCTGGGTCTATGTGTCCAATGCCGACAGCCAGGATGTGTCGGTGCTCGAACTGGACCGCGGTGCGGGCACGCTCAAACCGGTGGAGACCGTGCCCCTGGCCGGCATGGCCATGCCGATGGCGGTGAGCCCGGACAAGCGCGTGCTCTATGTGGCCCTGCGCTCCCAGCCGTTCCGGGTGGTGAGCCTGGCCATCGACCCCGCCAGCGGCAAGCTGCGCAAGCTGGGCGAGGCGCCGCTGGCCGACAGCATGGCCAACATCGACACCGATGCCACG
The DNA here is from genome assembly GCF_059423865.1 of Acidovorax sp. GW458-11-26-14-TSB4. NCBI lineage: Bacteria > Pseudomonadati > Pseudomonadota > Betaproteobacteria > Burkholderiales > Comamonadaceae > Acidovorax > Acidovorax sp. GW458-11-26-14-TSB4. The sequence continues at coordinate 98,436 of NZ_JBWKYR010000015.1, forward strand.
GGCCGCTGGCTGTTTGCCGCCTCCTACCCGGGCCACAAGATCACGGTCAACAGCATCGGCAAGGACGGGGTGGTGGGTGCCGTGCAGCAACTGATCCCCACGGCGCCCAACGCGCATGCCATCCATGCCGACGCCGCCAACCGCCATGTGTTCGCCACCAGCCTGGGGGGCGACAACCTCTCGGCCTGGCGCTTCGATGCCGAAACCGGCCGTCTCACGGCCCACGAGCCGGCCATCACCAGTGTGGCGCCCGAGAAGTCCGGCCCGCGCCACTTCGTCTGGGACCGTGCGCAGCGCTACATGTACTTGGTCAACGAACTCGATGCCGCTGTGCATGTGATGGCCTACGACGCCGCGCGCGGTACGCTGCGGTCCGTGCAGCGCACCACGGCGCTGCCCGCCGGCTTTGCCGGCAAGCCCTGGGCGGCCGACCTGCACCTCTCGCCCGATGGCCGCACGCTGTATGCGTCCGAGCGCACCTCGAGCACCCTCAGCACCTTCCGTGTCGATGCCGCCACCGGCCAGTTGCAGCCCCTGGGCCAGGTGCCCACCGAAAAGTCGCCGCGCGGCTTTGCGGTCGATTCCTCGGGGCGCTTCCTGATCGCAGCGGGGCAGGAGTCGCACAGCCTTTCCGTGCACCCCATCGATCCGGCCACTGGCATCCCGGGCACGCCCACCCGCGTGCCGGCCGGCAAGAACCCCAACTGGATCGAGATCGTCGATTTCCCCTGAGCACCCTTTCCATTCGGAGACATACCCCATGCAACGCAGAACCCTCTTCCGCACGGCCACCCTGGCCGCTGCCTGTGCCCTTGCCGGCCTGCCGGCCGCTGCCCAGGGCAGCTGGCCCACAGGCAAGCCCATCAGCTATGTCGTGCCCTTCGCCGCAGGTGGCACCACCGACACCCTGGGCCGCATGATCGGCCAGCAACTCGGCACAGCGCTTGGCACCACCGTGGTGGCGGAGAACAAGGCTGGCGCTGCGGGCAGCGTAGGGTCCGAGGTGGTGGCGCGCGCGCCAGCCGACGGCTACACCCTGCTGGGCGGCACGGTGAGCTCGCACGCGATCAACGCCAGCCTCTACCCCAAGCTCGGTTACGACGCCCTCAAGTCCTTCAGCCCGGTCACCCTGATCGGCACCAACCCCGTGGTGCTGGTGGTGGCTGCCAACAGCCCCTACAAGACGCTCAAGGACGTGCTGGCGGCCGCCAAGACCAAGGAGGGCGGCCTGTCCTCCGCATCCGCCGGCACGGGCAGCTCGCAGCACCTGGCGGTGGAGTTGCTGGGCTTCAAGTCGGGTGTGAAATTCACCCACATTCCCTACAAGGGCAGCGGCCCTGCCATCCAGGATGTGATTGGCGGCCAGGTGGACATGATGTTCGACACCACCGTGGTGGCGGCACCGCATGTGCAAAGCGGCAAGCTGCGCGCCATCGCCGTCACCTCGCCCAGGCGCCTGGCGTCCATGCCCGATGTGCCCACGGTGGCCGAGTCGGGCGTCAAGGGCCTGGAAGACTTCCAGGTCCAGTCGTGGCAGGCCATTTTCGCACCGGCCGGCACGCCGGCGCCGGTGGTGGGCCGGCTGCACGACGAGATCCGCAAGATCCTGGCGCAGCCCGAGATGCAAAAGCGCCTGGCGGGCTTCGGCATGGAGCCGGCCGACCTCGGCGTGGCGCAGATCGCGGCCTTTCAGAAGGCCGAGGTCGACAAATGGGCCCAGGTCATCAAGGCCGCGAACATCAAGGTGGACTGAGCGGCCGGCAGGTCCCGGCGGCTATTCGGGGGAGATGGTTTCCTCGCCCTGCGCTGTGGACCCCAGCACCGCATCGGGCGCCGGGCCTTCGTCCGGCTTGCGCTGCAGCACGAAATCCGGGTGCTGGCCCGTGAGCAAGAGGAACATGGCGAACACGGGGCCCTGCATGCTGCGCTCGTCGCTCGTGCTCTCCAGGGCCTGCCAGGTGCGCGACTGCAGGCCGCCGCGGCTGCCGGTCTGCAGCGGGTAGCCCATCAATTCAGCGGCCTGGGCCTGGCTCAGGCCCGCTGCCGTGCGCGCGGCCTTGAGCTGCTCGCCGCTGGGCACGGGCATCTGCAGTGCAATGGTGTCGGGCTTGGTGGTGCTCATGGGTGGGCCTTGTCGTCCATGGTGATGCGGGTGGAGCGGGTGCAGCTCATGCTTGCAGCACCTGCCCGGTGGCGGGGAAGTTCCCCGAACGCAGGTCCTCGTCGCTGAGCGGCGCGCCGTGCCACAGGGCGACCTTGCTGGCGCCGCTGCCCATGCCCAGCTCGCGCAGCGCGCGCAGCTCGACCTGGGTGTAGCCGCCCGCAGGATCGCTGGGCGGATGCAGCACGAGGTGCGGGGAGGGGCCGAGGCCCCAGGTGCTGCCGCCGCTTCGCAGCACATGCTGCACGGCGTAGCGCAGCAGTTGCTCGGCCAGCGTGTAGTCCGAGACGATGCTGCGCGGGTGGTCCAGGGGGTTCACCAGGCGCGCGCCCGTCTGGGCGGCTGCCTGCCTGGCGCTGTCGCCCACGGCCAGGATGGTGGGCTTGGGTTCCTGCTGAATGGCCAGCTCCGGCGCACCGCTCCAGGTTCCGCCGGTCCTGGCGTTGCGCACGTCCAGGCGGTGGGGAGACAGTTGCGCGTACAGAATCGGGATCAGTGACTTGAGCATGGCGTGGTCGAAAGCCTGTGCTACAGCGTAGCACGCAGGCTGCTTGTCCCCGCGCTTGCCTGGGCATCCGGGGGGGGGCATGCCAGCAGCCTGGGGACAGCCGTTGTAAAGTGCCGGGCCTGAAGGAAGGCCCAAACAGGTTCCCAACCCACGAGGATTGCACAGATGAACACCCCGGTCGCCTTGTCCCATGCCAACCCTGCTGCCACGGGCAGCGGGTGGTGGGCCGTGTGCCTGTGCGCCAACTGGTGCGGCACCTGCCGCGATTACCGGGCCATCTTCGATGCCCTGGCCCAGGCGCACCCTGGCGTGCGCTTTGAGTGGGTGGACATTGAGGACGAATCCGAATTGGCGGGCGACCTGGACGTGGAGACCTTTCCCACCCTGCTGATCGCCGATGGCGCGAGCGCGCGCTTCCTGGGCCCCCTGTTGCCCCAGGCGCCCGTGCTGGCGAGGTTGCTCGCCAGCCTGCAGGCGGGGCAGGGCGGGCAGGGGGTGGGGGCCGATGCGCAGGAGGTGTTTGCGCGCGTGCGCGCTGCGCGCGGAGGCTGAGCGGCTGGCCCGTGGGAGCATTCATGGGCCAGGAGGGGGCGTTGCCTGCTATTTTTTGAATAGCATTTGTGCAGTACCATGGCCTGCGGGTCTTTGCCGCGTCGTGTATTGAATTTTTCCATGTCCCTGGAGTTCTGGTTCGAGCCTGAATCACTGCGTGCGCTGTGCGATGACGGCGTGTGGGCGCGGGGGACTGCGCTGTTCAAGGCGCGGGCCGTGCGGCGCCTGGCCATCAGCGCCGAGGGCGATCACTGGCTGCTCAAGGGCGATGTGCAAGGCAGCCAGCTGGCTCCTTATCAATTGTCCGTGTCGATGGCCTTGATGCCCGATGGCGCGGTGGACTACTGGCGCAGCCAGTGCAGTTGCCCCGTGGGCCTGCAGTGCAAGCACGGGGTGGCGCTCATGCACCAGGCGGCGCGCCAGGGGCCGAGCGAGGTGGACCGGATCAGGGGCCTGGTGATGGCACCGGCCGGGGCAGGCCGCCCGCCCCATCGCGGCGACGCGCAGCAGCGCATGGCCGAGGTGCACCGCCTTGAGGCGGAGGCGCGCCTCATGAACTGGCTGCTGGCGCTGGACAGGGCGGCCGGCCTGGCCGATGCCGATGCGCCCGCAGGTGCCGACCGCCCGGAACAGTATGTCTACCTGCTGTCCGTGGTGGGGGCGCCGCGAACCGCGCCCCTGCTGCAGCTGGAGGCCGTGGTTTCCTACCCCAAGGTGACGGGTGGCTGGGCCAAGCCCAAACAGGTGCGCACCCAGCCGGGCAAGGGGCAGGCGGTGTTCGACCGCGCCAGCGATACCGACCGGCAGGTCCTGCAATTGCTGCGCGCACTGCCGCGCCAGCACAACTACTACTCCGCCGGCAGCGGCGCGCCCTGTGCCGTGCTGGAGGGGCAGATCGGTTTGTTGGCCATGGAGCAGGCCGCCAGCACCGGGCGCCTGTTTGCCGATGCGGGCGGTTCCACCGTGGGCGAGCCCCTGCGCTGGGGTGGGCCGCAGCCCATCGACTGGGCCTGGCAGGCCGTTTCGGGCGGTGCGGCGGCGGCCCTGGCGCAGGACGGCAGCTGGGCGCTGCAGGCGCGCCTGCCCGAAGCCGGCGCCCTGCTGTGCCACAACAGCCCGCCGATGTACCTGGATGCTGCGGCCGGACTGTGCGGCCCGGCGCACGCGCCGGGCCTGGAGTCCGCACAGCTGGAGGTGCTGCTGCATGCGCCCCCGCTCAGCGCCGCCGCGCTGCAAAAGCACCAGGCCGACGTGGCCCGCCGCCTGGGAGCGCTGCCCTTGCCGCCGGTGCTGCAGGGGCTGACCCGGCTCGATGGCGTGGCCCCGGTGGCGCGCCTGCATCTGGCGCTGACCCCCGCCGCGGGCGTGGCCTACATGGGGCTCATCACGGCGCAATTGCGGTTTGACTACCAGGGCCATGCGGGCTGGTGGGCGGGGCAGCCCTTGGGGGTGCTGGTGGATGGGCTGGACGGCGAGGGCGGCAAGGTGCTGCTGCAGCGCGATGGCCGCGCCGAACTCGACGCTGTCTCCCGCCTCATGGACCTGGGCTTGCTGGGCATCGATGAGGGACTTTTCGGCATTCCCGGTGAGCGCCCGCAGGACGCCTGGATGCGCTGGGCCGACGGGGACTTTGCCGTGCTGCGCAATGCCGGCTTTGTGCTCACCATGGCGCCCGGGCTGGACCGCTGGATCACGCATGCCCACGCCGTCCATGTGCACCTGGGTCCCCAGGGGGCGGAGGATGAAGGTGGGCATGGCACGTTCGGGCTGGAGGATGAAGACCATGGGGCCGGCCTGTCCGCCCGGACGGCGGATGGTGGCGGCGGCGGCGAGTTCGGCCCGTCCCCGTGGTTCGAGCTGTCGCTGGGCATCGAGATCGATGGCCAGCGCCACAACATCCTGCCCTGGCTGCCCGACCTGATTGCAGCGGCCGCTGCGGCGCCGCCCGACCCCGCCGAACCTGGCGGCGCTGCCAGCCAGGGCCTGAGGGCGCCGGTGCTGCCGCCGTACCTGTACCTTCCGGCGCCCGGCGGCCATGGCTTCGTGCGCCTGCCGACCGATACCCTGAAGCCCTGGCTGGCGGCCCTGCTGGACCTGGTGGGTGACCGCGCGCACGACTTCTCGGGCGATAGCCTGCGCCTGTCGCGCCTGGAGGCGCTGCGCGCCAGCGCTTCGCTGGGCGATGGCGTGGTGTGGGAGGGCGCGGCCAGCCTGCAGGCCCTGGTGCGGCAACTGCAGGGGCAAGGGCAATTGCCCGAGGTGCCGGTGCCCGCTGGCGTGCATGCGCAGCTGCGGCCGTACCAGCAGCAGGGGCTCAACTGGCTGCAGTTTTTGCGCGCCAACGGTCTGGCGGGCGTGCTGGCCGACGACATGGGCCTGGGCAAGACGCTGCAGACGCTGGCGCACATCCAGGTCGAAAAGGACGCCGGGCGCCTGGTGCAGCCGGCGCTCATCGTGGCGCCCGTGAGCCTGATGGGCAACTGGGAGCGCGAGGCCGCGCGCTTCACCCCCGGCCTGCGCAGTGTGGTGCTGCATGGCAAGGAGCGCCATGCCCTGGCCGAATCCATGGCCGAGCACGACCTGGTGATCGCCCCCTATTCGCTGCTGCAGCGCGACCGCGAGCGCTGGCTGGAAGCGCGCTGGCACATGGTGGTGCTCGACGAGGCGCAGAACATCAAGAACGCCACCACCAACGCCGCCCAGGTGGTGGCGCAGCTGCAGGCCAACCACCGGCTGTGCCTGTCGGGTACGCCCATGGAAAACCACCTGGGCGAGGTCTGGAGCCTGTTCCACTTCCTCATGCCGGGCTTTCTGGGCAGCCAGCAGCGCTTTCGCGACCTGTTCCGCACGCCCATCGAGCGCCAGGGCAACACCGAGCGCTTGGCGCAGTTGCGCGCGCGCATCACCCCCTTCATGCTGCGCCGGGCCAAGTCGGTGGTGGCGCACGAGCTGCCGCCCAAGATCGAGACCGTGATGCCCGTGGACCTCTCGGGCGGCCAGGCCGACCTGTACGAGACCATCCGCCTGGGCATGGAAAAGACAGTGCGCGAAGCGCTGCAGGCCAGGGGCCTGGCACGCTCGCAGATCACCATCCTCGACGCCTTGCTCAAGCTGCGCCAGGTGTGCTGTGACCCGCAGCTCGTGCCGCTGGAGGCGGCGCGCAAGGTGCATACCTCGGCCAAGCTCGCGCAACTGATGGAAATGCTGCCCGAGATGCTGGCCGAGGGCCGGCGCATCCTGCTGTTCTCGCAGTTCACGAGCATGCTGTCGCTGATCGAGGCCGAATTGGCGAAACACGGTCTGTCCTGGGTCAAGCTCACCGGCCAGAGCCAGAAGCGCGATGCCATCATCGAGCGTTTCACCAGCGGCGAGGTGCCGCTGTTCCTGATCAGCCTGAAGGCCGGCGGGGTGGGGCTGAACCTGCCCCAGGCCGATACCGTGATCCACTACGACCCCTGGTGGAACCCTGCCGTCGAAGCCCAGGCCACCGACCGCGCCCATCGCATCGGCCAGACGCAGAGCGTCTGGGTGGTCAAGCTGGTGGCGCGCGGCACCATCGAAGAGCGCATCCTGGCCCTGCAGGAGAAAAAGGCCCAGTTGGCCGAAAATCTCTACCAGGGCGCGGCCGGGCGCAAGCAGCCGCTGTTCACCGAAAGCGACCTCGCCGAGCTGCTGCAGCCGCTATCACTCTCGTAGCGGCAGGGGGCTCGTGCCATTTGCGCAACGGCGTTTTGGGGCGCAAAGCCCCGCCGGGCCTTGGTTTGGCGCGAAGCAGGCGGCTGCGCGCAGAGAAAGACCCTGCGCAACTTGGCAAATCAATGCGTTCCGGGCTACAATACGGTTCTCACGACCAAACGGGCGGGTACCAACCGCCCGTTTTTTTTGGCCGTTTGCTTTTGGAGCTCGAAGCCTCTGGGGGTTATCGGGTTTTTTGTTTTTCCGGGATTGAATAGAACACGTGGCACTGCAGCAAGTCGTTGAACAAACCGTGATTGGCCTGGGGTATGACCTGGTGGAGATCGAGCGCTCCGCCGGTGGTCTGCTGCGCATCACCATCGACTTGCCCTGGGTTCAGCCTGCTGAGGACGCGCCTGCGCCGGCCGTCGAGCAGTACGTCACGGTCGAAGATTGCGAAAAGGTCACCCGCCAGCTGCAGTTCGCGCTGGAGGTCGACGGCGTCGAGTACAAGCGCCTGGAAGTGTCTTCTCCCGGAATCGACCGACCCTTGCGCCACGAGCAGGACTTCGTGCGTTTCGAAGGCTCGGTCATCGATCTCACATTGAAGGCGCCCATCGGCGCAGCAGGCGCGGGGCAGGTCAACGCCACGCGCAAGAAATTTCGCGGCACGCTGGAGCGGGCCGAGGCAGGGGGCTGGCAGATCGTCTGGAGCGACGAGCCACCTGCCAAGCCGGGTCAAAGAGTCAGCAAGAAGCGCGTGCCCGCCCCGTTGCAGGCGCTGGGCTTCACCCTGGAAGAACTGCGGGATGTCCGTCTGGCGCCCATTGTCGATTTCAAGGGGCGCGGCAACAACAAGGCAGGGGCCGAGCCCGCCTGAGCCGCAAGCAGGCTGCTGAATGAATTGGGCAGATGGCCGCCGTGTGCAGCCTTTGCCTGTCGGGTGATTGAACTAGGAGAGTCGTGGCATGAATCGCGAATTGTTGATGTTGGTTGAGGCCATTTCGCGCGAAAAGAACGTGGAGCTGGACGTGGTGCTGGGTGCGGTGGAGTCCGCCCTGGCCCAGGCCACCAAGAAGCTGTACCAGGGCGAGGTGGATATCCGTGTGTCCGTCGATCGCGACAGCGGCAACTATGAGACTTTCCGCCGCTGGCTGGTAGTGCCTGATGACGCAGGCCTGCAGAACCCCGACGCCGAAGAGCTGCTGATGGATGCCAAGGACCGCATCCCCGACATCGAAGTCGGCGAGTACATCGAAGAGGGCGTCGAGTCCGTGCCCATCGGTCGCATCGGCGCCATGGCCGCCAAGCAGGTCATCCTGCAGAAGATCCGCGACGCGGAGCGCGAAATGCTGCTCAACGACTTCATGTCGCGCGGCGAGAAGATCTTCACCGGCACCGTCAAGCGCATGGACAAGGGCGACATCATCGTCGAGTCCGGTCGCGTGGAAGGCCGCCTGCGCCGCAGCGAGATGATCTCCAAGGAAAACCTGCGCAGCGGCGACCGCGTGCGCGCCATGATCATGGAAGTGGACCTGACGCTGCGCGGCGCGCCCATCATCCTGTCGCGTTCGGCCCCTGAGTTCATGATCGAGCTGTTCCGCCAGGAAGTGCCCGAGATCGAGCAGGGCCTGCTGGAGATCAAGAGCTGCGCCCGTGACTCCGGCTCGCGCGCCAAGATCGCCGTGCTCAGCCACGACAAGCGCGTGGACCCCATCGGCACCTGCGTCGGGGTGCGTGGCACCCGCGTGAATGCGGTGACCAACGAGCTCGCCGGCGAGCGCGTGGACATCGTGCTGTGGTCCGAAGACCCCGCCCAGTTCGTGATCGGTGCGCTGGCCCCGGCCAACGTCTCTTCCATCGTGGTGGATGAGGAAAAGCACGCCATGGACGTGGTGGTGGATGAGGAGAACCTCGCCATCGCCATCGGCCGCGGCGGCCAGAACGTGCGCCTGGCGTCCGACCTGACCGGCTGGAAGATCAACATCATGGACGCCGCCGAATCGGCGCAGAAGCAGGCCAACGAGTCCGACACGGCCCGCAAGCTGTTCATGGAAAAGCTCGATGTGGACGAGGAAATCGCCGACATCCTGATCTCCGAAGGTTTCGCCAGCCTGGAAGAGGTGGCCTATGTGCCGCTGCAGGAAATGCTGGAGATCGAAAGCTTCGACGAAGACACCGTCACCGAGCTGCGTGCCCGTGCCAAGGACGCGCTGCTCACCATGGAAATCGCCCGCGAGGAAAGCGTCGAAGAGGTCTCCCAGGACCTGCGCGACCTCGAAGGCCTCACCCCCGAGCTGATTGCCAAGTTGGCCGAAGGCGGTGTGCATACCCGTGACGACCTGGCCGACCTGGCCATTGATGAGCTGACCGACCTGACCGGACAGTCCGCAGACGACGCCAAGGCCTTGATCATGAAGGCGCGCGAACATTGGTTCGCGGGGCAGCAAGAGTAAGGGTCAGGGAGGCACGAACCACATATGTCCAGTAACACTGTCGCCGAGTTCGCCAGCGAACTCAAGAAATCACCTGAAACCCTGCTCGACCAGCTCAAGGCTGCCGGCGTGGGCAAGGCCGCTCCATCGGACGCGTTGACCGAGTCCGATAAGCAAAAACTGCTCGTGTACCTGCAAAACAGCCACGGCACGGTGGCCGCCGACCGCAAGAAGATCACGCTGACCAAGAAGTCCACCAGCGAGATCAAGCAGGCCGACGCCACGGGCAAGGCGCGCACCATCCAGGTGGAAGTGCGCAAGAAGCGCACCTTCATCAAGCGCGATGACGGCGTCGAGGGCTCGCCTGAGTCCGAAGACACCGCCGTGGTCGAGGAAGCCGCCGTCTCCAGCGAAGACCTCGAACTGTCGCGCCGCGAGGAAGAAGCGCGCCGCCAGGCCGAGCTGATCCGCCGCCAGGAGGCCGAGCTCGCCGAAAAGCGTGCCGAGCGCGAAGCGCGCGAGAAGCGCGAACGCGAGGCCGAAGAGCGCGCTGCCGCTTACGCCGCTCAGGAAGCCGAGAAAAAGGCCCAGGCCTCTGCCGTCAAGCAGGAAGCCACGCGTGAGCAGGCGGCTGAAGCCGCCGCGCGCGCCGCTGCCCAGACCGAAGCCCGTGAAAAGGCGGCGGCCGAGTCCAAGGCCCGTTCCGACGAGGAAGTGGCCCGCGCGGCCGACCTCGACGCGCGCCGCCGCAAGGCCGAAGCCGAGGCTGCCGCGATCCGCTCCATGATGGCCACGCCCAAGAAGGCGGTCATGGTGGCCAAGAAGCCCGAAGAGCCCAAGCCTGTGGCCAAGCCCGCAGCCGCTGGCGACGCCAAGAAGGGCACGCTGCACAAGCCCGCCGTGGGTACGGGCACGGGTGCCTCTGCACGTGCAGGCGCGCCTGCTGCCGCCCCTGCGGGTGGTGCCGCCGGTGCCGGCAAGGAAGTGAAGTCGGCCAAGCTGTCCTCCAGCTGGGCAGGCGACACCGCCAAGAAAAAGGAAATCAAGACCCGCGGCGACAGCAGCGGCGGTGTCGGCCGCAACAACTGGCGCGGAGGCCCGCGTGGCCGCCGTGGCAATGACCGCGACCACCGTGACGACATGCACCAGCAATCCGCTCCGGTGGAGGCGCGCATTCTCGAAGTGCACGTGCCCGAAACCATCACGGTGGCCGAGCTCGCGCACAAGATGTCGATCAAGGCCAACGAAGTCATCAAGGCCCTGATGAAGATGGGCCAGATGGTCACCATCAACCAGCCGCTGGACCAGGACACCGCCATGATCATGGTGGAAGAAATGGGCCACAAGGCCGTGGTGGCTGCGCTGGACGATCCGGAAGCCTTCACCGATGAAGATTCGGGCCAGAAGGACGCCGAGCTGCTGCCACGCGCACCCGTGGTCACCGTCATGGGCCACGTGGACCATGGCAAGACCTCGCTGCTGGACTACATCCGCCGCGCCAAGGTGGCTGCGGGCGAAGCCGGCGGCATCACCCAGCACATCGGTGCCTACCACGTGGAAACGCCGCGCGGCATGGTGTCGTTCCTCGACACCCCCGGTCACGAGGCCTTCACGGCCATGCGTGCCCGCGGTGCCCAGGCCACCGACATCGTCATCCTGGTGGTGGCGGCCGACGACGGCGTCATGCCCCAGACCAAGGAAGCCATCAAGCACGCCAAGGCCGCCAAGGTGCCGATCGTTGTGGCCATCACCAAGGCCGACAAGCCCGACGCCAACCCCGACCGCGTGAAGCAGGAGCTGGTGGTCGAGGAAGTGGTGCCCGAAGAGTACGGTGGTGACTCGCCATTCGTGGCCGTGTCGTCCAAGACCGGCATGGGCATCGACGACCTGCTCGAGCAGGTGCTGCTGCAGGCCGAAGTGCTGGAACTCAAGGCTCCGGTGGAATCCCTGGCCAAGGGCCTGGTGATCGAAGCCCAGCTGGACAAGGGCCGCGGCCCTGTGGCCACGGTGCTGGTGCAGTCCGGTACGCTCAAGGTGGGCGACGTGGTGCTGGCCGGCCAGACCTCGGGCCGCGTGCGCGCCATGCTCGACGAAAACGGCAAGCCGGCCAAGACGGCCGGTCCGTCGATCCCGGTGGAAATCCAGGGTCTGTCCGACGTGCCGCAGGCCGGTGACGAGTTCATGGTGCTCTCCGATGAGCGCCGTGCACGCGAAATCGCAACCTACCGTGCTGGCAAGTTCCGCAACACCAAGCTGGCCAAGCAACAGGCCGCCAAGCTGGAGAACGTGTTCTCCGAGATGACCGCGGGCGAGGTGCAGACCCTGCCCATCATCATCAAGGCGGACGTGCAGGGCTCGCAGGAAGCGCTGGCAGCCTCGCTGCTCAAGCTCTCCACCGAGGAGATCCGCGTGCAGCTGGTGTATGCCGGCGTGGGCGGCATCAGCGAATCGGACGTCAACCTGGCGATCGCCTCCAAGGCCATCGTCATCGGCTTCAACGTGCGCGCCGATGCCGGTGCACGCAAGCTGGCCGAGTCGAGCGATGTGACATTGCACTACTACAACATCATCTACGACGCCGTGGATGAGTTGAAGGCGGCCATGTCCGGCATGCTGGCGCCCGAGCAGCGCGAAGAGGCCATCGGTACGGCCGAGATCCGTACCGTGTTCGTGGCTTCCAAGATCGGTACGGTGGCGGGTTCGTACGTCACCTCCGGCCAGGTCACGCGCAACTGCAAGTTCCGCCTGCTGCGCGACAACGTGGTCATCTACACCGGCGAGGTCGAGTCCGTGCGCCGCCTCAAGGACGATGTGCGCGAAGTCAAGGAAGGCTTCGAGTGCGGTATCAAGCTGCGCAACTACAACGACATCAAGGAAGGCGATCAACTCGAGTTCTTTGAAATCAAGGAAATCGCACGGACGCTGTAAGAAGCGGACACGACGACGACATGGCTGCAAAGAAATCCGCCACCCCCAACCGCGCCTTCAAGGTGGCCGATCAGATCCAGCGCGATCTGACGGAGCTGATCGCGCGCGAGTTGAAAGACCCGCGCGTGGGCATGGTGACGCTGCAGGGCGTGGAGGTGACTCCCGACTACGCGCACGCCAAGGTGTTCTTCAGCCTGCTGGTGGGTGACCCTGTGGAAACGCAGGCGGCGCTCAACCAGGCGGCGGGTTTCCTGCGCAATGGCCTGTTCAAGCGCCTGCACATCCACACGGTGCCCACGCTGCACTTCGTGTATGACCGCACCTCCGAACGTGCGGCCGACATGAACGCCTTGATTGCCAAGGCCGTCTCTTCGCGCGCAAAAGAGGACTAGCCCATGCACGCCCCTCGCACCAGGGTGCAGCGGCGCCCTGTGCACGGGGTATTGCTGCTGGACAAACCGCTCGGCCTGTCGAGTAACGACGCCTTGCAAAAGGCGAAGTGGCTGCTGCGCGCCGAAAAGGCGGGCCATACCGGCACGCTCGACCCGCTGGCCACCGGCGTGCTGCCGCTGTGTTTTGGTGCCGCCACCAAATTCAGCCAGCTGCAGCTCGATGCCCCCAAGACCTACGAGGCCGTGGCCCTGCTGGGCACCACCACCACCACCGGCGATGCCGAAGGCGACGTGATAGCGCGGCGCCCCGTGGTGCTGGCCGAGCTCACGCCCGAGCGCCTGGCCGCCGTGCAGCAGCGCTTCACTGGCCCGATCCAGCAGGTGCCGCCCATGCACAGCGCCCTCAAGAAGGACGGCAAGGCGCTGTACGAATACGCGCGCGCCGGCATCGAGGTCGAGCGGCCGGCGCGCGACGTGGTGATCCACTCGCTGTCCCTCACCTTGTTGGCGGACAATCCGGACGCCATCGCCCTTAAAATGGTGGTGCAGTGCAGCAAGGGGACCTATATTCGCACCCTGGGTGAGGATGTGGGCGCGGCACTGGGCTTCGGCGCGCACCTGACCTTCCTGCGCCGCATCGATACCGGCGGTATCGGCGTGGAGCGCTGCGTCACGCTGGCCGAGCTCGAAGCCATGGAGGAAGGCGCGCGCCTGTCGCAGCTGGAGCCGCCCGAATCGCTTTTGGCACAACACGTGCGTGTCACGCTGGACAGCGAGAATGCCGCTCGCTTCCTGTCGGGCGTGCGCCGCCGTGGCACCTGGCCCGATGCCGGGGCCGTGGCGGTGTTTGGCGACAGCCCCCCGGCACTGCTGGGGGTGGGCCACATCGTGGGCGGGGAGCTGGTGCCCGACAGGCTCCTGAGTCTGCTGGAGATTCAACAAATTTTGGAAGGCACGCCGCACCTGCAAGCCAGCGGCACATTGGAAAAACTATGACGAAACAGATCCGCAACATCGCCATCATCGCCCACGTTGACCATGGCAAGACCACCATGGTGGACCAATTGCTGCGCCAGTCCGGCACCTTCGCAGACCACGAAAAGGTGGTCGACACGGTGATGGACAACAACGCGATCGAAAAAGAGCGTGGCATCACCATCCTGGCCAAGAACTGTGCCGTGAGCTGGGAAGGCACCCACATCAACATCGTCGACACCCCCGGTCACGCGGACTTCGGCGGTGAAGTGGAGCGCGCCCTGTCCATGGTGGACAGCGTGGTGCTGCTGATCGACGCGCAAGAGGGCCCCATGCCCCAGACGCGTTTCGTGACCAAGAAGGCCCTGGCCCTGGGCCTGCGCCCCATCCTGGTGGTCAACAAGGTGGACAAGCCCGGTGCCAACCCCGACAAGGTCGTGAACGCCGCGTTCGACCTGTTCGACAAGCTGGGTGCCACCGACGAGCAACTCGACTTTCCCGTGGTGTACGCCTCGGGCATCAACGGCTGGTCGTCGCTGGAAGAAGGCGCACCGGGCGAGCAGTGGGGCCCCGACATGTCCGCCCTGTTCAACACCATCTTGAAGCACGTGCCCCCGAACTCGGGTGACGCGAACGCTCCGCTGCAGCTGCAGATCTCGGCGCTCGACTTCTCCAGCTTCGTGGGCCGCATCGGCGTGGGCCGCATCAGCCAGGGCACCCTCAAGCCCATGATGGACGTGGTCGTCATGGAAGGCCCCGATGGCAAGGCCGTCAAGGGCCGTGTCAACCAGGTGCTGACCTTCCAGGGCCTCGATCGCATGCAGACGCCCGTGGCCGGCCCTGGCGACATCGTGCTGATCAACGGCATCGAAGACATCGGTATCGGCGTGACCGTGACCGACCCCGCCAACCCAGCGCCGCTGCCCATGCTCAAGGTGGACGAGCCCACGCTGACCATGAACTTCTGCGTGAACACCTCGCCCCTGGCAGGCCGCGAAGGCAAGTTCGTGACCAGCCGCCAGATCTGGGACCGCCTGCAAAAGGAACTGCAGCACAACGTGGCCCTGCGCGTGAAGGAAACCGACGAAGAAGGTATCTTCGAAGTCATGGGCCGCGGTGAACTGCACCTGACCATCCTGCTGGAAAACATGCGCCGCGAAGGCTACGAGCTGGCCGTGTCCAAGCCCCGCGTGGTGTTCAAGGACGTGGGCGGCGTCAAGCACGAGCCTATCGAGTTGGTGACGGCCGACATCGAAGAAGCCCACCAGGGCGGCGTGATGCAGGCCCTGGGCGAGCGCAAGGGCGAGCTGGTGAACATGGAGCCGGACGGCCGCGGCCGTGTGCGCCTGGAATACCGCATCCCTGCGCGCGGCCTGATCGGCTTCACCAACGAATTCCTGAACCTGACGCGTGGCTCCGGCCTGATCAGCAACATCTTCGACAGCTACGAGCCGCACAAGGGCGACATCGGCGGCCGCAAGAACGGCGTGCTGATCTCCATGGACGACGGTGAAATCTTCACCTACGCCCTGGGCAAGCTCGACGACCGTGGCCGCATGTTCGTGAAGGCCAACGACCCTGTGTACGAAGGCATGATCGTCGGCATCCACAGCCGCGACAACGACCTGGTCGTGAACGCCACGCGCACCAAGCAGCTGACCAACTTCCGCGTGTCCGGCAAGGAAGACGCGATCAAGATCACGCCGCCCATCGATGCCACGCTCGAATACGCCGTGGAATTCATCGAGGACGACGAACTGGTCGAGATCACGCCCAAGTCCATCCGCATCCGCAAGCGCTACCTGACCGAGAACGAGCGCAAGCGCGCAGGCCGTTCCTGATCTGCGGGCCGCGGCTGCACAGATGACCACACAGCAGGCTGCACGGCCTGGTGAGAGGGGCGCGCCAGCCTTCGGGGCTGGCCCCGCCCCTTGTCTTTCAGGCGCGGGATTACCACACGGGCACGGCGGCGCAGCGCACCCAGCGGCGCCGGCTGGGCTGGGTGGTTGGTGCCGTCCTGGTCGCAGTGCTGGCCGTTTCGCTGGCCATGGTGTTGGCCAGCCTGGTGACCGCCCCAGGCCAGCCATTCCAGTGGCAGGTGCTGGCCAGTCGTTCGGCCACGGCGTGGCAGCGCATGGACAGCCAACGCCTGGTCTTCCACGCCCTGCAGCTCCTGCTGCTCCTGTCCATCGTGCTCGGCTTGGCATTGCACCGAAAGCGCGCGCGCCTGGTGCTGGATGACCAATCCCTGCGCTACACG
Organism: Acidovorax sp. GW458-11-26-14-TSB4; assembly: GCF_059423865.1. Taxonomy (NCBI): domain Bacteria; kingdom Pseudomonadati; phylum Pseudomonadota; class Betaproteobacteria; order Burkholderiales; family Comamonadaceae; genus Acidovorax; species Acidovorax sp. GW458-11-26-14-TSB4. The sequence goes on from NZ_JBWKYR010000015.1 coordinate 114,322, forward strand.
TCCGGCCTGCCCGTTGTGTGGCGCTGGCTCGACTGGCAGCTGGATCTGCAGGCCCTGCGCAGCGGCGCGGTCCAGTGGAAACTGGGCGGCGCGCCTGTGCCGGCCAATCCCCTGTCCACGCTGCGGCTGACCTGGAGCAAGGGTGCACGCCTGGGCCTGTCGCCTGCGCGCTGGTACCTGCCGGGGGTGCTCGAGCAGGAGTCCGGTGTCCAGCCACACAGCGTGGCTGGCCTGGTGCTCTGGAACTCTGCCAAAAATCTGCCCGTGGTGCAGCAGATGTTCGAAGACCTTCCCCTGGTACGCGCGTTGCGCGAGCGCAGTGTGCCGGTGCCGAGTCCAGACGGCAAACCATCCAGCGCGTTCGGGGGCGCGGACCTGATGGCCTACCCGCGCATGAAGGCAGTGGTCTTCGGTTTCTTCGTGGCCTTGGCCGCGGCCGCAGCGCTGTTCCATGCCATGCGCCACCAGCACTACTTCGTCTCGCCCCCCATCGCCATCTGGTGGGCTGCGGCAGCCTGCTCCGCGCTTCTCGTGCTGGCTTGGCTGTGGCCCGAAGGCACCCTGGTCCATGGCCGAGGCACGCCCACGGCGTCGGAGCGCGTCGGCTTTCGTACCACCCAGGTGCTGCTCGCGGCGTTGACCGCAGTGCCTGCGGGCCTGTGTGCGCCTTCTCTGCCCTTGTTGTGGACCTGGGCCACGCAGGCTCCGCGTAGCGTGGTGTTCGCCGTGGCACCACCCGTGCAATCGCCGCCGCGCGTGCTGCTGCAGGCGCCGCAGGGGGAGGGCATCCCCGCCGTCGAGCCGCGCCAGGCCATCGGCTACTGGCTGAGCCTGCGCCCTGCCGCCACGGTGGAACTGCCCGTGCGGCGCGGTCTGGCGGGCCTGTGGTGGCAGTTCGACAGCAGCGTGCTCGAAGAGCGCCTGACCAGCTACTATGGCCGGCGCTAGGGTCTTGGCGCTCACGCACGGTCGGGCCGTGTGGCTCATGGTGGTGGTGACCCTGATGTGGTCCATCGCCGGCGTCGTCACGCGCCACCTGGAGGCCGCGCGCAGCTTCGAGGTCACCTTCTGGCGCAGCCTGTTCACGCTGGTGGCGCTGCTGGTGATACTGCCGCTGCTGCAGGGGCGGGCGGTGTTCGCCTCCATGCGCAATAGCGGCATCGCGTTGTGGACCGCCGGCCTGTGCTGGGCGGTGATGTTCACCGCCTTCATGGTCGCCATTTTGCTCATGCCCGTGGCCAACGTGCTGGTGACCATGGCCGTGGCGCCGCTGCTCACGGCATTGCTGGCGCGCATCTTCATCGGCCACCACATCGCGCCGCGCACCTGGGTGGCCATTGGCGTGGCCGGCCTGGGCATTGCGTGGATGTACGGCGCGCAGATGGCCGGGCTGCCCCTGGCGGGCACGCTGGTCGCGCTGTGCGTGCCCATTGCCGGCGCCGTGAACTGGACGGTGGTGCAGCATTCCCAGCGCCATGGGCACACGGTGGACCTGGTGCCCGCCGTGCTGGTGGGTGCGGTGCTGTCGGTGGTGGCCACGCTGCCACTGGCCCTGCCGTTCGAGGCCTCGGCGCACGACCTGGCGCTGCTGGCCCTGCTGGGCGTGGTGCAACTGGCCATCCCCTGCGTGCTGGCGGTGCGCTGCGGCCAGGTGCTCAAGGCGCCCGAGATTGCGTTGCTGAGCCTGCTCGAAGTGATCTTTGGTATTTTGCTGGCATGGCTGGGCGCGGGCGAAGAGCCCGGCGCCGCCGTGCTCACAGGTGGAGCGCTGGTCATCGGCGCGCTGGTTTTCAATGAACTGTTGGCTTGGAAGGAACAACAATGATGACGGAGACGACGACGAATAAGGCAGTGGCTGCAGCAGCCCCCGAGGTGCTGAGCGAAGTGCGCGGCCAGGTGGGCTTCATCACGCTGAACCGCCCGCGCGCGCTCAACGCGCTCTCGCTGGGCATGGTGCGCGACCTCATGGCCATCCTGCTCGCCTGGCAGCACGATGACGCGGTGCTGGCCGTGGCCATCCGCGGCAGCAACAAGGAAGGCCCCTTCGGCGCCTTCTGCGCCGGCGGCGACATCCGCTTTCTGCACCAGGCGGGCAGCCAGGGCAACCCGCAGCTCGAGGACTTCTTCACCGAGGAATACGCGCTCAACCACCTGATCCACAACTACCCCAAGCCCTACATTGCCTTCATGGACGGCATCGTCATGGGCGGCGGCATGGGCATCAGCCAGGGCGCTGCGCTGCGCGTGGTGACCGAGCGCACCAAGATGGCCATGCCCGAGACGGCCATCGGCCTGTTTCCCGACGTGGGCGGCGGCTACTTCCTGTCGCGCTGCCCCGGCAGCGCGGGCGAGTGGCTGGCCCTGACGGGCGACACCATCGGTGCCGACGCAGCCATTGCCTGCAACCTGGCCGACGGCTGCATTCCCGTGGACCAGCAGGCCCCCGTGTGGGAGGCCCTGGGCACGCAGCCGTTTGCCGATGCCGAGGCGGTCAAGGCCTTCGTCGTTTCGCACCTGCAGTCCAAGGGCCAGACCGCGCCGGTGGCCCTGGCCCAGGCCGAGGCCTATTTCTCATTGCCCACTGTGGGCGAGATCGTGCGCGCCCTCGAAGCCGCGGACTCTGACTGGGCGCGTGCCACCGCCGCCACGCTGCGCAAGCGCTCACCGCTGATGCTGCACGTGGTGCTGGAGCAGATCCGCCGCGCGCGGGGCATGGGCCTGGCCGACGACCTGCGCATGGAGCGCGACATGGTGCGCCACTGCTTCTACCTGCGCCCCGGCCAGAGCGAAACGGTGGAGGGCATCCGCGCCCTGGCCGTGGACAAGGACCACGCCCCGAAGTGGAACCCCGCGCGCATCGAAGACGTCACGCCCGAGATGGTCAGCCCGTTCTTCGCCAGCCCCTGGCCCGCGCATTCGCATCCCCTGGCAGCACTTGCCTGAAAAGGCTTACAGCTGCCGGTACACCGCCGATGCCAGCGCCAGCAACTGCTGGCGTGAGAGCTGGCCGCTGAGCGCGTAGCCAAAGCCCTGGTCCACCCAGTAGAAGCCGGGTACCGGGCCATCGTGGGTGAACTGGAAGGCGGTTTCGCCAGCATCCGGTTTCTTCGATGGTGGAGCCGCTGCTATGCCGGTACCGGCCGGTGTGACCGCACCCAGGTACAGGGTGATGCGCTCGCCCTGGCCGTTCTGGTACATGAACTGCGCGCGCGCGCCGGCATCGCCTGGCAGCAGCCGGCCACCCACGAGCTCGTAGCCTTCATCGGCCAGCACGGGCAGCTTGAGCGGTCGGCCCAGGCGCTTGGAGAGCCACTGCACCAGGTGCTCCTGCTGCGCGGCGGGCACCTCCACGGGGTGGCGTACCTCGGGCTGGTACACGGCATGCGCCACGGCGGCCTGCTGGGCGAAGCGCTGCCCCGTGGCGGCCAGCACCAGTGCCGGGGCATCGGCGCCACCACGCCCGGGCCACAGGCTGCGCCCGGTCCAGCCCAGGGCAAACGCCAGCAGCACCGATGCCGCCATGCCACCCCAGCGCCACCACCGGTCGCGCCGCTCCCGCAGGGCCGCGCCGCGCAACGCGGCCGCCACCAGGGTCTCGGGTATGGGTTCGGCCAGCATGCCCTGGTGCAGTGCGCGCAGCTGCTGGCGCTGCTGCCGCCAATGCTCCAGCGTCTGTCCGGCGCCGGCCTGTTCCTCCAGCCGGTGGCGCAGGGCAGCGGCATCCGCGGGCGACAGGCGGCCGTCCACCAGCGCATGCCAAGCGGCTTCATCGTCGGCGGTGGGGGGAGGGTGGTGGTGGTGCTTGTCCATGGCGGGCTGGCGTCGTCGTGCTCCGGGCCTCACTTGAGGCGGCGCAGGACAGGAGCGCCTGCCTGCCCAGGCGCTGCCGGTTCTGTCGTGGGTGCAGATGCTTCATCGGGCGGTGGCAGGGGGCCACGCTCCATCAGCAGGCGCAGGCGGCTGCGCGCGCGCGACAGGCGCGACATCACCGTGCCCACGGGGATGCCCAGGATGCGCGCCGTGTCGCCGTAGTCCATGTCCTCCAGCGTCACCAGCAGCAGCACGGCGCGCTGCTCGGGCGGCAGGCGCTGCAGGCAGCGCTCCAGGTCCAGCGCATCGTCGCCCATGCCAGCGCTGCCCTGCAGGGTGTCGCGCAGCTCGTCCAGGTCCAGGTGGGGCAGCGGTGGCTGCGTACGCAGCTGGTTGAGGTAGAGGTTGTGCATCAGCGTGAACAGCCAGGCCCGCAGGTCGCTGCCCGTGCGCCACAGCAGCCACTTGCTGCAGGCCCGCTCCAGCGTGTCCTGCACCAGGTCATCGGCGGCCCAGGCGTCGCCCGTGAGCACCCGCGCATAGCGGCGCAGCGCGGGCAACTGCTCGACGACCTGGCTGCGGTTCACGCGTTTGGGCGTGTCAGGGTTTCGCCGCGCGCCACACCTGGTTGAAGCCATCGCCGGTCTTGTCGCCCGGCTTGGTGTCCTTGACCCAGTAGTACAGCGGCTTGCCCTTGTAGGCCAGCTGCATCTTGCCGTCATCGCGCGTGATCACGCTGTAATCGGCGCTCGGGGCCTTGTCGCCCATCAGCGGCGGCCAGTTGGTGGCGCAGGGGCCGTTGCACACCGATTTGCCGCTGCCCGCGGTGTCGCGGTCAAAGGTGTACAGCGTCATGCCGCCGGCGCCCACGAGCACGCCATCCACGGTCTTCACGGGGCCGTCGGCGGCCGCCATGGACGAGCAGCCGGCAACGGCCACGAACGCAACAAAGGACAAGAGGGTCTTTTTCATGGGTTCTCCAGGTGGAAGAAGAGAGGTTGCGGGCGACGACGACAGCCGTTGGCGCCCAGCACCTCCATCAACACAAAGGCACCTTGGTTTATTCCACAGCGCATGAAAAAAAGCGAGCGTTGCGAGCTCGTCACTGTCCAGGACACTGGCACGACCCACGCCAGTGTCCTGTGCAAGGGCTGTCCTGCCGAACTGCGGCTACCTCTACCTGTTCCGGCTTTTCATGGCACGCTCCACTTCGCGCTTGCCTTCGCGGTCCTTGATGGTGTCGCGCTTGTCGTGCTCAGCCTTGCCCTTGGCCAGGGCGATCTCGCACTTCACGTAGCCGTTCTTCCAGTGCAGGTTCAGCGGCACCAGCGTGTAGCCCTTTTGCTCCACCTTGATGATCAGGTGCTCGATGTCGTTCTTCTTGAGCAGCAGCTTCTTGGTGCGTATGGCATCGGGGTTGACGTGGGTCGACGCCGTCTTGAGCGGGTTGATCTGGCAACCGAGCAGGAACAGCTCACCCTCGCGGATGATCACGTAGCCATCGGTCAGCTGCACCTTGCCTTCGCGCAGCGCCTTCACTTCCCAGCCGTACAGGACCATGCCTGCCTCATGGCGTTCTTCGAAGAAATAGTTGTAGGCCGCCTTCTTGTTATCGGCAATGCGGGACGTTGGATCGGGTTTCTTGGCCATGGGTTATTAATTGAGGCGCAAACGAGGAGATAAAAGGCCTCCCTACAATGCTTGTGTCTCGCACCTGTCATTTTAGGGCGTGTCCTTGGTCTTCCCTGGCCCGTGCCCATGCGCACGGCGAAGATCCCGGCCCAAGCCCTTCCCCTGCATGAAAACCGTCAACAAGTCCGTCCTCATCTGGTACAGCCCCGAAGAAATGTTCGCCCTGGTCACCGGGGTGGAGAAGTACCCCGAGTTCCTGCCTTGGTGCGACAGCGCCACCGTGCTGGAGCAGTCCGAGGAGGGCATGACGGCCGAGGTGGGCATCGCCTTCAGCGGCCTGCACAAGAGCTTTGTCACGCGCAACACGCACGAGGCGGGCCGCCGCGTACAGATGCGCCTGCTCAAGGGCCCGTTCTCCAAGCTCGATGGTGACTGGCTCTTTCACCCCGTGGGCGACGGCAGCCAGCGCGCCTGCAAGGTCGAACTCAGCCTGAACTATGGTTTCGACAATGCCGCCCTGGCCGCCTTGGTCGGCCCCGTGTTCGACCGCATTGCGGGCAGCATGGTCGATGCCTTCGTCAAGCGCGCGGAGCAGGTGTATGGCTGATGAAGGGGCCGGCAAGGCGCAGGCCCCGGCGGCGCCCGCGCCCACACCTGCACTGATGCAGATCACCGTGGTGCTTTCGCTGGCGCCACGCCAGATAAGCGAATGCACGGTGCAACTGCCCCCCGGCAGCACCCTGGCCGACGCCCTGCAGGCTGCGGGGCCCCTGGCGGCGCAGCGCGAGGGCATGGTCTGCGGCATCTGGGGTCGCGCCGTGCCCGATACGACCGTGCTGAAGGACCAGGACCGGGTGGAGCTGACCCGCGGCCTCAAGGTGGACCCCAAGGTGGCGCGGCGCGAGCGCTTTGCGCGCCAGGGCGCGCGGGCCACAGGCCTGTTTGCGCGACAGCGGCCAGGCGGCAAATCAGGATACTAAATGAAACAAAAACGGCGCCCAGGGCGCCGTTTTTTTGCCACGAATGCCCGCTTTCAGCGTTTGCAGTCGGACGCGATGATCGCATTGATGCGCTTGACCTCAGCATCGCGCTGCGCCTGCTCCATGAATATCCGCTCGCCCTGGGCATTGGTCTGCCGCACCGGTGCGCCGGTTTCGAACATCGCCTTGGCGTTGCGCGCCTGCGTGCAGTTCTCTGCCTTGGCCTTGGCCACTTTCTCGTCTTCGGCCTTCTTCTTGGCGGCTTCGGCAGCCTCTGCCTCGGCCTTGCGCTTCTCCAACTCCTTGTCCTTGCCAGTGGCGGCGCTGGCCGCTGCTGCGGGGGCCGCTGCCGCGCCAGGGGCGGCTGCAGCCGTTGCGCCGGCCGGTGCCGGGGTGGCTGCTGCGGGCGCGGCGGCGGCGGGGGCGGCTGGCGTGGTCACGCGCGGGCCACCAAAGCCCGGCTGCTTGAGCATGTTCTTTTCCGGAATGTCCTGCGGCGGCGGCCGGTCGCTGAAGACCTTGCGGCCGTCCTTGTCGATCCACTGCCATTGGGCGGCGGCACCCAGGGCCCAGGTGCAGGCAACGGCCAGCAAAACAATCTTGTGCAATTTCATGCAGGCAAGTTTAGCCGTGCAACAAGTCTGCCGCCAGTGCAGGCGTACGGGTGGGCGGGCTGCCCTGCTGCACGGGCAGGCGGGGCGCGTGCTGCAGCGCCGCACGGACACGGGTACAATCCGTCTTTTGGAGCCTTCTCATGCGCCTTCTTGGAAAAGCGCTCACCTTCGACGATGTGTTGCTGGTGCCAGCGTACTCCCAGGTCCTGCCCAAGGACACGTCCCTCGCGACGAAACTCTCCCGTAACATCCAGCTGAACCTGCCGCTCGTGTCCGCCGCCATGGACACCGTGACCGAGGCACGCCTGGCCATCGCCATCGCCCAGGAGGGCGGCATCGGCATCGTGCACAAGAACCTCACGCCGCAAGAGCAGGCCGCCCACGTGGCCAAGGTCAAGCGCTATGAGTCCGGCGTGCTGCGCGACCCTGTGGTCATCACCCCCGAGCACACCGTGCTGCAGGTGCTGCAGCTGTCCGAACAGCTGGGCATCTCGGGCTTCCCCGTGTGCGACGGCGGCAAGGTGGTCGGTATCGTCACCGGCCGCGACCTGCGCTTCGAAACCCGCTACGACGTCAAGGTCCACCAGATCATGACCCCGCGCGAAAAGCTGGTCACCGTCAATGAGAAGGACGGCACCACGCCGGCCGAAGCCAAAGCGCTGCTCAACAAGCACAAGCTCGAGCGCATCCTGGTCGTGAACGACGCCTTTGAGCTCAAGGGCGTGATCACCGTCAAAGACATCACCAAGCAGACCAGCTTCCCCAACGCCGCACGCGACGCCGCAGGCCGCCTGCGCGTGGGCGCTGCCGTCGGTGTGGGCGAGGGCACCGAAGAACGCGTCGAAGCCCTGGTCAAGGCCGGTGTCGACGCCATCGTGGTGGACACCGCCCACGGCCACAGCAAGGGCGTGATCGAGCGCGTGCGCTGGGTCAAGCAGAACTACCCGCACGTGGACGTCATCGGCGGCAACATCGCCACCGGCGCCGCTGCGCTGGCCCTGGTGGAGGCAGGTGCCGACGCCGTCAAGGTCGGCATCGGCCCCGGCTCCATCTGCACCACCCGCATCGTGGCAGGTGTGGGCGTGCCCCAGATCATGGCCATCGACAGCGTGGCCACGGCCCTCAAGGGCACCGGCGTGCCCCTCATCGCTGACGGCGGCATCCGCTACAGCGGCGACATCGCCAAGGCCCTGGCCGCTGGCGCCAGCACGGTGATGATGGGCGGCATGTTCGCGGGCACCGAAGAAGCCCCGGGCGAAGTCATCCTGTTCCAGGGCCGCAGCTACAAGAGCTACCGCGGCATGGGCAGCATCGGCGCCATGCAGCAGGGCAGCGCCGACCGCTACTTCCAGGAGTCGAGCACCGGCAACCCCAACGCCGACAAACTCGTGCCCGAAGGCATCGAAGGCCGCGTGCCCTACAAGGGCTCCATGGTCTCCATCGTGTTCCAGATGGCCGGCGGCGTGCGCGCCTCCATGGGCTACTGCGGTTGCGCCACCATCGACGACATGAACAACAAGGCCGAGTTCGTTGAGATCACCACCGCCGGGATCCGCGAAAGCCACGTGCACGACGTGCAGATTACGAAAGAAGCGCCGAACTACCGCGCCGACTGATCGCCATCGCAGCAATCTGGCCTGATTGAAAATATCTGGTCAGAATGATATAGTCTGGTCTGAATTTACTATTCAGGCCAGACTTTTTCTTTTTGGGGGTCCGCGCATCCATGCAGTCCGTCGGCATCTATGAAGCCAAGAGCAGGTTCTCTGCCCTGATCGAGCTGGTCGAGCAGGGTGAAGAGGTGCGCATCACCCGCCACGGCAAAGAGGTGGTGCGCATGCTGCCCGTGCGCCGCCGCCCCGTCATCACCGACGAGCAGATCGCCCGCGAGCTGGGCCAGATCGACGCCCTGCACGCCAGCATCCGTCCCGTGGCCGAGGCCGCCGCACCCGATGCATTGCGCCGCAAGGGCAGGGCCACCGCATGACCGCCTTCGTCCTCGACGCCTCCGTCACCGCCGCCTGGCTGCTGCCCGATGCGGCCAGCGAGCACACCCGCCGCCTGTACACCCTGATCCGCCGCGACGAGGTCGAGCCCCAGGCACCCAACCTCTGGCAGTGGGAGTGCAGCAACCTCATCAGCACCGGCGTTCACAGCGGCCGCATACCGCCCGCATCGGTCGAAGGCCTGTGGGGCGTGCTCGAAGCCATACGCCACCGCGTGGAACTGCACGACCTGGCCCCCGCCCAGCACAAGGCCGTGATGGACGTGGCCCTGGACACCGGCCTGCCCACCTTCGACGCCGCCTACCTGTGGCTGGCCCGCTCGCTGCGCCTGCCCCTGGCCACCTTCGATGCCGCCCAGGCAGCCGCCGCAAAGCGCAGCGGCGTACCGCTTCTCGACCTTTCCAGCCTCTAAGAGGCTGAGAATATTTTGCACATGCCCGCCTTGCACGCCAAAACGCCCCGGCTCGTCGTTGCAAATGCTCGCCATAGCCCGAGCTATGGCTGCGCTTTGCGCCTAGATCCGGGGCGTTGTGGCGCACCTTTCGGGCACGCTCAAAACATTCCCAGCCTCTAACCCTATTCACCCTCGACCACCCACCGCCATGCAACACCAGAAAATCCTCATCCTCGATTTCGGCTCGCAAGTCACCCAGCTCATCGCCCGCCGCGTGCGCGAAGCCAACGTGTACTGCGAAGTGCACCCCTGCGACGTGACGGATGAGTGGGTGCGCGACTACGCCAAGGACGGTTCGCTCAAGGGCATCATCCTCTCTGGCAGCCACGCCAGCGTGTACGAAGACACCACCGACAAGGCGCCCGAGGCCGTGTTCACGCTCGGCCTGCCCGTGCTGGGCATCTGCTACGGCATGCAGACCATGGCCCACCAACTGGGCGGCAAGGTCGAGGGCGGCCACAAGCGCGAGTTCGGCTTTGCGGCCGTGCGCGCCCGCGGCCACACCGCGCTGCTCAAGGACATTGCCGACTTCACCACCCCCGAAGGCCACGGCATGCTCAACGTCTGGATGAGCCATGGCGACAAGGTCACCGAGCTGCCCCCGGGCTTCAAGCTCATGGCCAGCACCGACAGCTGCCCCATCGCCGGCATGGCCGACGAAGAGCGCCGCTTCTATGCCGTGCAGTTCCACCCCGAAGTCACGCACACCGTGCAGGGCAGGGCGCTGCTCGAGCGCTTCGTGCTCGGTATCTGCGGCACCCGCCCCGACTGGGTCATGCGCGACCACATCGCCGAAGCCGTGGAGCAGATCCGCGCCCAGGTGGGCGATGAAGAAGTCATCCTGGGCCTGTCGGGCGGCGTCGATTCGTCCGTGGCCGCAGCCCTGATCCACCGCGCCATCGGCGACCAGCTCACCTGCGTGTTCGTCGACCACGGCCTGCTGCGCCTGAACGAAGGCGACATGGTCATGGACATGTTCGTCGGCAAGCTGCACGCCAAGGTCATCCGCGTGGACGCCAGCGACCTCTTCCTCGGCAAGCTGGCCGGCGTGAGCGAGCCTGAGCAAAAGCGCAAGATCATCGGCGGCCTGTTCGTCGACGTGTTCAAGGCCGAGGCCGCCAAGCTCAAGGCCGCAGGCGGTGGACACAAGGGCGCCACCTTCCTGGCCCAGGGCACCATCTACCCCGACGTGATCGAATCCGGCGGCGCCAAGAGCAAGAAGGCCGTCACCATCAAGAGCCACCACAACGTGGGCGGCCTGCCCGAGCAACTGGGCCTCAAGCTGCTGGAGCCCCTGCGCGACCTGTTCAAGGACGAAGTGCGCGAACTCGGCGTGGCCCTGGGCCTGCCGCCCGAAATGGTCTACCGCCACCCCTTCCCCGGCCCCGGCCTGGGCGTGCGCATCCTCGGCGAGGTGAAAAAAGAATACGCCGACCTGCTGCGCCGCGCCGACGCGATCTTCATCGAAGAGCTGCGCAACCACGTCGACGAAGCCACCGGCAAGACCTGGTACGACCTCACCAGCCAGGCCTTCACGGTCTTCCTGCCGGTCAAGAGCGTTGGCGTGATGGGCGATGGCCGCACGTACGACTACGTGGTCGCCCTGCGCGCCGTGCAAACCAGCGACTTCATGACCGCCGACTGGGCTGAGCTGCCGTACGCGCTGCTCAAGAAGGTGTCGGGGCGCATCATCAACGAGGTGCGGGGCATCAACCGCGTGACGTACGACGTGAGCAGCAAGCCGCCGGCGACGATTGAGTGGGAGTGAGGGATTCGGATAATTTCTCTATCAATCAATGAATTAGATCGAAGCATGGTCACAACGAAAGCGCCGAGTTGGAGCGACGTCAAGAACAAGCTCGCTGACTTCGACAGCCCAGGCTTGATCGGTCTTGTGCAGGACCTCTACGCTTCAAGCAAGGGCAACCAGGCATTCCTGCATGCTCGCTTCGGGCTCGGCGACGATGTGCTGAAGCCGTACAAGTTAACCATCGACCGCTGGCTCTGGCCCGACGTGTTCAAGAACCAGGACACATCGGTTGCCAAGGCCAAGAAGCCCATCGTGGACTACAAGAAGGCCATCGGCCAGCCGGAGGGCCTGGCAGAACTGATGGTGTTCTTCTGCGAGCGCGCAGTGGGATTCAGCAGCGACGTTGGCTTGCAGGACGAGGGCTACTTCGACGCTCTGGTGCGGATGTTCGAGCAGGCGTTGAAAGCCATGGACGCCTTGCCCGAGGGGCCCAGGGCCGCATTGTTGGGTCGCCTCGATGCTGTTCGACGCCTCGGCCACAACTTGGGCTACGGCGTTGGTGACGACATGGACGACCTGCTGGCCGAGCATGGGTTCGATGGCGGACCGCGATGAACTCACCACGCTGCGCGCGGAGCACGATCGGCTGATCGCGCTGCTCGAATCGCACGGCATCGAATGGCGGGCGCAGCAGCAGACGTCCCCACAGCCCGTCGAGCCATCGAGACTGTCCACCCGCGAGAAGGTCGCCATCTTCCGACGGCTCTTCCGCGGCCGTACCGATGTGTTCCCCGTTCGATGGGAAAGCAAGACCACGGGCAAGTCGGGCTACGCGCCGGCCTGCGCGAATGAGTGGCGTCCCGGCGTGTGCGAGAAGCCGCGCATCAAGTGCGGAGACTGCGGCAATCGTCTGCTCGTCCCGCTGTCGGACACAGTGATCTACAACCACTTGGCTGGCGGGCACACGGTGGGGGTGTATCCGCTGTTGGAGGACGATAGCTGCCATTTCCTGGCCGTCGACTTCGACGAGGCCGAATGGCGGGACGATGCGCAGGCGTTCATGTTGTCTTGCTCGGAGCTGGGCGTATCGGCAGCGCTGGAGGTTTCGCGATCCGGTCAGGGCGCCCATGCCTGGGTTTTTTTTGTCGGCCGCGTGTCGGCGCGTGATGCCCGCCGTCTGGGCACGGCCATCATCAGCCACACCTGCGCGCGCACGCGGCAGCTCCGGCTCACGTCCTACGACCGGCTGTTCCCGAACCAAGACACGATGCCCAAGGGCGGGTTTGGCAACTTGATCGCGCTGCCACTGCAGAAGGGTCCGAGGGACAAAGGCTTCAGCGTCTTTGTCGACGCCGAGCTGCGTCCCTACCCGGACCAGTGGGCGTTCCTGGCCTCGATCCAGTCCATGGACGCGCACGATATCGAGCCGACCATCCTGCGTGCCACGGGTGGCGTCCACCCGCTGGACGTCACCTTCATTGATGACGAGGACTTGGCTACGCCGTGGACACGCCAGAGCATCGCGTCGAAGAAGCTGACGGGGTCAATGCCCCGCTCGCTGACGCTGACCCTGGCCAACCTGATCTACTTCGAGAAGGTGCAGCTTTCTCAGCCCCTGGCCAATCGCCTGATCCGCTTGGCGGCGTTCCAGAACCCTGAATTCTATAAGGCGCAGGCGATGCGGATGTCGGTGTGGGACAAGCCGCGTGTCATCGGCTGCGCCGAGAACTTCCCGCAGCACATCGCGTTGCCCCGCGGGTGTTTGGTTGCCGCCCTGTCGCTGCTGCGCGAGAACGACATTGCCTACGACCTGCGAGACGAGCGCTTCAGTGGCCAGCCGTTGGATGTGTCGTTTGTCGGCAATCTGCGCCCAGATCAGGAGGCCGCCGTCGCCGCGATGATGCCCTTCGAGGCCGGTGTACTTTGCGCCCCAACAGCCTTTGGCAAGACGGCCACCGCCGCCGCGATGATGGCGCTCCGGGGTGTCAACACCCTGGTGCTGGTGCATCGCACCGAGCTGGCGAAGCAGTGGCAGGAGCGGCTACAGGCCTTTCTCGGCGTCGGCAAGAGCGTGGTCGGCAACATCGGCGGCGGCAAGGCCAAGCCGACCGGCAGGATCGACATTGCCGTGATGCAGTCCCTGTCCCGCCAGGGGGAGGTGGTGCCGCTGGTCGAGGACTATGGCCAGGTGATCGTCGACGAGTGCCACCATGTCGGTGCAGTCTCCTTCGACGCCATCCTCAAGCGGACCAAGGCCAAATATGTGCTGGGCCTGACGGCGACTCCGATCCGACGCGATGGCCAGCAGCCGATCATCTTCATGCAATGCGGGCCGATCCGCCATACGGCGGCTACGCCTGCCGGAGCGCCGCACGACCTAGAGGCTGTGCCGCGGTTCCGCCATGTCCGGATCGATCTGCCGCAGGACGCCGGCATCCAGGAAGTCTTTCGGCATCTTGCCAACGATCAGGCCAGGACCGAGGCCATTGCCTCCGAGGTGCGCGAAGCCTTTGCGCAGGGTCGCAAGATGTTGGTCCTGACAGAGCGCACGGAACACCTCGGTGCAATCGAGGCAGCCCTCGGCGGCCTTGGGTCGGCACTTTTCGTATTGCATGGCCGGATGTCCAGAACGCAGCGTGCGGCGCTGGTGGCAGGCCTTGAGGCACTGGCGCCCGACGCGGCGCGCGTCCTCCTGGCGACTGGCAAGTTGGTTGGGGAGGGCTTCGACCACCCGCCGCTGGACACGCTGGTTCTCGCCATGCCGGTGTCCTGGAAAGGCACGCTGCAGCAGTACGCCGGTCGCCTGCATCGGGAGCACGCCAGCAAGACCGACGTGAAGATCATCGACTTTGTGGACGCCGGCCACCCGGCTTTGCTGCGTATGTGGGACAAGCGTCAGCGCGGCTACCGAGCGATGGGATATCGGATTGAGGCCGGCACCGTGCCTAACGAAAGCTTGCTTTGATGCGCTGATGCAGATTCAGGTGCGTTTGAATGGGAGTGAGTGGGCAGACCACTATCGGCGACGCAGCGTGGCAAGAAGTATTGACGTTGTATATACTTCGTTGATATCAACGTTTCCGGAGCCGGTCATGTCCAAAGAAGCCATGTTCACCATGAAGCTGGAGCCGGAGCTGCGCGACGCCTTCATGGCCGAGGCTGAGGCGAGCCACCGCCCTGCGTCGCAGGTGGTGCGCGAACTGATGCGCGAATTCATCGAGCGCCAGCGGCAGACCCGTGAGTACGACGCCTTCCTGCGCGCCAAGGTCGACACGGCGCGTGCGCAGATCGCGTCTGGTCAGTACGCCAGTGATGCCGATGTCGAGGCCCGCTTTGCTGCTCGCCGCTCTGCACTGCGGGCCAAAGTGGGTGGCGCTGACGCGTGAGGGTCCTGTGGACCTTGTCCGCCGAGAAAGACCGCGCCGACATCGTCGACTTCATCGCTCAGGACAACCCGCTCGCCGCCATCCGCATGGATGAGCTTTTCTCGGCCGCAGTCGGACGACTGGCCGAGCATCCCCTGTTGGGACGGGCCGGACAGATCCCCGGCACCCGAGAGTTGATCCCACACGAGAGCTATAGGCTGGTCTATGAGGTGCGGGCGGATACCGTCTGGATCTTGACTTTGGTGCATACCGCTCGCCTGTGGCCGCCGACCCGGTTGTGATCGATGGCCCGCAAAAGCACTCGGCTAGAAGTGACGATGAAGTACGATGTCCCGACCTGCAAAGCAAGCATTCATGCGGGTTTGTGGTCGTCGGAAACCATAGAGTGGGGGTGAGATCAGGTCCTGAGGAGCCTATCGCCAGCCATCGAAAAAACTGCCGTAACGTGTTGACCTCAACGAAATCACGTCGCGGCAGTTGTCGGGGACTATCGCCGGGTAGCGCAACGGATTGACGGTAGCTTTTTCACTCGGCTCCCCGGGCATCAACAGGTCTCCTGGCCCTTGCGGTCGCCGTCACGAAAATCTGTGAAACTGCGCCGACTCCACTTGGTGCTTGCTTGGTGGTGAAGCACAATTGCAGTTGTCGCTTGGCCCTCACTGCATCGCCAGCAGGTTCTTCAGGATCAGCGGCCCGCCCATACCAATCAGTGCGCCACCTTCGCTCAGGGTGCCGAGCACGATGGGCGCAAAGCCCAGGCGTTCGACGAGGGTGCGCACCTGATCCACCGCCGCCGCCTCGTCCCCGGCCATAAACATCACGCGGCGTCCGCTCTCCTGCCCGGGGTCCTGCGCCAGCAGTTTGGCCGGCAACTGGTTGAACGTCTTGACGACATGCGCGCCAGGAAACGACTCGGACACGACGACGCTGGAGGGCAGGCCCCTGAGCTCGTTTTCCGGCACGCCATAGGTGTTCATGGCGTCGATGATGATCTTGCCCTTCCACTTGTCGGAGGCGGCTGCCACCGCGGCACGCGCCATGAAAGGCGTCGCCAGGATGATGATGTCTGCGCCAAGCGCCTCTTCGATGGACACGGGCGTGACGTACTGGCTGCGAAGCGCCTCCAGGGATTGCGGACCACGTGAATTGGCGATGCCTACGGGAATCGCGACCCGGTTGAAGTGATGGGCCAGTGCGCCGCCGACGTTGCCGGCACCGATGATGGAATAGGTCATGGGGTTCTCTTCAAGGTAAATGGATGCTCAGGCCGCGAGGGCGGCGATGTCCTGCAGGGCTTGCGCGACGGCGGCTTGCCTTGCATCGGGGCCCAGGGCGAGCCCTTCGGCGCGCACCACGGTCGTGTCTGTCATGCCCAGAAACGCCAGCAACGCCAGCAGATAGCTCTCCTGGTGCTCAAGGGCCGCGCCTTGAGAGCCCGGCGTGTAGATGCCGCCGCGAGACGAGGCGATGAACGCCTTCTTGCCGACCAGCAGGCCTTCGGGGCCGGTGGCCGTGTAGCGGAAGGTCTTGCCGGCGATCGCAATCCGGTCGATCCAGGACTTCAGCGGCGTCGGAATGGACAGGTTGTACATCGGCGCCCCGATCACCACGATGTCCGCCGCGAAGAGCTCCGACAGGTAGGCGTTGCCCTTGACCAGGTCGGCGGTGATGACCTCGTCCTCAACCTGTGCACCTTGCCATGCCGACATGTGCGTGCCAGTGAGGTGCAGGGCCGGGTCGGCCGCCAGGTCGCGGTAGACGACCTGCAGGCCGGGGTGCAAGACCTTTTGCCGCGCGACGATTTCGGCGGAAAGCTGGCGGCTGACGGAGGCCGCGCCGAGAACGCTGGAATCCAGGTGAAGCAATTGCATGGGGAAATCCTTTCGGTGAACGCCTTGTGGGGCGAAGGGGGGAGGGGCTTCATCCGCATATCGACCGGATGGAGTGGCTGGATAGGTATGGTGCGGACGAACCACCATCTTGCGAAGACGGTATATTGAGAACCGAACCATCTGTTTTTGGGATGGATGGAGGTGGCCCATGCTCGACGGCGTTTCCCTGGACCAGCTGCGCACGTTCGTGGCCGCGGCTGATGAAGGCAGCTTTTCCGCAGCGGCGCGCAAGCTCAACCGCGTGCAGTCCGCGGTGAGCGGCTGGGTTGCAGGCCTGGAGGCACAGACCGGGGTGACCCTGTTCGACCGCAGCGGCCGCTTCCCGAAGCTCACGCCCGAGGGCGTGCTGCTGTTGGCCGATGCCCGCAACATCGTCTCGGGCGTGGACAGGCTCAAGGCGCGGGCCAAGCTCATGACAGGTGGCATGGAGGCCGAGCTGTCCGTGGTCGTCGACGTGTTCTTTCCGCCGGACGTCATCAGCCGGGCGGCCAAGGAATTCGCGAAACGGTTTCCGATCACGCCGCTGCGGCTGTTCGTGGAAGGGCTGGGCGCCGCTTATGAGCCGGTGCTGGATGGCCGCTGCAGCCTGGGCATCCTCGGCGCCTTGCCGGTGCCGTTTCCCTCGCTCGTCAGCGAGCGCCTGGGCGAGATCTCGCTGGTGATGGTGGCTGCTGCCGAGCACCCCCTGAGCGCTGTCAAAGGGCGAATCCCGCGCGAAGAACTGGGCAAGCACATCCAGTTGGTGCTGACCGACCGCTCGCAGCTCATGGTGGGCCGCGACTACGGCGTACTTTCCCCGACCACCTGGCGTCTGGCCGACCTGTCCACCAAGCACGCCTTCTTGAAACAAGGCCTGGGCTGGGGAGGCATGCCGGTGCACATGGTGGAGCAGGATGTGGCTGAAGGCCGACTTGTCATCCTTGATGTCGACGAGGTGCCCAAAGTGGGGATGCAGATCACCACATCCGCATTCCACCTGGCGGCGGTGCCCCCTGGACCGGCCGGAAGGTGGCTGATCGATCACCTCCAAGGCTGGTCCGCTGAGTCAAACGGTGCACAACCATCGATGTCTCATTCCATCGACCGGTAGGTGTACACGAGCCCCGCAAGGTGGAAGGCGGCGCAATGGTCAACATGCCCACGATAGAGAACCCCGGCAACCAGCGGCATGCACCTGCCCAAGTACCACAACCATCATCCAATGGCGCGCCATCGTCAGCTAACCGCTGGGCCAGCAGTTCGAGAACTTGGCGCTCACGTCCAACACGCCCCACGCCGGCCAGCCGCTGCGCGTGCGCATGCTGTTCGACGGCTAGCCTATCGGTGGTATTCGCCTGTCGCTGGGTGAACAAGGCGTGGCCGTGACCACGGCGGCCGATGGCAACGCCCCCAACAGGCCTGCGGCCGACGCCAACCAGCTTCTGGCCACACGCCGCATGTCCGTGGCAAACGACCTGCGCACCACCGGCAGGGGCTGGGAGTCCCTCGTGGCGTTTCTTTCTTGGCGCAAAGGCAAACTTCACGGGCTTGCACAAAGTACGCGGAGGGCACGGTTCTCAAAGGAGCACCGGGGCCGTATACCTCACTGGAGGAGAACCCATGGATGCAACCTGCTGCTCGGAAGAACGAGTTTTATAGCCGCAATCAATTCTTTGGCTGGAACGGAAAGGGTGTGTTCTTTTCGATGCATGGTGAATATTTCCCTCGATACGCGTGGTTCGATGCTAGTGAAACACAGGCCAGCCGCGTCGCGATGTGAAGCCCCCAAAGCCGACATAACCGCGATCCCAACCCCTTCGTGAACCATGGCAATCTGTAATGCCAGGCTGGAGACTTCCACCCCCCTCCCCATTTGCGAAACGAGATCTGAACCGGCGGCGCTAAGAACGTGAACGATGCTCGTGTCCGAACTTTCCTTGAGCAACGGCAGGCGCTCGATCTCACTCAAATCCAGTGACGATCCCAGCTCATGGAATTGAGTACTTGACAGCAGTCCAATTGGAGCAGTGAGGAGCTTCCTGCATGTTAGAGATGCTGTAGATCCTACAGGCGATCCAATTCCAAAATCGACCTCGCCTTGAGCGACTTGTCGAGTTATTCCTTGACTGTTGTCATCCAAAATTCGGACATTGACAAGGGGATGTTGTTGCCTGAACGACTTCAATGCCGCAGGTAGCACCGTGCAACCGAACGCCTCCCCAACCGCAACGCTTACGGTTGCTCTAGGTCCTGAAGCATCGTCGCGAAGTACGAAAGTTGCTTCCACAAGATCTTGAAGTAGTTGCCTGGCAACTGGAAGGAACCTTTCTCCCGCTGGCGTTAGCGTCACCCGCCGGGTACTGCGGACAAACAATGCTACCCCCAATTGATTCTCAAACTCCTGCAGCGCGCGGCTTAAAGCAGGTTGACTGAGAAAGAGCAACTCTGCAGCGCGCGATATGTTACCTAGCGCGGCTGTGGTCACAAACATCTTGAGTTGGCGCTGGGTCAGATTCATAACCAAGAAGTATAAATCATGCACACCTATGCATTGGACGATTCTTCAGTGGCTGCGTAGAGTTCAGTTCAAAGGAGACCCAGCCATGTTCAAATTGATCCTCGCACTAGTCCTTTCCTCTCTGCTCCCATCCGCTTTCGCGCAGGCACCAGACGGAGAAGTGAAGGGGAATGCTTACACCCACACAGCAGCTTCCTCCAAGGAGGTAATTCAGAACTCCCAAGTCTCTATACCAGCGGTTTACAACAATGGACAAGAGTATTTCGGAAAATTCAGGGATGCCCCCTCGGATGTGAAAGGCAACATCCCAATCGTTATTTTTATGCATGGGTCGTCGGGCTTGGGATTAAAGGCAATTGAGGAGTGGCAACACTGGCTTAGCAAATTGGGCGTTGCCAGTATCGCTCCGGACTCCTTTGTCTTGCCAGACCGAATAACTTATAAGTCGCCAGTTTCTAAAGAAGTATATGAAAAAATTCACGCATTGCGTGCATCAGAAATTCAGCTTGCTATCCAAGCGCTTAAAAATATACAATGGGTCGACAAAAGCCGCATAGTTTTGGCTGGCACCAGCGAGGGAGGAACGGCCGTTGCAAGGTATGATGGGAGTGAGTTGGCAGGCAGAATTATTTTTTCTTGGAGTTGCGAGAATAATTACTTTGTGACATCCCCGATCACTGCAGTTCCTCTCGGTCAGCCTGTACTAAACGTGATTAGTGCCAATGATCCATTTTTCTCTCCGTCCAATAAGTGGCTGGGAAATAATGAAGCACTAGGCCATTGCGCGAATGCGTTAAAGGATCACAAAAATTCCAGTATAGTATTGATCCCGGGCGCTCCGCACACCCTGATTAACTTACGTGCGGCTCGCCAGCCGGTTGAAAAATTTCTACTAGATATTTTCAAGATGTAGTTAAATAACGGCTGCCAAGCATGGGAGCAATTCATGATTATCAATTTGATGATTGAAAAAATAGAATTGAATTTGTATATTTTTAAGCTTTTCAAAGGTTCTGAACTCTTGGGGAGTTTCGAGAGCGACACCATCGCCAACGGTCTTGGGCAAGCAGCGGAACTAATGGTGTCTGCGCAATCAGCATTTCATCTTATATACGAGCACGTTTGTGCCGGGACCGCAACAGTGTCGACGATGCGTATCGACCCTAACAGCCTTGCACATAGGCTGGTTTCTATGCACGGAATGTTCGCCAAATAAATTGCCAATGTACTGTCCTTCCCAAGATTCGGTATAAGAGCCTGTTCAAAATCTCTAGCCCCAGCTAATTTTCCGGTAAGCTTCCTGCCCCCATGAGAGCCAAGTACCCCAGACGGTGCATGCTTATTTTGCGATCTGGAGTGAGCCACGAGAAGGTGGCAGCCTGCTGGAGCAGGCTTTAAAAAAAATCAGGTTGGCGCGGCCCGCGAGAGACTGGGGCGTAGCGCCTCAAGCGGGTTCTTGATAGTAGACGCGCAGAGAGTGAAGAACACGGATGCGGCGGCCTTGAAGGGCTATGACGCGGGCAAGAAAGTTTCAGGCATCACACTTCACATTGCGTGGATACGCAGGGGCTGCCGCACGCGGTGTCAGTGAACACGGCGCAGGTGACGGATCGCAAAGGGGCTTTGCAGGCGCTGCAAGCCTGCTTTGGGTGGGGTTCAGGCCCTGCTGTGTGACAGCGGCTACGTGGGTAAACCGTTCGCTCAGGGGGCAAGACATTCTGGGTGGACACGTAGCTGTACAGATCGCCAAGCGAAGCAAGTTGCATATGTTCAAGGTCATGCCCCAGCGTTGGGTCGAAGAGCGCAGCTTTGCCTGGCTGGAGAAAAACAGGCGGCTATGGAAGAACTTCGAGAGGCAGCTGAACACCAGCTTGCAGTTCATCCCTCTGGCATTCTTGTCTCTATTGCTCAGAAGATTTTGAACAGGTTCTTAGATTTTTTCGATGTGAAGAACGCAAAAATCTTGTTCTGGTGCTTGTCGAACGCATGCACCAATACGCGGTCATCGGATGAGAAACGCCGCAGCCGAACTTGGGCACCTAGTGTCCCGAGTTCGAAATTCGTTGAATAAATCTCTCGATAATCGCCGCCATGCGTCGTTACAAATGCTCGCCATGCCACCCGGCATGGCTGTGCTTTGCGCCTAGCCTGGCAGCGA